>JAPSLM010000012.1 GCA_031180825.1 Paenibacillus sp. | reverse complement strand
TCCGTATCGATGGGTTGAATGTGAATCACGTTTAGTTCTGGCAAGCCAAGCATTTCGTTGATATAATGAGTAGGCATCTGTCTATTCCTTTGTTGTTTGGTCGGACTTACAACATTACAGGATTAGCGATGTTTTTCCATTTCTACCCTTAGTTTATTTTGTCAAGAACCGATTTCAGCATTGAGCCGCATTATATAGGGAATTATTCATCAGTAAGCACAATCATTTTTGGCTTCCCCAGTAAGAAGCTTTTTGTATGATCTGATTCCCCCGCTCCATTAGCTTGATCTCTGAAGCTGCTCTATAAAAAAACAGCTTCCGTGTTGTACCGTGCAGCAGCCTATCAAAAAACAAAAGACGCGACTGGTCGATCGTCCACAGCGATCATGGTTCCAGTACGCGTCTCATTCTAAGTGCTCTTATTTTTCCTCCAACTCATCCGGCACATCGTATTTTTTGATATGCGAGGTGATAGCCTCAACGGCTTCGTTTACGTCCGTCGTCGCAGGCACTTCGTTCACCACATCGTCGGTACGATCATAAAATTCAACCGGTTCGCTTCAGCCGCTTTCTCTTTGTCACTTTCTTTAGTCATCAAGAAGCCTCCTTCTTAGCATACGTTCGCCTTTACTATGCACGAAGTTAATATTTGTTATACCTATTTGATGCCAACGCCTATTCGATGCAAGAAAGGACATCCCTGTGCGGGATGCCTTTGCTTTTCCATGCTAATTATGATCTTGATGTTCAAAATTAATGACGTTTACCCCTTCCGTGGAAACGTCTAAAGTAACGGTATCGTAACCGTAAGGCGGATTGTGTGCCCCTTCGAATGTAGTTATGATCACTTGGCATTTAAAATGAAAACCGCCCTCTTCCGTTCTTTCAAGGCTATTGATTTTTGCGTCAAATAGATCGAATGGCTTTATTACTCCATAGTAACCAACCACAGCCTGACGGATCGCAGGTGAAATTGAAGTTAAAAAAGCATCCGTTAAGTCTTTTTCAATGACTTTTGGGGAGTCAGCGAAGCTAAAGCCGGTTGCAGAAGTTAACGATACTGCGATGGCAAGCGAGAGGTGCAAACTTGCAGGTTTCCTCATGTCATTATGCTCCAGGATATGAAGTGTTCTTTCCCGATATCGTTTCCATTTAGCCCACTTTCAAGTCACTCGCAGCTGTCGTTTTCTATGCCATATATACAATACCAAAAAACCAAGCAGGCTCATTCCCGTGTCCAGCAGTCCCGCTTCCGGCCCGAAGTCTCCACCGCTCAGCCAGCTTAAATGCGTTTGAAACGAAGCTTCGAATACCCCGTTCCCATCGTTCCCGCTTACGGCAAGTCCATAAAGGCTGCCCTGCGTATAATTCCAAGCCACATGGTAGCCGATTGGCATCCATAAGCTCCCCGTCACCGTGAACATGTAAGAAAACAACAGACCAACGAGAAAAATGTTGAAAATCGCCAGCGCCGATCATTGTTTCCAAGATGAATCAAAGCGAACAGAAGCGCCGATAGGATATAGGCAAAGGGCAGCCGGTACTTCAAGGCTTCCATCGTTTTCATAATTTTTGAAAAGCTTTCGCAACTTGCTATCCCTCCACAGCATGAACTTATCGATATCAACCTAGTGAACTACCCGCCACCTACGCTTTGCTTAGAGGTGGAGGCTTCTAAGGTAATCGTACTTAACGGTACGAAATTGACTTAGCTATCGAGCCTGTTCCATGCTCTATCTCTGATTATGCCAATAACCGCAATCCTTCACGCTTGATGTTGATCGAAGCATTCCAGTCTCGATCTACAACAAAACCACAATCGCAGTGGAATGTACGCTCAGAAAGAGATAGAGACTTCTTCACTCGACCGCAACATGAACAAGTTTTGGATGATGGAAACCACTTATCTATTTTGATAAGCCGTTTCCCTTGCTCCTCTAACTTGTATTGGAGAAATATCGTGAACATGCCCCATGCATGATCGGCAACGCTTTTGCCGAGATTAAGGGCTTGTGACATTCCCTTCATGTTGAGATCTTCGATCATCACGCAATCATACCGTTTCGCTAATTTGTGCGATTCCTTATGTAGAAAATCTTTTCGTTGGTTTGCAATTCTTTCGTGTATTTTTGTAACCTTCAATCGTTGCTTATGCCAACGGTTAGAACCTTTCTTTCTACGTGATAGAATACGCTGTTCCTTCGCTAATTTTTCCAAAGCTTGACGATAGAATTGAGGGTAATTGGCTGTCTTACCCTCTTCACTGTCAACAAATAAGCCATTCATGGAAAAATCCAAGCCAACAACCGCTTGTATTTCTTTTTGTACAGGTTGATGGTCGTATTCGGTGAGAATAGAAATATAGTGTTTTCCTGTTTTTGTTCGAGAAACCGTACAAGACTTGATGACGTGATGTGACGGTATTTCTCGATGCTGCTTCATTTTGACAAGTTTCAGTTTCGGCAATTTGATATAGCCGTCCAAGAGCATGATGTTTCCGTTGACCACGTTCGTTGTATAAGACTGCCTTGCTTTGCGACTTTTGAACTCTGGAAATTCTGCGCGCCCAGAAAAGAAGTTTTGGTATGCCTTTTGCAGATGAAGCTGAGCGTTTGCTAACGCAAGGCTGTCTACTTCCTTTAGCCAAGCATACTCACTCTTGTATTTTGCAGGTGTAGGTAACTTTTGTTGCTTCAATGCATCTTGATCATCCTTGAATTGCTCATAGGTTTCCTTTCGTTCAGCCAACATTTTGTTGTAAACAAAACGAACGCAACCGAAGGTTTTGGCAAGCAGTTGTTCTTGCTGAGGCGTTGGGTACAAACGGAACTTATAGGCCTTGTTTGCCATGCCCAGTCATCTCACTTCATTCCCTGATTTTCGATATATTTCTTTATTACTTCCATAGGTGCGCCACCTGTTGTAAGTAAACAAAAACCTCTTGACCAAAAGTATTCTTTCCAAAGTTCACTTTTCTGCGATATTTCATAACCAAAACAAGATGATAATACAATAGAAACACTGAATGATTATTGTTGTCTAATCCCATTATTATAACAGCCTTTTCTTATATCTAAGACTGATTATATCGCATCCTGCAAAAATGTGGCAACAAAAAGACTTTAGGCTTTGCCTACCGAAATTCATCTCCCACTTTCATCAAGCTTCGTAAGATTTAGAAGTGGGAGACTTCTTTCGGAGGGACGTTAAATTTTCCACGTTCACGCTAAAAAAGCAAGTCTTTGGAGCGACCTTCAGAAAAATTTAAGATACGGTTAGGTTCCCTCTATATAACGCTGGAATCCGCTCAAAAAATTCGGCTTCCTTCAAGGATCTCTGCTGCTGGCATTCGCGTTGCTTCATAAATCGTGGCCCCGGAGTTTTTCAAGAATTGCTGAACGGTATAATAACCGACCGCGTAACCGGCCCCAAACGAAAGCCCGGCAGGGGGATATCCTTGTTCCCTTGCGATCTCATCGCCAAACATGTAGCTGCTCACTTCCGCAAATCCCTTGACCTCTAACGCTTGCCGAATGACCTCAATGGAATAAAACAAGTCTTCCCCATCGAACGAAGTCGCCCAAGGGCCCAGCATACTCTCTCCGTACAGCGCACTGGCAAAAGAGTCGGCCAGTCCTTCAACGATGATATAATCCCCTACGCTTATATTCCCGTGATCCCAGTCAAAATAAGAAAACCGTATATTATGATGAAGCTCATGAGCAAGGATCGCCGGGATTCTCGGGATATTGTAGTCGTTCGGATAGATCATCAACTGAATATAACCGGGTATTCCCCCAAAGCCGGAATAGCCCTTGGTGTAAGCGAGCTTTTGGGGATTGGCCAGATAGGCGCCGAAGCGCAGCGATTCGGTGCCTATACGCAGACCGGCTTCCCCCATGCGATCGATACAATAATGCAGCGTTTGCCCGGCTAAACGATTGATCCCGATATCTTGGAGCTTCTTTAATCCCGCTTGCCCGATCTCCGTCTCGTTCACGTCCAGATATCCGAGCATTCTCGTGGCCATCATAATGTCGTAGGCCCCCGCATGACTGGCCTTCATCGGAACGTGAATCGTCTTCCACATCTCTGCAAAGGGCCCCATCATCGTATACCGGAAGTAGTCCTCGCGTTTTTCTTCGGGCATGGCATACAAAATTTCATACTGATGCATCGTATTTTCAATGCAGATGTTCATCATATTTCACCGCCTTGATCCCTAGAATAAAGGATAACGCAGCGTTAGGGTCAAGAACGAAAATGTTGGCCGGCCGTAAGGTCGACTTTTTTGGGCAATCCCTCCAAGTTGTCGACAGATTTCCGTAATCCTGCTAGAATGCACTATAGACCTCCCCCTATAAAGAAATAAAGGTGAAAAATAATGCTATCCTTTACCAGATTGACGAAATGCAAACCCCCTATCCCGTAATTTCTTTCCCGGCTCATTGAGATTTTTGAATTATAGGGGGAATTGGCTGTGGAAAGAAAAATCTCAACACCATCATTGCTGCTGTTTATCATCCTTGTGGGCTTCCCGCAAATTAGCGAAACGATCTATACGCCTTCACTACCGGACATTGCCAATCGCCTGCATACAACCGGCAATGCGATCCAGTTGACACTCGGCATTTATTTCCTCGGTTTTGCCGTTGGCGTTTTTTGCTGGGGCAGGCTTTCGGATTCCATCGGTCGGCGTCCCGCCATGCTTTGGGGAATTTTGGTTTATGTCTTAGGCAGCCTGGGATGTTACCTGTCCGGTTCGGCTGAATGGCTGTTGGCCAGCCGGTTTATTCAGGCTTTTGGGGCCAGCACCGGCTCGGTAGTGACTCAAACCATGCTTCGCGAGAGTATCGATGGAGCGAGGCGTCATGCCGTGTTTGCCCAGATCTCTGCGGCTCTTGCCTTCACGCCGGCCGTCGGGCCGCTAATCGGAGGCTGGGTTGATCAAGCGTTCGGCTTCAGAGCCGTATTCTTCACGCTGGTGGTAATGGGCGCCGCCATTTTTATGTATTCGTTCCTTTCTTTACCTGAGACCAGAGTGTGCGCAACCTCAAGCATTCATACGTTTTCGGTAGCCAAGCGCTTGATTCGCGATAAAAGAGTTCGGACATTCGGTTTTCTCATCGGAGCGGCAAACGGCATACTGTTTAGTTACTATGCCGAGGCTCCGTTCATTTTTATCGAGTTTTTTCAGATGAGTCCCGGCATGTTTGGCTTTTTTGGAATAGGCGTGGCGTTATCTTCCATCTTCGGTGCGATGCTGTCAAAGAAACTGCTGGCCCGGGTCCCGGCTGAAAAAATTATTTTTCTCGGTTCCCTTGTCACGATGGCGGGAGCCGTTTGTCTCGCTGTTCTTGCGCTTTATGGCCCGAGCCCTTCCGCAGCGGGATTGGCATCTATGGCAGCTGCCATCTTTATTCTCCTGCTGGGAATCGGTGTGGCTATACCGAACTGCCTGAGCTTGGCGCTTGCCCATTATGGCGATGTACTCGGTACCGCTGGCGCCATTTTTGGGCTAGGTTATTACGTCGTAATCAGTCTCATTACCGGCGGGATGAGCTTTCTTCACAACGGCTCATTAGTAATCATGCCGATGTATTTTCTCGTGTTGGCGATAAGTATGGTCCTTGTGAGCAAAAAGCTTTAAATGACGGGAAGCCGTTTCTCTCGAGCGGAGAAGCGGCTTCTCTGCATTCCTCGCTAAACGCCCTTGGCTGATGGTAAATAAAATAGGCCCCGAGAGGGGGCCTGCCGGAGCAGATTAGCCGCTACTTAGTTTTCCACGACGATTTTGACGGCTTGGCCGATTGGCGGTAAGCTTTTGGTCAAGATCGGACCGTAGAAGGCATACACTTTATCGCCTTTTTTAAGCCGATCTGCGGCAACCGGCTGATTGTCCTTCGTTCCGAGCACAGGCGTATCCCCGGCCACATTCAGAACTACCGTATCATGGGATCCGTCGCTAAGCTTGAGTCCCTTGATCGTAAGACGCGTTGTCCCCTCTGTCGAAGAAGCAATCGCTTCGATCTCGCCTGCCGTACCCAAAGTTTGCTGAGCCGCAGAGTTCTGTTTGACGATAATTTTTTTCGCACTGGTCATCGGCGGCATACTCATGGCCATAGCCAGACCGTGCTCTGCTTCGATGGACATGCCAAGCTGCAAATCGGCAAGCGTCAGCTTCCGGTTCGTGTCGGTTACGATTTCCGTTTCGTCGGAAATGTTCAGCCGGACGCCGTGCACCAGGCCGTTAAGGCCGATCTCCCCGCCTTTATCGCGATAGGCGATGCTTGTGACCGTTCCTTGCTTGGTCGTGCCCGAAGCCTGTTCTTCGCCTGCCTGCTTCTTGGAATCGATATGAATCGTCCCGGTGGCATCGACCTTCGTTTGAAGTCTCATTACCTTGTCGAAATAGGACAGCGGAACATATGTTTTCTCATTCGTTAACTCCGGCGCCACCTCAAGCGGAACGAGCATTTTGGCCAAGCCGTATTGGTTTTGTCCGATTTGAAGGGTCAGCCATTGGTTGCCTTGTACCAGCTCAAGCGATTGCGTATCCGGCTTCCAGGTCAGCTGATAGCCAAGCGCTTCGGCGGCGGCCCGGATCGGGATCATGATTTCATTTTTGGCGCCTGTGTATATCGGGTTTTCTTCGGGGGAGAATCCTTTTCCGTCGATCACGAGAACAAATTTTAGGCCGCCGTAGGAATCCTGCGGAAGAGGAGCGGAAATCGTCAGCGGTTTTACCGCCGTCGCAGGCTCGTTTGGAGCAGCGGACGCGAATTGGGCTGCAAGCAGCGTGCCGGCCAAAACAGCCCCTAGCACTTGGAATGGTTTCATGATGTCATATACCTCCTGTAATAACCTTATGTAAGAAACAACCTGCGGAGCCGGCGCTCCGTTTTGTCGTTCTCTGTCTCCTAAACGCGGCGTCCGATGAAAATGTTGCACGACAGAAGTTACACGAGTTTCGCAAAAGAGTGCATCTTGCCCGGGTGGCCGGACACATGAGTGATGTAGGAATCCGGATTTAATTCGGCTTCTCGCTTAACATTTCGCGAAGCAAACAGAGGTTCCTTTTTAAGGAAAAAAACAAAAACGATTGAGCAAGAGAAAATCTTGTCCAATCGTTTTTTAAACATGTGAATGGGACTAAGCCCCGTTTGACGAGAGCTGTGCCCGGAAACGCTCGACCTCGCCGCGCACTTCGGCTGCGGTCGCAAGCTGCAGCCATTGCTGCGCCCGCTCCCGGCACGTCTCGGCGTTCAGCTGAGCGAGTGCGCGCTTCACCTTCGGCAGCGTTCCCGCTTCCATGCTCCACTCGTCGAGCCCGAGCCCGAGCAGGAGCGGCGCCGCCAGCGGATCGCCGGCCATGCCGCCGCACATCCCCGCCCACTTGCCGTGCCGATGGGCGGCTTCGATCACCCGGCGAATCAGCTCCAGCACCGCCGGGTGGAAATAATCGTACAGCTCCGCGACCTTCTCGTTCATCCGGTCGACGGCCAGCGTGTACTGCACGAGATCGTTCGTCCCGATGCTGAAGAAATCGACTTCGCGCGCAAAGCTGTCGGCCATCACCGCCGTGGACGGAACCTCAACCATGATGCCCAGCTCGACCTTCCGGTCGAAATCGACGCCCTCGCGGCGCAGTTCCTCCATCGCTTCGAGCGCTGCCCCTTTCGCCTTTCTCCATTCGTCCATACTGGAGATCATCGGAAACATAATCTTCACGTTGCCGTGCGCGCTAGCCCGCAGGATCGCTCTAAGCTGCGTTCTCAGCAGCTCGGGACGATCGAGGCCGATCCGGATGGCGCGATAGCCGAGAAACGGATTCGCCTCTTTGGGCAGCTCCAGCGCCGGAAGCTCCTTGTCTCCGCCGATGTCAAGCGTACGGATGATGACCGGACGGCCTGCCATCGCTTCCGCGGCACGCCTGTACGCGGCATACTGCTCTTCTTCGTCCGGCAGCCGTGACGCGCCCATGAACAGGAATTCCGTCCGGTACAGCCCGATGCCGTCCGCTCCGGCTTCAGCGGCTGCTTCGGCCTCCGGAACGGTGCCGATATTGGCGGCCAGCTCCACCCGCAGGCCGTCCGCCGTCACCGCCGGGCGGGAGCGGAACGCCTCAAGCTCGTCCCGAAGCGCGCGCTCCCGCTCCTGAAGCTCCGCAGCCTGCCGGAGATAAGCGTCCTCCGGGTTGCGGACGCACAGACCTGCGCCCCCGTCGACGACCAGCGTCTCGCCGTCCCGGATGGCATCCAGCGCATCGCCTGCACCGACGACCGCAGGAATACCTAGCGACCGGGCCAAAATCGCCGTATGCGACGTCTTCCCGCCGACCCGCGTGACGAAAGCCAGCACGACGCGCGGATCGAGCTGCACCGTATCGGACGGCGCCAGATCGTCGGCGACCAGAATCACGGGCTCGCTGAGCTCCGAGAGCCTGGCCGCAGTCCCTCCGCGCAGGCTGGACAGCAGACGGCCTCCGATATCCCGGATATCCGCCGCGCGCTCCCGCATGTATTCGTTGGCCATGCTTTCCAGCCGCGCCGCGTAAAATTCGGTCACCTCCCGGACCACTTTGTCCGCCGATACATGCAACTCGGCGATTTTCCGTTCCATCGCCGGATAAAACTTGGGATCGTCGAGAAACCGCAGCTGGCCCGCAATAATCCCGGCCTTATCTTCGCCGAGCGTCCGCTTTGCCCGCTCCACCATGGCTTGAAGCTCCGCCGCGCAGGCCTCCTTCGCCTGACGCAGCCTTGCCGTTTCCGCCGTCACCTCATCCGGGCCGATGCTCTCGCGCTCCGGCTCCATGCCTGCCGCCGGGACCGGCGAATACCGCAGCGCGCTTCCGATCCGTACGCCTTCCGACACGCCGATACCTGAAATCCGCTGCTCCCTCATCACGATTCACCGAACTTGCTTTCGATCAGCTCGGCCAACGCCTGCAGGCATTCCTGCTCGTCCGGGCCGCTTGCTTCCAAAACGATGCGGGCGCCTTTTTCCAGTCCAAGGGTCATCAGGTCCAGCATGCTCTTTCCGTCGGCTTCTTCGCCGCTCTCGCTGCGTACCTTGAGGTCCGAATGAAACTCGTTGGCCTTATCTACAAACAGCTGGGCCGGCCGGACATGAAAGCCTTGCTCGTTTTGTATGATTATCTCTTTCGTCACCATGCGGCATACCTCCTAACCCATAGGCTTCATATATTTTAAAAGACATCCATTATTTCAATAGCGGAATGCGCTCTTTGTACCGTTCGATCAGCGCGGCATTGTGGCGGTCGGCCCCGTCGATGTTGCCGCTCAGGAAGACCGGCGGCTGGAACCCGCGCTCCGCCATCCGTTCGATGGCCGAAGCCAGCACGGCATTCAGCAGCGCCGCTCCGATGACCGTCGACGTCGGGGTGAACGGAATCGGCACGTCGGGATGCTTCAGTACCGCGTCGCCGATAACCGCGTAATTGTTAATGACCAAATCCGCGGCATCGTACAGATGCTTGCCGCTCGTATGCCGCGAAGGCTGGCTTTGCGAATATTCCAGCGAGGTGATGCCGATCGTGAAGGCGCCTTTTTCCTTCGCCGCCAGCACGACGTCGACCGGAACCGGGTTGCGCCCGGAGGTGGACAGCACGAACGCGACCTCGCCGGGACGAATATCCTGCTCCTCCATAAACGTGCTTGCCAGTCCGTTCTGTCTTTCCAGCTCCGAGGAGCGAACCGCCCCTTCGTGCAGCATGAGCGGCTCCACGAAGATCGGCCGGATCGGGACCAGACCGCCTGCGCGGTAAAACACTTCCTCCGTCAAAATATGCGAGTGGCCGCATCCGAACAGATGAACGACGCCTCCGCCAATGATACAGTCGGCCGTCCGCTCCGCAGCCTGCCGCATCGCGGCCGTTTCGGTCGTTTCCACTTGATTCAGCATGCGCCGGATATGATTGAAATACGTTTGGATCATGGCTGTCTTCACCTGCTTTTCTTCATGGTGTGGGTTGATGCCGCTTCTTGGCATCGTTCACGATTCGGGTCATAACGTCGAGGCTCGTCTCCAGAATGGCCCGCCCTTTCTCCGAAGTGGCCAGCGTGGCGTCGCCGAGCACGGCGGTCGAGGTGAACGTTTCCCACGGCGTAGGCGTGCAGTCGGCCTCCACGCCGATATCGGGAATGTCACAGATCGCCCGGCTCATGTCGACATGCTCTCCGGCCAGATACAGCATATACGAGGTTTCAATCTCGCAAGCGTGAAAATACGAAGCATGGCTGCTGGAAGACTCGCGGACCTGTGCCGTTATTTCTTTGACACCGGGATAAAAGAAATAATAGACCGCCAGCTCGGGCACCCGTTCCGCCAGCTTGCGGGCCGCGTCCTTCAAGGCCGTGGCGTTGCCGAGATGGCCATTCAGCATCACGAAGATACGGAAGCCTTGCCGGAACAAGCTTTCGCCGATATCGCTCAGCAAGGCGATCAGCGCCTCGTTGGACACGTTGATGCTGCCCGGAAAATTCCGCAGGCTCCACACCTGGCCGTAGGGCATCGTCGGCAGAACGAAGCTGCCGGTCCGTTCGGCCAGCTTGGCGGCCAGCCGCTCCGCCAGCAGATTGTCCGTCCCTAGCGGGAGATGGGGCCCGTGCGCTTCCACGGCGCCGATCGGCAGAATCGCAGCCTGCGCCCGGACGATTTTCTCCTTGATGTCAAACGAATTTTCGTATTGCAGCTGCACGGCCGCTCCTCCTTACCGCTTAAAGGCGAAGCAGTTCGCCGGATTCGTTACGAAAAACTTTTCCACGAGCTTGTCGCCGTCGAACCCGGCCTTGTTCGCCTCGTCGATAAAGCGCGGCACCCACTTGGCAATGATATATTCCAAGCCGAGACCGTAATCGTAGTGCTTGTAGTACGATTTCCGGGCCGTATCGCCGCTGATCAGAATCTGGTTCTCGTACCCTTTGCGCACCAGCTCCAGCAGGAGATGAATCCGGGTGCTCTCCGGCGCGTATTTGATTTTGGCGATGCCGTCGAAGCACAGATAGGCGCCGGTTTTCGCCATTTGCTCGTGGTAATACGGATCGGGATTCCGGTCCATGTGGCCGAAGCTGACGTAAGCCAGATTCACGTTCTCGCTCCGCAGCAGCTCGATCTGCTCCAAGCCCATCGTGCCAACCTCCGTATGGGAGTGGACCGGCGCCTTCGTCTCATGATGGGCCCGGGCGACGGCCCGCAGCGTCTTCTCCTCCAGCGGCGTAATCCGGTTGTAGCCTGTGCCGAATTTCACTTGGCCTCCCTTGAACGGCGTCCCTTCCAGCCCTTCCTCGACTTCGCGGATGACGAAATCCGCCAGCTCGTTGATGCTTTTGGCATCGATCCACTCGTAGTACGTATTGTAATTGCCGATAATCGGCTTTAGCTCTTCCTTTACTTTGGCGTTCCACAGAAAGCTTTTGTTGAAGCCGGCCGTGCCGACGATTTGAACGCCGGTTTCTTCCATGATACTGTACACCGCATCGACGTCGCGTCCGTAATCGACGGCCGTGGCATCGACGATCGTTTGCCCGCCGTGGCGCTTGAAGTCCAGCACGTCCAGCTTCGATTTTTCCTTGTCATCCAGCAGCAGGTCGTTTTCTCCCCGCTCCGCCCAGAAAGCCGGACGGCAAACGATATGCTCGTGGGAATACGTAAACCCGAGCTGTTCCTTAAGGATATCTCCACGCAAAGTCCGAACGAAACTCATCTCTCTGTGACCTCCTTATCGTACCGCAGCCGGCGAACCGGCCGGGGCCGAATGGCGATTTTGGTTAAAGTAGCAGCTTCGCAAGCAGGCTGATGATCGGCCCGATAATGAACATGTCGGAGTCCGCCGCCCACATGGCCGTATCCGGAATCGTCGAAGCGATGAAAAATTTCACCATCGCGAACTGGCCCCAGGCGACGACGGTTGCGGTGGCAAAACCGCCGAGCACCGCACCGCGCGCTCCCCCGGTCGCGTTGCCGAAGACGCCCGCCGTCGCGCCGTGGAAGAACAGCACGATCATCGTCGGCACGAAGATGTAAGCGACCGTGTTGCCGAGAACGACGAGCCAGATCAAAGCGCCGACAAAGGCCCCCATAAATCCGAGGATGACGGCATTCGGCGCATAAGGGAACGTGACCGGGCAGTCGAGCGCGGGCTTCGCGCCGGGGACGAGCTTCGTTGCAATCCCGTTGAACGCCGGGACCAGCTCGCCGATGAACATCCGCACGCCCATGAGAACGATGGCAATCCCGCCGGCAAACGTGAGCGATTGAAGCAGCGCGTAGATGATGAAGTTCTGCTCGCCCGCTTTGGCGACCAGCTCTTTCGCGCCCGGCGTGTCTTTCAGGACGACGACGATCGCGCCGACCAGGAACAGCAGCCCCATGCTGAGCGCCGTAATGACGTTGGAGTCGCGCAGAAACTCGAAGCCTTTCGGCACTTTGATTTTTTCCGCGTCATTCTCTTTGTTCCCGAACCATTTGCCGAGCAGCGCGCCAAGCAGCGCAACCGACGCCGACGTATGACCGAGGGCGATGTTGTCATTGCCCGTAATTTTGCGTACAAACGGCTGGGTGAGCGCAGGCTGCAGCGTCCAATACAGGCCGAGAATAACCGACAGGAATAAGACCAGCTTGCCGAAAGACACGTTGCCCGCCGAATGGACCACGATGCCTGCAAATACGCTCGATGTCCAGAACATCATATGACCGGTCAAGTAAATGAACTTAAACTTGGTGAAGCGCGCGAGCAGGACGTTGATTAAAAAGCCGATGAACATCGCCAGCGTGACGGCGCTCCCGAATTTGGAGTTGAACGTCTGCTGCCCCATAAATTGGCCGAGCGATTCGGCTTGCAGCCCGAACACTTCCTTCCACATCGGCTCGAACACGTTGAGCGCGTTGACGATGACTCCCGCTCCCGCTCCGATGATCAGGAAGCCGATGACGGCCTTGAACGTCCCGCTGACCACCTGGCTTGTTGTCTTTTTCTGAAGCAGGAGACCGACCAGTACGATGAACCCGAGCAAAATGGCAGGCGTACCGAAGACGTTGGTCGCAATCCAAAAAATGACTTCCATGTGAAATCCCCCTTTAAGGATTAGATGCTGCCTTTCATCTTCTCTTTTATTTCATTCAGATCGAAATAGTTGTTCACGATCACGATATTGGCAGAGTGTCCTTGCAAGCTCTGTGCCAGCTCATTGCTCGTGATAATATGATCGGCGGACATGCCCGATGCCGTAGAAACGTCCGTATGCTCCACATCCGCGCTCACACCCAAATCCCTCAGCACGCTTTCCACGTTCATCCGCAAAATAAGGCTCGTTCCTTGACCTAAACCGCAAACACATAAGATTTTCATACTTCGTTCCTCCTCAAGATCATGTTTTCGATGTCGTCCGGGCTTTTGGCGTCTCTAAAGCACTGCACATGGTTCGGGTCGTTCAGAAGCAGCGTCAGCCTGCGCAGCAAGGCGATATGGTCGGCGTTGGAGGCCGAACCGAGCGCGAAGACCAGATCCACCGGATCGTTCGTTTGATGGCCGAACACAACCGGCTGTTTCAACCGGACAAAGGCGACGGACGCCTCGTGGACGCCGTCCTCGGCTTTCGCATGCGGCAGGGCGATATGCGGCGCAAGCACGAAGTACGGCCCCTTGTCGCGATACGCCTGCACCATCGCCTCGACGTAGGAGGCGTCGGCCGCTCCCCCGCTGACGAGCAGCGAGCCTACGGCCCGAATCGCGTCCTCCGGCGATTGCGCCTCCACATCGAGCCCGATCAGTTCCTTTTCCAAAAATTTCATCCGTATCTCTCCTCCCTGGTACGTTCCTTGCTATGATGATGTGTGCCGCAGGATAAGCGCGGCAAGCTGTTCGGCAGTCGCCGCCTCGAGAAGGCTTTCCTTTACTTCCTCCTCCCGCAGCAGCACCGTCAGCTGCGACAGCGCCCGCAAATGCGACTCGCCGTCTGCGCTGGCAAGAACCAGCACGAGCCGGATCTGATGCCGGGCTTCCGGACCGAACGGGACGGCCTGCTCCAGCTTCAGCAAGCTCATGCCCAGCCGCCGGACGCCCTCTTCCGGCTTGGCGTGAGCGATAGCCACCCCCGGGCTGACGACGATATACGGTCCGTAGCTGTCGACTTTGGCGATCATCGCTTTTACGTACCGCGGATCAATGAAGCCTTTGCGGAGCAGCGGCTGAGCCGCCAGCTCGATGGCGTCCTTCCAATCCGCCGCACCGCTGCGGAGCACCAAGTGGTCCGGCGGCAGCAGGCCGGCGAGCGAGGGCTTCTCTTCTTCCGCGCCCGGGGAGCGTCCGGCGGCGGACAGGTAGCGCTGGAGTTCCCGCAGCAAACCTTCTTCGTCCGAGATCCGCGCGTACTTCCGGACCATCTCCAGAATCGCCTGCGCAGAGCGGCCTTGCGGCGCATCCATCTGCCCTGATACCCGGTTCACCTGATGAAGCAGATGCGCCTTATCGGCATCCGATAAAATGGGATGCACCGTAAACACCGGCGCCGGGCTGTCCTGCAGAGGAACAGTCGAAAACAGCAGATCCACCGACTCCGCCGGAAATGATTCATAATCCCGGAGCGACAGGACCGCTTCGATATCCAGAGCCGGGAACAACTGCTCCAGCTGGATTCTCAGCATGCGCGCCGCGGATATGCCGTTGACGCATACGATCGCCGCCTTTTTCCGCCGGACGGGCATGGCGTTTTCCCGGCGCATCCAGCCTCCGAAATGCATCGCCAGGTAGGCGACCTCATTGTCGTCAACCGGCTTGCCCAGATGCTCCTCCAGCGGTTTTACGCATTTTCTTGAAATTTCAAAAATTTCCCCATATTTCGACTCCATCGCTTCCGCCAGCGGATTGTCGATCTCCAGTCCGAATTTGATGCGGTAATAGGCCGGCTTCAAATGGATCAGCAGCCGCTGCTCCAGCTCGTCGCGGTTTTGAAAGAAAATGCACGCATGCCGCTCGAACAAATCGATCATTTGCCGAATCAACCGCTTTAGCAGCTGGATCGTTTCGTCGGCATCGGCATCTTTGCCGGGGTCGGTCAACGCATCCTTGCCGCTCGCCCGGTTCACCCGCGCTCCCAACAACTGGAGTGTCAGGTAGCATATCTCGTCCTCCGGAAATTCGAGGCCGAACATTCGCCCGAGCTCGCCCGCCAGTTGGACGGCCCCCGCGTATTCCGGCGTTTGCTTCAATGCCTCCTTCTCATCGGCATCGAGCGTAATGCAATGCCCCTGCTGAAGCCGGTTCGCGTAAACGAGCAATCTGGTGGTAAGGCTAAACACCATATCGTCGGTGAACTCCAGCCCGAGCGTTTTCTCGCAGCGGGTGACGAGCTCGTACACTTCCGCCAGCTGTTCCTCTTGGAAGAACGGGAGCTTGCGGTGAACGACGTTGGCATTGACCAGCCCTTGAAACTGCGAAACGAAGCTTTTCCAACTGACGTGATGGAGCACTTGAGACATAAAGTACGACAGCGCCTTGCGCTGGTCGGTCTCTTTCCCTTCGACGCCGTAACCGTTCTTTTTATCGAACACAACCTCGAGCTGAAAAGCGGCAAGCTCCTTCTTCACCTGCTTCAGCTCGCTTAAGCCGGTTCCGCGGCTGACCAATAAAAAGTCCGTGATGTCTTGCATAAAGAGCGGTTCCCTGCGGGTGAGCAATTGAATCGCCACCCAGGCTTTCCGTTCCCGCGGGGACAAATAATAATCGTCCTTTTCGACTTCATGCGCTATGGAAGGGATGCGGGAGCGGCTCTCCTCCGGCAGCAGGTACCCCCGGCCCCGAACATATTCGACGGGCGCGAGTCCGTGGTCCGAGAGCCATTCGTTGACGGCTTGAAGATCGTAGTAAACCGTCCGCTTGGAGATATCGAATTTCTTCATGATTTCGCGGACGGACACGTAATCTCCGGTTTCCTGCAGCATGGCGAGCATGCCCGCGCGCCTTTGGTCCAGAATAGCCCATCCCCCCTTCCGTCAGTCTATCTTTCAAATCTAGTATGTTATCTGACGCCCTTATTATACAATTAGCCTTCGCGTTAGAAACAGAACAACTATTGTCGTCCGTTCCGTGCAAAAATTGTACTGTCCCTTTCCGGAAACTTTTCATGTCAAATCTCGTATAAAACAATAACTAACCTAAAGGGAGGCTCTTCGGATGTATCTTCTGGCTATACTGCTTCCTCCTGTCGCCGTTTTATTTTGCGGAAAACCGATACAGGCCCTTATCAACTTCATTCTGACGCTTTTCTTCTGGCTGCCTGGCGCCATTCATGCCTGTCTGGTCGTTCACGAGCGCAAGCAGGACAAACGGATGGAAAGAATGGTCCGGAACAATATGTACCGGTAATTTGGTATATGAAAAGCGGATTGCGGCAAAAACACTTCTCCGATCGGAAGTGTTTTTGTTTTTAAATCGTATTTTTTTGTTGACTCTAACGTTACGTTATACTCTATAGTGATGCTTGAAGGGAGGTCGCGACGATTCCAGTGAAGGTAAAAGAGGTTGCGGATTTAGTCGGTGTCAGTGTGCGCACACTTCATCATTACGATGCGATCGGGCTGTTGACCCCGGACGGGACGACGGAAGCCGGATATCGCTTGTACTCCGACGAAAATCTCGAAATGCTGCAGCAAATCTTATTTTTCAGAGAACTGGATTTTCCCTTAACGAAAATCAAGGAAATTATTCACAGTCCTTCCTTTGACCGTCTGGAAGCGCTGAAGCTGCACCGGAGCATGCTGCTCGAAAAACGCAGCCGGCTCGATAAAATGATTGCGACGATCGATAAAACGATTCGTCATGCGAAAGGAGAAATACAAATGACGACAAAAGAAAAATTCGAAGGCTTTGACTTTAGCCATAATCCTTACGAGCAAGAAGCCCGCGAACGCTGGGGCGATGAAGCGGTCGACAAGGCCAGCGCCAAAGTCGGCTCCTTGCCGAAAGACGAGCAGGGAGCGTTGGCTCAAGCGATGAACGGGATCTACACCAAGCTTGCCGGGCTTCGCGGCGGCTCGCCTGATTCCCCGGAGGCGCAGGCGGCGATTAAAGAATGGTACGATCTGTTGAACCGAATGGGCAGCTATTCGCTCGAAGCTTTCAAGGGCTTGGGCCAAATGTATGTAGATGACGAGCGCTTCACCCGAAGCATCGATCGTTTCGGCGACGGCCTGGCGAAATTTATGCGCGATGCGATGGCGGTTTATGCGGATACCAACCGCAAATAGGATGATGGGCAGCTGACTTGCGAAGCTGCCCTTTTTCGTAATCTCCCCCTATTCCCTCCTTCCTCCCGGGTCCTGTTTCGAATAATCGCTTTTGGGATCGGTTAAGCTAAACCATGGAAAGGATGGTAATCGCGAGATGGAGCATTTGGACTGTGACGTTTCCCCTTTAAAAAAAGAGCTAAAGGAACAATTAAGCGGCATCCTTCAGAGCATCGGACAGGTCGTCTCCAGCCTGGACGAGGTCAATACGTGCCTGCTTAACGAGATCGAATACATTTCCAAGCGGTTCTCCAAAACCGGGGCGCTTGCTTCGACCTATTATTTGAACTGTTTTCTCTCGCCCTACACAAGCAAGTATCAAGAGATTTCCCGTTCGGTGAACCACCTGAGCCTCAAGCGTCAAGGTGCCCTCATCGTTATCCAGCGGGAAGATAGCATCGATTCCTGGATCACCCCCGGCATCTTTCTGTCCGCGGAAATTACCAGTTCTTTGCTGGAGTCCATTTTCGTGCCAGGCAGCCCGCTGCATGACGGGGCCGTATTTATTCGCGCCGACCAGATCGTCTCGGCCGCCAACATCCTCCCTCTGACCGAGCGAACCTTTCCCGGGCAAAAGCTGGGAACCCGTCACCGTGCCGCCATCGGACTGTCGGAGCGGACCGATGCCTTAATTATCGTCGTATCCGAGGAGACCGGGAAAACCTCCTTTTGTCTGAACGGCCATCTCTATCCTTTCTCCATCCCTTCTCCCGTTTAATCGAAAAATAACGCGGTCTTATTTTTTTCTGTCGATTTTTGCAAGATTTGAAGGGATTCGCCGTCCAAGTCCGTCTAAAGGTTTGTATATATATTACAAGGAGATGCCTTTCATGCGGTTACGCTTTGGAATGGCACTTACGACGGATGAGGTGGATGGATCATGAAGTACGTTTTTGAGTTTTTGCAATTCCGGCTGATCGTTTTCCTGATGATCCTCATTGTACTCAGCGGAGCGGGAGTCGGAATTACTTACGGTTCTTCGCTGACATGGCTCGCCATTGCGGGCGGAATCGTGCTGTTCGGACTCATCGAATATGTCGTGCACCGGTATATTATGCATGAATTCCCCAGGCTGCTTCCGAGTGCTTATGAAGGGCATGTGGCGCATCATCAGCATCCGAACGACGACCGGTATTTGTTCGGTTCCGTCTGGTACGAGGTCGTTACGTATCCCCTGCTGCTGCTTCTTTTTTGGGCGCTGACGGGAGAGCTTCATCTCGCTTTGTCGGTCGTGTTCGGAACGGCCGTTTGCCAGATGTACTACCAGTGGAAGCACTTTGTATCCCACCGTCCTATCGTCCCTCTTACACCATGGGGCAAATGGCTGAAAAAGAAACATTTGCTGCATCATTATTTGGATGAGCACGCCTGGTACGGGGTCTCCAACCCGGTCATGGACGTCGTGATGGGAACGAACAAAGTCGCGCCCGATGCTAAAGCGGCCAAGCGGTCTTTAGGCGGCAGCACGGAGAACATGTAAGAGAAAAAAACGGCCCGAAGGCAGCATTGCGCACCTCGGGCCGTTTTTTGCGCTATCTTCAAAGCTTGCTCAGCTCTTTCCTACTTACGCAGCCAATGCTCCGCACTCTTCTTCCGGCTTCTCCTTGTCCGCATTCGATAGCGTAACATTTACCCTAAATTAATCGTCTAGGAGAATAGCCTGAAATGGAGTCTTCGATGCCCCTGATGGTCCGCCAACGCTTGCTCCGCAGCAGCCGATCAAGGTCGAGTCCTCCGTCATGCAAGTCTGAACTTTGGGGATAACGAGCATGGCGTACTGCTATTTTGATATGGAGGTGTTTAAGGTGGTTATTTTAGAAGACATGTCGTCGGACCAATTTAATGCTTGGCTTGAGCTTGCAATTCAAGAATATGCCGAAAACAAAACTAGAGTCGGCAATGTGGCTGCTGAAAAAGCCTTGAAAGAGTCCAACCGTGAATTTAAAGAACTGCTGCCCGAAGGCTTGAATACAGCGGATAACTATTTTTTTAACGTGATCGATGAGGGCGGCCGACAAATAGCAGGCACGCTTTGGATCCATATTCGGAAAGAGCACCAGGATGTATTTATTTACGATATACGAATCAAAGAAAATTACAGAGGCAGAGGATTTGGAAAACAAACCTTGCAAGCCCTCGAAGCTCTAATAAAGGATAGGGGCTTTCCTCGAAAAATAAGTTTGCACGTATTCGGAGATAACGATGTTGCACTAAACCTTTATCGCTCTGCCGGCTTTGTGGCTACCAACATCCGTATGTCCAAGTTCATAACGGAATGAGCAAGCCGGTATTTCTAAAGTATTTAATGCCGTAAAGCCTCTTCTTGAAAAATTTTAGTTTTTTGTTCAAAGAAATTTGTTCTGGAAAACAATCCAATTGTTACCGATCCCAAAGTCATCAGAGAAGCTATGACATAGATCGTCTGAATGCTGAAAGTGTCCGCCGCCCATCCGAGTGTAAGCAAAGAGATGCTAAAAACCACATTGTTTGTCACCTCGAGGCATGCCATAACCTTGGGCAATTTAGAATCTTCGGCATTTTCTTGTATCAAAGTTCTCCTGACGACCGCTGTCACCTGTAAAGGTGGCCCCATACAAAACATCAACACCATTGCTACGAAAGGGTTTGTGTTCAACGAGAAAATTCCTGCAATGACTGCATAAATCCCTAATCCCCATAACATTATTGGGAATTTTCGATTAGCAAAAATCTTAGAGAGTGAAACCACAAGCATTCCGCCTACGATAGACCCGGCGAAAAAAGAACCATTCATCATCCCCCACCAACTCTCATCTTTGTTGAGAACTTGGACACAGAACGCTAAAATAAATGCACCAATCCAAGCTGTTCCTCCTATTGTGTCAATAGCATCAACGATAAAGACCGTTCTAATTCGTTTATTTCGGAAGGATATTTTCCATCCCTCCGCAGCCTGAGTCCATTTTGATTCTTTATTATTCGCGGATTTGTTTTGATTATTATTGTCTTTGATCAAGGAAGCGAGTAACATGGCGACAAATAGCGAGAGCAAAACGATAACCATGGAGTTAAAGGTTCCAATCATAATCACCAAAACTCCGCTAAACGCCCAGCTAGAACATTTAATGATCTGATCCGTAGTGGATACCAATCCGTTTACTTTTATTAGTGCCTCTTTGGATGCAAACCGAGGAATTAAAGAATTTCTACAAGGTTTTACCCAACCGTCGAAAAATGAAATCAGGAAAATAAGCAGAAACAAAATAACCAAAGGAATTGATTCAGTTAAAAAATAATAAGTCATTAATGATGAAAATACAGAGAATTGCACTAATTGAGCCAATACCAATATCTTTGTCAGCCTAAACCTTGAAACCACCAAGGGAAATAGTAGTCCACTTATTGTCTGTGAAAGAAATCGTACCAAAGGTACAATTACAGTGGATAACAATGAATGTGTGTTTCCGAAGACAAAAGAAATTACTGTCATCAAGTAAATGATGTCTGCAACGCTTGAAATAGTTTGACTTCCCCATAAAAGATAAAATGATCGTTTTATCATAAATTAGCCCATTTCCTTCTCACAAATTTACCTTTGATGTATTTATATGTAAATTATAGCATAATAAGCACACCGGAGGGAAATCCCTCTGGCGTGCCTTCTACTAAAACTCATGTTGTATGACTTTTACTGCCACAACAACAAGTAAAATAACATATTTCTTAGACCGTTTATTTGATTGGCCTTGTTCCGAACCCGCTTCTGCTTGCGCTCTCAAACAAAAAAATAAACCGTCACCTTGAAGGGATGACGGAAGAAGACCGGACATTCTGGAAGTCGATTTTTGCAAGCATTCCGGTATCCGGAAATCCGCCGCATGCTGATCGTGATTCCCGGCCGATTATTAAGGCATGGTACGGCCACGGGACGCAACGTAGAGCGAGTACCACTCTTCCCGCGTAAGCATGACCCGCTCCGCTTCGCCGCAAGCCCGGATACGGTCGGGACGAACGGTGCCGATCACCGGCTGGATTCCTGCAGGATGGCGCAGCAAAAACGCCAGCACGATCGCTTCGGGCGATACGTCCTTCTGCTCGGCCATTCGGCTGACCAAGCCCGCGGCGGTCCGGACGGATTCCGGTTGTCCGGACAAGTCGCCACCCGTGAACAAGCCCCTTGCGAGCGGGCTCCATGCCTGGATTTGGATATTCTCCATCCGGCAAAATTCCATCGTCCCTTCCGGGAACGAGACGCCGGTGCCCTGCGGCTGGTTCAAATGCACGCCTGCATCCAGCCAGTCCAGCTTAAGCAGGCTCATTTCCAATTGGTTGGCGATGAGCGGCTGCCGGATCGCGGACTGCAGGAAGCGGATTTGCGCCGCGCTCATGTTCGAGACGCCGAACGCCTTCACTTTCCCCGATTCGTTCAGCCGCTGGAACGCTTCCGCCACTTCTTCCGGTTCCATCAGCGGATCGGGCCGGTGCAGCAGCAAAATATCCAGCGATTCGATGCCGAGCCGGCTCAAAATCCCGTCGACACTCGCTTCAATGTGCTCCTTCGAGAAATCGTAACGTCCCGGAACCCCCTCCTCCTCGAAACGGATACCGCATTTGGATTGGATAATAATCCGCTCCCGCAGATCGGGGCGCTCCTTCAGCACTTGGCCGAACACTTGCTCGGCCTTGCCTTTCGTATAGATGTTTGCATGATCGAACATATTGATGCCCGCCGATAATGCCGCCTCGACCGCTTCGTGCGCCTGCTTGACATGCTCCGCCGTATACGGCTCCCGGTCCCAACTTCCGCCCAGCCCCATGCAGCCAAGCACGAGCCTGCTGGCGGGAAATCCGTGTTTATGTAATGGAATCGGTTTGTTCATAGGTGTGTACGCTCCTCTGGCCTGTTCTCGTTCGTCTGTCGTTATTATATGTCATGCGCGGGAGTAGCCGCAACGGTGCGCCGGACCTAAGGAGCCAGAAACCGGTCCAAAATTTCGTCGATGCGTCTCGCTTCGATCGTCTCTTTCGTTTTATGGAGGCCGTCGACCACGGTCAAAGAACGATCGTACAGCGTGATCCGTCCGTTATCCGTCACTTTCATCAAAAAATGAACCTTGTTGAACGGCGATTCCGGGGCATATTGTGTCACGTCGCACACCCTGGAAAAATCCGCCAATGGCTTCGGCTCCGGACTAAACCTGTACAGTATTGTCCAGTCCCGGTCCTCCTTCTTCTCCAAAACATATTCATTTCGCAGCTCGGGATACGGTCTGATCCGATAAAAACCGTCCGCGTCCCGAATCTCTTCCCCGGTCATGGGAACCGGTCGGCGTGGGGAGTTGCCGCCAAAGCCGACGTCAACCAAATACTGCCGCTCTTCCAAATGTACGAGATTGGTGGCATGCGAGCCTTCCGTCCCCCATTGCCCGTCTCCCCGGTTAACGGTTGCGGCTACCAAATGGGCGTCGAACCCGGTTCGCCGCAGCAGCTCGCTAAACAGTCCGTTTAATTCGTAGCAGACGCCTCCCCTTTGCCGGTTGACGAGTTTATCGAAGAGAGCGTCGGTCTGCAGCGAGATCGGAATACCGCGCAGTATATCCAAATTTTCAAAAGGAATTCGAGTCACATGCCGTTTCTGCAGCTGCGTCAAGCCTTCCAAGGTTTGTTGAACGGGCCCTGCCAATTGGATGCGCTGCAAGTAAAGACTTATATCTATCACGATGGCCTCCCTAAGATAATTATGTCCTGCAAACTACATGCGGCCGGTTAATGCTGATTAGTACGAAACTGAAAACGGTGTCCTGCGACGGGCTTAAACGCCCTTGAGGCGGGAACCTCTAATTGGACCCGCTTAACGATGCACTAAGTATAGGTTACTATTCGGTGTCATGCCAATCTCAGCTCGATAATGCCGAAGCTTTATAATCACGACTCTGAAATCAAAGAATCGGATGCGTTGATTCAACAGTTTAACCCATACCTACCTGCCGCGCATGAAAAAACAGCCGCCCGCAAAGCAGCTGTTTCCTTTTTCTGGCTATGTTCCTACCGGCTGGCCCGCCTCCACGCGCTTCAACAACCGCTCCAGCAGTTCCGGCTCTCTTTCCTTAATCGCCACCAGCTTGGCGGGCACCTTCGCATAAATGCGGTCATCGCCTTTCATTTCCGCGATGGCCAGTTGATCGCGCAGCAGCTTCGCCTTGTTCGCGAGCTCTTCGAACGAATGCTGCAGCTCCTCGTCCTGTTCGATGATGCCGTGCTGCGTAAAGTACCGGATTCGATCCGACATCACCTTTTTGTGCTCCCAGAGCAAATGCAGATGCCTTACGGCGTTGGGCCACACCAACGAGGGATGCCGCTCCGCAGCGGCCTTGAAATACATCTGGAGATACTCGTATGTCTCCAGACCGAACACTTCGCCGTCCGGGTTATAGTTGATCCGGTTCAAATGAGTCTCGCTGTTCAAATAATCGCGCAGTTGATCCGCGACTGCCACCGGATCGAACGCAAAAGGATGCTCCCCGTTAAACCGGTAAAAAAACGTATGGTGATCCGCTTCAACTCCGCTTTCGATAAGCCGCTTCATCGATTCGCAAGCGCTAATGAATTCCTCGAACGGGATATTGATCGTACGGTACACCTGATTGAAATCGAACATCGACACATCGAACGTTCGTTCCTTCAAGTCGTAGCCGGAGAGCATCAGATGATGGGGAAACGCGTCGCCGGCATGGGCAGGGCTGCCCGTAATTTTCGATTCGTCGATGAAGACGATCGCATAATAGCCTTGCTTGATGCGCCCGACCATAAAATCGACAAGCTCCTCCGGGCGATAGCTCGACAACAGCTCATAATTGACGGCACAGGTCAAAAGAAACGGATTGTTGAAGTTCAGCTCGTTCGGCTTGCCCCGGAAAAAATCGAAAAAAAACTGCTGCTGTTTTTCCAGAAAATGCTTTGTGCACGACATTTGGATGAAATTGGTATAATACCAAGGCAACGTTTCTTCGTAATGGTGCGTGATGGATAACGTATACGCCCAGCGCAAGAAGCCTTTGATCGGCGGCGGCTGCAGAGGCAATTGATACCGATTCATAGTATAAACTCCCCTGCCTTTCTGAAGTAGAAGCGGTTGTTCTCGCCTGCGGGGTCATCCGGTGGCTACTTCTTTGCCGTACAGCTTGGCAATGCTTTCTTCAAGCGGGAGATCCGCAACCGTGAAGTCGACAACCGGAAACCGGTCCAGCAGCATTCGGGATACCGGCTTCAAGTGCTCCTTCGGCAGCTCGATGACCGCGTGATACGGGTCGCGCTTGGAGACGCAGCCGAGCGGCCTTAAGCTTTCTTCCGGCACCGGCTCGGAAAACTGAACGTTCAGCACCTTGACCTCGTTGAACAGCTCGTTGATTTTCTTAAAATCGCCGTCATACAAAATCCGGCCTTCGTTAATGACGATCGTACGCTTGCAGACGTCCTCGATATCCTTCATATAGTGGCTGGTCAAAATCAAGGTTCCGTTGAATTGTTCGTTGTAATAGGTCAGGAATTCCCGGATCTTTTTCTGCGAGATCAGATCGAGGCCGATCGTCGGCTCGTCCAGAAACAACAGCTTCGGGCTGTGAATGAGCGCGGCGATCAGCTCCATCTTCATCCGTTCGCCGAGCGACAGCCGCCGGACCTGGACCTGCAGCAGATGCTTCACGTCCAGCATCTCCGACAGCTCGGCAAGCATCCGCTCGTAGGCGTCGTCCGGAATCTGGTAAATGCATTTGTTCAGGTAGATCGATTCGATGGCGGGCAGATCTACCCACAGCTGGTTTTTTTGACCCATGACCAGCGAGAAGATGCGCTTGAATTCATTCTTGCGCTCCCATGGCGTATGGCCGAATACCGAGGCTTCCCCGCCGGTCGGATGAAGAATCCCGGAAAGCATCTTCAGCGTCGTCGTCTTCCCGGCTCCGTTCGGACCGATGAAGCCGACGCATTCCCCGGGCGCGATCTCGAACGAGATCGGTTTGACCGCTTCCTTCTTCAACATTTTGCGGGAAAACAAATTTTTCAAGGAATGCCGGAGACCCGCTTCCTTCGTGTAATAATCGTAGGTTTTGTGCAGTCCGCTCACCCGGATTCGTTCCATGTCGTCCTCCTGATCGTAGATCGTATATCTCCGTCCTTCATTTTTTGGTAAGGCTAATGTATGAGACGTATCGCTCCTTAAGAGCCGTTTCTATTTCCCTCCCGTAATGGCAGACTGTCTTACGCTGTCTCTGCAACCGTTCGTGGCAGGCCTGCAAAGGGGCCGCCGGAAATCCTTCCTCCTCCCAATCGTCATAGCCGATGCCGAATCCGCACCGCTTCCAGAAGGCGGCATTGCTTTCCTCATGATAACCGAACGGCTCAAGCAGCAGCAGCGGTGTGGCGTATACCAGCGAATCGTTCAAGGTAGCGCCTCCCGGCTTGCTGATAATCGCCCGGCTTAAGCGAACGAGCTCCAGATAGGAAGCGTAGTCCGGCAGCCTGCGCCGTTCGACCCTGCCCTGCCGCCTGACGAGCTCCAGCATCGGAGGATAGATATGCGTTCCGCCGGCGTCTTTGATCCACGGGCTCCATTCGGGATCCACCATAAAATAACGCGTTTCTCCATCGTCCTCCTCCACCTCGCTCTCGTCATACGCAATCATATCCAGCCGGCAGCCGCCGTGCCGCAGCCGCTCGATTTTGTCCCGATAGGTGCCGATCCCCCAACCGCCGCCATGAATAAGAAACCGGTCGTTCCGTTCCCCGAAGGAAGCGGCTTCTGCGTCCGCCGGCGCGATCAAATAACCGGGGCTTGCGAGCTCGGGATCGTAAAACCGCACATTGCGGTAGGCCTGGTAGGACGATTTGTAAACCTTATACGAAGGGGTGTCGCAAGCATCCATATGAATCCATTCGATATGAACGGGAAATCCCGCAACCTCCTTGTAAGCTTCCAGAATCGGCAGCCAGAACCCCGTAAAAGCGATGAATGTCGCGCAGCCCGTTTGCCGCCAATGCGCGTGCAGCCGTCGGACCGCCGAATCGTCGAGATTCGGGCTGATGTCCCTGGCCAGCCTATGCCCGGTCAGCGCGACGGAAAAATCGTTGTGAAACGCTTTTTTATACCCGTTGATTTTGCTGCGGGTCTCCTCGCGATAGAGCGTTTCAAGCACCTGCACTTCCGCCCGTATTTGTTGGCGCGCAAGGGTTTCCCGCAGATGAATTGCAGGAATATAGGCGCCGAGCGAATTGCCCGAGGCCAGCAGCGTGATCGCGTCCTTGGTCATGCACAGCCCCTGCCCTTCCGTTAATGGAATACTTTGACCGAGAGGTCGTGCAGCACTTGCTTCAGCCGCTCCAACGCTTCTTCCCGGGCCGCCTCCGTTTGGCCGATCACCGACATGTATAACCGGCCTTTCGGGTTCGCCGCAGACCGTCTTCCCGGACCGCCGTTCACGGTTAACGTGCCGGAGGAAAGCGGCATGATGCCGCTTGGGCGCTGCGGGGTAAACAACAGCTGCTCGGCCTCCAGCGCTTGGAGAAGCTGTTCGAAACGAAAGGCGTCCGGCAGAGCCACAGACAGAAAGGTCAGCCAGCCCTTGAGGCTCCAGCCGGCAAGCAGCCGATCCAGATGGGCATTGATGAGTCCCATCGACATGCGGGCGTTAATCTCGACGATAGGGACTAGCTCCCCGTCCTTCAGCATCATCGAGTCGAAGCAAACGTATCCAAAATAGCCGTCGAGAAACAGCTCGTGCAGGGCCGCCTCGAGCATGGTAAAGTACTCTTTTTGTTCGAGGAAGCTCACAAAGGCGGCTTCCGCCGTGACCGAGCCTCCGTAATTTTGCTGGCGGTTTATCATCCGCTGAACGGAAATCAGCTGCCGGGAGCCGTCCGGCTCAAGCAGCCACTGACTGGAGAAGTCGGCCGCCTTGGGCAATAGCGGTTCGAGCAACAAGAGCGTTTGGGAACCCGCTTCTTCCTGCTTCCGGAGGTACGAAACGATCCGTTTCAGCAGCGACGGATTTTCGATCAGCAGGTTGCCTTTTCCGGAAACGCCGAACGGGTCCTTGATCAGTAAAGCGCCTTTGCGCAGCAGCTCGGTGCCGTATTGCTCCACATCCTCCGCACTCATGGCCGGCGTACCGTAAGTACGCAGTCCCATGTCCTCCAGCAGCCGATGGTGGTACAGCTTGGAGTTCACGCGCTTCACCACCGACAAGTCCGGAAGCGGGTTCGTAAAAATCACGTTCCTTGCATACTCGTGCGCCTCCTCCGTTACCGCATACGGCTGAAGCCTGTACGGCTTGTCCGCATTGACGCCGGGGATGCCATCCCGGGACGCAAGCTTAAATACGCATGACGCAAAATGCTCCGCGCGCAGCGCTTCTTCGGCCTCCGGCGAAGACAAGTCCACGACGCTGCGGTGGTGAAACGAGACGCCCAGCTTGGCGAAATAGTCCAGCAGCGCGTCGTCGATCCGGCAGCGGGTATACAATATATCGTCAGGCCCGCAGAGCGGGAAAAGCAGTTCATCCATGCAAAGGACGATCCGGTCCCTTTCCGGGTCGGGAATCCGGGGCAGCATCGACAGCAGAGGGTCTCTCCAGCGCGTTTCCGGGTCAAAGGTACCCATGACCGTTTGGCGCAAAGCGACGGCGGCTTTACTCGACAGCATACTCGTAAGTGCCCGCTGCCGGGGCGCACCGGCCTAAGAAGTCGATAAACGTAGCAATTGAGCCAAGGTGAGAATAATCGAATTCGTCGTAATCGATTTCAATCTTCAGTCCTTCCTCTACCTTGACCATAAAATTAATCATTTGCAGCGAATCCAAACCGATATCGTTATTCAAATCCGTTTCCAGTTTAAGCCTTTCCCGCAGCGACGGGTCCTCCTTAATTTGGCACAAAATTTGGACGAGCGTTTCAAACACATCAATTCCCTCCTCTTGGCATATAAGGTACGTAAGGCTCATTCCTTTTCATTATGGCATATGGATACGGAGACAGGGAGGGATAAATTTCCACTATTATGGGATACAATCCATTTCATGCTGCAGGTTGCGAGGAGAATTATTTCGGCGAAGGATCGTGCAGGTGGAAGGCGCATAAGCCGCAAGACCTTGGTCATCATCCACCCATCTGACGGCGGCGATGATCGTACGAAATCTGGAATAACCGGTGCCAAGCTCCTTTTGTCATGGTATACGAGGGTATGGTATAATCTGTTCAAATAAAGCGAAATGCGACGAGGTGAGTCCATTGTTACGACGTGCAACGGTAGTTCTGGCTTCGGCCGCCCTTCTGTTGATGCTGGGCGCTTGCGGCTCCAAGACGGCGGAGGAGTCTCACGGCCTGCATCAGACGCCGAGCGGCGACCTGCAGGAGAAGACAGCTTCACTGAGCACGCTGCCCTCCTTTTTGGACAAGCAGCCGGAGCAGATGAAGAAAGCGTATTTGGTTGCGGCCCAGACGAAGGATCTGCTGGGTCATATTCCTTGTTATTGCGGCTGCGGCGAGAGTGCCGGACATCAAAGCAACATGAACTGCTTCATTAAAGAAACCGCTTCCGACGGTTCGGTCGTTTGGGACGATCACGCCACCCGCTGCGGCGTATGTCTGGAAATTGCCGTCAAATCCGCGCAATGGCAGCAGCAGGGCCATTCGGCCAAAGACATCCGCGAGCAGATCGACAAGCAGTATCAAAAAGGCTACGCCAAACCGACCCCGACTCCCCTGCCCGCCTGATCAGGACGGAAACGCCGCCGCTTTTATTTAAGCGGACGGCGTTTTTTTTAATACGGAGGGCCTCCGGTTATAATTGACAGACCTGTTCCTGCTCTCCCATAATAAATTTAAGGAACCGGAGAGTTTCATGATACTGACTATTTGTTTACATAATTATTTTTATGTAAACAACCTTGCGAGCGAAACGCGCTTTGACAAGACAAGCACAACGATCACGTTTTCAGTCAGCTCATTACATTACATAATAATTATTATGTAAACTATATAATCCTATGGAGGCGGTTCGCATGAATATCATCAAAATCAAAGACCGCAGCGAGCTGGAGAAAAAATTGCCCTCCATGCCATGGTATGTGGAGAAATTCATCAATTACAAGCTGCCCGACCTCTCCCCTTCTTCGCTGCTCGAATATGTGCGGGACTACGATACGTTTTTTTCTTGGCTGCTTGCGGAAGGCTTGTCATCCGCCGCCACGGTAAAGGATGTGCCGCTTGTCGACCTGGAACGGCTGCATATGGACAGCATCGACAATTTTAAAATGTTCCTCGCCACCCGCAAAGAAAACTCGAACGGCAAGACGACGATCGCCCGCAAACTGTCCTCGCTGCGCTCGCTGTTCCATTACTTGAGCCAAATTGCCGAGGACGAGAATTTTTACCCGCTGCTGAAGCGCAACGTGATGGCCAAAGTCGAAATCAAACGCACGCACAAGCCGAAGGATACCGCGGCCAAACTGGAAGGGAAGCTGCTGCAGGAGTCGGAAATCGCCGAATTTATTGAGTACGTGCAAACCGGGTACCCGGTCGATGTGGCCAAAAACAAACAAGCGCTCTACTCCTACGAGCTGAACAAGGTCCGCGACGTCTGCATCATCAGCCTGATCCTGAATTCGGGCCTTCGCGTATCCGAGGTTTTTAATCTCAATGTCGAAGACATCGACTTGAAGAAAAAGCTGACGTATGTATACCGTAAAGGGAAAAACGACGACACGTTCAAAACGCCGGTATATTTCCGGCAGGAAGCCGTCGATTGCCTGGCCGCATATTTGGAGCAGCGCCAGTCGAGATACAAAGCGCCCAAACGGGAAAAAGCCCTCTTCCTTGCCGTCGCCAACGGCAAAAAAGAAGGCGAGCGCATGACCAAGCGCGCCATACAGGAGATGGTGATCAAGTACGCCAAGCGGTTCGGCAAGCCTTACTTATCCGTGCATAAGCTGCGCCATTCGTTCGCGACCGACTATTACTTGCGCAACGATTTGTACAAAACGCAGGAGCAGTTGGGTCACGCATCGCCGGAAACGACGCAAATCTACGCCCACCTGACCGATAAAACGATGGCCGAAGCGATCGACAAACCTTCGGAATAACGCCTTTAAGCCGGTCCCCGTCTCGCCGGGGCCGGCTTGCTTATTGCTGCTTTCCTTTGCTTACCCAGTAGGTGACCTGGGTGCCTTTGGGGACCTGCGTATGGGCCTCCGGCTCCTGCTTGAACACCGTGCCTTCCTCGCGCTCGTCCACCTCCATGAAGAATCTGAAACGCAATCCGGCCGCCATGGCCTGCTTGCCGGCCGTATCGTTCTGCAGCCCGATCAAATTTGGAACGGTTACGTTTTCGCCTTCCGCTTGTTTTTGATTCGGATCATTGATTTCGACAACTGTTGGCCCGGCCGGCTTCTCGTAGATCTGATGCGGCGGCTGAACGGGTGCGTGGTGTTCGGTTTGAGCCGGCGAGGCGCTCTTGCCCGAAGGCTTCCCTTCATCCTTCCCCAGCCAGACGAAAGCCGCGGCGCCTCCCAGGCAGGCAATCGCCGTTCCGACCAGCAATTTGCGGCCTGCCCGCCGCAAGCTTCTCCGGGGCGGGGCCTCTTCTTCCTCTTCGCAGGTTATTTGCGGTTCCTTCTTCTCCCCATCTTGTCGGCTCCTTGCCGGCAACGACATATCCTGCAAGACGGCCGTATCCTGCCGCAAGCTCTGCAGCACGAGCATCAACGAAGCTAACGTTTCCTGATCGTTCCACACCCGGCGAAGCGTAGCAACCAGCAGCTCCTGCTCTACGCGCGGTATTGCCTCAAGCGCTGCGCGAAGCCGGTGCTCCATCGCGTCGAACGAAACCGGGACGGACTCGGAACGGGTCAGAATCTGGTACAGCAGGCAGCCGAGACCTTGAGCGCCGCGCTGCGCGTGAGTTCCTTTTTCCCAGTAATTAATGATCTTGAGCTGGCCGTCATCGCTGAGCCACAGGTTGGCCGCATGTACGGAACAGCCGGATACTCCTTCCTCAAGCGCATCCATCAAGCCTTTGCCAAGCTCGAGAACTTTGGATACGGCTTCCTCCGGGGTAAAACGATGGTTGGTCAGCTCTTGGATAAACGGCTTGCCGTCGAACGTCTTCAGCACGGCAAATATATAGTTCGGCTCCATCCCCACATCGAGGATATGTAAAAAACGATTGTCGCTAAGCGGCGCAACCTCGCGCAGCTTCCGGATATACGCCTCCTTGGCGGCTTCGTCCGTGCTTTCTGCAACGAAAAAAACGACGTCTCTTCGCAAAGCTAAATCTTTCCCGCTGTATAGCACTCCGCTTAACATCGGAAGAATCGGCTCGGTAAGCACGTAACGTTGATTGATGGATTTCTCCATGGAAACCTCCTTCAAACGTCATAATGATAGTATTCGACAGCCGAACGATTTTTGCGAGGCGTTTTATGGAAATAAAACATAAAATGATGTCGAAATTTATAATTAATATCATTAAATATTAATGATGGGTATAATAAACCGAATTAATTATAAACATCAAAAATCGTCACAAATGGCCGATAATATCTCCAGCCGTAAGCGACGCAGGCAGCTCTCGTCCGGCGGCAGCCCGGTCTCCGGCTGCGCCATGAAGATATGTCCCTAGCGCTGCCGCATCGGAACCGCGCCAGCCTTGGGCCAACAAGCTGGCGATGATCCCCGCCAGCACGTCCCCCGCTCCTCCCGTAGCCATGCCTGCATTGCCGGTAGGGTTAACATAAACGTCTCCTCCGGGATCGGCAATAACCGTCCGCGCCCCCTTCAGGACAAGCGTCACGCCGACGCGCGCCGCATAACGGCGGGCCGTCTCAATGCGGTCCCGCTGGACTGCCGGTACGGAGGAGCCGGTTAAGCGTGCCATTTCCCCCGGGTGCGGCGTCAGTACAATCGGTGCGCTCCGCTTAGGCCAGGCGGGGGCATCCCCCGCATCGGCCAGGATGTTTAGCGCATCCGCATCAAGCACGAGGGGACAAGCGGTTTTCTCCCATAGCGTGCGCAAGAAGGCCGTGTCCTGCTTCCATCGTCCGACGCCCGGACCGAAGAGCAGAGCGTCTTTTCCGGCGGCGAGCCGTACCAACTCTTCCGCCCGGACGGCGCTCCAGTCTCCCCTCTGCTCGTCTGCCAGCCCTGCCAGCATGGCCTCCGGCACCCGGCCGAACATCGGCTCGGCCATTCGATCCGGCAGGGCCCATGTAACCAAGCCGCTTCCGCCGCGAAGCGTGGCTTTGGCAGACAGCAATCCCGCCCCGCTCATCGACCGGCTTCCTGCGGCAACGAGCACATGGCCGTAGGTGCCTTTATGCGAATCGGCCCGCCGCAGCCGGTAGTCTCCAAGACGAAGCTGCCGCGACAAGAGCGGCTCTTCGATCCGGAATGTGCGGACTCCCGCTTCGGCAGCCGCCTTCCAAGGGATGCCGATATAACGTACCTTCACCTCGCCGGCAAGCTCTGCGCCCGGATATTGCTCCAAGCCCCGTTTCGTAAAAGCGAGCGCCACGGTTCGGGTTGCGCGGATGCAAGGATCGGAGACCTGCCCCGTATCCGCATCCAAGCCGCTCGGCAAGTCAACGGAAAGAATGGGCAGCCCGGAAAGATTCGCTTGTCCGATCAAAGCGGCATACGCCTCTCTCGGCGCCCCGCGGCTGCCGGTCCCGAGCAGCGCATCGACGATGCCGCCGTATCCTCTCCAATCGATAGCCGACGAATCGTATATTTTGCAAGGTATTCCCAGACGGCTCGCGATATCCCGTTGAATCGCCGCTTCCCCGCGGAACGTTTCCGGGGATTCGGCATATATGATTGTAACGTCGTAACCCGCTTCGATCAAATGTCTGGCGGCTACAAGCCCGTCTCCGCCGTTATTGCCTTTCCCTGCGAGAACGGCCAAGGCGCCTCTGGGGCCGCCGAACAGCTCCATGCCTTCTTCCGCCACGGCCCGGCCTGCATTCTCCATCAGCGCAAGCGCCGGAATGCCGATCGTTTGAATCGTGTGCAGATCGATCCTTCTCATTTCTTCCGCCGTGACGACGAACATGGCCTCAGCCCCCATGGTTCGAGTTTCATGCTATTATACCATATTTGATCAGTAGCTTGCTTGCTTCATTATAGTAGACATAATAAATATTATGTAAACTAAAATTCAAACATGTTTCCTCGCAAACCCGAAGACGCGGGAAGCCGGGCTCCCGCGTTCATTCGGACTCCGTTCCCGCTAACGCGGACGGAGGACAAGCGTCGCTTTCGTATGAGCCGCAACATCCGCCTCGTCGAAATACATCGGTTTGTACCGCCCGGCGAGCCACATCGAGGTTTGATCCGAATAATGCGCGCTGCCGGGCTGACCGGAGGCTCCCATGATCATGATCTCTTCCGATGCTTTCAAGTTGGCGAGGTCGGCCGTAAACCGCCACGGCGCCCCGACAGCTACCTTGTAGGGCCAACGCTTCCGCGAGTAAGAGGCATGGCCGACGGTAACGTTGCTTCCGCCATACGGATGCGGACCGTCGTTGAACATCAGATGGAGCGGCTTCATGGCGCCAAGCGGATGCTCGAATGTCAGCGTATGAATCGCTCCCCATATCCACTTTTCCTGCTTGGCGCCAAGCTGCTGCTCCAAGAGGCGCACAGCCTCGCGGAAGCCGTCAAGCAGCGCCTGCTCAGCAGTGCCGCCGGTCCCCTCCAGCCATTTGTTGTTTTTGCCTTCGAACAGCTCGTTTGCCGCTTTGCCGCTCAATCCTGTAGACAGGAAATCGGTGTAAAGAGCCGGTCCAAGCTGAGGCTCGAACAGCTTTTGCATCGTCTTGTTCAGCGTCGTGTGGAATAGGGACGGACCGGCCAGGTCGGGCGCGTCGACCGGATCCCGCATCCATTCCTCCAGCGTGCGCAGCGCTTGCTGCTGAACCGCGTTCCAGGAGCCCCGCTTCAAAATGGGCAGCCAGATGTCCCGGTACTGTACCGCTTGCAGGTTTTTCCAGTCTCCTTGCATGCGCTGCATGTCTTGCAGGGTCAAGCGCGCTTTTTCCCGCAGCATCTCGTGAATCCGGTCGGCGCGATACGATTCCGACCAATTGTGGGTAATAAAGTAAGGGTATTTGTCATCGATCACACGGTTGTTGGCGGTAGCGATGTAGCCTTCCGGAGGGTTCCAGGCATGCGGCAGCTCCTCCCACGGAATGTACGATTTCCACTCGTATTTGCCGGTCCAGCCGGGCACCGGCTGCATGCCGTCTCCTTTCGCACGGATCGGAATCCGCCCGTTCGCTCGCCAACCGATGTTCCCTTGAACGTCCGCATAGACAATGTTCTGGGCGGGCGCGGCAAAAAGACGCATCGCTTGTTCGAACTCTTCGCGGTTTTTGGCTTTGTTCATCATGAGCCAAGCCGTGATCTCGTTGCCGGGTCCGGTGTCGTAGGCGGTCCAGCGGAGAGCCAGGGGCTGAGCGGGCGGTTCCGACAAACCGATTTCCTTGACGATGTCCGTAATGACGGGACCGTGCCGGGTAATAACCGTCTTGCCCCGAACAGGCTCCGTCTTTCCCTTGACGCGAAACGTTTCTTCAATGACGACAGCGTCTTCATAACGCCCTTCGTATTCAAACTGATGCGGATTATCGGGGTTCGGCTTCTCGATATACAGATCCTGCACATCGGGATTCAGGTTGGTAAATCCCCAGGCGATATGCTCGTTATGTCCGGCTGCGACACCCGGCAGGCCCGGGAAGATCACACCGGTTACGCTGTACTGGCCGGACAAGGTCAGGTGATTTTGATAGAAAATCGAAGGCGCGCCCAGCTGAAGATGCATGTCGTTGGCCAACAGCGGCTTGCCGGTTGCGCTTTTGCTTCCCGCGACGACCCAATTGTTGCTGCCGAGCCCTTCGCCGGGAATGCCGTACCGCCGCGATGCGTCCAGCAGGCTGGCAAGCTGCCGCACGTCCCCTTCTTTCAGAGCGACAGCCCCCTCTTCTACCGGGCTGATTTCCGGGATGAGCGATTGCGTTTTCTCAAAACCGAGCTTCTTCAAAGACAAGCTCACAAACAGCTCCGTAACGGCGTTATCGCCCAGATACCATGCCATATTCTTACCGATGGCGATCGAATCGCTGATCTGCCATGGCTCGAAATCGGCACCGGTCAACGTATACTCGATCGGCAGCGGCCCCGTTTCCCGAAATGCGTTGACGCCGTCCGCATAGGCCTGCAGCGCTTCCCTGGTCCGTTCGTCCAGCTTCGGAATCAATTGGTCGGCCATTCGTTTGAAGCCGATCGTTCGGTTAAACCGGTCCTGCGGCAGCAAGGCTTCGCCGAACACTTCGGCCAGCGTTCCGCTGACGGAACGGCGCGACAGCTCCATTTGCCAGAGACGGTCCTGGGCATGGACATACCCTTGCGCAAACATTAAGTCACGCTCGTTCGAAGCATAGATATGCGGAATTCCGTAGTCGTCACGCACGACGGATACCGGCTTGGATACGCCCAAAATCAGCTCTCCGTCGGTCTTCGCAAGCGCATGGCGAACAAACCAGTAGCTGCCTCCGCTGGCGATCGCCGCCAACGCCAATACACCGCTTAAAGAAAACAGCAGTATTTTTTTGCCCTTGGACAAGTGAACCTCCCCCTTTTTAACGTTGAACGAACGGGCCTCCAAATCAATCGATACATTTCTATATATTCCCATATGGTTTTCAATTTTCCTGGTCCGTGCAATTTTTCGTTTTCCCCTGCATGTCCTTTCGATCAGGCACAATATAACGCCAATGTCAAATTGGGACACGACGCTTGCCGGCATATTTTTCACCGCGCACGCAAAAAAGCCGGAGACTCAACATCCGTTAAGGACGAAGCCCCGGCTCCTCTAATCCCTTGCCTTGCATGAACTCCCTTTCACTTCGCAGTCAACTCTGCTTCAAAACAACATCGGCTTTCGCCGCTGCGGTCCAAGCTGCTCGAACGCATAGGCAAGCCGGATCAGCACCGGCTCGCTATACGCCTGCCCCGTAAACGTGACCGCGAGCGGCCGGCCGTCCGAGGCGTAGCCGCCGGGAACCGCAACCGAAGGATAGCCCGCTTTGGCCGCAATCGCAGCCCCGGACGTTCCGGGAAACAGCAAAGCATCCAATCTGTGCGCGGCCATCGCCGCATCGATGCCTTCGGTGCGGGACAGCCGCAGGTCCTTCAGCCTGTCCTGCACATATTCCGCTTCGGCGAGCGTTCCCGACGTCTCTTCGGCGCGCATCAGCATCGTTTGTCCGTATTTTAACGTTTTCTCAAAATGGTTCGCATTAAAGACGATGACATCGCGCAGCGAATGCACCGGCAAGTGCGGCGCAAGCTTGCTTAAATAGGCGTTCAGGTCCGCTTTGAACTCATAGCGGAACACGCTGGAGTGGAACGAAGCAAGCTCCTTCGCGGAAGGAATATCGGCCGGGTCGACGATCGCCGCTCCGGCTAGCCGCAGAGCGGCGATGTGAACTTCGAACGCCCGGCGCTCCTCCTCGCCCAGCTTGTCATGGTAGACCGCGCGCGGAATGCCGATCCGGGCGCCTCGCAATCCGTTCTTGTCCAGAAACTGCCGGTAATCGGCAGGCACCCGGCCCAGCGACGCGCCCGTGACCGGATCGGCGGGGTCCGTACCGGCCATCGCCCCGAGAAGCAGCGCTGCGTCGGCCACCGTGCGGGCAAGCGGTCCCGCCGTATCTTGGCTGTGGGCCAGCGGAACGATTCCGCTGCGGCTGATTAACCCGAGCGTCGGCTTGATGCCGACGACCGAGCTGCTGGCCGCCGGGCTCAGAATCGAGCCGGACGTTTCCGTTCCTACGGCCAACGCGCACAAGTTTGCCGCCACGGCCACCCCGGACCCGGTGCTCGATCCCCCTGCTCCGAACTTGGGGCCGTATGCATTCAGCACTTGGCCGCCTCGGGAGCTGTAGCCTCCCGGCATCCCCTGCGTCATATAGTTCGCCCATTCCGTCATATTGGCTTTTCCCAGAATGACGGCGCCGGCCTCCCGCAGCCGTTTGACCAGGAAAGCGTCGCTTGCCGCGTAATGTCCCTCCAGCGCAAGGGAGCCTGCGGTTGTATGCATTTTGTCGGCCGTATCGATATTGTCCTTCAACAGCACCGGGATCCCGTGCAAAGGCCCTCTCGAGCCCTGATCCCGCCGCTCCCTATCCAACGCTTCGGCAATCGCCAGCGCATCCGGATTAAGCTCCAACACCGCATTCAATGCCGGCCCCTGCTTGTCGTATGCCGCAATTCGCGCCATATACGTCCGGACCAGTTCCGCCGCGGTTCGCTCTCCCGCTTCCATCGCCTGCTGCAAATCGCCGGCTGCCGCTTCCTCGATCCACTCCTCGACCGGATAACCTTGCTTCGCCATCGCCCCTACTCCCTCTTCAGCTTGTTTTGGTAAAGCTATTCCTTTCCAAGTTCGAGAGAGCCATGCCGAAATCCTTTTTTAGCCTGTTTTTCCATTCTTCATCCCAATGCCAAAATTCGTGTCGGGTAGCGTCAAAGAGCCTTGCCGCCTTCGTTGGTTTACCATCTAAGGAGCGTATACTTGGCAGGTGGCGCTTCTTCGACGCATTCCTCCGACTCGACAAGAGGGTTCGCGGCCCGCGGGGAGACCGGATACGCATGCATGCGCTCCGGCGCATAAGGCCGGAGCAGCGATTGCAGCCTGTCCGGTTCGCCGTTCATGGCCGGATCGAGCCACGTTTCGACGTCCCGTTCGTCCAAAATGGCCGGCATCCGCTCGTCGTAATCGAACACCAGCCGGTTCGATCTTGTCGTCATGACCGTGCAGGTGCGGGTTTCCTGGCCTCGTGAATCCTTCCATATTTCATACAGCCCGGCCATGGCGAAAACGCCCCGGTCCTTCATCACGATGCGGATCGGCTGTCTTGTTTTGCCCGCCGTTTTCCAGACATAAAAGCCATTGCTCGGGATGATGCAGCGCTGTTTGCCGAACAGCTTGCGATATGCCGGCTTTTCGTGCACGGCTGCGCTGTCGGCATTCACGGCGTCTCTCCCCCAAAACGGCACGAGCCCCCACCGGTGCTCCTCCAGCATCCGGCTTTCCGCTCCCCGGACGATTACGGCTACCTGCTGGGTCGGCGCGATGTTATATCGCGGTTTATAAGCATAGGTTACTTGACCGATCCGATAACGCTCCGACAGCTCCGGCAGCTCCGCCGTCAACGAAAAACGCTCGCACATGAAGAACACCTCTTGTTTTTTTATTCCAGTATCTTCATGTGCGGAAATATTATGCGTGCCCGGGCCTGCCGCAGCCGATGATTCGGGAATTCCGCCATGTGCGCGAAGCGTCTTCGTAGAACAAGTGCGTGTCGGTATGGTAAAATATAGAGGAGACGAGAAAGGAGACGGACTATGAAACCATACGAGATCCGGACTTACCAAGATTCCTACGAAATTTACGAGCTGATCGAGCACGCTACCCGGTCGTGGTTCAAAATCGCCCCGGAGCGCGGCGGAATCGTCATCAGCTTCGGGGTGAACGGCCAGGAGCTGCTTTACTTGGACAAAGCGACGTTTGACGATCCGAGCGCCAATATCCGCGGCGGCATTCCGGTGCTGTTTCCGATTTCAGGGCAGCTGGCGGAAGGCGCCTACGAATGGAACGGACAACGCTACCGCATGAAAAATCACGGGGTTGCCCGCGTAAGCCCTTGGCGTGTCGAATCGACGGATACCGGCAACGGCGCCGCCATTACACTGACGCTCGCGAGCGATGCGGAAACAAGGGAATCGTACCCGTTCGATTTTGAGCTTCGTTTTACCTACCGGCTGAAGGACGGCCAGCTGACGATCGAGCAGGAATATCGGAACGGCTCGGGAGAGCCGATGCCGATGTACCCGGGATTCCACCCGTATTTCGTCGCCGACCGCAAAGCGCTCGCGTATGAAACCGACGCTACGAAGTATTTTGACTATAACGATGGTCTGGAAAAAAGCTATGACGGTGGGGTCATCGATCTCGACAAGCTGCCGGAATCGGTCGTTTTGCTGAACGCGCAGAGGCGGGACATTACCTTCAGCCCCGCGGAGAGCCTGATCGTGCGAATGACATACGGCGAACCGTTCAAATATGTCGTGCTGTGGTCCGTAAGCGGCAAGAGCTTCGTCTGCGTCGAGCCGTGGATGGCCAAAACCGACGAGCTGAACCGGAAGCAAGAGCTGGTGGAAGTGCCGCCGGGCGGCGTGCACCGGACATTCTTGACCATCAGCCGCGTGTCCGAATAACGGATAAAAAGCGGGTATCCCCGTACATCCGACTCTGCTAGGAATGGCGAGGATGACGGCGTTACCCGCTTTTTTAAATTTCTTTATACAAATGACAATGGATCCATTATATAGAATAAACTTGACAGCGCTGTCGAAAATGTCTGAAAAATCGAAAAATGAATCGAGTTGTGCGCTTGCCCGGGAAATATGCCTTTCATTTCCCGGCTCCGCTTCATTTCCCCATTCCTCTTTTTATTGCCCCGTTTCCTCCCGCTCTTCTCTTCCTCACTCTGGATGCAACGGAAGCGGATCAACTCCCTGGGTCATGACGCAGATTTTCCTATCCGGTCGATCGCCTTCAGCACCAGCTCATAATAAGCCTCCGGATGGGGAACGAAATCCGCAGCTCGGACCGTCCGTTCGACCGGAGCGAGAACTCCGTTCTCATCCGGCGCCACGCCGACGATCCGAATCGGCTCCGATAAGGTTCCTTGCGCCAGCTTCCGCACATGCTCAAGCGGAACCCGGTACAAGCCCGTGACCTCCTCGGGCTGCAATCTGTACCCGGTAAGAGGCTGCGGGCTCACATATACAAACATATGGCAAAACTCGCGGTCGATGCACGCTTCGGAGATAATGTCCTCCTCGGCAAACAAGCCGCAGGGAACCAGCGCTTCGAACGGAACGCTTAGTCCAAGCTCCTCCTCCAGCTCCCGTATACCGTCTTCGACTTCCTCGCCTGACAGCAGATGACCGGCGCAGGACGTATCGAGCAATGACGGAAACGTATCTTTTCCCGGATGCCGCTCTTGGAACAGCAGTGCCGCGTCCCCATCCGCAGGATCAACAATCCAGCAATGAAACGTTTGATGCCACAAGCCTCTGGCATGAACCTCGGAGCGGGAAGCTTGTCCCGCCGGATTCATCCGTTCGTCGAAAACGTCAAAGATTTCTTCGTTTGGCAGCATCGCGTTGTTCCTCCTCGGCTTGCTTTTTCTTGCTCACGGTACCGAAGCACGATACCCTTTAATACCCGCGTACCGGGTCCACCCGATTCGCAAGCTCCCGTTCTCCCGCTTCCAGCTTGCGCATCGTGTCCAAAAAACCGCTCAACGCCTCTTCCACGGAAGTGACGGCAGCCACGTGCGGCGTTACGCGGACGTCCTTGCGCTTCCACAACGGGGACGCGGCAGGAAGCGGCTCCTCCTCGAACACATCAAGCACCGCCAGCCGGATGCGGCCCTGATCAAGCGCCTCCAGCAGTGCGGCGTGATCGACCGACGGGCCTCGGCCGACGTTAATAAAGCCGGCGCCGTTCATCCGCGCAAAAAGCGCAGATCCGAACAGCTTCTCGGTTTGCGCGGTCAGCGGCAAAGTATTGATCACCCAATCGGCGCCGGTCACGGCGTCCCCGATCTGCGAAATCGGGAAAACATGATCCATGTGCGGCTTCTTTTCCCCGCGCATGGAAACGCCCGACACTTGAACTCCCAGCGCCTGCAGCATCCGGGCGAGCTCTTGCCCGACGGAGCCGGTCCCCACCACCGTCACCCGGCTTCCGGACAGCGGCAGCGGCGGGACCGGGTTCCAGCTTCTGTCCGACCGGCCGCGCGCAAATGTTTCGTGATGCTGAAGATCGGCAAGCATATGACCAAGGCAGTATTCGCCGATCTTCCGTCCGAACGTGCCGGTCGTACGAGTGAGCAGCACACCCGGATTCCATGGCTTGCGGTATACGAACGCATCGACGCCCGCCCCGAGCGCATGCACCCACCGGACCGCCTCCGGATGAAACGCCGGTACGGGTTTAAAGCCGACATACGCGTCGGCCCATGCCATATCCGCTTCGCTCACCTCCGATTCGGCGAGAAACCGGACTTGCTTGCCTGTGTCCCATGGCCATGCGGCTTCCAGCTCCCGATACATCCGGCCTGTAATGATAATGTTTTCAATTTGCATAAAGCCCTTCACTCCGTCCGTACTTAATTGCGCATAACGTATCTATCATAACCGCCCGGCGAAAGTGCTGCAATCCGAAGAGCACCGTTTTAACCGTCAATTCATGTGGTTCATTTTGCGCCATTGTCACGCCAAGTCCCTTATAGTATCATAAATTTTATCGATCTCGGTCTGTCAAAAGGAGCTGCTGATTTGTATGAATGTACATGAAGCTATTACGACCCATACCCGCAAACAAAACGCGCACCTGAAACGTTTTCTTGAATTGGACAACGAACGGGAGGCGGCGATTGAAGAAGCGCTTGCCCTTTGCATCGCCGGCGAGCCGTTCAGCGTCGATGCCATCAACGCGGCGACGGACCGCATTAACCGTCACGCCCGGAACGGCATCTCCCCGACCCGGGTCTATGTCACCCCGGACATGGTACGCGAAGCTGCCGCCCGTAAAAAGCTGAAATAAAGCGGTATCCGACCGCTAAGCCCGAATATCTTTCGAAGAATCGATAGGTATTTCGGGCTTTTTATGACCAGTTTTTTCTGCGACTTGACATGAAACCTTTTGGTTTCATATAATACGAATGATCACCTTAAGGACATGCTACCCAAAGAAAGGGATGAGCTCGTGGAGGCATTGTTGAAAAAACTGCGGTACAAAGCAGGAGCCGCTTTGGTCCTAAATGCTCCCGAAGGGTACCGGCTTGGCATTGAAAGCGATGCAGAACCGGACAAGACCTATGATTTTGTTCAGCTGTTCGTTCATCATGCGCAAGAAACGAACGACTGGCTGCCAAAAGTCATTCCGCTCTTGAACGAAGATGCGGTATTCTGGATCACGTACCCGAAGCAAAGCTCGAAGTTGAAAACGGATATTAACCGCGACAGCCTGGCCGCGATGGTGCAGGCCAATACAGCCTACCGGCCGGTCAGCAACGTAGCCGTGGACGACACATGGTCCGCCCTGCGTTTTCGCCATCGGGATAAAGTAAAGTCCTCGAAGTAACGATACCTATTCACATCGGAGGATTGAAATCGTATGGAAAACAATACGCAAAATACGCTGCCGGAAATTCGCAGAACCGCCCTGCTCAAAGCGCCGATTCGAAAAGTATGGGACGCCGTCGCCACCTCGGAAGGCATTGCCGCGTGGTTTATGCCCAACGATTTCCAGCCTGTCCTCGGCTATGAATTCCAGTTGAACGCCGGCCCGTTCGGCATGTCCCCTTGCAAAGTCACGGAGCTTGATCCTCCCAACCGCCTTTCGTTCCGTTGGGGGAAAGACTGGACGATTGTGTTCGAGCTGACGGAAAAGGACGGTCAAACGGAATTTACGCTGATTCACTCCGGCTGGGACGCCGACAAGGTTACCGAATTCGGGCAAACCCATCAAGCCGTACGCGACCGGATGGACCAGGGCTGGACCGGAATCGTGCAGAAGCTCGTTACCTACGTCGAGGGCTGATATGGCCGACCCTTCGCGCAAGACCGACGTTTTTCAAGCCATTGCCGATCCGACGCGCCGCCAGCTGCTAAGCATGCTGGGCGAGCGGGAAATGCCTGTTACCGTGATCAGCGGCCACTTTCCGATGAGCCGGACGGCCGTATCCAAGCATCTGCGCATTTTGGCCGATGCCGGACTGGTCAAAGAAAGAAAAGTCGGCCGCGAGACGCGGTACCGGCTGGAACCCGAGCCGCTGCTCGAATTGAAGCGCTGGCTCGCCTACTACGAGAGGTACTGGGACAACAAGCTGCTGGCCCTGCAGCGTTTTGTCGAAGGCGACGAAACGGACGGCGCGATAGCCCTCGTCGCTTCGAACGAAGACGGCGCCTGCACGGCAGAATAAGGTTACCAGAAAAGAGAGGCGGCCATCGCCTCTTTTTCTTATGCTCCCGCTCTGCGCCCCGATAAAGCGCCAGCCATCTTCCTTATCCCCGCTATTTCTACATGCCGATGCGGCTCGAAGCGAATACTCCCGCCTCTCTTCCCTGCTCCGAGCATTTTCGTATGCCGCCGAAGAGTTGGATTTACCGAAAAAATGCTAAGAGGTCGCTTAAAGTATGTGGTAAAATGTCTGAGTGCTTTCCCATTCTCGAATCTATGGAGGCGTTCCATGACGAATCAATTCGTTACCATAAGCATAGACGGCCTATCGTTCCAATTAAAAGAACCTCAGTCCTTCGATTGGCTGCAAAAGCTCGGCCGTGTATTTTGCGTGTTTGACCGGCAGGATTCGGGTAACCTATCCTTTGGCGTCGAGCAGTTGGGCCGCAAGAAGTTCGTGAAGTACGCAGGGGCTTCGACAGTGGCTTACACCGGAACTCCTGAAGAAGCTGTCACCCGATTGAAGCAGGCGCTTCCGCTTTATGAAGCCTTGAAGCATCCTTACCTCATCCGGCTGGAGGAGCATTTTGAAACAGACAACGGTTATGCGGCCGTATACGACTGGTTTGACGGCGAATGTCTGCACCCGCACTGGTCTTTTCCCCCGCCGCAAAAGTACACGCATCCGGATTCGCCGTTTTTTCGTTTCAGGCAGCTGCCTGTCGCAGAGCGGCTTCGTTCGTTGGACTGTATCTTTTCATTCCACGTTCACGCCGAAGCGAGCGGTTATGTCGCAATCGATTTTTACGACGGCAGCCTCCTGTACGATTTCAAAAATAGGCTGACGAAAATTTGCGATATCGACTTGTACCGGAAAAAACCTTTTATCAATACGATGGGCAGGCTCTGGGGCTCTTCCCGCTTCATGTCGCCCGAAGAATTCGAGCTCGGCGCAAACATTGACGCACGAACCAATGTCTTTAATATGGGGGCCGTCGCTTTCGCTCTCCTTGGGGGGGAGCGGGATCGATCCAATTCGAAGTGGGAAGCGGGCAAGGAGCTGTATGAAACGGCTCTGCGCGCGGTTCAGCCGGACCGGAATGAACGCCATGCTTCCGTTGCCGAGTTTTATGCCGCTTGGAATGCCGCCCGAAGCTTCCGGGCTTGACTTCGAATGTCCGGGTATAGGCGGAAAATGTTAAGGAAACCCTAACCGTGTTCAAGCAACCGGAGGTGATTCGCATTGACCAAACTGACGTTGGCTCCTCATGAGATGATGGAGGTTCACGAGCTTTTTAATTTCAAAACGATCTGTCTGGCCAAATCGAAATTGATGCAGGGACTCGTTTTTGACCAAGAGCTGAAGGCTCTGATGCAAAAAGATGTCGAGCAATCCGTCAAAGCGCTGCAGGATCTGCAGAGCCTTTATCCGGCTACCCCAATTCAATAAGAACGGCGGTGAACGATACGATGAATAAAGACTACCTGGACCCGGTCAATGCCGAAGGCATGCCGAATCTGGCCGACTCCGCGTTAGCGCTCGACTTCCTGATGGCGGCGAAGACCGGCGTTCGAAACTGCGCGATCGCCCTGTCCGAGACGGCGACGGCCGAGGTCAGAATGCTGCTGCGCCGTCTATTGTCCGAGGCTTTGGACTTGCATGAGGAAATCTCGCAGCTGATGATCCGCAAAGGCTGGCTGCACCCCAACCGGCTAAACGAGCAGTTCAAGCTGGATCTCACATCGGCGAAGACAACGATGCAAATTGCGGAAATGCAGCTTTTCCCGAAAGACACTTCCCGCTTAGGCTTGTTTGCGACCCCGGAAAAATAATCCTTGGAGGAGCCTATACCATGAAAGCCGTTACGTATCAAGGCATCAAGAACGTACAGGTCAAGCAGGTGGAGGACCCGAAGCTCGAAAAAGCGGACGACATCATCGTCAAGCTGACCACCACGGCGATCTGCGGATCGGACCTGCACCTCATCCACGGCATGATTCCTAATTTCCCCACGGATTATATTATCGGTCACGAGCCGATGGGCGTCGTGGAGGAAGTCGGTCCCGACGTAACCAAAGTAAAAAAAGGCGACCGGGTCGTCATACCGTTCAACGTAAGCTGCGGCGAATGTTACTATTGTAAAAATCAGTTGGAAAGCCAGTGCGACAATTCGAATCCGAATGGCGAGATCGGCGGTTTTTTCGGCTACTCCGAAACGACCGGCGGCTATGCCGGAGGGCAGGCCGAATATATGCGGGTTCCTTACGCCAACTTCGTCCCCTTCCGTCTTCCCGACAGCTGCGAGGTCGAAGACGAGAAGCTGTGTCTGATCGCCGATGTCATGCCGACGGCCTTCTGGAGCGTGGACAACGCCGGAGTAAAAAGCGGTGATACGGTCATTGTGCTGGGATGCGGTCCGGTCGGGCTGCTGGCGCAAAAATTCGCTTGGCTCAAAGGGGCGAAACGCGTTATCGCGGTCGATTACGTGGATTACCGGTTGGAACATGCGAAACGGCATAATCAAGTGGAAATCGTTAATTTCGAGCAGGAAGAACAGATCGGCAGTTATTTGAAGGAAATGACCCATGGCGGAGCCGACGTCGTCATCGATTGCGTAGGGATGGACGGAAAAATGACCCCGCTCGAGTTTCTTGCGTCGGGCCTCAAGCTTCAAGGCGGTTCGCTGGGAGCCGTCGTCGTCGCCTCCCAAGCCGTTCGCAAAGGCGGAATGATCCAGCTTACCGGCGTGTACGGAGCCCGTTATAACGCCTTCCCGCTGGGGGATATTTTTCAACGGAACGTAAATATCCGTTCGGGACAGGCTCCCGTCATCCATTACATGCCGCATATGTACAATTTAATTGCGGAGGGCAAGGTCGACCCCGGGGATATCATTACGCACGTGCTGCCGCTGGATCAAGCGAAGCACGGCTACGAAATATTCGATACCAAGACGGACGGCTGCATCAAAGTCGTTCTGAAGCCCTGAATTCTATCAAGCTGAACGTGGAGGGTAATCAACGATGAAAAAAACGACGTACGGCCTGCACGAAACATTGGATCTGCACGAAATCGCGGCCTTCAAGACGATTTGCATGACCAAATCGGCGACGATGCGGGGGCTTGTCTCGGATGAAGACCTGAGGCAGCTTTTGGAGCAGGACGTTGAGCTCTCGACCCGGCAGCTGCAAGAGCTGGATGCTTTGCTGGCCAATGTCAACGTGTAGGAAAGGAGCGGACGTATGAATACGCTGATCAAAAATTTAACCGGCATGGGCACGATGACCGATCAAGTGATTGCGATGGATTTTTTAATCGCAGCCAAAACAGGCATTCAAAACTACGCCATCGCGCTTACGGAAACCGCCAGTCCGGACATCAAAGCGGTCCTGCGCAGGCAGCTGGACGAAGCGATCTCGACCCACGAGCGAATTACGAATTATATGATGCGTAACGGGTACTACCGTCCGTATCACATTCCGGAACAAATCGAGCTGGACCGAAAAAATATTCAAACGGCGTTAAACCTGCCGACTTAATCCTTTTACTTTAAATAAAAGAGGATTCCCGTAGGATAACATGGGAATCCTCTTCGTCTTCTCTATGATTCGTAGCGGATCAGCACGCCAAGCGCCGACGACGCTTCGCGCTTCAGAACCTCATACGCCTCCACGGCGTCGGCCAAAGCAAACTCGTGCGTCATCATCGGCCGGACCGCCAGACGCCCGCTTTCCACGTTGCGGACAAATTCCTGCATATTGCGGCCTTCCGTCCATCGGACGTACGATTTCGGATAATCCAGCCCCTCTTCCTCGTATTGGCGGTCATAGCGCCCCGGACCGCCTCCGCGGGCGATAACGAAATCCGCTTCCTTCGCGAAGAACAGATCGCGCGAGAACTGAATCGGCACGTTGCCCACCAAGGCAAAGGTGCCCCGAAACGCCAAATGCTGCATGCACGACTCGATCAGCTGCGGGGATGAGGCGTGTGCGCACAGCGCGATGCTGTCGAAGCCGTGGCCTTCCGTAAAAGCGGCAACCCGCTCGGCAAGCAGCGGATCGTCGGCACGGTGAACGTCATGGACGCCGCACTCGGCCGCGAGCCGCAATCGTTCGTCCTTCATATCGGTGGCGAACACCCGGTAGTTGGCCCGGTCGCCGAGCTGCGCGATCAGCAGGCCGAGCACGCCGAGTCCGGCGACCCATACGGTCTCGCCGAACTGGCGGGCCAGCCTGCGCGTGCTGTGCACGGCCACGGAGCCGAGCCCGACGAACGATGCCGTCGGCAGCGATTCGGGACCGCTCAGCTTCGCGCAGAGCATTTCCGGCACGGACAACACCTCCGCATGATAAACGTAAGGTCCGCCGTAGCAGGCGACCAAATCTCCCGGCCGCAGCCCCTCCACGGCGCTTCCGACCTCCAGCACCGTACCGGCGGCGCTGTAGCCGAGCGCAAAGCCGTCCGGGATAGCCGGATTGGCCAGCAGGCCGAGCTCCGTGCCCGGGCTGATCGAAGAGTAATTTACCTTCACCAGCACGCGCTTGGGATGCTCCTTCACGGAAGGCTCAGGCCGGTCTTCGAGGCGTACCCCGCCTTGGCAAGTGACGATCGTTTTCATGCTTCATTCCCCTTTTTCTTCGAAGTTCGTTGCTCCGCTTCCTGCTCTTCCTACTCTTCCCGTTCTTCCAGCTCCAGCGCCTGAAGCTCCTGCGGATTCGTTACTTTATACTTGCCCTTCAGGAACTGATACGTACGGTCGTACACTTCCCGCTCGGCCGGCGTTTGGGATTGCGCCGCTTTCAGCAGCGTCTTGACTTGCTGGTAGAAGGCGTTGAGCGACTTTTTCATAAATTTGTGCTCTTTGCCGGCATCCAAATACGCGTAATAACGGTTGCGCATACTTTCGTTCGCCAGGACGTCGTCGCTCAGCTCGATCTCGACGCCCATGCCGTTGTCATAAGCCGCTTGAGCAATCGTGCTCATCCGGTCGACGCCGGCTTTCGCATGGAAGAAATAGTTCGGCTGCATCAGCGCCGTATCGAAGCCGTTTTCTTTCCAATCGTTCCAGCCCCGGGCAAAATAATACGGAATCCATTGGAACGTCGCGCCTTTGGAGCGGACATAATCGCCGGTCTGCTTCACCACTTCATGCTCCAGCGCGCTTAGCTGATGCCCCATGTATTCATTATACCAGTAGAACGAGACGAGCTTCAGGTCGGAGTAATTTTTCTCGTTCCAGCGCTTATACACCTCGTCGACGTACCACTTGGTCACCTTAAGCCGGTTTTTCGCAGCTTCCGCTTCCCCGACCTCCTTGACGTTCAAGTTCTCGCTGATACCGTCGCCGTCAACATCGCCGAAATTGCTTTGATCCGTACGCGGATATGGAATGGCAATAACAACCTTGGCCTCGTATTTCTTTCTTGGCATATCCGCTTTCGCTTCCTTCACCGCTTCGTTCAGCGCCCCCAGCTCGTAATCGTCGCGGAACACGCGGTCAAGAAACTTTTCAAAGTGACCTTTGTTTGTCGGCTTCCCCGCCGAACCGTAATTGGTACCGTCTAACAAAGCAGGGAGCGGCAAAAATAAGAAGCCGTCGAACATATAGTCCTTGCGCTTCATGTCTTGATCCACATAAGAGACGTACGGCTTGAAGTCCTCTTTCTTGAACGAAACCCAGTCGCTCGGCTGGTACTGCCATTCTCCGGTATAAATGAGCACTTCATTGCGGATGCCTCCCGCTTGGTTGGAGCCTGCGAGCGGATATCCTTGCTCCGGCTTCGGCGCTTTGTTCGGCTTCAGCTTGCTGCCGGACTTGTCGCGCGTGCCCATGACTTCGATCTCATCGACGAACAGCCAAGACTCCACCGGAATGTCTATATAGACGTAACGGGCTACCGTGTTCACGCCGGTTTTGGCGATCGTTTGCTTCACCGGGCCTTTTTCCGTCGTCGGCAGCGCGCTTTTTACTTGACCCAGATGCTGCCACGCGCTGCCGTTCTCCGAGATCGAGTATGAGATCTCTTCCGGGAAAAAGATCCCGTTCTGCAAATCCTGCAGCGTGCTGACCTTAATGTCCTGGATCGTCACCGGCTCGCCCAGATCGAGCTTGAAGGTGCGGTAGCCCTGCCACAGCTTGCCCACATACGCTTTGTCCGAAAAAGCCGTTCCGCCGAAAATGCCGTCCGTCAGCTGCTTGCCGGTATCGTCCGCATAAACTTCCTCCGTCGGTCCGAAATGCGCGTCGCGAGGATACGGGGTTTCGTACATATACGGCTTGTTTAAGGCCAAATTCTCCATATTCTCCACAGGCGCAGCCGCCTGCGCCGTTTGTTCCGCAGCTGCGCCCGCAGCGGGAACGAGCATCCCCCCGGCCAGTGCCAAAGACAGGATTGCCGCCGTAACATTGGATCGTTTTTTCATTTGCTTCCCTCCATAAATAATTTGGAATCGGACCCTTAGGTTCACTTCAATTGATGCTGCGTCTCACTTGAAGCCTGTCAGCGTAATGCCCTGGATGAACTGCTTCTGCACGAAGAAATACAGCGCGATGATCGGGACCGTGAACAGCGTGGAGGCGGCCATCAGGAGGCCCCACGATACTTTATATTCCCCGATAAACGACCGCAGGCCGACGGACAGCGTCCATTTCTCCGGATCGTTCAAGTAAATGAGCGGTCCCAGGAAATCGCCCCAAGCGTGAAGGAACGTGAGCAAGGCCACGGTATAAAGCGCCGGCCGGGACAAAGGCAGAATCACCTGCCAATAAATGCGGAACTCGGACGCTCCATCGATTTTGGCCGATTCCGTGAGCTCGTACGGAATGTTCATAAAAAACTGGCGAAGCAGGAAAATATAATACGCCGCACCGAAAAAGTTCGGCAAAATGAGCGGCCAATACGAATCGAGCATGTTCATCTGGTTGAACATGACGTAAATCGGCACCATCGTCACCTGAAACGGCAAAATCATCGTCCCCATCATGACGAAAAACAAAAAGTCGCGCCCGCGGAACGCAATCCGCGAGAATCCGTACGCCACCAAGGGCGAAGCGAACAGCTGTCCGACCGCGGACAGCACGCAGACGAACACGGTGTTCAGCGTATACTGAATGAAAGGAATCGTCTGAACCGCCTGTACATAATTCATCCACTGGATTTTATCCGGCCACCAGACCGTCGGGATCGCGAAAATTTCCTGCTCCGACTTGATGGAGGTAATGAACAGCCAAGCGAACGGAGCCAGGAACAGAAGGCCCGCCAACGCCAGGCCGATATGCGGCAGCACGGTTTTGCGGACGTAGCGCATCCCCTGTTTCTTGCGGACCCCTGCTCCCGAGCCGGAACGGGCGATCATCGTCTGCGCCATTATTTCTCACCTCCGTAATACACCCAGCGGGCCGACGAGCGGAAAATAAGCAGCGTCAAGCCGAGCACGATTGCACACAAGATCCACGCCATGCTGGAGGCATATCCCATGTTCAGGAACGAAAAGGCGGTTTGGTACAAATAAATCGCATAGAACAGCATGGAGTTTTCGGGCCCTCCCACCGATTGGGAAGCTTCCGCGAAAATAAGTCCCTGCGTGAAAAACTGAAACGAGTTGATGAGACCGTTAATCAGCAAAAACAGCGTCATCGGGGAGATGGCCGGCAGCGTGATGTGCCGGAAGCGGCTCCACCGGCCGGCGCCGTCGATTTCGGCGGCTTCGTAAAATACCTTCGGCACGTCCTGCAGCGCCGCCAAGTACATGACCGTCTGCGTGCCGGTGCCCCAGAAGCCCATCAGGACCAAGGCCGGCTTCGTCCACATCGGATCGACGAGCCAGTTCGGCTCGACAAGGCCGAGGGCGGCCAGCAGCTTGTTCACGAGCCCGTACTGCGCATTAAGCAGCCACATCCAGAGCAAGGAGCTGGCTACGGCGGGCACCAGCGTCGGCAGGAAATAGATCGTGCGGTACAGCGACTGCCCGCGCACGCTCATGTTAAGCAGCATCGCCATACCGAGCGCGAACGCAAGATGCGGCAGCAGACCGAACACGGTGATATAGACCGTATTGTACAAGGACAAATAAAATTTGCTGTCCGCGAACAAGTTCTTGTAATTTTGCAGCCCTACCCATTCGGGCTTGGAAAACAAATTATATTCCGACAAGCTATAGTAAAACGACATGGCGATCGGATAGAGTTGGAACAGAAGAAAGCCGGCGATCCACGGGCTGATAAATAGTAACCCCGTCCATAACGCCTTATTCCTCCGGTAACGGAATCCGGCCGTTGCGGTAGCTGTGCGAGCCATTGCGGCTTCACTCCCTTCGTGTCGGGTTGATCAAAGGGGGAAGGTTTAGGCCCTCCCCTCCGGCCCCCGTTTATTTGCTCTTCGCCTTATCCGCAAGCGGCTGGATTTTGGCCACGACGCGGTCCATCGCTTCCTGCGGCGTCGCCTGTCCTTTCAGCGCTTTTTCCGTTTCTTCGGTCAGCGCCTGCAAATATTCGTTAATGTAGACGCTGTTCGGAAACCCTTGCAGCGTTTTGCTTTTCGCCCGGTCATAGAAGTCAAGCATCACGACCAGCTTCTCGTTATTCCGCAGCTTCGGATCGTCAAGCGCCGGCATCCAGCTTGGAATCGTCTTGGATTCGATCGAGAACTCCACCTGCGATTCCTGGCCTACCAAATACTGCATGAACTCCCAGGCTTCCTCCGGGTGCTTCGCCTTCTTCGGAATAAACACCGCGCGCGGTCCGACCATCCCGGAGCCTTTCAGGTCGGGCCGGTCCGCGGGGTATGGGAACGGGGCGATACCGATCGGGCCGTCCGGCTTCCGTTCATCGGGGAAGTTGTACTCCCAGCCGATCATCATCGCCAGCTTCCCTGTCAGCAGCGGATCGTTCGGCGTTCCCCGCTGCCCCATGCCTGAGCGGAATTTGCCGATCTGGTCCATGCCGAACTCCTCATAAAATTTACGCTGGTAGGCGATCGCCTTGACATTCGCTTCCTGGTTGGCGGTTATTTTTCCGTTCGCATCGACCCAGCTGCCCCCGAAAATGATCGGCCAAAATACGTTATCGATCCACGGGTAATCCGGAATGAAGCCGATTTGCGAGATCGCGCCGTTTTCGCGCTTGGTCAGCTTTTTGGCGGTATCGAACAGCTCTTCGAGCGTTTCCGGCGGCTTCGCAATGCCCGCGTCCTGGAACGCTTTCTTGTTGTACATCAGCGTGCTGGCCATGCTGACCGTGAACGGCAGCGCGTAATATTGATCGTTCACCTTCATCCGTTCCAAAGCCGCCGGGACAAAGTTCGCGGTATCGAGCTTGCTCTTCTTGAGGTAATCGGCAAGCGGCAGCACCGCGCCGGCATGCGCCCACGGTCCGATATTGTTCCAGTACGTCAGCGCGACGTCGGGCGGATTCCCCCCGGAAATCGCCGTGAGCTGTTTCGTCGCGTCCTGGTTGCCCAGCACCTTGACCGTGATGCGGTCCTGGCTCTTGTTGAAGGCATCGACCCGCGCCGTAATCGGACCGGCGTCTTTGTCGGTCCAGACGTGCCAGAAGGTGATTTCCACCTTATCCTTCGCCTTGCCGCCTGCGGCATTGGTCTTGCCTGCGCCGTCCTCCTGAGGCTTCGCCGTGCCGCCGGAGCAACCGGCCAGCCCGGCTACCGAGGCCAAGATAAGGGAAATCGCTGCGATACCCGTTTTGTTAAACGCTTTCATTTTGTGCCACCTCCATCATGTCTCAGGTGGATCTCTCTACTCCGATTCGTTGGTTTTATCTTTATTCTCTGTTTAGTCTGGGAAGCGGAAAAAAAGAAAATCCCCCCTTCATGCTGTCCTCTAATTAAACTATACAACATTCGGGCGGAGATTTCCTCCTTTTTTATTTAATTTTATGAATTTATTTTCTAATACAGTTTATCGACCACGGATTTGGCCGTTTTCTCGATCGCTTGGAACGTTTCTGTTTTACGGCGCAGAGCCACGATAGTCGATAAAATATCGAGCACATGAATCTGTGCAAGCTTGGAAGCAAATGCCCCTCCCTGCAGCGGCGTTTCCTTCGACGAAGCGAGAAGCACGGCGTCGGCATATTGGGTAATGGGCGAGCGGGCGTGATTCGTCAAGCAGACGATGGTGGCTCCGTTTTCGTTTGCGATCCGTACGGCGTCGACCAAATCCTTCGTGCTTCCCGAGGTCGAAATTCCGACCACCACGTCATCCGGCCCCGTCAATGCGCAGTTCATCGTAATGATATGGGCATCGTTCGCGCAGAAAGCGTGAAAGCCCAGCCGCATGAACCGGTGCTGCGCGTCCATGGCCGTAACGCCGGACGACCCGACGCCGAAAAAGAAAATCCGTTTTTTGGACAGCAGCGCATCGACGGTTTTCTGCAGCTCCTTTTCCTGCAGCAAGCTCATCGTGTCCTTCAGCGCTTGACTGTTGCTGGCTGTGATTTTTTGGGCGATTTCACCGATCTTGTCGTTCTCGTCGATGGCTCCGTGCACATTCTCGCTCGGACTGACAAGGTCTTGGGCGACCGCCAGCTTGAATTCCTGATAGCCGCGAAAGCCGAGCTTCCGGCAAAACCGCAGCACGGTCGTCTCCCCCGTCGCGGCCATCTCGGCCAAGTCGGTAACGGAGCTGTACACCACTTTTTCTTTATCCTGCAGAACGACGTCGGCGACCTTCTTCTCGGCCTTCGTCAGCGAGTTATAGTTGCTCTCGATCCACAGCAGCGCCTTTGCGCCGATTGATTGTTTGTTCATAAATAACCACCTTTTTTATCGTATTCGATGCAACGTCTCGGTTTCGGCAAAATCGCATGCCGCTCAGAAGGCTGCAGCCAGCAGTCCGGTTAAATGGTCGGCTTCATAGACGGCGGTCAGCCCGTCCGTCCTTTTGGCTGTTATCCCGTCATATCTGCGCGCATCGGCTTGTTCGGTATGAAGAAAGCGGATGATCAGCTCGTACGGCCCGTCAAGCCGAAGCGGCTTCGGACGGTTCCCGTTCTCTACGGCGCGGCGCACCGCTTCCTGCAGCTCGCGGCGCACCCGCTGCGGCGCTTTCATCAAGGCGGCATGCCGGCCGAGCGCCGTTTTCGTCTCGTACGCGACAACGCCGGGAAGCTCGTTCGCAGCTTCCGCGCACGTTTTGTCGTCGCCGGAGACGAACAGCACCGGGACGCCGCACAGGCCGAACAACAGCCCATCCAGCCCGATCTCGCCGATCGGCCGCCCGTTCAGCCGGAGCGACTGCCAGCCCTGCGATGTCATCGTATGGTCGCGCACGGCCTGAGGCGTCCCTCCCATCGCATGGTACCCGATCAGCAGCGCGCCGTCAAACGTTTCGTCGAGACCGGGAAAGCGGTTCTCGACCCGGGTCGCGCCCATCACGTAGTCCGCTCCCGGATGGAGCAGCTCGGGGATAAAGTTAAAGCCGCTCCCGTGAGCGTCCTTTACGATAATGCGTGTCGCCCCCGCCGCCAGCAGCGCATCCGTCACGGCGTTCATCTCCAGCGTCAGCAGCCGCCGTGCCTCCTCGTACAGCGGCTCCCCTCTAACCAGTTGTTCCCTCAGCGTAACGCCGGCAATCCCTTCCATATCGCAGCTGACGTAAAATTTCATGCGATGCTCCCCTTTGTATGCAGTGGTATGATGACTGGTTCCGTTTCCGTATGCGGCGGGGCGCGCCTCTTCCGCGCGCCTTGCGATGCCGTACGGCGGGCCGGAAGGCAGACTTTATCCGAGCATACCGGCTTACATAGCGCCGGCGGCGTACTCCTTCAGCTTGTTCTCCAAGATGCGGCAGCCGAGCCCCGGCCCCTCCGGCAGGACGACTTCGCCGCTCCGAATCGGCCAATCTCCTTCGACGGCGTCGTCTTTCAGGAACATCGGTCCGTTCAGATCGACGGGATCCGTCAGCTCCAAATAACGGAACAAGTGTGCGGAGGCGACCAGACCGAGCTTCGACTCCGTCAGTCCGCCGCCGAGCAAGCCGAGCCCGCTCTCCCGGGCGATTTCGCCGCACAGCTTGGCGCTGCGGAGGCCGCCCATTTTCGTCAGCTTGACGACGATCGTATCGCAAGCTTCGCTGCGCAGCGCTTCCAGGACGCCGCTTGGCGACCAGACGCTCTCATCGAGCGCGATCGGGATGGACACTTTGCGGCGCAGCTCGGCATGAGCGTGGAGCTGGTTGGCAGGCAGCGGCTGCTCAAGCACGTCGACGCCGATCCGTTCGAGGCCTTTGGCCAATTGAATCGCCTGCGTGAGACGGTAAGCCTGATTCGCATCGACGCGGAAAAATAAATCCGGCGCTTCCTGCTTCACCGCGGCGACAATATCCAGATCGCTCGCCGGGTTCAGTCCGATTTTCACATCGACGCCGGCATAGCCTTCGGCCACGGCCTCCCGCGCTTTGCGTGCGGCTTCCTCCGGACTGTCGGTGCTGATCAGATAAGACAGACGGACCGGGCGCGTGGAGCCCGACTGCCATAGCGCCGCTACCGGCAGCCCGTAGCTGCGGGCGACCAGATCGTGAAGCGCGGTATCCACAGCCGCCTTGGCGATCGGCTGGCCCGGATGAAGGCTGCCTGCGAGCTCGCGGTTCATGCTACGGTGAACGGCCGCCAAGTCGTCGGCGCGCTGTCCGAGCAGCGCCGGCCTTATATAGTTGGCAACAGCGCTGCATACGGATTCCGGCGTTTCGTAGCTCCAGCGGGGACTCGGGCGCGCTTCCCCCCAACCTTCGACGCCGTTGTCTCCCGCGATGCGGACATAAACATGCGGAGCTCCCGCGGATACGGCTCCGACCGTCCCTTGGGAAATCCGAAACGATTGCTTCATCGGGAGGCGGAGCGGGAACACGTCAATGGAAGAAATGCGAATCATGGCAGGAACCTCCTTCGTTTGCGAATATTGGTTCCATTATACTATATAAGATAGAGATTATCTTCATTTTTTTCACCAAATGAGGAATTTTCCTCCGAAAAAGGTTTACGAAAACCGTTTGCTCCTTATATAATGGAATTGATCTCCATAGACTTTTTGATTTAAGGAGTTTTTTTTCAATTTGATCCCGATGGCAGGTGACCTATGAACGTGCACGAGACGGACCGGCTCGAAACCGAGACCCGGGACCCGCATGCTCCCGAACTGGATTTGATGTCCGCGGCGGACTTGGTCCGCTATATGAATGAAGCCGACCGTTCGGTGCCCGGCCGCGTCGGAGAAAGTCTGCCGGACATCGCCGCGGCGGTAGATGTCATAGTCGATGCGATCCGCGGCGGCGGCAGGCTGTTCTATGTCGGAGCAGGAACGAGCGGCAGGCTTGGGCTGCTCGATGCCTACGAATGTCCGCCGACCTTCGGCACCCCGCCCGACCTCGTGCAGGCCGTCATGGCCGGAGGAAGCGGCATGCTGCAAGCCGACGAAGCCGCCGAGGACCGGGCCGAAGGCGGCGCGGAGGATCTCGAAGCCCGGGGGCTCTCGCCGCGGGACGTTGTCGTCGGCATCGCCGCGAGCGGCCGGACGCCTTATGTCGCCGGCGCACTGCGCTACGCGCGCAAGGTCGGCGCTGCCACCGTTGCCGTGAGCTGCGTTCGCGGCTCGCTGATCGGCTCGCTGGCGGACACCGCCATCGAAGTGCCGGTCGGACCGGAGGTAGTCACCGGCTCCACCCGGTTGAAAGCGGGCACCGCGCAGAAGCTGGTGCTGAACATGCTCAGCACCGTAACGATGATCCGCCTCGGCAAGGTGTTCGGCAACCTGATGGTAGACATGCAGCCGACGAACGGCAAGCTGCAGCGCCGGGCGGAGCGAATCGTCGAGATGGCGACCGGCGTTGACCCGGAAACGGCGGCACATGCGCTGCGGCAGACGGGCGGCGACGTGAAGACCGCCATCGTTATGCTGCTCGGTCCGGCTGCGGATGCCGGACGGGCAAGCCGCTTGCTGCGGCAGGCGGGCGGCAGCGTGCGAGAGGCGCTCCGGCTTGCGCGGGAGGATGCATGATTCGTGCGAGCCGATGATCCGAGCCAAGGCGTCAAGCGCATAACCCATAACTTCAAGCAAAGCGAGGAACGGCCGATGAAACCGATCACGGGCACGTGGTTTGATTTTTACCATTGCAATCCGTATGAAGGCGACACCTGGAATGCGGCGACCCAGCAGTTCACGGCTCGCGATTGGGAGCTGAAAATGACCGAAATGGCGGAAGCCGGCATGGATACTTTCGTTCTGCTCAGCGTGGCGCTGTACGGGAAAGCGTTCTACCCGTCGGAAGTGATGCCTTGGCGCTGGGATACCGTCTGCCAAGACCCGCTTGAAGCGGTGCTTGCCGCAGGAGATAAGCTAAACGTCTCGCTGTACCTCGGGCTCGGCTTTTTCACGACGCCGATTATGGGCCACCTGTCGCTCGAGGGAGACTATTCCCGCCTGCGCATCGATGTCGCGAAGGAGCTGTCGGAAAAATACGGCCACCATCCTTCCTTTGCCGGCTGGTATTTCCCTGTGGAAGCGGCCATTCGCGAATATTTTCCGGACAATTATATCGCTTATGCGAACGATCTGGCCGACCGGTGCCGCAAGCATGGCCCGAGCAAGGTGCTGATCGCTCCTTACGGCACCCGCACGGTAAAAGCCGACGACCGCTTCGTCGTACAGCTTCGTTCGCTGGAGGTCGATTATATCGCCTATCAGGACGAGCTTGGCGTTAACCGGACTACCCACGAGGAAGCGAACCGAACGTTCGCCTCCCTGCGGGAAGCGCATGACCGGGCGGGTAAGCCGCTATGGGCGGACGTGGAGTTATTCCGTTTTCAAGGGAAGGTGCTCTACCCTCCCGCCTTCGAACGGATTGAACGGCAGCTGCTGACCGTATCGCCATGGGTGGACAAAGTGCTTGGCTACCAATATCTGGGCATGATGAACAAGCCCGGCAGCCCGGTTCATGCAGGGCATGAATCGTCCGTCAAGCTGTATGAAGATTATATGGCGTTTCTGGACCGGAACGGTCTGCAAAAAACCCGATAAGGAGCGTTCAACTCATGCGTAAGGTTGTTTTTGGTATCGATTTGGGCGGCACGAACATCAAGGCGGGGATTGTAGACGACCGCGGCGAGGTGCTGAAGCATACGGTAACCCCGACTCAAGCCGAGCAAGGACGCGAAGCGCTGCTGGGCAGGCTGAGCGCCATCATTGAAGACTTCCGGGCGCACTCCGCATCGGCCGGCCTGCTGCCTTCAGGCATCGGGGTCGGCACAGCCGGCTACGTCGAGCCGCTGGGCGGCCGGGTCGCCTATGCCACGCCGAACCTGCCGGGATGGACCGGCCTGCAGCTGCGCGAAGTCTTGGAGCAGACCTCCTCCCTGCCGGTCGCCGTCGCGAACGATGCGCATGCAATGGCCGTCGGCGAAGCCTGGCTCGGAGCCGGACGGCCGTACCGCGATTTCATCTGCGTCACGCTGGGAACCGGCGTCGGCGGCTCGCGCGTTATCGATGGCCGGCCGGATTATGGCGGCAGCGGCTTTGCCGGGGGCTTCGGCCACATGGTTATCGCTTGGGGCGGTCAGCCCTGCAACTGCGGCCTGTCCGGCTGTTACGAGCAGTACGCCTCGGTAACGGCGCTGCTTCGGCTCGCGGCCGAAGCGGGACTTCGCCGCGAAGAGCTGCCGGACGGGGCCAAATCGATTTTTGATCTGGCATCCGATGGTCACGCTGCCGCCTCGTCCGTCATCGAGCGATACGCCGAATACACGGCGGTCGGGCTGATCAGCCTCGCGCATGTGCTGAATCCGCAGGCGATCGTGCTTGGCGGAGCCGTCACCGCCCAAGGCGGCGCGCTGCTGGGACGGATCCGCCGGATCGTCCGCGAGCGCGCTATGCCGGTATACCGCGAAACGCCCATCGTCGCGGCTGAGCTCGGGAACGCGGCGGGCGTCGCCGGAGCCGCCAAGCTTGCATGGGACCGGCTGAAGAGCGGCGGACCGGAAACAGATGTTTAATTAGGGCTGCTTGGGTGCAGCAGACCGGGCCGGAGCCGTTATACCGTCTCGCTCGCTTGGATGAAGACGGGCGGCAGCATCGCAGTCGGCTTTTCATATCTGGAACACTTAGAGGAACTCGCATGCGTTATTCCAGCCAAAAAGGACGGAAAAATCGCAATAGCGTACCTGTGGTAACTTATCGCCGCCTTTCCGAGGAAATGTCACTTTTTTCGACACGCTTAAAGCATCTGATCTCCGCTATGCTCCCACACTCGTTTTCATGCTTTCGCATAGCGCACCGTTGTTCCTTTTTCAGCCTTTCACGGACCAACTTTTTGTTGGTCCGTTCGCGCTTGTTTGACGGTGTCCAATAAAAAGAAAAAGCGAGTCACTCCAACGTACGAAGTGAAGAGACTCGCTCCCCCATTATTCCTTACTGTTTTTTCAACAAACGGCTAAGCTGAAATTTGATCTTTTCCATATATTTTTTAATATCATTAATAATAAATCTTATTAATTATTAATTTTCCGCCCCATGCCCCATCGGCTACACCGGCCCCATGACGGGCCACGCCAGTTCTATGCCGCGCTGGACGAGCGCGTTTTGAAAGTCGGCGAGCCGGGCCGGATCCCGGCGCACTTGACGGGGGGACACTCCCCGCTGCAAGCAGTACGCGGCCAGCGCTCCGGCTGCCTCGCCGATGTTCCATTCCACCGGGTGCAGCCGGTAGCAGCCGTTCGTCAAGTGCGTGACGCCGATGTTTTTGCAGGCGGGCAGCAGGTTGTCCATCCGCACGGGAATCAGGCTGCCGAGCGGAATTTGGAACGGCAGGCTCGGGATATAAAAGCCTTCGCGGCCGCCTGTCGTCGGGTGCAGATCGATCCGGTAGCTGCCGATGCCGACGCTGTCATGGAACGGCTCCGCGCCGCCGTGCACTCCGCGAGCCTCGGGGCTGATATGCTGCTCCTTGACCGTAAACTCCGCCCGGATGCGGCGGGATTCACGAATATAGGGCGCCTTGGCCAAGCCGTCCGCCGTTCCCGTCACATCGCCGCGCAGCCGCAGTCCCGGATACCCGTTCCCGCCGTCGGGCCGGGGCGCTTCGGTTTGCAGCCAGTACAGCAGGCTAAGGCTCAGCTGCTTCGCCCCTTCCAAGTGGCGCCGCCGCTCTTCCTCCGGAACCTCATAGACGCTGCCGAGCCAGTAGTCGTTCTGCGGCCAGTTGACGAGGGTCAAGTCGCTGTCGAACGCCTCCGGCGCAAACTGCGTCCGGTCGGCGATCCGCCGGTAGTCCCATAACGAAAAAGCGCCGGTCTCGGGAAACAGCGAAAAGCGTTTTACCGCCTCGTTCGTTTTTAACGGTGTCCAGCTAAACATCCGGTCCCGCTGAAACGGAGCCTGATAGCTGCTCCAGAACACGTACGCCGCCGGTTTCTCGATTGTATGGTCCTCTCCCTCGCGGTAATCGAGGGCAAAGCACCACGTCACCGATTGAATATCCAGCGGCTCTGGTTCCCCTTCGAGCGCATGCGGTTCCCCGGTTTCCCGGCGCGATTCGGCCCCCGTCACATATTCGGTGCCGGTCAGCGGCAGCAGGTCGCCGCATTCCGTCGCATCGAGCACATAGCGCGCTTCGACGACGACACGGTCGCCGGAGAGCGTATGCTCCAGCGTCACGGAGCGGACCGTATCGCCGTCCGTGTCCGCCGCAGTCGGGCGAACGTTGAGCAGCAGGGTGATTCGCCCCGCATGAATATGCGGGGCTAGCATATCCTGCAGCACGGACAGAGCGACGCGCGGATCGCAGGACAGGCGGCTGACGCTGGCCGTGCCCGGATTGAACCGGTCGCTGCGCATCGCTTCCGCTGTCAGCGGATAGTTTGCTTTGTAATACCCGCGAACGCGGTTGCGGAACTCCCGGTACTTGCGGGTACACCCGAACTGCTCGATCCAACGGTGCTCATCCGCCGGAACGGCTTGACTCGTGAACTGGCCGCCGATCCAATCCGTCTCCTCCGTCAGCACGATCCGCATCCCGGCTTCCGCCGCGGCCAGCGCTGCGGCGCAGCCGCCGATTCCGCCGCCGATCACGGCAATGTCACATCCATACTCCCGGTTCATGACCCCGACCTCCCTTGCGCCTCGCCCTGGCTGCTCCCGCTTCCGGCGACAACGGGCTTCGGGTCCAGCCTGCTGTTGACAGCTTCGGCGAAGCGCTGCGTGATGAGCTGCGGACGGGTAATAGCACCGCCGACGACCACGAACGTCGCTCCCGCTTCGATCGCCGCGTCCGCTTCTTCCGTGCTGAAGATGCGCCCTTCCGCGGCAAGCGGAACGGTCAGCCGGGCGGACAACCGCCGGACCAGCTCCAGGTCCGGCTTCTTCGTCTGCGGGCTGTACGGCGTATAACCGGACAATGTCGTCGAGACGATGTCGAAGCCCAGCCGCTCGGCGGCGAGACCCTCCTCTTCCGTGGACACGTCGGCCATCGCAACCGCTCCCGCTTCGCGAATCCGCTCGAGCAGCGGAACAACGCGCTCCAGCCGGTTTTCCCGGTTCGTCACATCCAGCGCGACGATATCGGCTCCGGCCTCAAGCACCGCCTCCACGTCTTCCAGCTCGGGGGTAATATAGATATCCGAGCCCGGAATATCCCGCTTAAGCAGCCCGATCACGGGCAGCCGTACCGCAGCCTTAATGCTGCGGATATCGTCTACGCCATTCGTACGAATCGCCACCGCTCCTCCGATAACGGCCGCCTCCGCCATGCGGGCCATAAGCCCTTCGCCGTAAAGCGGCTCTCCCGGAAACGCCTGGCACGATACGATCAAGCCGGGCGGCATCGGCATCCGCTTTGATCGGATAGAATTCATTGGTTTTCCCTCCCGCCGCTCCAGGAATCGTCCAGCTTCATGGAAGCCAAAATACCGGCAAACGTCGCCGCTTTCCGGAATGTCGTGCTGACCGGAGCCCGCTCCGGATCGTGCTGCAAGCCTTTCGGCGCGAACACCGTCCAGCCCTCGCGCGCCAGCCGGTCGTTCAACTCCTTCAAGCGGCCTTCGGCGTAATCGCGGGCTTCCGGGAGATGAGCATAACGGGTGAACGCCAAATCGATCTCCCATACATTGCTCCAGTCCCTGCACCACCATGGCGCCTCGTTGCCGTCATGCGGCCCCTCCTTCATGGCAGCCAGCATCCGGCGCACCGCCGCTTCCGCCGTCTCCTGCCACTGCCGCTGCAGCTCCTGCGGGAGCAAAGGCAGCGCCGTGGCGGCAAAGGCCACAATAATGCCCTGGTAGCTGACGCTGTTGCCCATCGCCACGCTTCCGTCCCAATGCTCGATATAAGGCCACCAGTCGGGCTCGTGCTTGCCGAACCGCTCGATTAAGTGGCGGAATACGCGGACGGTCTGCTCCAGCAAACGGGCGTCCCCGCTCAGCTCGTAAGCCCGGGCAAACGTATGCGCCGCGTACATATCCCCGTTCAGCACGTCATGCTGCCGTGCATTCGGATTTTTATAGACGGCCCCGGGCTTCTCCGCCGCGACTTCCGTAAGCAAATAATGGGCTGACCGGATCAGGCTTTCCTTCGCTTCCTCCGAGCCGGTATGACGATGCAGCAGGTACAAGCTGTTTGCCACCGCCCCGATCTCCGCAATGTCGACCGTTTCCGGGTCGCCGCGCCTCACGTAATAGGGTTGGCCGAACGCCCCGTCCGGCCGCTGCCGCTTGAGCACGTTCGCCGCTAAGCGCGAGGCGATCGTTAATCCGTCTCCTCCGTGCAGACGATAATCCAAGGCAAAAAAAGCCGCAGCCTGTCCCGTCGTGCAGCAGCTCGCCAAAGCGCCGAGCTCGTCATCGCGGATGCCAAGGCTGCCGTCCGCCTGGGGTTCCAGCAGATCCGTAAAGCAGGCCTTTAAGGTTCGAACCAATGATGAAACGATGGAATCCATGATTCACTCTCCTCTGACTGCGTTCTCCATTACTATATCATAAAATGGAGGATTTCTCCTCTAATATTTTTGTTTTCGGGAGAAAAATTCCCGCCCCTTTCTTGACAGTCCGCATCTGGACAGACTACTCTTAAAGTAACAATAGAGTATAGAGAGAGCTACTTTAGGCCAGCCGGGGGTGCACGCCCATGTGGAGACCAATCCCATGGTTTCGCAATACGTCTTTTAAAAGGAAGCTGTTCGTTTACTCCCTCCTCATCAGCCTGCTGCCCGTCATCGTGACCGGAACCGTCCTTGCAACCATGGCGGCCGCGGCCATTCAAGACGAGGTCAATCAAAATCAGCAGATCATTTTACAAGAAATGCAGCGCCAGGTCGATTCGTTCTGGGCCGGGCTCGATAAAGCTTCCATTCAGCTCGCCAACCACCGGGCTTTGGAGCAAGCGGTGAGGCTCGGACCTTCCGGCAAATATTTGGACGCAATGCAGGAGCTGGACGATGCGATCCAGAAGCAGCGAAGCATATCCGAGTTTCAATATGACGTTTCCGTCATCTTCTTGAAATTCGGCAAAGTATTTTCCAGCAAGCACGGCTTCATCGAGCTGAATGAATTCGCTTACCGCAATGTTATCGACCGGATTCCGACTCATTTCCGCTCCGAGATCATCGCGCCCGACACCTATCCGGGGCAGAACGAGCTGCTTTTCTTAAGGCCGGTGCCGCTCTTCTCCGACATGCAAGGAAGCGGAATCCTCGTGCTCCACATTCAAAAGGACAAGCTGGCCGAATTTGCCGCGCATGTCCCCTTGGGCGGAAACCGCAAGCTGTACGTCTTCGACGAGAAGGGCGTCGTCCTGATCAGCAGGACGCCCGGGGAAATCGGCACCCGGCCTGCCCTATTCACCGGCGGGTTGCCGCGGTACGACTCCGCCGAGCCTGTAGAGACGGACGTCGGCGGAGAAAAGTTCCAGCTTACCGTCCGGCAGTCGGATTATACGCGATGGACGCACGTGGCCATGACGCCCAAGAAAGAGCTGACCCGTCAAGCCGACCGGATTCAGGTGACCACCTTCGGAATCGTGCTGCTGCTCGGCGCTTTTTGGGTGCTGATTGCCCGCTTCGGCTCTACCCGGATGTATGGCCCGGTCCAGCATATGCTGCAGCGGCTTCTGCCCCCGACCCGAGAGGATTCCCCCGCCGGGACCGGCAACGAGTGGCACGCGCTTGATGCCTACGTGACCGGGATGCTGCAGACGAACGAGCTGCTGCGCCGACAGTTGAACGAGCAATCGCCGTATCTAAAAGAAACGATTGTACACCAACTGCTGCGCGGTGAAATCAACAGCCACGAGGCGGAACGGGTCCGGCAGACGTTCGGCTTTCAGCTCCGGGGCAGCCGGTACGCGGTATGCTTGCTCGATATTGACGACTATGCGCGCTTTCAGCAGCTGTACCGGGACAAAGACCGGTCTCTCATGATATTCGCGCTCCGCAAAATGGCGGAGGAAGTGTTCGAGGAGCGGTTTTCCTGCGCATCCGGCATTGCCATGCCAGGCCAATTGGCCCTGATCGTCGGGCTCGACAAAGGCGAAGCGGCGGCGGAAACCCTGATGCTTACAGCACAGAAATTTCTCGATATTTCCGCCAAATATTTCCAATTCACCGTCACGATCGCCTGCTCGCACCCCGTTGTGACGTATCGCGACATTCACGAAGCGTACCGGGAGGCGCGGGACCTGTTAGGCTACCGGCTGCTGTACGGTACGGGCCAGCTGCTGACGCCGCAGCAGATCGTTCCGGCCGAAAACCGCCTTGCAAGCGATATCATCAAACGCGAGAAGCAGATTGTCACCGCCGTCATGCAAGGCAAGGCCGACGAAGGCGTAGAGCTGCTGCGCGAATGGGTGCGGGACATGCCGCAATTCGTCCGGCATTTCAATGCGGCGCTCGGCTTGTTCGCCCACTTGATCGGCGAGCTGGTTCTCTACATGCAAGAGCTGGCGCTGGCTCCGCGCGAGGTGTTCGGAGACGATCCCTATAAGCGGCTCTATGAAATGACGACGATGAACGAAGTGGCGGAATGGCTCGCAGGCGCGATATTTCCCTCGATCGCCGAGCGGCTGGAGCTGGCGCATACCGGCAAACAGCAGCGCGTGGCCGCCGAGGTCATCCGGTTCATCCACAACCATTTCGATACGGACCTGTCGCTCCAGCAATTGGCTGAACGGCACCATATATCTCCATCCCAGCTCAGCCGGATGTTTAAGGAAGAGACGGGGATGAACTTTATCGATTACCTTATCCGTTTTCGCATGGACAAAGCCAAAGAATGGCTGGCGCATACCGAGATGCCGATCAAAGATATAGCGGAAAGACTCAGCTACACCTCCGTGCAAAATTTCACCCGCGTGTTCAAGCAGTACGAGCAGCTTCCCCCGGGCGAATACCGCAAGCGGTTTCGGAGCGATTAAAGCCATTCTTCTTAACGATTTTCCTTCAAACGCCGATGCTACGGGTCTGCCGGGCCGGCGTTTTTTTATGCCCTCGCTTACCCCAGTTACGACAAATCCCGCCGCGACGCGCTTTTGCGGCTTTTTCTTTTTTTGCGGATCTTTATCCTTTTTTTTCGCATCGATGAAAAATAGAACATTGCCGTGAGTTACCCCGCTCCCCGATAATCGGATCAACAACAAAGATTCGCAACCGTCGGAATGTAAACGCCTCCGGTTCGTTGCGGCCCTAAGGAGGAATGCGCTTGAACACCTTGAACTCCCATCCCCGCTCCTCACCCGCTAACCGTAAGACCGCTTCCACCAGCCGTCTCGGACGTTTGCGGGCCCGGCTATGGAAGGACCGGTACCTGCTGCTGCTCGGCTTGCCCGGCATCGCCTATTTCCTGATTTACCGCTATGTCCCCATGGCAGGGTTGTACATGGCCTTCATCGATTACAGCCCGTTTCAAGGCATAGCGGGCAGCGAGTGGGTAGGCTGGAAGCATTTTGCCCGGATATTCGAAGATCCGGAGATCGTGCAGGTGTTATGGAACACCTTGTCAATCTCGTTTTTGCAAATCGTATTCGCCTTCCCGATTCCGATCGTGCTGGCCCTGATGCTGAACGAGCTGCGCAGCCAAATCTACAAGCGCATCGTCCAGTCGGTCATTTACCTCCCCCACTTTCTGTCGTGGGTCGTCGTTATCGGAATCTGCACGATCTTTTTGAAAGGGAACGGCGTCGTCAACGATTTCCTCAAACAGGGGTTCGGCTTCGCGCAGCCGGTTCCGTTCTTGACCGATTCAAGCTACTTTAAGCCGATCGTCATCCTTCAGGTGATCTGGAAGGAAGCGGGCTGGGGAACGATTTTGTTTCTTGCGGCGCTGGCCGGCGTGAATCCGCAGCTCTACGAAGCGGCGACCATGGACGGCGCCGGACGGTTCCGCCAAATGTGGCACATCACGCTTCCGGCCATCCGCAATACGATCGTCATCCTGCTCATCCTGCGGCTTGGGCATGTTATGGATGCCGGATACGAACAAATCTTCCTGCTGCTGAATCCGTTCAATATGGAGATCGGCAATATCCTCGACACGTACGTGTTCTTCAAGGGGATCGGACAATCGGACTACAGCTTCGCGACAGCAGTCGGCTTGTTCAAGGGAGCCGTCGGGCTTGTGCTCGTGCTGTCGGCCAATTATACAGCCAAAAAACTCGGCGACGACGGCGTATTCTAGACTCGTCCGCTAAAGAAAGGATGATCCGCTTGCATCATCGAACCTTGGGAGACCGGTTCATCGATATCGCCAACGTCCTGCTGCTCGGCCTCATCGCCTTGATTATGCTGGCGCCGTTCTGGTACGTGCTGGCCGTCTCTTTCGCCTCGTACAAAGAATTTTTGCAGCACGACATCATCTGGTTTCCGAAAGAGTGGGTGCTCAGCGCCTACGAATATATTTTCGCTTCGGAATCGTTCGTCCGTTCGCTCGGCGTGACCGTGCTTGTGACCGTGATCGGCACGGCGGTCAACCTGGCGTTTACGTCCACCTTCGCTTATACGCTGGCCCGCCCGGTCATCGGCCAACGGATCATGCTGGTGCTTGTCCTCTTCACACTGTTGTTCAGCGCGGGCATGATTCCGACGTACCTGATCGTGAAGGAAACGCACCTCTTGAACTCGATCTGGTCGCTCATCCTGCCGATCGCCATCAACCCGTTCAACCTGATCGTCATGCGGCAGTTTTTCGTCGGCATTCCGGGCGAGCTGCACGAAGCGGCGGTCATCGACGGCGCCAACGATCTGAAGGTGTTCTGGAACATCATGCTGCCTTTATCCAAGCCTTCGCTGGCCGCCTTCGCCCTGTTCTATGCGGTGCTGCACTGGAACAATTATTTTACGGGCATCCTGTACTTGAACGAACCGGAAAAATGGCCGATTCAAGTTATTCTGCGTCAGATGGTTGTCGTCGGCGAAGCGCAAACGGCCCTCGGCAGCGGTCAAATTTTGCTCGAACATGCTCCCCCGGCGGATACGATCCAAATGGCGGCGATCATCGTCGCGACCGTTCCGATTCTCGTCGTATATCCGTTCCTGCAAAAGCATTTTGCCAAGGGGGTGATGCTCGGGTCCGTCAAAGGCTGACTTCGGAACATCCCGTCAGACATGCGAACTTGTATAAACCAAGGGTTTCAGAGTATGATCCAAACATGGGAGGGGTTTGTCAATGAACCACAGAGGAAAAGCATGGACGGCCGCCGCGCTCGTCGGGGCCATCGCGTTAACGTCCGCCTGCAGCGGAAGCGGAGATACGAAGAACGATCAAACGAACGCCGGAGGCTCCGGAGCCGCGTCGAACAGCCAGAAGAAACACACGATTACGATGATCGACTACCGTTACGGCGCGTTTCCTCCGACCGGAGGCAAGGGCCTGGAGATGATCAACGAGAAATTCAACGTCGATTTCAAGCCGCAATACGTGGTTCGCTCCGATTACGACCAGAAGCTGAGCGCCGTCGTGGCTTCTGGCGAAATTCCCGATATCATCGTTATGGAAGGAGCGGACTCTAACTTCTATAAATGGGCGAAGCAAGGAGCCTTTTTACCTCTGAACGATCTGCTCGACAAATACCCGACGATGAAGCAGATTCCGGACAACATCCGCAAGTCGGTAACGGTGAACGGTAAAATATACGCGGTCCAAAAGTACTTAACCGAGACCTACCAGTTGACCCCGATCATCCGCAAAGACTGGCTGGACAAGCTGGGGCTGGAGGTTCCGAAAAACTACGAAGAGCTGAAAAAAGTGGCGATCGCCTTCACCAAGAACGACCCCGACGGCAACGGCAAGAACGATACGTATGGGCTCGCCATGTCCGCAAACATTAACCCGAGCTTCGGGATGGGCGCTTATTGGGATTTCGAAGCCTGGTATCATAAGAACGCCGATGGACAAGTGATCCCCGGCATTATTTCCGAGGCGCGGAAGCAGCATATCGGCTGGCTGGCCGACCTGTATAAGGAAGGCGCGATCACGAAGGATTTTGCCCTGCTCAACTGGGCGCAGACGAACAAGGAGTTCTACTCCGGCAAGGCGGGCATCTTCATCGGTACGCCGCGCGGCATGAACCCGACCTATATGCAAGGGCTGGTCGACGTGAACCCGAACGCCAAGATCGTGCCGATTTCCCCGTTCCAAGCGCCGGACGGCTCGCAAGGCTTCGTCTCCTCCCCCGGCTACTACGGCATCGTCATGCTGAATGCGAAGCTGGCGAAGGAGCCGGACAAAGTGAACAAAATTATGGAGATGCTCGACTTCGGCCGGAAGTTTGTGCCGCTGGAGCAGCGCAACGCCGCCAATGCCGATTTTGACTGGCTGAACGGCAAAGAAGGCCAAGGCTACAAAATCGAGAACGGCAACGTGCGACGAGAGGTCGAGGAAAAAGGGCTTGCGCCGATCAACTATTTGCCGGACAAAACGATGTGGGCCCCTAACGACGCGGCCAACGGTTATTCGAAGGAATACACCGTCCCGCTGCTGCGCGATCTGGCGGCCAGCCTGGAGAAAATGCACGGCGAGACGAAGCATCTGATCAATCCGATTAACGCGGTGTTCTCCGAGACGAGGGCCTCGAAAGACACCGAGCTGTCCAAGTTCCTGTACACGGAGCAAACGAAAATGATTTTCGGCGAAAAGCCGCTGTCCGATTGGGATAAAATGGTCAAGGAATGGTCCGATAAAGGCGGCGCCCAGATCATTAAGGAAGTTAACGAGGGCCTCAAGGCAAACGGCTATTCCGGCCCGCAGTGGAAGTAATACAAGTTTGGATCCAAAGAGTCCCGGCTTTAACGGCCGGGACTCTTTCTTATGGAATATTATTGTTCAGTGCTCCCTGCCGCTTGTCGCCTCAAGCGGATTGACCCATATTTTTTTTGCCCGGCGCTTCGGCCTCTTTGAAGAACCATTTCATCATCGGCGGCGTTACGAGAGTCGTTACCAAGACGACCACAACGAGGACGGCAAACATTTCTTTGCTCAGCAAACCGGCCTCAAGCCCTATGGCAGCGATGATCAGCGCGACTTCCCCTCGCGATACCATCGCAGCCCCGATGCCCAAGGAGGGTTTCCAGGCAAAGCCGGCCAATTTCGCTCCCAGCGCCGAACCGACCAGCTTGGTAAGGATCGCCAGAATGCTCAAAACGACGATCAAGCCAAGGTTGCCGGCAATTCCCACGAATTCCGCCGTCACTCCGATTGAGGTAAAGAACACCGGAACGAATATCGAATAGCCGATCGTTTCGACCTTCTCGAACACCTCGTGCTTGTATTTCGTCACGCTGACCGCCACACCGGCGATATAAGCTCCGATGATGGCGGCGACCCCTGCATATTCGGCCAGGTAGGCATAGGAAAAGCAGATGATGAGACCGGCCGATATCACCGCTTCGGATACACGGAGAGGCGCAAACTTTTTCAGCACCCACGGAACGACCTTCCAAGCGATCAGAATGGCCCCGGCGAAAAAGATGACTTTTTTCAGGACAACGACACCGAGATTTACGTCTCCCCCCGTAAAGCTCATCACAAACGCCAGCGCAATAATGACCAGGACGTCATCGATGACCGCGGCGCCCAGAATCGTAGCCCCGGCCCGGGATTTAAGCTTCCCCATTTCCTTCAGCGCCTGCACCGAAATACTGACGCTGGTGGCCGACAGAAGCAATCCGAGAAATACGGCCTGTAAAGTCGGAAGTCCTATCACTTGCCCGGCCAAAAATCCCGCAATCAGCGGAACGACGATCCCGGCGATTCCCACATAAGCCGAAGGCTTTCCCGTATGCTTGAACTCTTCGACGTCTGTTTCCAGTCCGGCAATGAACATCAGCAGGAGGACGCCGATTTGACTGATTTCGGTTAAAATTTCGGTATTCGTGACCAGTCCCAGCGCCGTAGGCCCCAAGACGATCCCGATCAATAGTTTCCCAAGCACGGAAGGCTGTCCTAATTTTACACTAAGATCTCCCGCAATTTTGGAAGCAAGCAAAATAATAGCCAATTCAAAAATGAGCATTGGTTGCGAGCACCCCTTCGATTTGTTCTTTCGTGCTTATCCTATGGATATTTAGGGAAAAGCATACAAAAAGAAGCCCGTCGACCACAGCTGCTAAAATAAACATAGCAAAGCCAAGGTGACAGGCTCCTCCGGGTGTTGCTTATTCAGTTTTCCAAGGATAGCTGACGTTACGGTACTTATACGAAAGAATTCGATTGCGGTTTCAAAAATGTTGAAAAAAAAATCTACAGCTTGACCCGCCGCCCGGTTGCCTGGCTTTCATTGGCCGCTTCGAGGAAACGGATAATCTCCAGCGTTTCCGTCAGCGGAATGCCCGGCTCCCCCGTTTTGAACATCTTCATGACCTCGACCAGCAGGCTGGCGTAAAACGGTCTGCCGTCCTTCGATACATCGACCAGGCGCGGTCCTTCGGCGGTGTGCAGTGTGGTGCCGAAGCTTTGACCCGGCCGCCGGCTGCCCCGCACCGTACCGATCCGGCCGTCCTGCCAGATGCCGGCAATGACGTCGAAATCGCCGTTCGCCGTCACCGCCACTTCCCGGCATCCTGCCCCCATGGCGCGGTACAGCAGCTCGGCGCTATGGATTCCGTACCAATAGTACCCCGGCTGCGTCGGTTCGAAATGCATCGGCCCGAAGGCATCCGCTCCCGCCATAGTTCCGTCGGCTTCCTTCAGCGCAGCGGCCAGCCCTTCGGAATACCGCAGCGCGGAAGCGCTCATGACCGGAATATCGTATTGCTGCGCAAGCTCGGCGATTTCATACGCCTCCCGCGAGCTGAGCGCAAGCGGCTTGTCGATAAATACAGGCTTGCCGTAAGGGGCGATGGCGCGGAACTGCTCCACATGTACCCGGCCGTCGGCCGATTCGAGCAGCAGCGCATCGACCGATTCCGCGACGGCTTCCGGCGTTTCCATGATGGAAACGCCATATTGCCCGCGCAGCTCTTGCGTAAAGCCGCCGACCCGGTCCATGCTGAGCGGGAAATCGGCGGAGCCCCCCGGATAAGCGGCAATTACCCGTCCTCCCGGCACATGGTTGTCATCCGCCGGGTCGTTCAGCAGCTTGGTGAAAGCCGTTACGTGCGACGTATCAAGTCCGATAATGCCTATGCGCAGCGTCGCATCCATAGGCTAGTTCCGCCGACGATAAGCTTCGATAAACTGAATCGCTTTGCGGATATCTTCCTCGGGCCGATCGCCGACTTCACGCTCGATCGTCAGATAGCCCGTATACCCGATGTCTTGCAGCGCTTGGAAATACGCGTCGAAATCGACGGCGCCCTCGCCGGGCGGCAGCTCCCGGAAAAATTCGCCCGCGCTCACCATCCGCGCGATCTCCTCATGATCCATCGGCTTATATCCGAGGGAGCCGTAGATGGCGCGCGGGTCCGCTTCGCGCAGCCGGAGCCCGTCCTTCACGTGCGTATGGACGATATAGTCCTTCAGCGTATGCACGCCTTTGACCGGGTCGTCGCCGGTCACCATGACCATATTCGCCGGGTCGAAGTTGACCGCCATCCCTTTGGAGCCGAGGCTGTCCAGGAAGCTTTTCAGATGGGCGGCGGTCTCGGGACCGGTCTCGATGGCAAAGTACCCGCCGACGGACGAGGCATAACGGGCCAGTTGGCCGCAAGCGTCCTGCATCTCGGCATAGATCGGATCGGCCGGATCCTCCGGGACCAGACCGATATGCGTCGTCACGATGTTCGTACTCAAGTCAAGCGCCAGATCGAGAATACGCTTCGACTTTTCGATTTTGGCCGGGTTCGCCTCCTTGTCTTGGAAGCCGTGTCCGCCCAAATCGCCGCACAAAGCGGAAATTTCCAGTCCGATCGAATCAAGATAAGCCTTGAGCTCCTTACGAGCGGCCGGATTCAGGTTTGCCGGGTCCATTTCCCCTTTGGTGGCCCAAATTTGCACGCCGTCGGCGCCGAGCTCCTTGGACTTTTGCAAGCCCTCGCGCAGCGGCAGCTTGAAGCTATCCGAAATGACTCCGATTTTATTCGTCAATGCCATGACCTTCGCTCCTCTCTACAGCTCGATTTCCCGCCCTTGAGCGGCCGATTCGTAAATCGCGCACAGCATTTTCATCACTTCGACCCCGTCCTCCACCGGACTCCGCGTTTCCGCTCGTCCAAGCGAGCTGTCGATAAAATAGTTGATCTCCTGCTGGAACCCGGCGATAAAATCGAACGAAGGATGATCTACCTGCGGCGAGACGTTCAGAATCGTATCGTACTTCTCCGCGATAATTGCAAGCTCCGGCTCCAGCTCCGCTCCGCCCTTGTCACCGTACAGCTTGACGGCCAGCTCGTCCTTCTTCGCGTGTAGGGTGAAGCTCACATCGACCATAAGGCTCGCTCCGTTCTCGAAGCGGATGAGCGCATTGGCCAAGTCCTCGACCGTATTGAGCGCCGCGTTGTAATCCGCTGCTTTATAGAAAGACAGATGCTCCACGTTCGAGCGGTTGCCGAGGCGGTTATATGTATTGGCCGAGACCGACTTGACCTTCGGCTTGCCCATCAGGTACCAGCAAATATCGATAATATGCACGCCAAGGTCGATGACCGGCCCGCCGCCGGAGCGCTTGATATCCGAGAACCAGCCGCCCGGGTTGCCGAGACGGCGCAGACAAGAGGCTTTGGCGTAATAAATCTCGCCCAGATCGCCCGCATCGATAAATTTTTTCAATATTTCCGTATTGCTGCCGTACCGGCGCACGAAGCCGACCTGCAGCAGCTTGCCCGTCCGGCGTACCGTTTCCTCGACCTTCAAGGCTTCGGCCACCGTCTGGCACAGCGGCTTCTCCACGAGCACGTGCTTGCCCGCCTCAAGCGCCGCGATGGCGATCTCGGCATGAGAGTTGTTCCATGTGCAGATGCTGACGCCATGAATGTCCGGCAGCGCCAGAAGTTCACGGTAATCGGTGAACACTTTGGATGCGCCGTACGCTTCGGCCTTCGCTTTTGCCCGTTCCTCGTTCAAATCGCAAACGGCATAAATTTCGACTTCAGGATGATGGCTGTAGGCTCTGAAATGCTGCTCCGAAATGGAGCCCGCTCCGATAATTCCGATTTTGAGTTTGCTCATCGTTGTCCGGTTCCTCCTGCTTCTCTCGTTGTTTTTCGGTTTACACTACGGCTTCCTGCCACAACCGGCGGACGTTATCCATCGCGATTCGCGAACCGGTTCTCGGGTCCTCCATGCCTTCGAATTCGACGGACAAATACCCGTCGTATCCGGAAGCCTTCAGCACCCGGATGACCTCCGGCATATCGATGTCGCCCTGCCCGACGATGGCGCCCCGCAGGAAGTTGCCGTGGGTCGACTGGAACCAGCCTTCGCCCGGGTTGCGGTACGAAGGACGGCGGTAAAAGTCCTTCAAATGCACCATGGACGCAAATGGAAGGTTATTCAAAACGGCGCTGACCGGATCCTCGTCCACACACAGGAAATTGCCGATGTCCAGCGTCGTCTTGAAATTGGCGCGATCCACCTCATGGACGAGCCGGAGCACCCGGTCGCTCGCTTGCAAGTAGAAGCCGTGGTTTTCCACGCTTGTAACGATCTCGAACTGCGCTGCGTAGTCGGCAATACGGCGGCACGCTTCGACGAGTCGGGGCAAATCCGCTTCGAACTGGCGGATCGACGTTTCGGGAATCGGGCGCGACGCAACGTCGTGACGCATCCGCTTCACTCCGAGGTCGCGGGCGATGTCGACCTGGCGCATGGTCTTCTCGATCTCCAGCTCATAGGCTTCCGGTGTGGCCTGCACAAAATTCGCGCCGACCGCATAGCCCGAAATATCAAGTCCCGCTTGGTCCGCTGTTTTGCGAATATCTTCAATCAACCCTGGATTGTCCGTCAAGTCGTACCCGATCGGCACGATCTCTACATGCTCTCCGCCATTGTCTGCAATCCAGCGGATGGATTCCGTTACGGTCAATTCTTTCTGCTCGATAGCCCGGTACAAACTGTAGGTGCTCAATCCCAATTTCATGCGTATATCCTCCTAAGCTAACTGCGATATAAACGACAAGCATTCTTTTTAAGGGCGCAGCAGGTCGTCAAGGAAGGAGAAGCGGTAAATCTGCTTCGGCCGGCCCTTCGCTCTCCCCCGTTCCTCTCCGGCCACTTCGGCTAATCCCGCATCCATCCACTGCGTCAGCAGCCGGTGGGTGCTGCGGACGGTCACGCCGAGAACCGCAGCCAGCTCGTGAACGTTATAGTCCGTTTTGCCCGTGCGGCTAAGCTGGGCGACGATCCGGCTCAAATACGTCTGGGTCAAGCCCGCTTCCTCTGCCTTCCGGATCAAGGCGGCGTCCAGCAGCGACAGGCCGGCGCTGAGCGGCTCGGCCATTTCCAGCGGGCCGATAACGCTCTCATCCTCGCGGACGATGAAGCTGATGCCGCCGCCGGCGTCTTTGGCCCGGCGCAGCGCCATCCGGGCGTGCGAGCCCGCCTCGTGGGCGGACCGGCCGAAGCCGATGCCGATGCTCAGCGTAAGGGAAAAGGCGCCCTGGGCCATTTTGGCCAGCGGAATATACTTATACCCTCCCGTATGGCGCTCGAACGTCCCCCGCGTCGTAACGAACAAATATTCGTCGCCGCCCAGCGGCGTCAGATGCCCTTCCAGCGTTTCCGCATATTCGAGCATCATCCGGTGAATGTCCAGCTTCAGCCGCTGCACGTCATGCTCCGACTTGCGGAGATCGGCCGCTTTGCGGAACCCGTCCACGCCAATCAAGCCGACCACAATTTGCGATTCCTTGCTGCGGCGGGATTCCGTCGACAACAGCGCCCGCTCAAGCGCAACGATGATATCCTGCTCGGTCGGCAGCACCCATTCGCTCGGTACGCCGAGCTCGCTCAGCTTCGCCGATACGGAGCGAAGCGCGGTCAAGGCAATCGCCGTGTTCCCTTCAGCATATTGCTCCGCATGAAAACGAACAATCGCTTCCGTATCCGCAGGATCGCCGCCCGGATAAAATACCAGTTCGGGCAGCGGCTGGCCCAGCTCCCGGAACGTCTTCACGAACGGCTGCCGGGTCAGCGTATCGACGGACATGGCGCCGAGCAGCCCCATCCGTTCCGCCCGAAACAACGACCGGTACAGTCCCGAGCCGTTCAGCGGAACAAAATGAGCGGGTACTCGCAGCTGGATGCGGTCGTGGCATACCCGGTATGGAAGCGGTCCCGAAAACAAGATCACTTCGACGCGGTCCATAAGCTCCCGGGTCTGTTGAACCGCTTCTTCCAGATTCGCGTAGGCCCCGGTAACGGGAACGAAGGACGGAAACGATTTCATCGCCTGCAGCATGACGGGAATCATCGGCTCCGGACCGATCAGCGCGATCGGAATCCCTTTTTCTACGGTGGACGGACGATAGGTCCCGAACATGGCAACACCGCCTTACCCATGCTTGTGTTCAATCTATCTATCATTATACCTGACCGGAGGAATCTGCCAATTGCAAAAAGATGACGTTTTCCATGCAACCCTTCTTTACGATGCCGGTCCTGCCTCCAGACGCTCCAGAGCAATGGCGGCGAGCGCCGCCGCCCCGACCGGAAGACACTTTTCGTTAAGCGTAAACCGGGGATGGTGCAGCCCGTAAGCCTGTTCCGCTCCTGTCTCGGGACCTGAGCCAAGCCAAAAGAAGCAGCCCGGCACCCGCTGCAAAAAGACGGAAAAGTCCTCGCCTGCCATCGTCGGTTCCGCCTGCACGCGGCTTGCGCGCCCCAAAAGCCTGTCCATGGCTCGCTCGGCGTGGGTCAAGCAATCGTTGTGATTGACGAGCACCGGAGTCTGCGAAATGTAACGGAGCTCCGCCCGGCACCGGTAGCCTTCGGCGATCCGCGTCACGAGCCGCTCCAGCCGCTCCGGCATGCCAATCTGCACTTCGGGCGCGAACGTCCGTACCGTTCCGGTCAGACGAGCCCGGTGCGGGATGACGTTGTTCGCTTCTCCGGCCTGCAAGCTTCCTACGGTCACAACGGCAGGTGCGAACGGCGAAAGCTCGCGGCTTACGGCGGTTTGCAGCGATAGGACAACGGCCGAAGCCGCCACGATCGGATCGATGCACTGGTCGGGGATGGCTCCGTGTCCGCCTTTCCCCTCGATGTCGATCTCAATGCGGTCGACGGAGCCCATGAGCGCCCCGGCGCGAGTCGCGATCTTGCCCGCCGAAAGCGTCGGCAAATTGTGCAGCCCGTAAATTTCCGAGACGCCGTCCAGCGCGCCGTCCGCAATCATCGCTTTGGCGCCTGCGTTGATTTCCTCCGCCGCTTGAAACAGGAAGCGCACGCTCCCGTTCAGCCGTTCGCGGCGCTCCGTAAGCAGCCGGGCCGCACCGAGCAGAATCGCCGTATGCCCATCGTGGCCGCAGGCGTGCATGATCCCCGGGCAGCGCGAGGCGAACGGCAGGCCGGTCTCTTCCGTCACCGGCAGCGCATCCATATCGGCGCGCAGCGCAATGACGGGCCCGGGTCCGCGGCCGCGAAGCTCGGCTGTCACGCCGTAGCCGCCGACGCCGGTCCGTACCTCCAGCCCGAGCCGGGTCAACTGCTCCGCCACCTTGCGGGACGTTTCCCGCTCGCCGAGACTCAGCTCGGGCTCGGCGTGCAGGTCGCGGCGAAACGCCGTCAGCGAGTCTGCAAGCCGGTCCGCGGCCGCCAGAAGCTCTCGACTTTCCCCAGCGTTCGGATTCATTCGTACACCCCTTTCCCCTGTAAAATGCACATCGCAAACGCCGCGTTATCTGTCTCCTTCCCAGATCGGGGAACTCAAGCCATCCAAGCTGCCAGATGCTCGCGGACGAACGCATCGTCGTTCAATTCCGGGTAATCCCGGTAAACCCGGTCGATCTCCTCCGCCTGTCCCGGCGACAGCGTTTCGTGAGGATTCAGGCACCAGATGCCTTGCATCAGCCCCTGACGGCGGAGCACCTCGTGGATGCCCGGGATACAGCCGGCAAACCCGTGCGCCGGATCGAAGAACGCCGCGTTCGCATCCGTCACCGCCACGTTCCGGGTCAGCCACTCGCTGCCGATCGTTCCCGATTGCCGCACCCGCTTGATTTCCTCCAGGAGCTCGACCGCCTTCTGCGTCCATACCGCCCAGTGCCCGAGCAACCCGCCTGCGATCCGTTTCTCCACAGGCTTGCCGTCCACCATAAAGCGGTATACGGTCAGCAGATCGCTCACGATGTTATCGTCGTTGCCGGTGTACAGCGCAATCTCGTCCCGCCGCGGCGAGTAGCAGACGGCCCGGGCTACATCGATCGTTTGGTAGCGGTTAAACGGCGCCATTTTGATCGCCACGATGCCTGGAATGGTGGCGAACTCCTTCCAAAAGTCAAAGCTGAATACCTTCCCGCCGACGGACGGCTGCAAATAAAAGCCGACAACCGGTATCCTTTCGGCGACCCGCGCCGTTCGTTCGAGAATTTGCGCCTCGCTCAAGCTTTGCAGCCCGCCCATGCTCAGCAGTCCTGCGTCATACCCGAGCCCTGCAGCCGTATCCGCTTCGCTCAGCGCCTGTCCGGTCGGGCCGCAAATGCCGGCGATTTTCAGGAACGGACGCGCAATATTTGCCCGGTCGACCTCTTCGGAGGCCATCCGCAGCACTTTCTCGAACAAGTTGAACTGCGGATCGCGGATTTCAAATTGCGTCGAGTGCACGCCTACCGCAACGCCACCGGCTCCGGAGGCGATATAATAGCGGGTTAAAGCGCGCTGGCTGCGCTCGTCGAGCCTACGCTGTTCGTCCAGCGCCAGCGGGTGAGCGGGAATGACCAGCCCTTCGTGCAGCGCCCGGGATTGCTCCGGTGACAACGATTTTCTGCCCATACGTTAAAACTTCCCCTCTCGTTCCTGAAAATGCGTCGGCTTGTTCATCGTCTTGCCTTCGTGCAGCACCCAGTCGGCCACCCAATCGATCATTTGCAAAAGCGACACCCGCGGGTAACCGAACAGCTGCATGCATTTCGACGCATTGCTGAGCAGCGCCGTCTCCGCCTCTTGGCCGGCGAACACCGCTTCCGTCCCGAGCCGCTTGGCGAGCTCTCCGGCTGCATACCGGATCGATACCGTCTCCGGACCGGTCACGTTCAGCACCTCCGCCCCCTGCTTGCAGCGCAGCAGCGAACGAAGCGCAATTTCGTTGGCATCGCCCTGCCAGATGCAGTTGAAATGTCCCATGGACACGTCGATCGGACGGCCTTCCTTCACCGATTTGGCGATTTCCAGCAGCACGCCGTACCGCAAATCGATCGCATAATTGAGACGGTAGATCAAGACCGGCGTTCCATATTGATGGGAGAAATGCTCGAATACCCGCTCCCGTCCGAGACACGACTGCCCATACTCGCCGACCGGCGACGGAGCTGTCGATTCGCTTGCTCCGCCCCGAATGACAGGAGTCAACGGATAAACGTTGCCGGTAGAGAATACGACGATCCGGGAATTGCGGAACTTCCCCGCCACCCGGCCCGGCAAATAAGTGTTCATCGCCCACGTAAAATACTCTCTGCCCGTGGTGCCGAATTTCGTACCGGCCATATAGACAACGTTTTTCACGTCGGGCAGCTTTTGCAGCTCTTCATCGTTCAGCAAATCGCACGCAATCGTTTCGACGCCGAAGCTCTCCAATTCTTCCTTCAGCCCTTGCTCGGAAAATCGCGATACGCCATATACTTTGCGGTCGACTCCCGATTCCCGGATCGCGTTGATCGCCAGCTTGGCGAGACTCGGTCCCATTTTGCCGCCCACCCCGAGCAGCATGATATCCCCCTCCAGCGACTTCATCTCCTGCACCAAGGCCGGCGACGGCTCGGCAAGCTTGCGCTCCAGTTCCTCCACGGTTCTCATCGTACAAGACAGCTCCCTTCTTTACGATTGATAACGATTTCAATATCATCATAGCGCTACCGGGCATTTAGAGACAAATCTTTAAATTGTCTTTATATCAAAATGGCACATCCCGACGTTTCCGCGTAGAAGGGACGAATCCAGAGTTCCAAAATCCAAGAAAAAATGTTTGCAACCTAATTTTTACAACATAAATTGGTATAAAAATTCAGAGTGTGGTACATTGATGCTGGAACATATTTGGGGAGGTCTTTATCCGGATGAAAATAAAAAGCATTCTTGCCTGTTTGTTTGCGCTTGCCTTTGCGGCCGGGATCTGGAATGACGCACCGAAGAAGCAGCCAATGAAACCGGTTAATACAAGCGCGGGTTCCCATGCTTCCGCAAATGAACAAGCAAATACGATAAGCTATGTTCCGATGACAGACGACGAATACGCGTCGATCCGGAGTGCGGCCGGTACGGAAAGTTTGTTCATTTACAAGTTCCAAACGGATGACGAGACGATGACCCGGGTCGATTGCTGGGTGGAGCACTACGTGAACGGGGAGTTTAAGGAGGAACTGGCGTCGATGGGGACGACTTTTAGGCCCAAGCATGAAAATAAGCTGTACTGGAGCATGACCGGCGTAAACGATAAAGAGCAAATGTGGATTGTTTCGGTGCGGGGCAAAGACGGCTTCTCCTCCGGCAAGGGCACCATAGCCAAAGAAGCATCTGCTTCCTCCCAGTGGGGCCCGATTATCGGCAGCCACAAAATTGTACCGGAGGAGCCCGTTACATTGGGCGTGATCGTCCGGAAGAAGGAGCAGGGGCCGACGAGTTTCGTACCGGACCCTGAGAAATTAATCAAAGCATACGACGAAGTTTATCTGCTGAAATGCCGGTTTAACGCTTCATTTTAGCTATGAATCCGCGGTTCCCGGAATGCTCCGTAGCTCTCCAGGTATTCGAAAAACGCATCTTCCGCATTTCCTTCCAACAGGTTCAGGAACGCATACGAGATCATCTCGATCCACTCCTCCAAGCGACGTACGTCTTCTTCTGCGATCAACCTGTTGGAACGGAGCATCCCGTCCGGATGAACGCCCCAAGCCCGGCTTAAGTGGCACATCCCCCATACGGCGTTGACAATATCCCGATCCAGATGCGGAGTGTCCGGCCCCAGCTTCTTTTGCAGGACGTACAAAGCATACATGATCTCGTGCAAATTCTCTTCGATCAAGCCGCGGTACGGCCTCAGCGACATCAGAAATCCGGCTTGACCTTTCGGATGGCCGATCGCCTCGTCAATCAAGAAACTGTGCAGCATCAGCAGCCGCTTTGCCTCTTCTTCCGTCATGGTTTCCTCCCATTATCCCTTTTTTAGCGAACCTCTTTCTTGTTTACCTTTCTCCGCGGGAGACAAAATTCCTTCTACAACATCGGCAATGATAGCGGCCCTTCGGCCGCCACCCGGCTTTCTCAAAGCCCAAAAAAACCGCGGTCCCGGCTTTCGCAGGTTTGACGCGGTCTTTGCAGCTACAACTGTGAACGCTATTGCATACGGTCGACATAGCGTCCGTAATCCGGAACTGCCGCATGATCAAAATCTTCGGTCAGCTTGGCAAGCCCCCGGGCAAGCTCGTCGCCGAATACCGGCACCCCGTGCCCCGTTACGGCGGCGGCGGGCTTCAACGCTTCCAGTCTCTGCACGGAGGCCTTAGCCGCCTTCCAATCCGTCGTAAAATAGCGGGGCGGGCCGCAAATCTCTTCATACTGCAAAACAACCTTGAACAGGGAATCCTGCCGTACCGTGACGAACGCGTCGCCGGCGATCAGCGTGCGGTCGGCCTCCCGGAACAGCGAGACGTGGCCCGGCGAATGGCCTGGCGTAGGTACCCAGCGCCATTCCGGCAGTTCCGGAACGGTGCCGTCGGAGGAAAGCGCCCGGACATGCTTGCCCAAGTTGACCGGTTCGTTCGGAAATAAAGGGGACAGCTTGGCAAGGAGCCCGCCTTCGACGGAGGCGTCCGGGTCCGGGTAGCTTTGCTTCCCGGTTACATACGGCAGCTCCTGCTCATGGGCGTATACCGGAACCCCCCAGGCCTCCGCCAGCTCGACAACGGCGCCGACATGGTCGAAATGACCATGGGTCAGTACGATCGCCTTCGGTTTGCTGTGTTCTCCGAACTGCTCGCGAACCGCCTGTTGGATCGTTTCGGCCGAATCCGGCATTCCGGCGTCTACCAGTACCCATCCGTCGGCCGGTTCGCGGTTCCCGATGAAGCATACGTTAACCACTTGGATGGTGAGGCAGGAAACACGCTCCGCCACCGTCTGCAGCGCTCCGCTTTTGACGGAAGTGATCGGAATGTACCGGTCGTCCATCATCTTGTTTTCAAATTCTCGATCCGTATTCGTTACCGTCATAAGTTCTCCTTTTGCTCTATAGCGGTTTTTATTAGTAGTATGCGGATGCTTTCAACCAATTATGAGCAAAAAGAAGGAACCGGGCGGCAGCTTACCGAATGTTATAGGGAGAAACTGCTATTTTTTAACTTTCTAGGAGTGATCGAACGTATGAACATTATGAAGCTGGGATCCCGTGAACAGCCCCCAATGGATTTGCTGTTATTAGCCGACCCTTCCCCCAGGCTGGTTGAAGAATATATTCAAAGAGGCGAATGCTACGTCGCCAAAGCGGACGAATTCATTCTCGGCGTGTACGTTCTTCTGCCTACCAGACCCGAAACCGTCGAAATCGTCAACATTGCCGTTGACGAGCGCCACCAAGGCCAAGGCATAGGTAAAAAGCTGGTGAACCACGCGATTGAGACCGCGAGACAGCTAGGGTATAAAACGATAGAAATCGGCACCGGCAATTCAAGCATCGGTCAGCTCGCGCTGTATCAGAAATGCGGCTTCCGCATGAGCTGGATCGACAGGGACTTTTTCGTCCGGCATTACGAGGAGCCGATATACGAGAACGGGATGCAGGTCATCGATATGGTGCGTCTCTCGCAGGATTTATAAGAACAGCTTTTTATCGAAGCCTTTCTATGGAAGAACCGTCCGCGTATTAGCCGAAGCTGATCTAAATAAATAACAAAGCCTGAAGACTCAGACTTGAACCCGGACTTTCGCACGATCCAGATAACCGGAATATAAATAAGTGCACAGCGGCAGGCTCCACAAAAAAATCGCAAAAGGCAAATACTGCTCCACCGGCACTCCGACAAACGTGCTGCACAGCACGGCCAGCAAGTTCCACGGTACGGCGGCGGCCAGAACGGCGCTCGTATCGGCGATGACGCGAGATAGCTGCGCAGAGCTGAACCGGCGGTTCCATAGCGGCAAAATGTTGCGCCCCGACATGATGATCGGCAGCGTCTGCGTGCAGGAGATCAAACAAAGGACGAAGCCGAACGCCCCCGTGCGCCATGTAGCGGAAGCGAGCGAAGGCATCTCCCCCATCATCCGTTCGATGTACGCACCGATCATGTTCGACCGTTCCAGAATGCCGTTGAATGCCCCGGCCAGCACAATAAGCGAGACGAGGCTTACCATGCTCAGCAATCCTTTGCCTTCGACAATCGAATGCTCCGCCCCGCTCCACATCGCTTTCACCCAAGCGGCCGGCTCCACCCCTTTTTGCAGGCTTCCTACCATAATAGCGGCGGCAATGGATAACAGAAATCCGTATTTCGTCTTCAGCCGCAGAGCGATCGAGCCGAGAAGCACGATAATCGGGATCAGCAGCACGAGCGATTCGCCCGGATCGGAAGGAATGAGAACGGCCGGCTGCTGCAGCGGATTTTTGGCCGTCTGCAGATCGAGCCACCCGTAGAAGGCCAGCGAGATGAGCACGGCAAGCGCCGATGTCGGTGCCATCGCCCGCCACTGCAGCGGGATAGCCGTTTCCGTCGAAGCCGCGATCAACTGATGCGCGCTGGAAAAAGGCGACGTCCGGTCGCCGACAAAGATGCCGGAAACGACGGCTCCGGCAACGTACGGCAGCGGTACGCCCACGTGGATCGCCATCCCGATCAGCGGAACGCCGACCGCGCTAAGCGTCCCGGTCGAGGTCCCGAGTATCATCGACACGCACGCGCAGATCAGAAACGAAAAGGTCAGCGCATACTGCGGCTGTACGAACGCAAGCGCCCATTGAATCAGCTCGTCTAGCGTGCCGCTGACGGCCCAGCATGGCAGAATGATGCCGACGAGCAGCAGAAGCCAGACGACTTCCTTCGTACGGCGAACGCCTTCCAATAGTCCGGCGCTAAGTTCTTTTCCTCCGATTCCGCTGCGGATTGAAACCAGAATAAGGGCCAGCAGCCCCGCCGAAAAGCCGAAGACGACCGGAATTTGGGCCATATAGGCCGCGGCGATGCCAAACACGGTAATGCCAACAATAACTGCAAGCTGACGAAACGACATAGGAAATCCCTTTCTATGAGAATATGTGTTCGTCCATTATATCACGATACAGTTAAATTTTGATCCCCTCCGGGGGATTCCCATGGCAAAAAAATTTGTTTATAGTTAAAATGGTACCGCTGCCACCCGAAACTTTAAAAAGGAGAAATGAAGCATGACCGCCGAAAAAGGGCCCTTCGATCAGCATTTCGACAGTCTGGAAACGTTAGCCGAAACCATTAGCGAGGTGCTTCGCTGCCCGGTTACGATTGAAGACGCCAATCATCGGCTTGTCGCCTACAGCGCGCACGACCGGCAAACGGATGAAGCCCGCATCGCGACCATTATCGGCCGGCGGGTGCCGGAGAAGGTCGTGCAAAGCTTGTGGCGGCAAGGGGTTATACCGCAGCTCATGAAGACCGACGAGCCGGTCCGGATCGCTTCCATTACGGATATCGGTCTCGGGGACCGCGTTGCCGTCGCCATTCGCAAAGACGAGGAAGTTCTTGGATATATTTGGGTGCTTGAGGTAGAGCAGCCCATTGACGATAACGGCATGCAGCAATTAAAAAAGGCCGCGCAAACGGCCAAGCAAAAGCTGCTGCAAATTCAAACGCGCAAACGCAAGCAGGAGGAAGGCTATCAGGAGTTTTTCTGGCAGCTGCTTACGGGGCATCTGACCACGGAAGCGGCCGTCCGGGAGAAAGCGGCTCAGATCCAATTGACGCTGCCCCCCGCTTTTTACGTCATGGTGTTCGAATTTCCCGAGTCGATCGACGATCATCGGCTCCAGCAAATCCGCTATTTGATGTCGGTGACGCAGCGCATCTCCGTCGTATGTCACGCGGCGGACCACCATCACTTCATTCTGCTCGCCTCCCCTTCCGAATCGACATCATGGAAAGAGCACGCCAGCAGCTTTATCAATCATTTCGCCAAGCAGATGCATGACCGGTTTCGCGTGTCCGCGATGGCCGCGGCCTGCGGCTCTTTATACGAAGAATACGGCAAGGTCGAGACGAGCTACCGCGAGGCGCTCACGCTGCTGCGCCTGAAGAAGCTGTTCCCGAATCAAACGAAAATTCACCACTATGAAGACTTGGGCTTTTACCGGTTCCTGCCCCCTATTTACGAATACAAGCAGTCCCACCGGATGGTGAACCGCCACTTGCAGCGGCTTAAAGAATACGACCGGGACCATCATACGAATTTGCTGGATACGCTGGAGACGTTTCTGATGCACGACAGCAATGCCAAGGAGGCCGCTGCCGCGCTTCATATCCACACCAACACAATGAACTATCGTTTATCCCGGATTGCCGAAATCGGCGAGATCGACTTAAAAAGCATGGATCAGAAGGTAGCGCTCTATATCGATCTGAAGACCAATAAGCTCATGTCCTCCTAATCCATTCTCTTCCCTTGGACTATACCTGTGTAGCACCGTCGTCTACGCGTTTCTCCATGCCGTTCGATCCGGCCGGAGAGGCGCTTTTTCTCTTTTTCATGAAATAAACCGCGAGCAGGATCGCATACCAGATCGGACCGACGATCAGCGCAATCCGGGTATCCGGGGTATAAGCCATAATTCCAACCACGAATACAAGGAATGCGAGAACGACGTAAGAGCTGTAAGGCGCTAACGGCATTTTATAGATCAATTTGGAAGCTTGATCGGCCGAAAGCTTCTTGCGGAAGCGAATTTGCGAGATCAATATGACGCCCCACACCCAAATGACCGCAAACGTAGCGATACTGGTCACCATCGTGAATGCTTTTTCCGGAACGATGTAGTTGAGCACGACGCCGATCAACAGGAAGAAAGCGGATACAATAATCGCGCGAGACGGTACGCCCGAACGGGACACCTTCTCGAAGCTTGCAGGCGCCTCCCTTTGCTGCGCCAAATTGTACAGCATGCGGCCGTTGCTGAAAATACCGCTGTTGCAGGACGAAAGCGCGGCGGTCAGCACGACGAAGTTGATGATGCCGGCGGCGTAAGGAATGCCCAGCTTCTCGAAGGTCATGACGAACGGACTGCCTTTGAGGCCGATTTCCGTCCACGGATAAATCGACATGATGACGAACAGCGCGCCGACATAGAAAATGAGAATGCGCCAGAATACGTTGTCAATTGCCCGTGTGAGCGCTTTCGTAGGGTCTTTGACTTCACCTGCCGTTACTCCGATCATTTCGATTCCGAGATAGGCGAACATGATCATCTGCATGGCCAACAGCACACCCGACCAGCCATTCGCAAAGAAGCCTCCGTGGCTCCACAAATTGCTGATTCCGACCGCGATGCCGCCGTTCCCCAGACCGAATACGATCATACCGACGCCGACCACGATCATGAAGATGATGGTGACGATTTTGATGAGCGCAAACCAAAATTCCAGCTCGCCGTAAACTCTGACGGCAATCAGATTGACCAGGCTCATGACGACCAGTGCGGCCAATGCCCAAATCCATCTCGGAATGCCCGGGAACCAGTACTCCATATAAATCCCGACGGCGGTAATTTCGGCCATACACGTTACGACCCAGATAAACCAATAGTTCCATCCGGTCAAGAAGCCGAACACGGGGCTCATATAGTCCCGCGCGTAACGGCTGAACGAGCCCGCCACCGGCTTCTGAACGGCCATCTCCCCCAGTGCCCGCATAATGAAGAACATCGCCATCCCGCCGATCATGTATCCGATCAGAATCGCGGGACCGGCCACCTTGATTGCCGATGCGGAGCCGAGAAACAAGCCGACGCCGATCGCCGCGCCAAGCGACATTAATGTAATGTGCTTTTGCTCCAGTCCCCGTTTCAATTCATTGTTGTTTTTCACAAAAAATCTCCTCCGATAGTTAGTTTCTAGGCTTATACGTGCATAACTCTTGCCTTTTAAGGATAGAGACTTGCTTCTGTCTGTTGCTTCCCTCCTTATAAATCTGCCGCGAGCTGATCCGCCCCGGCGAAACAGACTGCATTCAAGACTTTGAAAATCTCGCGCACGGAAACAATCGTATGCGCTTACATTCGCTTTTGTGACGAATTGATGTCTAAATCGTAGCACAGTCGTTCCCGTCTGCATTTGTCTTGTTACTCAAAAATGATCAGGCCGTTTTGTGGCATCACACAAACAAGCCCGTCCCACCGGCGAAAACGCTTACGTTTTGTGAAAAATCACAAATGCATCCAATTCTTTTCATCTCGTTTCACGAAGAAAAGCGCCGGATTTGTTCGTTATACTCAGCTTACCGAAACGATCCAACCACAATATCGAGGGAGATGGCAATCATGATTATCGGCGTACCGAAAGAAATTAAAAACAACGAAAACCGCGTAGCTATTACGCCTGCCGGCGTATCCACAGTTGTGCAGGCCGGCCATAGCGTGTATATTGAAAAAGGAGCGGGCCTCGGCAGCGGATTTACGGATGAGCAATATGCGGCGGCCGGGGCTTTGATCTCCAGTTCCGCACAAGAGGTTTGGGAAAAATCCCAAATGATTATGAAGGTCAAAGAACCGCTTGCTTCCGAATATGGTTATTTCCGGGAAGGCCTGATCTTGTTCACCTATCTGCACCTGGCCGCGGATGCGGAATTGGCCGCGGCCCTGACGAAATCGGGTGTCATTTCCATTGCTTACGAAACCGTTGAAGTCAACCGCACGCTTCCGCTTTTGACTCCGATGAGCGAAGTCGCCGGACGGATGGCGACGCAAATCGGAGCGCAGTTCCTGGAGAAGCCGTACGGCGGAAAAGGCGTGCTGCTTGCCGGCGTGCCCGGGGTACGGCGGGGGAAAGTCACGGTCATCGGCGGCGGCGTAGTCGGCACGAACGCGGCGAAAATCGCTGTCGGTTTGGGCGCCGATGTGACGGTAATCGATCTGAGCGCGGACCGGCTCCGTCAGCTTGACGACCAATTCGGTCCGCAAATCCAGACGCTGATGTCCAATCCGTATAACATCGCCGAAGCGGTCCGTCAGTCCGACCTTGTCATCGGAGCGGTGCTTATTCCGGGGGCCAAAGCGCCTAAGCTTGTTACCGAAGATATGGTGCGCAGCATGTCGCCGGGCTCCGTCGTTGTCGATGTCGCGATCGATCAAGGCGGAATCTTCGCTACGGTTGACCGCATCACGACCCACGATGCGCCTACGTATGTCAAGCACGGCGTAGTTCATTATGCGGTAGCCAATATGCCCGGAGCGGTTCCGAACACCTCCACCATCGCTCTGACGAACGTGACGATTCCGTATGCGCTGCAAATCGCAAGCAAAGGCGTGAAGCAAGCGATCGCCGACAGCCCGGCCTTGACCAAAGGTCTTACTACCGCAGGCGGCGCGATCACGTACGAAGCGGTAGCGAAAGATTTGAATTACGATTATGTGCCTGCACACAAAGCATTGGAAACGGTATCCAGCCGTTAATAAGCAAAACTCCCCCGCTTTCGGGGGAGATTATTATTTATTCCGCAAATCACCACGAAGGAGCAGCACAACATGCACACAAGGAACGATAGCATTGTGAAACCGCACGAAGAGCTCCCCCGTTCGATTATGCCCGAGCCGGAAAACATCGATTGGGACGGCAGCTCCAGCCACCGGCCGACGCTGGCCGAAATCTCGCTCGATGCCATCGCCTCGAACGCGGCGTACTTCAAGTCGCTTCTCCAGCCCGGCTGCCAGTGGATGGCGGTGGTCAAAGCGAACGGGTACGGCCACGGAGCGGTGGAAACCGCCAGGACGGCACTTCGTGCCGGTGCGGACCGGCTCGGGGTCGCTTTTCTCGATGAAGCGCTCCGCCTGCGGTCGGCGGGCATTGCCGCTCCGATCCTTGTGCTCGGCTACACTCCCCCGGAAGCGATCCGGGAGGCTGTTGCGGCTGATGTGACGCTGACGGTGTTTCGCAGCGAGACGCTGGAAACGGTGATGCGCGAAGCGGAGAGCTTGCGCCGGAAGGCCCGGATTCATCTCAAGATCGAGACCGGGATGAACCGGCTCGGGGTCACTACGGCAGACGCCGCATTGCAGCTAGCCCGGCGTGCGAAGGAAAGCCCTTATGTGACGTTGGAAGGCGCATTTACGCATTTTGCCAATGCGGATCATCCGAGCCCGGCGTACACGGAGCTGCAATTCGCCCGTTTTCTCGAATTTCGCGGCGCTTTTGAGGAAGCCGGCGTCTCCGTTCCTCATTGGCACTGCTGCAACACCGCAGCGACGATTGCTTATCCGCACATGCATTTGGACCTGGTTCGCGTCGGGATCGGACTGTACGGCTTGAAGCCTTCGGTACGAGGCGCAATCGCAGGCGCTCCCCTGAAGCCGGCCATGCGGCTCAAATCGCAAATCGTATCGCTTAAGGACGTTCCGGCGCTGGAGCCGGTCAGCTACGGGTGCACATTTGCCTCCGATCAAGATACCAAAATTGCCGCGGTGCCGATCGGATATGCAGACGGTATGCCGCGGGCGCTTTCGAACAAAGGAACCGCGACAGTGCGCGGACAGTCCGCGCCGATTGCCGGAACGATCTGCATGGACCAGCTGATGCTTGACGTTACCGCTATTCCCGGGGTGAAGCTCGGCGACGAGGTTTTGCTTTTCGGCACGCCGGAAGATAAGGTGACCGCTGCCGATGTCGCAGTCCAAGCGAATACGATCCATTATGAAATTGTATGCGGCATCGGCGCCCGGGTTCCCCGGGTTTATATACAGGATGGCCGGACGGTTGCAACGCGCTTTATATAGCAGGACAGCATGACAAACGGGCGGTCTTCCCTGCCCGTTTCATTTATTCTTGGGCCCGCATATGCAATGCTAACCGCTGAGCGACGGCCGCGAAGCATCGGACCGCCGGCTGCGGGGTCTGAACCAGAACATGGTCAAACCTGCCGCGCTTATGCCAAGTACCCCGGCCAAATAAAAACCGCTCTTCAGTCCCGCCCATTCGTTCAAGCCGCCCGCCAGAAACGGCCCCGCAAACATGCCGATCGCGTAGACCGCTTGGTACAGCCCCATCGCAGTTGCCCTCTTTTGTTCCGGAATATGCTGTATCGACAGCCCCAAAAGCAGCGGAAAATGCAGCCCTTGGAAAAATCCGTTCACCGCCTGCGTTAGCAGCAGCAGCCCGAAGCCGGGCACCAGCGATGTTGCCGCCGAGCACATGGCGCTCACCGCAAAGCCGAGCAGCACCACGTTCCACGCACCGAAGCGCGGGGCAAATACTTTTCCGGTCATAAACGAGCTGACGGCGTGCGGAATCATGAACGCAAAGACAAGCAGCGTCAACCCACCCTCGTCCGCTCCTAACGATAAGGCATAGGAGGGCGTAAAGCCGAACATCGTAATAAACAAGACGCTGTGCGCCAAAATAGACAGCGAAGAAACCTTGAGCAGCAGCTTGTCCTTCATCACCGGCGCAAGGTCGGCGAAGCGCATCGGCGCCCGGTCGCCGCGTTCCTTCGGTTCCTTCAGCAGGAAGGCAAGCGCCAAGCCGGCCAGACCGATGACCGCCCCGGTCCAAAATGCGGCATTCCAGCCGCCCCATTTGACCAAATAGCCGCTCATGCTCATCCCGAAAAGCTGCCCGGCAACGGTGAGCAGGCTGATCGTGCCCATTGCGCGGGTCGCCTGTTCGCCGCGGTATAATCCGGCATACATGACGGTAAAGGCAACCCAGGTCGAGGCGCCTACCCCCGACAGCACGCGGCCGGCGAACGCCCATCCAAGCTGCTCGCCCAAGGCGAAGCATAGGCAGCTGGACGCGGTGCACAGCATCCCGAGCAAAATGAACGGTTTCCGGCTTTTGAACCGGTCGGACGTGATCCCGAGCGGCAGGCGCAGCACGATCTGCGTCAGACCGTAGCTGCCGAGCACGATCCCGGCCATGGTGTACGATGCGCCTAAATGATCAAGGTATGGCGACAGGATCGGCACGTAAACATAGAGCGAACACCAATATAGCAAAGTCACCAGCACAAAGATCGTATGGTTGATTCGCTCCGCGGTTGTCGATTTCATGATGCATCTTCTTCCCTCTTATAAGCTTAACTGCAGGATAGCCTTCACATCGTCCTCATGCAGCGCCTTGAACGATCCGATCGGGCCGAACTTTACGGCTTCCTTCGCCATCCGCCCGATTTCGCTGTTCCCAATCCCGAGATCGGCCAAACGGGCGGGCGCGCCGATGCGCGTAAAGTAATCCCGCGTTGCTTGAATGCCGGCCAGCGCGATTTCTTCTTCGCTTTTGCCTGCCGGATCGATGTTCCACACCCGGACGGCAAACTGCACGAACCGGTCCGGACGGCTGTGGCATACGTACTTCATCCAGTTCGGGAACAAAATGGAAAGCCCCGCCCCATGCGCAATATCATAGATCGCGCTCACCTCGTGCTCGATGGCATGCGTCGCCCAATCGGTCTGGACGCCGACGCTGATCATTCCGCCGTTCAGCGCATACGTACCGCACAGCATCAGGTTCGCACGAGCCTCATATTGCTCGGGCTCGGCGAGGGCCCGTTCGCCGTTCTCGATAACCGTTTGCAGAATCGATTCGCAAAGCCGCTCTTGCAGAGGCGTGTCCGGCGTCAGGCTGAAATATTGCTCGAAGACGTGCGACATCATGTCCACGATCCCGTTCACCGTTTGATCCGCAGGCACCGTGTACGTCAGCGTCGGGTCCAGAATGGAAAATTTGGGGTAAGCGTAGATGCTGGCGAACGATTTCTTCAGCTTCTCTTCCCAGTTGGTGATGACTGCGTTGCCGTTCATTTCGGAGCCCGTTGCCGATAAGGTCAACACCGTGCCGAGCGGCAGCGCCGCCGTAATTTTTGCTCTCCGCATCAAAAAATCCCAGACGTCTCCCTCGTACGGTACGCCGACGGCGACGGCCTTGGCTGCGTCGATCACGCTGCCTCCCCCTACGGCCAAAATCAAGTCGACGCCTTCCGCGCGGCACAGCTCGATTCCCTTGCGGACCGTCGTGACCCGGGGATTCGGCTCGACGCCGGGCAGTTCGACGGTACGGACACCGGCCCCGGCCAGCTGCGAGAGGACACGATCGTACAAACCGGTTTTTTTGATGCTTCCGCCGCCATAAACGAGCAGTACCGTTTTGCTGCCGCAAGCCGCTACTTGCTCGCCCAGCCGCTCCAGCTTGCCCGCGCCGAACAGGATTTTGGTCGGATTATGAAAATCAAACGAGTTCATCGTCATTCCTCCTTCAACATTCATGCATTCTATTATTATACTAGCTAACGAACATCATACAGCATATGAAATTCGACATTCTCTTTACAAGAGTCGTTTTCGCCGGTACTCTCTCCAAAGGCGAGCCTTACAGCAACCGAGCCCTGCGCTTGCTCCCCAACCGGCAGAAAGCCGCATCATTCCTTTCCGGCGGGTTTTCGAATTTTTCATGGCAAAAAGGCCCTGCCGCCAGCATAGCGCCGCAACAGGACCGGGGATGGAAAAGCTGTCAAGTAATGCTCTTGAGGCCGCCATACTGGGAAATCGCGAGGAGCAAATCGCGCAATATCGGCAAGACGAACTGCGCACCGTCAAGCCGAAATATGCCGCTGCGGTTATGCACCGTCGCTTCTTTCACATACAGGCGATAATGCGGCATTCCGGAGTGCATGCTGACGGTTTCGCTTCCGGAAGCACCGTTTTTTTGGAACGTGATCGGACGGACCCCTGCCGGCGGATTGTACGGCAAGATACTGATAATATCTTCCAATTTAATGTGATAATTGGCATGAGGCTTTTGGAAAACGAGTTCTTTCGTCGAGACCGTTAATCCGAAATTCCGCTTTTTATGGGAAATTTTCAGTTCTCCCTCCAGCCCCTTGATCTTGATAAATTCGTTCACGCCCTCTCCCCCTCCCAGAGCCGCAGGCAGCTGTTCGGCGGATTGACTCGAACGTTCCGACCGAACGGAGCTTAGACCTTGAAGCGAGCATACCATAAATGTTCTCCCCGCGCCACCTGTCCCGTTCGGTCAAATTAACGACTCTGCCCCATCGATAAAGATCTCCGTGCCGGTAATGTGACTTGAAGCATCCGACGCGAGAAAAACGACCAAATCCGCTACCTGCTCCGGCTGTCCGGGAGCGTGCTCCAAGGGCTGGCTTCCCTCCGGATATTCGACATTGATCTTGACTTTCTCCAGCTCCGGCGTCGGATGCGTGCTTTGATTGATTAGGGTTTTGATCGAACCCGGACATACGGCATTAACCCGGATTTTATAACGGGCAAGCTCCAGCGCCGCCATCTTCGCAAAAGCGATCTGCCCCGCCTTGGACGTGCTGTACGCCGACATCCCGATGTTCGAGAAAATGCGGCTGCCGTTGATCGAGCTGGTCACGATGATGCTGCCGCCCTTCTGCTTCATATGCGGAATCGCGTATTTCACGCACAGAAACGTTCCTTTCAGATTGACGAATAGCGTATGGTCCCAATCTTCCGGCTTCATATCCTCGATCGGCGCCAGCACGCCGTTAATTCCCGCGTTGGCAAAGACGACGTCGAGCCGTCCCCATGTTCCTGCAGCCGTATCGATCGCCTGCTTCACCCGCAGCGGGTCGGACACGTCCACGTCCACCGTGATGGCTTGGGCCTGCATGGCCGCCAGCTCCTGCTTGACCTGCTCGGTGCGATCGTTCAGCAGGTCGAGCAGACATACCTTCGCTCCCTGCTTGGCCAGAGCCATGGCGGCGGCGCGGCCGATTCCGGAACCGGCCCCGGTCACGACCGCGACTTTGTCTTTCAGCCCCGGAATCGTCATACCGGGTTGTTGCAGCGTCTGTACACTCATCTGTTCTCGCCCCTTTGTCTTGAAAAGTCGGAAACAGCGTTATTTTGCCAAAAGCCCCGAAGAATATGTGACAAAGTCCGACCGGACTCGTGTTCCGGGGGCATTTGTGCTACAATACTACAATTGGAGTTTGATCTTACGCGGCAGGAGGCATTTTCCTTTTTATGTTAATCATCGGTATCGCAGGAGGCACAGGTTCGGGCAAAACAACGGTCGCACGTTCCGTCATCGACCGGCTCGGATCCGACAAAGTGACGTTTATTTCACAGGACAATTATTACAAGGATCATTCGCATATACCTTTCACGGAACGGGAATCGATCAATTACGACCACCCTTTCGCCTTTGATAACGAGTTGCTGCTGAAGCATTTGAAGCAGCTTAAGAACCACATGCTTGTAACCGCGCCCGTCTACGATTTTTCCAAACATGCGCGGTCCACGACCCGCACCGTCGAGCTGAAGCCGAACAAAATCGTCATGATCGAAGGGCTTCATGTGCTCTCGGACGAGCAGCTGCGCGGCATTCTGGACATCAAAGTGTTTGTGGACACCGATCCGGACGTACGGATTCTGCGCCGAGTGCTTCGCGATATCGAGGAGCGCGGACGGTCGATCCAATCCGTATATGATCAATATTTGACGACGGTGAAGCCGATGCACGAGGCTTTCATCGAACCGTCCAAAAAATATGCCGATCTCATTATCCCCGAGGGCGGGCACAATGAAGTCGGCATCCAACTGCTGTCGATCTTGACGGAAAAGTATTTAATGGAATAAATCATTTATCTCATTTAATTTTCTGGAAGTATACCCGCTCCGGGCGGCCGACATCCCCGTAGGCCAAATCGGCGCGGAGCTTCCCTTCCGCCGCCAAATGCTCCAAGTAGCGTCTGGCCGTAGAGCGGCTGACGCCGACCCGCTTCGCCGTTTCTTCCGCGGTAAGCGGCGCGTTCGCCTCGGAGATCGCCTGGACGATTTTATCCAGCGTCAGCTTGTCGATGCCTTTGGGCAGAAGAGCTCCCGTACCGGGAGCTTCTTTTTTTGCGCTGCCTTGAAGCAGACAGTCGATCTCGTCCTGTCCGATCGAAACGTTCGCCTGACGCAGCTGCTTGATCGTCCGATGAAACAAGTCGTACCGCTGCAGCGTCTCCTGCATTCTGCTGAATAGCACCGGCTTGATGAGATAATCGAATACGCCGCCGCGGATCGCTTCCCTTACGGCTTCAACCTCTTTGGCGGCGGTGATCATGATAACGTCCGCCTGCCGGTGCCGCTGGCCGATGGTGCGAAGCAGCTCAAGTCCGCTGGTCTCCGGAAAATAAATGTCGAGCAGCACCAGATCCGGTTCCAGCACGCTTATAAGCTCAAGCGCCTGCGGCTCGTCGGTCGCTATGCCAACAACAGCGAAGCCCGGCACCTTTTCGACAAAACGCCGGTTAATCTCCGCGATCCGCTCATCGTCTTCGACGATCAGCACGCGGATCGGCGGGGTCGCATTTGCAGCGTCAGCCTTCAAGTTCCTTCCCCTTTCTTCGGTTCTTCGACCCTCTTCGGAATGACAACCGAGAACACGGTACCGCCCTCTCCCGACGGTTCGTGAAGAATCCGGCCGCCGAGCCTATCCACGGCATGTTTAACCAGTGCAAGACCGATGCCCCGATGCTCGCCCTCTTTGCTTGATACGCCTTTCCGGAAAATGTTCTCCGCCCATTCGTCCGGGATGCCAGGACCGTTGTCTTCGCATTCGATCATCAGATCTTCGCCGTAATCGCTCAGAAATAGGGTAACCTTCTTCTCGGCGGCGGCATCGTCAAGCAGCGCTTCCATGGCATTGTCCGTCAAATTGCCGATGATAGTAACGAGAAGCTCCCTTTCGATCCGGCCCGGCACGTCTTTAAACGAGGTTTCGGGATCGATCTCGAACTGGATTTTCAGCTCTTGGGCGCGGTTGTATTTGCCGATTAACAATCCTCCGATGACCGGGTCGGGAATTTCCCGCATAATAAACTGAATGAAATTTTGGTGCACATTAGTTTCCTTGGAAATCATCTCGACGGCCTCTTGATACGATTCAAGCTGTATAAGTCCGGAGATAACGTACAGCTTATTGGAATATTCATGGGTCTGCGCCCGCAGCCCTTCGGCAAACCGCTTGACCTGGGACAGTTCTTCGGCAAGCCGGTACACCTCCGACTTGCTGCGGAAGCTGACTACGGCCCCGATGACTTCATTTTGTCTGTTGAACACCGGCACCCGGTTCGCGACGACCTCTTGCCCGTTCATCATCATCTCTACGTCGAATTCGGACTGGCCGGTGCGGATCACCGTGAGCAGCCGGGACTTCGGGACGATTTCCCGGATCGGCTTGCCGATCAGCTCGGTGTCGTCGGGAAGTCCCAGAATGCGCATCGTCTGCTGATTCGCCAAGGTGATCAAGCCGTTGCGGTCCACCGCAAGTATGGCTTCGCGGATCGATTCGAGAATGGCTTTTTTCTCCATATACAGCGTTCCGATTTCCTCTGGCTCCAGACCGTGAATCGACCGCCGGACGCCTCTGGCAATCATGACGGCTCCGGCCATCGCTATGCCTAAGGCAGCAAGGGAAATGAGCACAAGCTGCCGCTGATACCCATCGTCCCAACGGTTAATATCATCCAGCAGAAAGCCCACCGAAGCGATGCCGATCACGTCGCCGTTCTCGGCCCGGACCGGCACTTTCCCTCGCAATGAAGGCCCCATGGAGCCTTCCGCCTTCGAGATGATCGACTTGCCTTCGAGCACCGGACCGTTGTCGCCGCCGACCATTTCTTTACCGACCCGCTCGGGTACCGGGTGGGAGTAACGTATTCCTTCGCGGTTGCCGATAACCAGATACAACGCGCCCGTCTTCTCGCGAATGTGCTCGGCAAGCGGCTGAATGACGGACGACGGCTCCGGCAGCTTGAACGCTTCCCGGATTTCGGGGATCTCCGCCACCGTCTCCGCCACCTTGAGCGCCCGGGTTCCGATCTGGTCTTCCATCATCGAAGTCACCATATATTCGACAACGGCCGCGGCTACCGTAAGCACGGAAAAAAGGAGCGTGCATATGAGCAAGATCAGCTTCGTTTGTAAGCGCATAACTCCTCCTTTTTCTTATGATACCATATCCCGTTCAAACCAGCACAAAGCCCCGGGGGCCCAATACCCGGGGATGATCTGGGAACGGATTTGTCCGGCTGCTTACGCTTCTTCGTTGACGATCACTTTTTTGCCGCGCAGCTTCATCACAAACGGAATGGCGAGCCACAGCAAGGCAATGGTCAGGAAAATCAAGGAGACCGGCTTCATAAGGAAAATGGAAAAGTCGCCGCTGGAAATCGTCAAGGCCCTTCGCATGTTGTTTTCGATCATCGGTCCGAGGACGAGCCCGAGAACCAGGGGCGCGATCGGGTAGTCGTGCTTGGTAAGAAAATAGCCGGCAACCCCGCATGCGACCAGCAGCATCAAATGAAAGACGGACATCTGCACGGCGTACACTCCGAAGATGGAGATGGTCACAATGATCGGAATCAAGTATTTCGGCGGCGTTTCGATTATTTTGGCAAACACCTTCACCAAGGGCATATTGAGCAGCAGCAGCATCACATTTCCGATAAACATACTGGCAATAAGCCCCCAAGCGATGCCGGGATGATCCTCGAACAGCAGCGGACCCGGCTGGACGTTGTACATGATAAGCGCCCCCATGAGCACGGCGGTCGTCCCCGTTCCGGGAATGCCGAGCGTAAGCAGCGGGATCATCGCGCCGCCCGAAGCGGCGTTATTGGCCGATTCCGGTCCGGCAACGCCCTCGATGGCGCCCTTGCCGAATTTCTCCGGATGCTTGCTGATTTTTTTCTCCAGCAGGTATGAGAGAAACGAGGCCAAGGTCGCCCCGGAGCCGGGGACGATGCCTTTGAAGAAGCCGACGAGCGACCCGCGCACAATCGGCAGCGCGCTGTCCTTCAAGTCCTGCTTCGTCGGCAGGATGCTGTTGATTTTGGCAATTTCGCCGGTGTCCGCATCCTTCTCGAGAATGGTTTTAAATACTTCTCCGAGGGCGAACATCCCGACAGCCACGGTCAGGAACTCGATGCCTTGATACAGCTCCGGAATATCAAACGAAAAGCGCGCGACGCCGGACACCGCGTCAATCCCGATTGTCGCCAGCGCCAACCCGAATACGGTCATCAGCAGCGCTTTCGTGATCGATTTCCCGGCCAGCCCGCTAAGCGCGCACAGCCCGAGCACCATAAGCGAAAATTCTTCGGCGGGGCCCGTTTTGAGCGCCACGTTCGACAGCGGCTCGGCCAGAAGCACAAGCCCGACCAAGGAAATCAAGCCGGCGACGAAGGAGCCGATAGCCGCAATGGAGAGCGCCGCCCCCGCCCGGCCCTGCTTCGCCATCGGGTAACCGTCCAGGGCGGTGACGACGGAGGACGATTCCCCGGGCGTATTGAGCAGGATCGAGGTGGTCGAGCCGCCGTACATCGCTCCGTAATACACACCGGCCAACAGGATGATCGAGCTGGTCGCGGCAGCCTCCGGCGGCAGTCCGCCGGTCAGCGAGGCGGTGACCGGGATCAGCAGAGCGACCCCGCTGATGGGCCCGATCCCCGGAAGAACCCCGACCATCGTCCCGATCAGCACACCGGCGAAGGCGAACAGCAAGTTGTACCATATCAGCGCCGTGGCAAACCCGCCGAGCAAATATTGTAACGTATCCATGAAGCGCTTCCCTCCCAAGCAATCCGAACGGCTGCCTCTTTCGCATACTTTGGCTTAAAGACCCAACCATGAAGGCAAGCCCGGCAACGTGCCCTGCAACAATTCGACATAAACGTAATAGACGCCGATGGAAAAGCCCGCGGAAATGACGGCCGAGTACAGCCATTTTCCCCGCTCCATCGTTTGAAAGCCGATCAGCAGAAAAAGAAACGTACTGATCACATAACCGATTTCCTCAAGCAGCATAATATAAGCGATCGCGGAAACCAATATAACAAGAAACCGCTTATAGTCCAGCTTCGCTCCGCCGCCTTCCCCTTTGGCTGCGGCCGGGGACCTGAACGTTTCATAGAACAGCCTCAAGCTGATCAGCATCAACAGAATGCCAAGGCCGAGCGGAAAAATATTCGGCCCCACATGGCTTCCGTAGGCGCTGCCGGAAATCGATAAACTGCCGTAAGCGAATGCCGTTCCGACAACCAGAAAAACGACGGACATCGTGCGGTCAAAAGCCTTGCTCATCGGACCGACCTCCCCGTCCTACTTCGCCATGCCGAGCGCCGTCAGCAGGTCTTTGACCTGTGATTCCTGCTGGGCGAGGAACGTTTTGAAATCGGCCGCGTTCTTGTAATCCTTCTCCCATACGTTCGCTTGAAGCTCTTTGTTCCAACCTTCGGAATCGGACATGTCTTTCAGCCTGGCATCCCAAAAGGCCAGCTCTTCCCTGCCCATTTCCGTCGGTCCGAAGATGCCGCGCCAAATATTAAATTCGGCGTCGATGCCCTGCTCCTTGAGCGTCGGGACGTCCTTCAGCTCGCCGGAGAGACGGCCCGGCGCGGTTACCGCAAGCACGCGCACTTTGCCCGCTTTGACATATTCGCCTACGCTGGAGGCGTCGGTCGCAATCACGTCCGCGTTGCCGCCGAGCAGCGAGGTCATCGCTTCGCCGCCGCCATCGTACGAAACGTACTTTACCTTCTTCGGATCGATCCCCGACTTGTAAGCCGGAAGAACGGCAATCAAATGATCCATCGAGCCCGGCGCGGAGCCTCCGGCAACCGTTACCTTCGTCGGATCGGTCTTCAGCGCTTGGATCACCGATTTCATGTCCTTAAATCTCGAGCTTGCGCTAACGACGATCGCGCCATAGTCCTTGGTAAGCTGCGCCAGCGGCGTCGTATCCTTGTAGCCGTACGGGCTGTTGCCCTCCTTCTTCAAGTTGTTGATCAGAATCGGCGGCGAGCTGACAAACAGCTTGTAACTATCTTTCTTGTTCTTCGTCGCATATTCGGCCATGAAGACCGCTCCGCCGCCGCCCGGCTTGTTCTCCACGGTGAGAGGCTGACCGACGGCCTTGCTTTCGGCGAGCGTCTTGGCGACGGAGCGCGCCGTCTTGTCCCAGCCGCCGCCTGCGCCGGACGGAGCGACGATGACGATCGGCTTCTCGGGGTACGACGACGATTTGCCGGATGCGGCAGGCTTGGCTTCGTCATTTGATTTCGGAGCGCCTCCGCCCGCTCCGCAAGCTGTCAAACCGAGGGCCAGAACACCGGCCAGCGCCGTTCTCCAATGTTTTCCCGATTGTGCTTTCCATATCATAGGTGAGGACCTCCATTTTTTATTTTTTTGCTTAGCGCCCCTTTTTTGATAGCGCTTTCTTCTCCGCTTCGTCATTGTAGCATTAAGCGCTTTCATCAGCCTAGCTTCTGCTCATAAGTTGAATAATTCGCATTGTGTGCATTTTGCTCATTCTGTTCACGAAAGGTTCATAAATTTGTTTGCCGCCGAAGGCCTTGCTATTTGGGCCCGCTTCCGTTATCTTAGTAATTAGACCGGACGGTCAGATTAATAGATGAGGTGCACGATGGCACGCAAACGTCCCGAAGAAGCGGAACAGACCCGCAAACACATACTCGCCACCGCCAAGGAGCTGTTTGTCCAAAAAGGATACAGTGCCACGTCGATTGACGATATCCGTGTGAAGTCCGGCATGAGCAAAGGCAGCATCTACTACCATTTCAAAAGCAAAGAGTCGCTGTTCCTGAAACTTCTGGAAGAGAACATGCACGAGTGGATCGAGCAGTGGACGAAGCTGTCCGCTTCCTTGACGACCGAAACCGAACGATTATATGCGCTGGCCGATCATTTTGCGCTTGATCTTCAAAATCCTCTCATGAAAGCGGTAGAGGAATTTTCCGGAAGCCAAACTGCCGATCCCGATATTTTGAGCTATTTGCTGACGCTTGCCAAAACGCCCCACCAGCATGTTAAGAACGTGCTGCAGACCGGCATGGATAAGGGAGAATTCAGAAAAGACGACCCCGAGCAATTAACTTTCATCGTCATGGGAACGCTTGGCGGATTGGGCGCCACTTATTATGAGAATTATTCGATGGACCAATTGATTGCCATTCATCGCAAAGCGATCGATACGCTTCTGAACGGAATTCGGCCCGACTAAGCGGTGTTCCGTCTTTTTTCCAGTATTATTAAACCGGACGGTCAGTTTATTATTAAGGAGGATTTATCCATGAGTCATTCGTCGACCCCAAGCACCCCACCGCCCTTATGGCAAAACCGCGTATTCCAGATTGTAGCCTTCGCCGACCTGCTGCAGCAGCTCGCGATTTGGACGCGCAATATCGCCCTGCTCTTTTATGTTATGGAAATGACCGACAACAATCCGGTCGCCGTCTCCCTGCTCACGATGTTCGAATATTTGCCGATCTTTATCTTCTCGTTCATCGGCGGCACCTTCGCGGATCGTTGGAACCCGAAGAAAACGGTAATCGCCGGAGATACCTTGAGCGCGGTTTCCATCGGAGTCATCGTACTATGCATGATGTCCGGCCTGTGGCAAGCCGTCTTCGTAGCGACAATCGTCTCCGCGGTGGTCAGCCAGTTCTCGCAGCCGTCCTCCGCCATCCTGTTCAAAAAGCACGTTCCCGAGGAACAAGTCGGTCTGGCCGTCAGCATTACGCAAGGCTTGATGTCGCTCTTCGTTATTGTCGGACCCATCATCGGCACGTCAATTTACACGACTCTGGGCATCCGATATTCGTTGTTTATGCTGATAGGATTATTTTTGCTGGCCGCGCTCATCCAGTTAGGACTCCCTTCGTCGGAGCGTTCCGCCGATTTGGCCCGCAGCACGGTCGTTCAAGACATGGTCGAGGGCTTTCGCTACGTAAAGCGGAACCGGAACTTAGTTGTCATCGCCGCGATTTTCACGTTGCTCGGCCTTGCGGTCGGGATTATCCAACCGCTCGACGTCTATATTCTGATCGAACGGCTCGGCCTGAACAAAGAAAATTTACAGTGGTTCTATGCCGTTTCCGGGATCGGGATGCTTCTCGGCGGGCTTCTCGCCGCGGCGCTTTCTTCCCGCATCCAACGGTTCGCGAAGACGGTAATGTTTCTCGGCCTGTTTATTCTGGCCGTCTCGATCGTTTTTGAAGTGCTGTCCCGGTGGGTCCTTGTCACGGCATCCATGCGCTTTTTCGTCGGAGTTACGGAAGCTTTCCTGCAAATCGTGCTCAGCACCTTCATGATCAAGCTGGTGCATGCCGATTACGTCGGACGAACGAACGGTATTCTGGCTCCGCTTACGACCGGAGGCGTCTTGATCGGGTCGGGAGCCGCCGGACTGCTGATGAGCTCGACCTCCCTGATGACGACGTTCTTCATCTCCGCCGCACTCGTTGCCGCCGCCGCCTGCATCAGCCTGCAATTGTCGTTTCCTTCCGGCCAGAATGCGAACGAGTTGAAGACGGATGCCGGCCTGTCCAAGAAAGAATCGTTGCCGAATGTTTAATTTCTGCATAAGGATTAAATGAAAAATGCCTTTCAGGATGCGTTTATCCCATCCCGAAAGGCATTTGCTTCTTACTCCTGCTTCGCTTGCTTCAAGCTCATCATCAGCGAACGCAGCCGCTTGATGTCCGCCATTAACTGCTGCCGGTCCGCTTCAAGCTCCGGCTCGGGCTCCGCCATCAGCTGCGCGAGCTTAAGCTCCAATTGGCCGATTTCGTTCTCCTGCCGCTGATGTTCCGCCGAGTAAGCGGCATCTCTTCGTTTCGCCGCATATTCGTCACACGTTCCCGGGAATGCTTTGGTCTCCGCACCGTCCAAGATCAGCAGCCGGTTTGCCATTTTTCGCAGCAGGTACCGGTCGTGCGAAACAAGGACGAGCGCCCCCCGGTATTCGAGCAGCGCCTCCTCGACTTTCTCCCGCGTCTCGATATCCAAATAATTCGTCGGTTCATCCAGGACAAGCAGATTGAACCCGCCAAAATAAAGATGGAGAAACGCGACGCGGCATTTTTCGCCCATACTCAAGTCGCCGATTCGTTTAAACGCTTCGTCCCCGCTAAACAGGAAGCAGCCCAGAATCGTCCGCGCGTGCGATTGGGTCATATCCGGCAGCCGCAGAAGGCTATCCAGAATTGTCTCCTCCCGGTTCAACTGGTCAAGCTCTTGCGCGAAGTAACCGATTTTCGTCTGCGGATGAAGCTTGACTTCCCCCGAATCCGGGGTTAAGCTCCCGGTCATAAGCCGCAGCAGCGTCGATTTGCCGGCTCCGTTCGGTCCGATGACAGCAACCCGGTCTCCCCGGTTGACGTTCACGCTCAGCGAATGAAAGATCTGTCTCCCGCCTTCGTAAGCGAAGCAAACCTCCTCTATGCGCAGCAGCGTCTCGGCCGCAAACGGCCGGTCCTTCAGCTGCATATGGAGGCTTCCTTCCTCGCGGGGTTTCCGCACCCGGTCCCGGTCCAGCCGTTCAAGCGCGGCTTCCTTTGCTTTAAGCCGGGAAACGTTCTTTTTCGCCTTCGAGCGTAAAAAATCGTTTTGTCCCGCGGCTTGATGCGCCTGGTTAAACCACTGCTGGTAGCGGCGGATGCTTTCCAAAAGCTTCTCGCGGGCCTGCTCTTGCTTTTTATACAGCGCTTCCTGCGACTGCCATTCAAGATCCTTCTGCCTGCGGTAATCCGAATAGCACCCGGGGTACATCCGGCCGCCCTGTCCGGTCAGTTCGTACACAGCCGTCGCCGTCCGGTCCAAAAAATACCGGTCGTGCGAAACGAAAAGCACGGTGCCTGCGTACTGCCGCAGCCACTGCTCCAGCCAGTCTAACGTTTCCTCGTCAAGATGATTGGTCGGTTCGTCGAGCACAATGAATTTCGGCTCCCGAACCATCAGTCTGGCAAACTGCGCCCTCGTTTTCTGCCCCCCGCTCAAACCGTGAAAGGGCCGCGTCCATAAGGCCGGGTCCAGCCTTACCCGCTGCAAGCATTTTTCCGCCTGAAGCTCCCAGTCGTAGCCGCCCTGCTGCATATACCGTTCGTGAAGCTCCCCATATTGATCCAGCAGCTCCGCCGATTCCTCCTGACTCATCCGCCGCTGCAAATCCTCCAGCCGAAGCTTCAGCGCATAGCGGCTCTCCGAGCCGGATAGCACGAAGTCCAGCACCGTTCGCTCCCGGGCTCCCTCCGGATGCTGCTCCAGCCATCCCCACTCCTCTAGGGGCAAATTCCGATGCACGCTGCCGTGATCGAATGCCGTTTGGCCCAACAATCCTTTCAGCAGCGTCGTCTTGCCCGTTCCATTCCGTCCGAAAACCGCGACGCGCTGCCCCTCGGCAATCTCGAAGGACACGTTCTCGAACAATACCGAGCCGTCCCATTCCTTACGTAAATCCGTTGCTTTCACGATTAGCATTCAGGCATTCCTCCGTTTCATGGCAATAAAAAAAACCGCAGCCCGGGGCTTACGGTCGTATGCATGCAGAGGAGAGGACAAGAAGCGCGGGCGCATAAGGAAAAAGCTTCCGGCCCCGCTTTCTGTTAAACGTTCGTCGTTCAATCGAATGGACTCTCATCGGCACACGTATCCCGTCCGCTTTTCCCCGGGGAAAAACGATTACATTCCTGCAAACTGCTTTAGGATAACGTGTCATTACTTCATCGCCGCGTAAGTCCTCCGATTTCACAAAGATAACATAAATTTACTTTATCATACGTTCCGCCACAATCCAAGGGAGCAATTCGTTATACAAAAACTTTCGTTACAGCTCCTTGGCCTGATCCGGCTGCGGGGTCAGCATTTTGGCGTTACGCCAGTTCCCCCATACATAGTAAGCAACGGAAATTAAAATACTGATGCAAAAGGCGATGGGAAAGCTCCACCAGAGCGCTTCCAACCCATAGGTGTTCCCTAAATAGTAAGCCACCGGCACCCGGATGCACCAAAGGGCCAGGAACGTGGTCAGCAACGGCACCATGACCGCGCCCGTCGCGCGAACGACGCCGGATACGACAAACGTGATCCCGAAGAGGATAAACGCCCAGAGCGTAATTTGGTTCATATTCATGCCGATGGCGATTGCCGCCTCGTCCTGCAGAAACAATTGCAGTGCCTGCCGGTTGAACACATAAATCAGTCCGACGAGCGCGCCCGTCATCACAATGTTGAATCCGATCCCGACCAAGGTCGTCTTATGCACCCGGTCCCATTTGTCCGCGCCGACGTTCTGCGCCGCAAGTGTCGACACGGCTCCGCCGATCGCCATCGCCGGCATTTGGATATAGCTTGAGAGCTGCATCGCTGCGCCGAACGCCGCGGTCGCAACCGAACCGAAGCTGTTCACCAGGCTGACGACGGCAATGGCGCTGGTCGAGACGACCATCATTTGCAAGCCCATGGGCAGCCCTTTTTTGACAAGAGATACGATGATTTGCCGGTCCAGTCGAATGTATCGCCGATCCGCACGGGTCAAGCGTAAAAAATAGCGGGTCCGGTACAAGTGTGCGATCAGCCCGGCCAGGCTCACCAGCTGCGCAATAACCGTGGCTACGGCAGCTCCGGCCGTTTCGAGCCGGGGAATCGGCCCCCACCCGAAGATAAACACGGGATTGAGCACGATATCGATCACAGTCGACAGCAGCAAGAAGTAGAACGGCGTCTTGGAGTCTCCGGCCCCCCGCATGATCATCATCACGAAATTGTAAAAAAACATGAACGGCACGCCGACAAAAATAATACGCAAATACGCAATGGCATAGGGCATCGCATCCTTGGGCGTCTGCATCCATTCCAGAATCGTCGAAGAGAAAACGAAGCCGATCACGGTAATGATCACCGCCAGCGTCATAAAAAACAGCGCGCTCGTACCGACGACCCGCTTGGCTTGCTCCTCATTTTGCGCGCCGAGGCTTTGTCCGATCAAGATTGTGGAAGCCATTCCGATGCCGAACACAAGGCTGAGCAAAAAAAACATAATATTGTTCGCATTGGAAGTGGCGGCGAAAGCGCTCTCACCAAGATAATTACCGACCCAGATCGAGTTGATCGTTCCGTTCAGCGATTGAAGCACATTGCCCATCAGAACCGGCAGAGCGAACAGCAGCAGCTTTTTGGCGATAGGGCCTTCCGTCAGATTGGCGCTTGCAGCGTTTGGTTTAGACATTGTAATCCCTCCGGAGAAAAGAAAAGCGGCCCGGGAGGCCGCCCTCGATGCGCACACGTGAAACATGTCGCTTTCTCCATTATAATCCAGAACGGGCCGCGCGTAAATCGGATTGCGAGCTTCCCCCCGTTTAGGCTTCCGGCTTTGCAGCCGAATCGGCGGTAGCCGCCTGGACAAGCGCCGGCTGATTCGCCGCGGAAGTTTGCTGATTCGTGCGATTTGTCAAGCCTTTCACCAGCTTTTCCAAGTCCAGTCCGCTGACGCTCTTCAGCATTTCGGGAGCCGTCGCCATCAGCTGCGTCACATAGTTGCTGACCCGTGCCGCGCCTTCGCCGTGCCCCGTATCGACCACCGTCAGCTTGTCGATCGATTTGATCGGCTCGGCCACCTTGCCCGCCAATTCCGGCAGCATCTTGACGATGATGTCGAGAACGGCCGCCTCGCCGAATTTCTCGAACGCCTCCGCGAGCTTCTGCTTCGCTTCCGCTTCGGCCAAGCCGCGCAGCCGGATGACCTCCGCCTCCGCCGTCCCTTTGGCCCGCTCGGCATCCGCTATCGCCAGACCCTCGAGCCGCTTCTGCTCCGCCTGCGCCTTTGCCTCCGCTTCGATGCGGTACTGCATGGCGTCCGCTTGCGTGATCTGCTTCGCCTTCTCCGCTTCCGCCGCCTGAACGACGGCATACCGGTCGGCGTCCGCCTTCTTCTTCACCTCGGCGTCATACTGCTTCTCACGGCGAAGAATCTCCTTCGCTTCGAGATCGATCTCGCGCTCCTTCCGCACGAGTTCAACGCGCATTTGCTCCTCCACGACACTTTGCTTCGAGCGCGCCTCCTGGATATGATATGCCTGATCCGCTTCCGCGCGGGCCATATCCTGCTCCTTCTTAAAGGCGGCTACCTTCAGTTCCTTCTCCTTCGAAGCTTCGGCGATGTTCGTGTCCCGCAGCAGCTCAGCTTTCTGCCCTTCTTCCTCGGCGCGCGCCTTCTGAATCCGCGCATCGCGGAGGGCTTCCGCTTCGGCGATTTCCGCATCGCGCTTCACCGCGGCGATCCGCGGCTTCCCGAGCGCATCCAGATAGCCCTGCTTGTCGCGAACGTCCTTAATTGTGAAGGAGACGATCTGCAGCCCCATTTTCTTCAAATCCTTGGCTGCGACGCCCTGCACCTCCTGCGCGAAGCGGTCCCGGTTCCGGTACACCTCCTCCACCGTCATCGAGCCGAGAATGGCCCGCAGGTGGCCTTCCAGCACTTCCTGCGCCTCTCCTTTAAGCGCTTCCGTCGGCTTGCCCATAAACTGCTCCGCCGCCGTAGCGACATCCTCGACGGAGCCGCCGATCTTGATGATCGCTACGCCGTCGGCGAGCACCGGCACTCCTTGCTCCGTGTATACCTCGGGAGTCGAGACATCAAGCTTATGCGACAGCAGCGACAAAAACTCGGCCCGTTGGAAGACAGGGAGAATGAACGAACCGCCGCCGCGTACGATTTTGATTTTGCGGCCGCTGTCATCCGTCATAACGTTTTTGGTGCCGAGAAACGAACCGGTCACGATCATCGCTTCGTCCGGGCTGACCGTTTTGTACCGCGCCCAGAACGCCAGGCCCAGCACTACGATAACGGCAACGACAATCACGGGAACCAACAAGGCATCGCTTATTCCATCCATCTGCACCGCTCCTTCGATAAGTAATTAATGATTGGAGTCCAGACAAGACACCAGCAGTGCGCCGTCCTTCACTTCCACGGTCACAACCTTGAGACCCGCCGCTATCTCCGTCCCGTCGAAGCTTTCCGCAATTTGATTCGTCACGCCGCCGCCAATCCGCATCACGACCTCGCCGCTGCCCCGCGCGGGAATCGGCACGGTCACCTCGCCGATGCGGCCGACCAAATCCTGCATCGAGAATGCGACCGAATTTTCGGTTCTTTCCATCGGCTTGACGTAGACGAAATAAATCAGAACGGCAGATGCGACGGCAGCCAGCAGGGATAGGACAAAGACCGCCCACGCTGCCAAAGACGTATAGCCCGTCAGCAGCACCCCGGTCCCGCCAAGCACCGTAATCGCGCCGAAAAGCACCATCGGCTGCAGCCAGTGAAGCACGTCGCCGGACAGGAAATCGAACATTCCGTCCAGCGCGTTGCTGAGCAGGTCGCCGATCAGCACCGTCACCAAGGCGAATAGGACACCGGTAATCAGCAGCCCCCAATACACTCCAAGCATGTCCTTCCCTCCTGACCGTCCAAGGTTATGTACTCAAGTCGTAATACGCAGCATACGCACAAAAGTTTCGTTTTTTGCCTCTATTTTCCTTATCTCATGAAGACTTAACTTTTATGAACATTTTATTTCAAATATCGACAAATTTCGTGCAAGAAAACGCGGCTTTTCAGCCAGATAAACCAAACGTAAAAAACCTTCTCCCGATTGGTATATAATCACAATTGTTCAGACGTCTGATTCAAACAAACAAGCATAACAATGAAGGAGAGAATCGTAAATGAAAAAGTCTTTGATGATGCTGTCGGCCCTAACTCTGATGTTGTCCGCCGCTCCGCTCAGCGCTTTCGCTCAAGAAACGAACAATGCTTCTCAAAAAGTACAAGCCGGCGATATCGGCACATTCTCTTATCGGTATCATTTTGAACTTGGAACAGGTTCGTCAAGCAAGTATGACCAAACAAGCAAATTTTGGCCTAACGGAAGCGAGTTGACTTTGACGGTTTCCCAATCCAGCTCGGGCGACACTGAAGTTAAATATACGGTATTCGAAGTTGACGGCGATACCGAAACATCCGTAGGCAGCATTGTTGTAAGCGGAGACAAAACCGACAAGAAGTTATCGAAAGTATTTCATGTCGACCCCGACAAAAAACACTATATTTTTATCTCCAACCGGGGCGACAAAAGAACAAAAGGTTACGTTCAAACGAATCCGTAAGCCATAGGCGCATAAAGCCGACTCCTTATGACAAGGGTCGGCTTTTTGTCTCTTGAACACTCCCACCACCTTGGCTAATGGCGCTGAGGTGGGGGATTCTTGCGAACAGAGAAGCATCCTTCTCTTCTTGAGCAAGCGATCCCTGCGGTTCCCGCAGTTCAGTTGGCCTTCGCCAACAAACGCAGTCCTTCTTGCAAGAT
>JAPSLM010000011.1:98442-114012 GCA_031180825.1 Paenibacillus sp. | reverse complement strand
TAGATTAGGCTTCTCGGGTTGTACCAGCACTCCCGAGGGGGATTTTCACCTCCAAGAAAGTTACTTTCCAGACTCTAGGCCCGTTTTTACCAAAGGTAACGTAACCGCTGTCTGTAATTGTAATTCATGCGCTTCCGCGCAAAGATGCGACTGCCCGTCGCACAAGCAAAAGGGACCGCTTAACGTCGGTCCCCTTTAGGGCGATTCATATATTCATTGATTTTGATATCCAGCTGCATGCTGATTTCGACAACTTCCGGGGACGTCAGGCTGTTCCCGTTCTGTACCAGCTGTTCCAGCTGACGCCGGAGCTTGTAGATGTCATCTTCCAGCGAAACGGCGGATGAGGCCTGTTTTTTTTTCCCAAAAGTCCACTTGGCCTTGTGCTCGCTGTCGCGAATCCAGCCGACGTTCAGATATTGCCGAAGCTGATATTCCGGAAAAGCCATCCCCCATCCCTCCCACCGGGTCGTCGTCATCAGACCTAAGCTGACAAGTTTTTATAATAAAGTCGCAAGATATGAACCATCTTACCTATAAGATACCAGTTTTGGGGGGATTTGAAAATGATTTATTTGACGAAATTACAACTTTTTTATGAAATTTCCAATCCTGTCGATCGCTTCGGTCAACTGATTGACCGAGGTCGCATACGAGCAGCGGATAAAGCCCTCTCCTCCGAGACCGAATACATGCCCGGGCACCGCTGCGACCTTGGCTTCAAACAGCAGCCGCTGGGCAAATTCCTCCGAGCTGAGTCCGGTGGACTGGATGGAAGGGAAAGCATAGAACGCTCCCTGAGGCTCATGGCACGGAAGGCCGATCTCCCGGAAGCCGTGAACGACCAAACGTCTCCGCTGGTTGTAGGACTCGACCATCTTGTCCTTCTCCTCCATGCCGTTCGTGAGCGCTTCGAGCGCGGCCACCTGCGCCATGGACGGAGCGCACATCACGGTATACTGATGGATTTTCAGCATGGCCGAAATGAGGTCCTGATGCCCGCAAGCATACCCCAATCGCCATCCGGTCATGGCGAACGCCTTGGAGAAGCCGCTCACGAGAATCGTGCGGTCCCGCATGCCCGGCATCGACGCGAAGCTGATATGCTTTTGCTCGTAGGTCAACTCGGCGTAGATTTCGTCGGAAATGACGATCAGGTCGTTCTCCTCAACAATTTTCGCGATCGGCAGCCAGTCCTCGTACGTCATGATGCCGCCGGTCGGATTGCTCGGGTAGCACAAGATAAGCACCTTCGAGCGGGGCGTGATGACCGCTTTCAGCGCCTCCGGCTTCAGCTTGAACTGGTCCTTGGCGAACGTTTCGATCCCGACGGGAACGCCGCCGCCGATCCGCGCGATCGGGCTGTAGGAAATGTAGGTCGGCTCCGGAATCAGAATTTCGTCTCCCGGGGCGATCAAAGCGCGAAGCGCAAGATCGATGGCCTCGCTGCCTCCGACCGTCACCATCACCTCGTCCGACGGCTCGTAGAGCAGCCGGAACGATACGTACAAGTATTCCGCGATCGCCTCGCGCAGCTCGGGCAGGCCGGCATTGGGCGTATATTTCGTATTGCCGCGCTCCAGCGAATAAACGCACGATTCCCGGACATGCCAGGGCGTATGAAAATCCGGCTCCCCGACGCCAAGGGAAATAATATCCTTGCTCCCGCTCACCAAGTCAAAAAACTTGCGGATCCCCGAAGGCGGAATTTCCTGCACGAGCGGCGCCAAATACCCGCGCATTGACTTGACTTGCTGTACCTGTTTTGACTCAATCATGCTTTTCAGCGTCCTTTACGGCGAGATTAAAAGACGGCGGTCATCCTCGTGATCTTCAAAGACGATTCCGTCTTGCTTGTATTTTTTAAGAATAAAATGCGTTTTGGTCGAAAGCACCCGGTCGATCGGAGACAGCTTGTTCGAGACGAACGACGCCACTTCCTTCAGTGTCTTCCCTTCGATTTCCACCAGCAGATCGTAGGCTCCCGACATCAAATAAACCGATTTGACTTCCGGATATAAGTAAATGCGCTCGGCAATCGCATCGAAGCCCCGGCCTCGCTCCGGCGTAATCTGCACCTCGATCAGGGCGGTGACCTTCTCGTTGTCCACCTTGGCCCAATTAATGACCGTCGCATATTTGACGATAACGTTCGCTTCCTCCAGCTCGCGGATGGCTTCCGCCACTTCGGCTTCGGACGCCCCCAGCATAGTCGCAATCAGAGCCGGCGTGCGTCTCGCGTCTTCCTTCAGCAGCTCGATGATTTTCATTTTGAATTGTTCCAATGACAACGCCCTCCTACTAGTTTTACGAAGCAAACGGCCTCACCCGGCGAATCCACCGTGAGCCGGGAAGCCTGCGGGGTCGCAGCCTCGCAACGAGTGCCCGAACCGACGGCTTATTCCTTCATATTACACCTGTCAGCCGCGCTTTGGCAAAGTAAAATTATATGGCATCGCCTTTCGGCGGCTAACGGGAACGCTCCTCCTCATGCATGGCAAAAAACCTCCGACGCTTCGGAGGCTCAATAACGGCTTATGGCAAGCCCGCGTCAGCAATGGCAGTGACTCGATACCGGGAAAACGGCCAGCAGCTTGCGCATGTAGGCTTCGATTTCCCGCCGCTCGTAACCGGGCCTGATATTGCACTCAAACGATTGCTGTCCGATGCCGTCGCTTACAAGCCGCCCGACGCCGACCAGTACGCCTTGATCGTAGGCTGCGATGACAGGGCCCCCGTCGCATAAAGCTTCGTAAGCCAACGGCCGGCGCTCGCCGGTCCGTTCGGACACGGAGTCGATCAACTGCTGAAACTGCGCTTCGCCCGGAAGCTCGTTATGCAGCGCGATTTTCATCCTTGGCTCCCTCTCTTCCATACTGCTTTTCAGTGTCGAGATTGATCTCTATTGATTATTATACATTTAAATGAATATTTATTCAACGTTCCCGACGGAGTTTACAAAAAAATAAGCTTGCCCTTATCGGACAAGCCTGTTTTCCCTGCAGGATCAAAAGATCCCCATGCTTAAATAGCGCTCTCCGGTATCCGGAGCAATGCACAGCACACGCTTTCCGGGGCCGAGCTTTCGGGCGATTTGCAGCCCTGTCCATACGGACGCGCCGGCGGACGGGCCGACCAGAATGCCTTCGAGACGCGCCAAATCCCGGGTCGTCTGCAGCGCATCCTCGTCGGATACCTGGACGATTTCCTCGTAGACGCCGGTGTTCAAAATTTTCGGCACGAAGCCGGGACTGGTGCCCACGAGCTTGTGCGGCCCCGGCTCGCCGCCCGACAGAACCGGAGACCCTTGGGGCTCGACGACGTAGATCTGCACTTCCGGAAGCTTCTCGCGGAGCACTTCGCCCGTGCCTGTTATTGTGCCTCCCGTACCGGCCGTCGCGACGAAGGCATCCAGCCGCCCTTCCATCTGCTCGATGATTTCCAGCGCCGTCGTCGTCCGGTGAATGTCCGGATTCGCTTTGTTCTCAAACTGCTGCGGGATGAAGCTGTTCGGAATTTGCGCCTGCAGCTCCAGCGCCTTGCGAATCGCGCCGGGCATCCGCTGCTCCGCAGGAGTCAAAACAACCTCCGCTCCGTACGCTTTCAGCAGGTTAATCCGCTCTTTCGTCATGTTGTCCGGCATGACCAGAATCGCCTTGTACCCCTTGGCGGCGGCGTTCATCGCAAGGCCGATTCCGGTATTGCCGCTGGTCGGCTCGATAATCGTCGCGCCCGGGCCGATCAGTCCGTCCTTCTCCGCTTGGGCGATCAGATTGAACGCCGCACGGTCCTTGACGCTCCCGCTCGGGTTGAAGTATTCCAGCTTCACATACAGCTCCGCATCATTATTCTGAACGAGCCTGCGGATCCGCACGGCCGGCGTATCGCCGATCAGCTCCGTTATGCTGTTCACCATTTTGCCAGTAGTCCCCTTCATGCCTCTTGCCGCTCCCTTCCCTATCCCTCTTATTTTAATCGGGAAGGTATGTTTTCGCAAGCTGACGGGGACTCACGCCATCTCCGCTCTCCGCATCCAATACCATACGGCAAGCGGCGAGCTGCCGATGCCGAGCAGCAGCCAGTTCATGGCGGCGGGCGACTGGGTAAACGAAACGACGGCGATAAACACAGCGGTGCCCAGCAATCTGCCCGCATTCAGCGCAAGCTCCCGCATGACAATGTATTCCTCCCGCTTCTTCACGCTCTCTTCCTTCCGCCCGATAAGATCGAAGACGATGGAGGTCATAGGGATGCCGTACAGCGGGTAAAACAAAGCCGCACCCACCCCGAACAGCAGCAGCGTGACGAAATTGACTTTCCAAAAAAACGGCAAAATGACAAGCACCAGCATCACCGCGCCGAGCAGCATCGCTTTCCCCCGGAACCGGGGCTTCAGCAGCTTGCCCGCCGCCAAAAAGCTGAGCAGCGCCACCGCGGAAGTGACGAGCGAGAAATTGCCCAGCGACATCTCGCTTCCCGTATGAACATATACAAGCAGGCCGATCATGAAGCCGAATACGCCCTCCCGTACGCCTTGGGCTACCAGCGCGAGCCCGACCTTGCGCCAAGCCGTATCCTCATATCTCAAGCACCGCCAGGCGAGAAACCATTCGTAAGTCCCCGACGCTTTGCGCTTTTTTAAGAAAAAGCTGAAAATCACCCCGACTAAAAAAACAATAAGCGACAAGGTAAAAATAAGGCGGTAGCCGGCGGCCGCTTGCAGCCGGACGATCAAATAACCGGAAATCCAAGGCGCGATCATCCCGGCGCCCGACCCGAGCAGACCCGCCCAGCCGTTAAACCGGTCGCGGTCGTTCGGGCCCGTCACCTCGAAGTAGACGACGTTGAACGCCAGCCAGAACAAACCCGATGACAGGCCCTGCACGATTCCGAGCAGAATGAAATAGTCTGCCGCCCTCCCTCCGAACCAAAGCACCAGCATGTAAAAGACCGCCGCAACCGCGACCCCCGTACGCAAACAGTTCATTTTGTTATGTTCTTTGACCCATTTGCCCGCAATCCAGAACGTGAGCGCCATCGTCAAATGATGAATGAGCGTAAACCATCCGATGACCGTAAAATCATGCTTCGCTTTCCACAGATACACATTGACGAACGTGCCGGACAGGGCATTGGCTGCGGCAAACAAGCCGTTCACCGTCAGCAGCAGCCGGGATTGCCCCGATAACGGGCCGCCCTTTTTCTTCTTCGGCTTTCCGCCGGACGGTCCTGCCTGCTCCACGTCCCGCCATCCGTGCTCTCCCGCACGATCCTTGCCTCGCACCCAATCGTGCGGAAAATGTTTTGCTCCGGAATGCATGCTCTCACCTTGTATCCGTAATGTCTTAGTTAAGCTTCCCTGTTCTGCGAAAATCATGAATGAAGGTCAAAAAAAAGAACCCGAAAGCGGCAAGCCTGCTCCGAATTCTTTTTTTGAACATCTTATTTTTTGGCTCCATGCTCCCGAAGCTGCTCGACCAACGCGAGCCGGTCCGTTTCGGCCAGCTGCCGCTCGATTTTGAAGCAGGACGGACACAAGTAAACTTGTACGCCGAAGGAAGCAGGCAGCAGCGGCTTGCCAAGCGCCGGATGCACAAACGGTACAAAAGACTCCGAAGCCGGTTCGGTGCCGGCCAGCAGCATAAAGCTGTGGCAGGAAGAGCATTCCGGCGCTTCCTCTTGACTGTCCAGCAGCTGCTGAACCCCTTCCCCGTAATCGTCTGCCAGCTGCAGTTCCTCGTCCGACAGCTCCAGGTCGTCATCTAATTCTGCCTCATCGTCATATTGAATGTCCGAATCGGAACTCTCCATCTTTAGATTAATGCTCCGATAATCGCCCAGCTCGTTGAAGCAGTGCGGACATTCCTCTTCCGGACCGATTTCCGGGTCCCATACGATCTCGGTATGGCACCAGGGACATACCTGTTTTTCTGATTGCGACAATGCGTCATCCCCCTTAGCGGCGGCGGGTGAAGATCTGCTTTACGCCTTCACACTATGCAAATTTAATAAAATAGTAAACGCCCGCGCCCAAAAAAACAAGCGCAAGCGCAAATAAGGTGCCCCATAAATATTTCACAAGGACTCTTCCCCCTCCGGTCTTGAAGAACGATCCGATTGGGCCGGCCCGCTTCACCGGTCCCCCGGCTTCAGGTCACGCAAGCGCCGATAACATAGGACAACGATACGGAAATCACCAAGGATAAAAAGCCTACGGCCCGGTTGTCCTTCTGGATTTGCTCGTCAATTTTGAAGTACGGCGTCAAAAACTCAAAAATAAAATATGCCACCAGCAGCAGAATAAAGCCGTACCCTGCCCAAATCAACGAATGCAGCACCGAATCGTTATTCAAGATCGCAAAACGGAACAGGTTGCATATCCCGAATATTTTGCCTCCGGTCGCCATCGCCACCGACAAGTTGCCGTTCTTGATCTCTTCCCAATCCTTATACTTGGTTACAAGCTCGAAAATCGCCAGAAAGACAATCAGCGCCAGCACGGCGATCGAAAAAAACGCCAGCGTCTCCACATAAGGGTTGCTCAACAAAAAATCCACCTCTTTATCCGCCATAATCGATCCACCCTGCCTTTCGCCTCAATCAAGGTGAGTTATTAACACCGAAGAGACTGAAGGCATCGGAACCTTCAGTCTCCTTATGTCGCTTACTCCGCTTGCTTCTTGGCCGCCAGCTTCGCACGAAGCGCTGCCAGTTCGTCGTCCACGCCGTCGTTTTTGCTGAGGGCTTCGAACTCGTCGTCAAGGCTCTTGTCTTTGGAGCGCAGCTCGTTGCTCGCTTCGGCTTCCGCTTCAAGCTGCAGCACCTTTTGACTCATCCGGTCGAAGCCTTTGGCCGCATTGTCGGTACCGAAGCCGGTCATCGCCTGGTTGATCTGCTTTTGGGCCTTCGCCGCTTCCGCACGGGCTACCAAAATGTCCTTTTTGTTCTTCAGCTTGTTGAATTCGTCCTTCATCTCGGACAATTGGTTGCGCAAACGGTCGGCGTTCGCTTTCGCCGTATCGTATTGCTGCTTCATTTCGTCGTAGCGCGATTGATGCTCCTTCTTATCCTGCAGCGCGCGGCGGGCCAAATCCTCGTTGCCGGATTCCAGCGCCTTGAGCGCTTGCTCCTCGCGCTTTTGAACCATTTCCTGCGCTTCCTCGTACTGCTGCTTGAACTTCTTCTCGATCGCAATTTGCTTGGCAACCGCCGATTCGGCTTCCAAAATATCTTCTTCCATATCCCGAAGGAATTGATTAAGCATTTTTACCGGGTCTTCCGCTTTGTCCAGAAGATCATTAATCGAAGCCATCGTCAAGTCACGCAGTCTTTTGAAAATACCCATGTTAAAATTCCTCCTGTACGTTTGTTTGAATATCGCTTCAGCCTGCTGAGCTTCACAAACATCGATGCTTACACTCGTATATACGGGAATTGCGGGCCGGAGTTTCAATTGTCGAATAATTTTTTTCCAAAGGATGAGTGCGGTCCCGCTGCAACCGGAACGAAGAGCGGGTTTCTTTTATTTCAGCTCGGCTACCGTGACGCCTGCGCCGCCTTCATTGTAAGCTCCCATCCGGAAGCTCTTGACGTGCTTATGCTTGCGCAAAAACTCTTGAATGCCGGCCCGCAGCACGCCCGTGCCTTTGCCGTGAATGATGAACACCTGGCCGAAATTGGCCAAGTACGATTCGTCCAGGAAGCGGTCCACTTCGATGATCGCTTCTTCCACATTGGCCCCGCGCAAGTCCAGTTCCATCTTGGCGTTCTCGTCGCGCGTCCGCTTCAGGCTGGAAGTGGCCTGCTGCTGCGGCTTTTTCTGGGCGGAGGCTTGCTTCACGAGCTCCAGATCGGCTTTGTTCACCTTCATCTTGAGAATGCCAAGCTGCACGGTCACTTCCGTTTCGCTCACCACCTCAACCACATGTCCCCGCTGACCGAGATTGGTTACGAGCACTTCGTCGCCCGGCTCGACACGATCGGCTTTTTTGCGCGGCGCACCGGCCCTGGACTTGCTTCGGAGCTCGGGAGCGGCATCGTTCATCCGCTTTTTCAGCTCGCTGAGCCTGTGATCCTTTACGCCGCCCGCTTCCTCGCGCTGGATTCTGCGGAGCTCCGTAATGATCTCGTCGGCTTCGCGGCGGGCTTTCGCCACCGCATCCTGCGCCTCGCGCTCCGCCCGCTCGAACAGCTTATCCTTCTGCTCCTCGAAGCGCCGGCGTTCGGCGGCAAGCTGCTCGCGCAGCGTTTCGACTTCGCGGCGGTTGCGCTCCGCCGATTCGCGCTCGGCCTCGGCCTGCAGCCGGTTCTCTTCGAGCGTGGCGATCATCGATTCGACGCGTTGATCCTCCTCGCCGACCTGCCCGCGGGCATGATCGATGATCGTTCTCGCCAAACCGAGGCGCTCCGCAATCGCGAACGCGTTGCTCCGCCCGGGAACGCCTACAAGCAGCCGATACGTCGGGCGCAGCGTCTGCACGTCAAACTCCATGCTGGCGTTGATGACGCCCTGCCGGTCGAAGGCATACGCCTTCAGCTCGCTGTAATGCGTCGTCGCGACGATGCGGCAGCCCATCCGGTGCATATGGTCCAAGATCGATATCGCCAGCGCGGAGCCCTCCGCAGGGTCGGTCCCGGCTCCTAGCTCATCGAGCAGCACAAGGCTCTTGGGCGTCATTTCTCTAAGAATCCGGATGATATTGGTCATATGGCTGGAGAACGTACTGAGATTTTGCTCGATGCTTTGCTCGTCCCCGATATCCGCATAGATCGCATCGAACACGCAAAGCTGGCTGCCCTCCTCGGCCGGAACGAATAACCCGGCCATCGCCATGAGCGACAGCAGGCCGATCGTCTTGAGCGAGACGGTTTTGCCGCCCGTATTCGGTCCGGTCACAATGATTGTCGAATAGCGGTTGCCCAGCTCCACGTCGAGAGGAACGACCTTTTCTGCGGGAATCAGCGGATGCCGTCCTCGCTTTAGCTTAATGAAGCCGCGGTCGTTCAGCAGCGGCAGCGTCGCCTTCATCTCTCGCGCAAGGCCCGCTTTGGCGAAAATAAAATCAAGCTCCGCCAGCGCCTCCACGTTGACGAGCAGCGTATCCGCGCTATCGGCAACAAGAGCGGACAGGATGCGGAGAATCTTCTCGACTTCCGCCTCTTCCTTGAGCTTCAATTCCCGCACGCGGTTATTCAATTGCACGACGGCTTCCGGCTCGATAAACAACGTTGCCCCGGAAGCCGATTGATCGTGGATCATGCCGCCGAAATGGCCGCGGTATTCCTGTTTTACGGGAATGACGTACCGGTCTCCCCGGATCGTGACCAGGTTGTCCTGCAGCATCTTTTGAATGGAAGGCGTGCGTACCATTTGTTCCAACCGCTCGCGGGCTTTCGATTCGCTTGAGCGCAGCTCTTGGCGAATTTTCAGCAGCTCCGGGCTTGCCGTATCCACGACCTGCGCGTTCTCGTCAACGCACCCGCGGATCCGCTCTTCCAATTCTTTGTGGTCCGTCATCGGCTCGACCAGGTCAAGCAGCAGCGGAATGCTGTAATCTTCGTTCATCGCTTCCAGAAACCTGCGCAGCCGGCGGCCGCCTTGGCTTGTCATCGCAATATCCAGCAGCTCGGCCGGGTTCAGCATACCGCCGATCCGCGCCCGATGGACCGCAGCGCGAATGTCGCGGATGCCGCCGAATGGCGCCCCGCCCTTCAAGCGGTCCACGTTGACCGCTTCGTCGGTCGCCTGCAGCCTGCGCTTCACTTCATGAAAATCGCCGCTCGGTTCAAGCTCCTCCACCCGCCCCTTGCCGAGCGAGGTCGCAGCATGGTTTGCGCAGCGCTCAAGCACCGCACGGAAATCGAGCGTCGCCAATATTTTTTGATTGTATGATGTTTTGTTCGTATTCATCGCTATCGTTTTAGAAACCTGCCTTTCTAGCCGGAAAAAGCTCTCCATTGCTATTATATCCAAGTCCGGGTAGTAAAGCTAATGAATTTCCGCTAAGGATTGCCATTCATAAAGCCGCAGGCTCGGGAAAACCTATAAGGTGCACCGAAAGCGCTTGATGAATACCGCAAAGACGCGAAGGAGGAACTGCACGATGCACTTGCTTGGACATCTCGTCAGGTTTATCGTTTCCGCCTTAATGCTGCTGGTCGTCAGCTGGGTCGTTCCCGGCTTTAGTGTCGGAGGATTCTGGAGCGCCTTTTTCCTGGCCCTGGTCATCGCGATAGCGGCGTGGGTCATCGAAGGAATCTTCGGCAGAAAGATCACCCCGTTCGGCCGGGGGATTGTCGGCTTTCTTACGAGCGCGCTGATCATTTGGCTTGCCCAGTTTATCGTTGGCGGCGTAACGACAAGCATTATCGGTGCCATCTTGGCTGCCTTGGTTATCGGAATCATCGACCTGTTCATTCCGGTGAAAACACCGTTTGAACGCGGCGCTTCCGGTCGTGGGAACGCCAAGTAAGCGAATCGGCCGCGGGCAAGAGCGTCTGCGGCCGACTTCTTCGCGTTTGCGGCGTTTCGTCATAGGCGTATCGTCATACGAATAACGAGTAGATCAAATAACCGGCCGTCCCCCAAATCATCAGCGCCGATACCCGGTTCAACCAAGCATGAAAACGTCCTGAAGCATCCAGCTTTCCCGTGATCCGTCCGACCCCGGCGATCCCGATAAACCACAGCCACGAGACGACGATGGCCGAAGCGGTAAACCCGACTTTGTCAGCCCCCGTATAATTCAGCGAGCTCGTTCCGATCACGCCGACGGTATCGAGAATCGCGTGGGGATTGAACAGTGAAATCGAGCATGTGAAGGCAATCTGCCTCGAAATCCGGAACGACTCGGGGGAGCTTTGTACGGACGGTCCGGAAGCGGAAGCGGCTTTCCAAGCGCTCCAGCCCAAATAGAGCAAAAATACGGCGCCCGCGACAAGCAGCACCGTCTTGACCCACGCAAACGCCAGAATGACGACGGAAACTCCTAAAACGGCGGCCAAAATCAGAATCGTATCGCAGAGGGCCGCTGTGACCGAAGCAGACAGAGCAAGGACGAACCTCCGCTGAACAACCCCTTGCTGGAAAATAAACAGGTTTTGCACCCCCAATGGGAGAATCAGTCCCAAAGCCAAAACAAATCCGTGCAGTACCGCTTGCATGCCTTTCTCTCCTCCTGCATCTATCGCATAGATCTAATCTTTATCCATCATACCTGCCCCGGCGGAAAAGTCTTCAACCAAACGGTTGGTGGAGTACCCAACCAAAACAAATTTTGCTACAATCGGATTAACCGACTTCGTACGGAGGGAGGGCAGCGCATGTACCGCATCGATTGGCAGCCGGACGACAATTCTCCGCTGCCGCTTTATTTGCAAATCAAAACCTATATGAAACGCAAAATTGAAAACGGCGAGTGGCCGGTCGGCGGCCGCATCCCGACGCAGCGCCAGTTGGCCGAGGCGCTCCGCGTCAACCGCTCCACGGTGGTTACGGCGATTCAGGAGCTGGTCGCCGACGGGCTGCTTGAAGGGGACGGGCGCCGCGGCACCAAAGTGGTGAACACCCCGTGGTCCCTGCTGACCTCGCGCACCCCGCCCGACTGGGATTCGTACGTCCAGGCCGGCTGGCATCGGCCCAATCTGCCGACCATCCAAACGATCAACGAGACGGAATTTCAAGCCGGGATGATCCGTTTAAGCACGGGAGAGCCGTCTCCTTCGCTGTATCCGCAGCGGCTGCTTGGAGAGGTGTTCGGACGTCTGGCCTCCCGCATTCAAACACTCGGCTACGAAGAGCCGCGCGGGCTGCTGCCGCTGCGGGAGCAGCTGAGCCGGTACCTGCAAGCGCTCGGTGTCCACGTTTCCCCGGCCTCCGTGCTGATCGTCTCGGGGGCGCTGCAGGCCCTGCAGCTTATATCCCTCGGACTCGTCAAGCCGGGAGCCGTCATGTTCACGGAAAGTCCGTCCTATCTGCATTCCCTGCACGTATTTCACTCCGCCGGCGTCCGGTTGGCGGGGCTGGAGATGGATTCGGAAGGCATCCGCCTTCGCGGTTTGACCGAATGGAAGCCCCGGCCGAACCGGATGCTGTATACGATTCCGTCGTTTCACAACCCGACGGGCATCGTCATGTCGGAGCGGCGGCGCGTCGAGCTGCTGCAGGAATGCGAGCGCCTGCAGCTGCCGGTGATCGAGGATGACGTCTATCGCGAGCTATGGTTGGACGCCCCGCCCCCTCCGCCCTTGAAAGCGCGCGATCCGAACGGACTCGTCCTATACTTGGGCAGCGTCTCCAAGACGGTCGGCCCGGGCCTGCGCACCGGCTGGATCGTCGGGCCGGAGCCGGTCATCCGGCGGCTCGCGGATCTCAAAATGCAGACCGATTACGGGTCAAGCTCGCTTTCCCAATGGGCGCTGACGGAATGGTTCGAACGCGGTTTTCATGAGGAGCATTTAAGCCGGGTGCGTACCGTATTAAGGCAAAGACGCGACGATATGCTGGACATGCTGCAAAAGCATTTGACCGGACTTGCGGTATGGAATGTGCCGACGGGCGGCTTTTACATATGGCTGCGGATCGTGCCTCCGTTCTCCATGAATGCGCTGTTCGCACGCGCGCTGCAGGAGGGCATTCTGTTCAACCCCGGTACGGTGTACGATTCGCTCGGCAGCCCCTACATCCGGCTCTCTTATTCATTCGAATCGGCAGAACGTATGAATCTTGGCCTTCGGAAGCTTGCCGCGCTGATCCGGGAGCTGGGTTCCCGATCAAGATAAGGTTCGACAGGAGATGACACGATGTTTTCATATTGTTGTCACCGCTCCGACACAGCCATAAGGCCGGCGGTTGCTGTATCATGGGATGAGAAAAAAAAATTCCATGTTGGTTGTGAAAGGGGACTCACCGGATGAAAAAATGGATTGTGAGTATGGCGGCAGTCGGGTTGATCTTCGCCTTATCCGCTTGCGGCGCGAAAGAAGCGCCGAAAGCTGCGGAGTCTGGGGCAGGCGGAGCGGCCAGCGGCAATGCGGCGGCTCAGCAGATAAAATTGGTGGCCACGAACTTCGAGTTCGATCAAAAAGAATATAAAGTGAAAAAAGGCGAGGACGTGACGTTTTCGCTGGAAAACAAGCAGGGCATGCATGCCGTGCAAATCAGCGGCGTAAACGTAAGTTTGGACAACAACAACAAGAGCAAAACGGTGAAAATCGACAAGGCCGGCACATACGATATCGTCTGCTCGCTTCCTTGCGGCTCAGGCCATGCTACGATGAAATCCAAGCTTGTCGTGGAATAAGAGCAGCATGACGGCGAATCTTTCCAAAGCGGCTCCGTTTGTCCTCCGGGACGGACGGTCCGTTTTTGCGTTAACCGGAAAATCGGCAGTTGTCACCGGATCACCGCATTTGCATAAAAGGGGCTTGCTCGGCAGCTTGGAATGTTTCAAGCCGTGAAGCAAGCCCTTTTTCAGTCATTCCATCCGCCGTTTCAGACTTCCCCCGCTTGGGTCCGGCCGCTGCGGCCGTTCCAGAGCTCCTGAAGCTTATCGGTCAAAATCGGCGTATGCTCCAGAACGTACGGCGTCAGCACGGAGTTTTTAAGCTGATTCTGCGCGCCGTCGTTCGGGATCACGGTCATGACATGGACGGCGATCACTGCAATGACCGCCGCTTCCGCAAAACCGAGCGCCGCGCCGCTCCATTGATTGACCTGCTTCAGCCCGGGGGCCGCCGCCAGCCAGTTCAACAGCCGTCCGCCGATGCTGAACGCGATTTTCACTCCAAAGAACAATAGCGCAAACGCCAGCGCGTTGTATACGTAAGTGTCCAGCTTCAGCCCTTTGGCCAAAAATTCATACTTCTGGTACGTTTCATGCCCGGATAACGCAAGCGTACCGCCTACAAGCGGCGCCACATCATCATAAAAGAAAATGGCGACCAAGTAGGCGGCGACAAGGCCGACGACCGATACCAATTGGCCGATAAAGCCGCGTGCGAACCCTAGAACCGTTCCGACGGCGAGCACCGCCAGAACGGTGTAATCCAGTCCGTTCATTTGCTATTCCTTCTCCACGAGCTCGATCCATTCGTTGTATTCGATCTGGAGCTTCTCGTACTCGGATTTCAAGTTCTGCAATTCCTGGAATACCTGCTCCGCCTTCTCCTGCTGCTGCCCGTATTCAGCCTGCAGCGCCTTGTGCTGCTTAATCTGCTCGGAGAGCTGCTCCTGGAGCTCATTGTACAGCTCGACCTGAAGTTCGAGCTCGTCCTTTTGCTCGGCCAGCTCGATCCGCAGCTGAGCTCCCTGCGCCGCTTGCTCGGCCAGCTCGGCGATTTTCGCTTCCTGCGCAGCCAGCCGCTGCTCAAGCGCCTCCCGCTCGCTCTGTGCCGTTTGCTGCCGAACCTCAAGCGCGGCACACTGCTCCTGCAAGGCACGGCTCAGCTCTACAGCCGCAGCGCGTTCCTGCCGCAGCCCGGCCAGTTCGCGTTCGCGCTCGCCGAGCAGGCGCTGAAGCTCCTCCTGGCGCGCCTCTTGGGCGGCAGCCGCTTCGCGCAGACCCGCTTCCTGCTCGGCCATACGGCGCGCCAGCTCATCATACTGCCCCTGCAGCTCGTCATAAAGCTCCTGATACAGGCCAATCTCCTCTTCCTGCTCGCGAAGCTTAGTACGAAGCTCTTCGACCTGCGCCACGCTGCTCTGCTCCCGTTCGGCAAGCTTACGCGCCAGCTCGGCCTCCCGCTCGCCGAGCTGCCGTCCGAGTTCCGCGATGCGCGCCGCCAAGGCGGCCGCTTCTTCGTCGAAGCGCTTCTTCGCTTCGGCCAGCTCGCTTTCCCGCCTCTGCTCCAGCGCTTCCAGCTGCCGGCGCTGCTCTTCCTCGCGTGCCGCCAGCCGGGCGTCGCTCTCGGCCGCGCGGGCCGCCAGCTCCGCTTGGCGCTGCTCCGCCTCCGCGAGCTCTGCGGCGCGCTGCCGCTCCAGCGTCTCCAGCCTGCGATGCAGCTCCGCTTCTTGGGCTCCGCTTCGTTCCCGCAAAGCGGCCAGCTCGCCTTCGAGTTCGCTGTACAGCTCCTGCTGCAGCGCAAGCTCCTCTTCCTGCTCGCGCTGCTTCCCGAGCAGGGCTTCCAGCTCCGCTTGCAGTCCGTCGCCGCGCTGCAGCTGCTCGCGCGCCTTCTCCAACTGCTCGCCAAGCTGGATCTCCAACCGGCGCTTCTGCTCCTGCAGCTCCGCGCTTTCGGCGGCGCGCCGCCGCTCCAGTTCCGCCTGCATCGCCTCCGCTTCGTGCGCCTGCTCCGCCAGCATCGCCTTCGCCGCGACTACCGCCTCGCGGCTGCGCTCCCGCTCGGCCGCGAGCTGCTGCTCCAGCTCCGCTTGCTTCGCTGCGGCCGCAGCCGCTTGCGCCTCCGCTGCGCGCGCCTGCTCCGCCAGCAGCGCTTCCGCTGCCGCGGCCTCCTCGCGGCTGCGATTCCGCTCGGCCGCGAGCTGCTGCTCCAGCTCCGCTTGCTTCGCTGCGGCCGCAGCCGCTTGCGCCTCCGCTGCGCGCGCCTGCTCCGCCAGCAGCGCTTCCGCCG
>JAPSLM010000011.1:97669-98342 GCA_031180825.1 Paenibacillus sp. | reverse complement strand
CGAGCTGCTGCTCCAGCTCCGCTTGCTTCGCTGCGGCCGCAGCCGCTTGCGCCTCCGCTGCGCGCGCCTGCTCCGCCAGCAGCGCTTCCGCCGCTGCGGCCTCCTCGCGGCTGCGATTCCGCTCGGCTGCGAGCTGCTGCTCCAGCTCCGCCTGCTTCGCTGCGGCCGCAGCCGCTTGCGCCTCCGCTGCGCGCGCCTGCTCCGCCAGCAGCGCTTCCGCTGCCGCGGCTTCCTCGCGGCTGCGCTCCCGCTCGGCTGCGAGCTGCTGCTCCAGCTCCGCCTGCTTCGCTGCGGCCGCTGCCGCTTGCGCCTCCGCTGCGCGCGCCTGCTCCGCCAGCAGCGCTTCCGCCGCTGCGGCCTCCTCGCGGCTGCGATTCCGCTCGGCCGCGAGCTGCTGCTCCAGCTCCGCTTTCGCTGCTGCCGCCGCAGCCGCTTGCGCCTCCGCTGCGCGCGCCTGCTCCGCCAGCAGCGCTTCCGCCGCTGCGGCCTCCTCGCGGCTGCGCTCCCGCTCGGCCGCGAGCTGCTGCTCCAGCTCCGCCTGCTTCGCTGCCGCGGCTGCCGCTTGCGCCTCCGCTGCGCGCGCCTGCTCCACCAGCAGCGCTTCCGCTGCCGCGGCCTCCTCGCGGCTGCGATTCCGCTCGGCTGCCAGCTGCTGCTCCAGCTCCGCTTGCCG
>JAPSLM010000011.1:0-97569 GCA_031180825.1 Paenibacillus sp. | reverse complement strand
CGCTGCCGCCGCTGCCGCTTGCGCCTCCGCTGCGCGCGCCTGCTCCGCCAGCAGCGCTTCCGCCGCTGCGGCCTCCTCGCGGCTGCGATTCCGCTCGGCTGCGAGCTGCTGCTCCAGCTCCGCTTGCCGCGCTGCCGCCGCTGCCGCTTGCGCCTCCGCTGCGCGCGCCTGCTCCGCCAGCAGCGCTTCCGCCGCTGCGGCCTCCTCGCGGCTGCGATTCCGCTCGGCTGCGAGCTGCTGCTCCAGCTCCGCTTGCTTCGCTGCGGCCGCTGCCGCTTGCGCCTCCGCTGCGCGCGCCTGCTCCGCCAGCAGCGCTTCCGCCGCTGCGGCCTCCTCGCGGCTGCGATTCCGCTCGGCTGCGAGCTGCTGCTCCAGCTCCGCTTGCTTCGCTGCGGCCGCTGCCGCTTGCGCCTCCGCTGCGCGCGCCTGCTCCGCCAGCAGCGCTTCCGCCGCTGCGGCCTCCTCGCGGCTGCGCTCACGCTCGGCCGCGAGCTGCTGCTCCAGCTCCGCTTGCTTCGCTGCGGCCGCTGCCGCTTGCGCCTCCGCTGCGCGCGCCTGCTCCGCCAGCAGCGCTTCCGCCGCTGCGGCCTCCTCGCGGCTGCGTTCACGCTCCGCTGCGAGCTGCCGCTCCAGCTCCGCTTGCTTCGCTGCCGCGGCTGCCGCTTGCTCCCGAAGCTCGCGTTCCTTCGCTTCGCTCAGCTCCTGCAGCTCGTTATAAAGCGCTACCTGCAGCTCGATTTCCTGCTGCTGGCCGGAAAGCTGCTCCTGCAGTCCGTCGAGCTGGTCGCTCAGCTCGGCGTATTGTTGTTCCCGCTCCGCGAGCCGCTTCCCCGCCTCGCCCCGCGCCTGCTCGGTCGCCTGAAGCTGCAGCTCCAGCTCGCGTGCTCGCTTCTCCTGCGCCGCAAGCCGCTCTTTCGTCTGGCGCTCCGCTTCCGCCTGCTTGCTCAGCTGCGCTTCCTGCGAAGCGATTCTCGCCCGCAAACCGTCCCGCTCCTTGGCTTGCTCGGCCGCCCGGCTTTCAAGCTCCTGTTTGACCTGCTCCAGCTCGCGGATCCGCCGTCCGCGGCGCTCCGCTTCCTGCGCTTCGGCGGCATAGCGGCCTTCGAATTCGCGCGCCCGCTCCAGCGTCTCGGCAAGCTTGCGCTCCAGCTCGCCGCTCAGCTCCAACTGGCCGGTCAACCGCTCCCGGCTTTCGGCAAGCTCGCTTTCGAGTGCGGACAAACGCTCACGAAACGGCTCCAGTTCAGTCCGCAGGGCTGCCGCTTCCGCCTCGGCGCGCTCCCGCGAAGCCTGCTGCTCTCCGCGCTCCGCTTCCAGTTTGGCCAGCCGTTCACGCTCCGCCTCCAGCTCCTGTTGAAGCTGCGCATGGCGCCCGCTTAACCGCTCAAGCTCTTCGCTCGCATGCTCGAGCTGCCTCTGGCGTTCCAAAGCCGATTCAAAATCTTGGCGCATCCGGCTCCATTCGTCCGCGATATTGACGGCCGCGAGCACCGCGATTTTGGGCAAATCAAGCCGCGGGCTGCTCTCCGCAATTTTGTGCATTTGGTCGTTCACCAGAGCGGCCACTTGCTTTATATAAGAAGGGCTGGATTTGGAAACCAGCTTGTACTGCATACCATAAATATCGACGCTCATCCGAACTTTGTCTCCACCGCTCATGTGCCTTGCTCCCCTTTCCAAAACACAAAAAAAGATTCTCCGTATCCTATTAGACTTCGATACGGAGAATCGCTTTTCCTGCTGTCTTTTTCAGACTTTTGCCGGACGAAGGGCAAGGTAATTATTTCCTGAGCTCGGCGCCGAAGCCCGTCTCAAGGGCCGCTACGACACGGCCGTGCAGCTCGCCGACTTCTTCGTCCGTCAGCGTCCGTTCCGGCGTGCGGTATACCAGCGAAATAGCGACGCTCTTCTTATCCGCGCCAAGCCGCTCGCCGGTGTAGATGTCGAATACCTGGATCGATTCGAGCAGGCTGCCCGCAGTTTCCCGCGCCTTTGCAAGCAGATTGCCGACAGGAACGCTGCGGTCTACGACAAGCGCCATATCCCGGCCGATCGCCGGGAAACGGGGCATCGGACGATAGGCGAAGCTTTCGCTGGCCAACTGCACAAGCGCATCCAGCTCGACTTCAAGAACATACGTGTCTGCAAGATCCTTTTGCTGCTGAAGCGCCGGATGAAGCTGACCGATCTTCCCGATGGTCCGGCTGCCGTTCGGCGTGTCGGCAACGATCAGCGCCGTACGTCCCGGATGGAAGCCTTCCGGCTGGGCGGCCTCGTAACGGATGTTCGCAATGCCGAGATAAGACACAACCCCTTCAAAAATGCCTTTCAAATCATAGAAATCGACATCGGCCGGCTTGCCGGTCCAATGCACCTCGCTTCGTTTGCCGGTCAGCAGAATGGCAAGCTGCATCTTTTCCTCCGGCAGACGGCTGAGCGATTCCTCGCCGGTAACGAACACGCGGCCGATTTCGAACACGCCGACGTCGTCCTGATTCCGGTTCCGGTTATATACCGCCACATCGAGCAAATGCGGGATCAGGCTCGTACGCAGCACGCTGCGGTCCTCGCTCATCGGCATCGCCAGAACAATTGGCTTCGCATCCGGGTAAGCGCCCGCATACTGACGGATTTGCTCGGGATGCGTGAACGTATACGTGATCGCCTCATGCAGGCCGCTGCCTGTCAGCAGCGTCCGCGTCAAGCGGCGGATCGCCTGCTCCCGGGTGAGCGCGCCCGGCGTCGTAACCACATTCATCAGCGTGGTCGGAATGTTGTCGTAGCCGTGAAGACGCGCCACTTCCTCGATCAGATCGACGGCGCGGGTAATATCGCCGCGTCGGCTCGGCACATGCACCAGCAATCCATCCTGCTCAAGCGGCTCGACGGTGAAGTTCAGCCGTTCGAAAATCGTCTTCACTTCCTCAACCGACAGCTCCGTGCCGAGATAGCCGTTAATGCGGCTTACGGTCAACTCGATTTGCACCGGCTTCCGTTCTCCCGCTACCGCTTCAACGATGCCGGATGCCACTTGGCCGCCGGAAAGCTCGGCGATGAGAGCCGCCGCACGGTTCAGCGCGGGAATGACCGCTTCCGGATTGGCTTCCTTCTCGAAGCGCAGCGACGCTTCCGAACGGAGCCCGAGCTGACGCGATGTTTTGCGCACCGAGGAACCGGCAAAGTTGGCCGACTCCAGCAGGATGCGCGTCGTTCCGTCCGACACTTCGGAGTTCGCGCCGCCCATAACTCCCGCGATCGCAACCGGCTTCTCCCCGTCGGTGATCAGCAGCATATGCGGCTCCAAGGTTCGCTCCGCCTCATCCAGCGTCACGAGCTTCTCGCCTTCGCGGGCGAGCCGCACGTCGATATGCCCGTTGTTCAGTCGATCCGCATCGAAAGCGTGCAGCGGCTGGCCGTATTCAAACATGACATAGTTGGTTACATCGACGATGTTATTGATCGGACGGATCCCGGCAGCCATCAAGCGGTTTTGCAGCCACAGCGGCGACGGACCGATTTTCACGCCTTCGATCAGACGCGCCGCATAATGCGAGCACTGCTCTTTGGCCGAAATTTCCACGGAAATCCGGTCAGCCGCTTTAACGGCTGCCGCGCTGTCGTTCAGTCCCGCTTCCGCATCCGGCAGCTTTACATCGCGGCCCAAAATTGCCCCGATCTCGTACGCTGCCCCCAGCATGCTGAGGCAGTCGGAACGGTTCGGCGTCAGGTCAAAGTCCATGACTTCATCGTTCAAAGCTAGAACATCAAGGATGCTTGCGCCGACCTGCGTATCCTCCGGAAGCACCAAAATGCCCTCTTGAATTTCCTTCGGCAGCAGCTTGTCGTTCAAACCAAGCTCCTTGGCCGAGCAGATCATGCCTTGCGACTCGACGCCGCGCAGCTTGGCCCGTTTGATGACGAGACCGTCCGGCAGCTTCGCGCCGACGACGGCGACGGGCACCTTTTGCCCTGCGGCTACGTTTTTGGCTCCGCATACGATTTGCAGATCCTCGCCTTGGCCTGCGTCGACGATACAGACGCTCAGCTTATCCGCGTCGGGGTGCTTCTCGCGCGATTTGACGAAGCCGACAACCACCTGCGACACGCCTTTGTTGCGGCTTTCCACGATATCGACTTCAATGCCGCTGCGGGTCAGCTTTTCCGCCAACTCGGCGGCCGAATACCCGCTGACATCCACATACTGCGACAACCATTGGTAAGATACTTTCATGACTTAGCCCACGCTCCTCTCGCTTACAAATGCACGAACTGCTTCAAGAAGCGCAGATCGTTCGTATAGAAATGGCGAATATCTTCAATGTCGTACTTCAGCATAGCGACCCGCTCGACGCCGAGGCCGAACGCAAAGCCGCTGTATACTTCCGGATCGTAGCCCGCCATCTCCAGCACGTGCGGATGCACCATGCCGGAGCCGAGAATTTCGAGCCATCCCGTATGCTTGCATACCCGGCAGCCTTCGCCGCCGCACATCGCGCAGGTGACATCGACCTCGGCGCTCGGCTCCGTGAACGGGAAGAAGCTCGGGCGCATCCGGATTTGCGTCTGCTTCCCGAACAGCTCCTGCACGAACTGCAGCAGCGTCCCCTTGAGATCGCTCATGCGGATGCCCTTATCGATCACCAGACCTTCAATCTGCGTGAACATGTGGGAATGCGTCGCATCGTCGTCGTCGCGCCGATACACGCGTCCCGGACAGATGATTTTGACCGGCACATGGCCTTTCATTTTCTCCATGGTGCGGACCTGCACCGGAGACGTATGCGTGCGCATCAAGATTTCGTCCGTAATATAGAACGAATCCTGCATGTCGCGGGCCGGGTGGTTTTTCGGCAGGTTGAGCGCTTCGAAGTTGTAGTAATCCTGCTCCACCTCGGGGCCTTCGGCTACCGTATAGCCCATCCCGATGAAAATGTCTTCGATTGCCTCAATCACTTTGCTGATCGGATGCACCGCCCCGCGCGCCGCCGGACGTCCCGGCAGAGTCACGTCGATCCGCTCCGCCGCAAGCCGCGCATTCGTCTCCGCCTCGTTGTACTCCGCCTGCTTCGCCTCGATGACTTCTTCAATCGCGCCGCGAACCTCGTTAGCCACCTGACCGATGACCGGGCGCTCCTCCGCGCTCAAAGCTCCCATCCCGCGCAAAATTTCCGTCAGCGGGCCTTTTTTGCCCAAATACTTGATCCGAAGGTCGGCAAGCTGCTGCTGGTTTTCGACTTGGGCCAGCTCGCGCAGCGCTTCTTCCTTCAGTGTAAGCAATCGTTCTTTCATGCTGCATTCCCTCCTTGTATGATTTCCGCCTGCGCCGTGTCGCGAACGCACAAAAAGGCTTTTCCATCCCGGTAAGGGACGAAAAAGCCGTGGTACCACCCTTGTTCGGAAGACCGGTTCAGCCGCCTGCGCCGTTCGGCACGGAGGACGCCCGTTGTCTTCTTCCTTCATTGAACGTAACGGTTCGGGAACTTGCGTTCGGACCGGTTCCTCCTACTTGCCCCGGACTCCGGTTAACCGAAGCCATAAGGTTTCAAAGGACTGCTCGGGAGCGAACTTCGGCAGCCTGGTTCTTCGGACACGCTCTCAATCTGCGGCGTCTCCTCCCTGTCAAGAGGCACTGCTTACTTTTCTCCGTCAATGCATTTGGCAGTATTCAGTGTATGAAAAGTATTATATGCAAACGAGCGGCCGAATGCAAGCGCAAACGGCGCAGTTCACAGCATGTTCATGCGGGAGCAAGACGGCGGAAGGAATTAGGAGCGGTCCTCGATGGCGGCGATTTTTCCGTCTTGAAAATCACACCGCGAGGAGCCCCGTATAATTGATGGCTACCCTAATCGGAGAGATCCTTGATCAGGTTTGCTTTGAGCGGGATGTAAATTACCCAGACTGTTCGGATTTTGAGGTAAAATGCGAATATGGTCCAAATTAATAAATAAAAGCCTTCAACCCCGCTTGTTCTATGGGGCTGAAGGCTTTTTCCTATATTTAACCCTTACGATCTTTTCTTTCAAATAAATAGAAGATCAGCAGAATTCCGGCGATACAAATAGAGATTGATATGAGGTAATAATATATGTTTTTGGGTACGCCCAACGAATGACCCAAATATAAAACCAAGAATGTCCAAATCACCAATAATGTATATTTTGCAATGTTTCTCACGAGGCATCAGATCCATCCACTTAGAAATCAATCCAACCATTCCTAGGATTGGAGTCAATTGAATCAAGATATTCAGCAATTTTCAAACCAATGTCTAAATAGTCCATCGCGAATGCTACAGCCGTCCCTACAAAAGCAGCCAATTTAGGAGCACCCCATGCAATCAATTTACTTGTTACTGTTGCAGTGAAGATTCTCGCGGCTTCTTTTTTTCCTACACTAATAATATAAGCCTGAATAGCACCTAGGCCACCACCTGCGATTAGACCCAACGCAACATTAATGGCCGAGGCTGCAAAGTTTACGCCTATAGCCAAATTCGGCTTGATATCTTGAGCTTCAACACCTTGAGTCTGAAGTGCTAGCCGGAGGTTTCCGCCAGTTGCTGACCTGGAATCAAAAAGGTCCGTTAATGCTTTCCTGAACAGTTCTGGGTTATCTTGACGTCAAACAATTTTCTTTGCTCCGGGCTCATCTCATGCAACGATGGAATTACGGAAAGGTCATTTTTTTCAAATTGAGTAATTGGAGCGATAGTTGTCTCAGTTGCCGCGGCACTTGCAGAAGGTGACCAACTCGCGCTTACGGCAACTGCCAAAGCAGTCACAGACAACTTTTAATAACAGACAACATTTTCATATAATACTATACAATTTATTTCCACCATGTAGTGGGTATATATTGTATTAGACAAATTTCCCAAAAATCCTCCTTTCAAATTTGCTTAATTTTCCTTTATAACAAAAGGACGGTCAGTCATGGTCAACAATTTTTTTGCATCCACCCCCCTGATCGTGTCCATCATTGTAGGTCTTGCCGAATACCTCATATAACATAATCCATTGATAATCTATCAGCACCACCGGTTTTGTCATTTCGTTCTTTCCCTCCTCGTACCGAAAGAATTGAAGTCCTGCTTTAGTTTCCTTGTTATGTTGAAGTGTTTCAACGCCTTGGCTGCTTTCCGCATCCTGCCGAGATCCCGGAATCCATTCCACTGCATATTACGGCTTGCCTGAATTTTCAAGATGAAGTTGTTCCTGCCTAAATGAGCAAAACGTTATATCAAAAAACGCGACATCCAACCTAGGAGGGCACCTTTCCCGCTACTTGAAAGAACGGTTCTCTCTAGCCTGCGGAAGCGCTCTCAATCTCCGGCGTCTCCCCCTCTCAAGAAGGCGCTGCTTACTTTTCTCCGTCAACGCATTTGGCGCATGGAGTTAAAAGGTATATTTCAAGCAATCTGGGGCAAAGCGGCAAGCGGAAATGGATCCAGTCACAAAAAATAACGCCATATCGTCTTAGGAGTGTAAGCAAATAAAAACCAAAGGAGCGGAATTCTATGAAGGTAAGATTGAACCATTACGAAGTAAACCCGAAACTGTACGAAACGATGCTCGGTTTGGAGAAATTGATCGCAAGCACCGGGCTGGACCGCACGCTCTACGAGCTGATCAAAATCCGGGCGTCGCAAATCAACGGCTGCTCTTTTTGCGTCGATATGCACACGAAAGCGCTGCTGAAAGCCGGCGGCAACGACCACCGCATTCATCTCATTGCCGTTTGGCGGGAATCGCCTTTCTTCACGGAAGCGGAACGGGCGGCTCTTGAGCTGACGGAAGCCGTGACACGGATCGCAGACGGCGGAGTGCCGCAAAGCCTGTATGAGCGGGTGCGCGAGCATTTCGACGAGAGCCAGTATGTCGCACTGATCACGGCCATCGTGACGATTAACGGCTGGAACCGGATTGCCGTCTCGACCGGCATGTTTCCGGGCTGCTTGGACCCGCAGCCTGCCAAGTAATGCGGCTGTGACCGAACATCCGGGAAGCTGAGCTTGTCCTGCTCCAAATCCGTTGCTACGATGGGGTGGATGTTTGATCACCGCAATTGATTCCGCAAAGCGGAGGAGGAGCGGGAGGAGGGAGAAATTTATTCGGTTGAAGGTCGGGAGTCGGCAAATATTGCACGGATTTGATAAGGATAATCGGGAAATTTTGGAAACGATTACCGTACAGGAATATACGGATAAGATCGTTTCGGTAAACCGCATCAAGTCCGTCAGCTATTTTTGACCGATTACGCAGACACCGGTATGTCGATTGGGAAAAAGGATAGAGCGGCAGACCCATTTCCGCCGCTTCTATCCTTTTTTCGTTTTTAGCAGCCGTTCATCTCCAGCAGCAGCGTCTTGATCTCGTATGGTTTGATGGCAAAAGCGACTCCGCTCCCTTCCTTCCTCTCGCCCGCCGGGCGCTCCATCAGGTCCAGCTCCTGCCATGCCTCGACCGGCAGATCGCTCTCAAGCTTCACCTCGCCGCGGATTCCGGCGAACTCATGAAGCCGTACGACGACGGCCTCCCGGTCTTCGGCGCGTTTGACCGCATCGAGCATGACGTGCCCGGACGCAGCTTCGGACAAGGAAAGCAGCGTCAAAGCGTTGCGCTCCGGCTTGCCGTAGACGGCGGTCACCGGATTGTTCAGCGACCATGCCTCCTGCACGGTTCGGCCTTGATGCCAGTCTCCTTCGCGAGGCAGCAGGGCGTAGGTGAACCGGTGCTCTCCTTGATCGGCCCGCGGGTCCGGCACCATCGCCGATTTGATCAGCGACAGGCGGATGACGTTGTCCTTGATGTCGTAGCCGTATTTGCAATCGTTCAGCAGGCTGACGCCGTAATTGCGCTCGGACAGATCGGCCCATTGATGGCCGACCGTTTCGAAACGCGCATAATCCCAGCTCGTGTTCCAATGCGTCGGGCGCCTGACGTTCCCGAATTGAATGTCGTAGGTCGCTTCGGTGGCGCGGATGTCAACCGGAAAAGCGACCTTGAGCAGCTTCCGCTGCTCATGCCAATCGGCATTCGTGGCGAAGTCGATCCGGCGGCTTGCCGCATACAATATCATGTTCTGCTCAACGGCCGATTGCCGGTACGTCCATTCGAAGCGCACGACCGCCCGGACGGGACCGGTTTCCGTCACCTCGGCCCGCGTCAGAACGCTGACCGTCTCCATTTTTTCCTGATAAAAAATATCGATGTCCCAAGCTTCGTGCCGCCCCTTCGGCTTATCCTCGAACACCTGCAGCACGTTGCCCGCCTGCCCCTGCGCAAGCACCTCGCGCTCTGCGGCCTTGTCGTAAAGGCGCGTCAGCTGGCCTTGTTCGTTCCATTCAATGTCATAGAACGGCGTGGTAAGGCTGCGGGTGCCGATCCGAAAAGGGGCGTTTCCGGCTTCCGGCCCGGCCTCGCTGCCGCCGCTTCCCGCTTCAAACCGTACGACAGCGTAGCCCATGGACGGCAGACCGCTCGTATTTACGAGCCAGTCGGCGCCCGAGCGCTGGGACGTCAGCATGCGGCCCTGGGCATCCCGCCAGCAGCCCCGCTCCATACCGGGACGGGCAGTCAGGCGGACGGTATCGGCCCGCTCCCAGGATGCCCCGTTAAACAGCGTGACATAGCGTACGTTTCGCGCATCGGGGTCATCGGTTGCCTGCTTGCCGGATTCCGTAGGCGGCCCATCCGAAAATGCCGTTGCGAAACCGTCCGCCGGCATTCCGCTTGCGTCCTCCTCAGGATGCCCGGCAGAAGCCGCTCCGGCGGGCATGAGTCCTTCCGCCGCCCGAAACCATGCCGCGCGGCCGATGCCGAACGCTTCGGCGTATTCCTCGCGGCAGTCCTCGTACACTTCGCCGATCGACGAGCCGGGGATGATGTCGTGAAACTGGTTGCGCAAAATGATTCTCCAGCCTTCGTACAGATGGCTTTGCGGGTAGCTGGACCAGCCTGCGCCGAGCAGCGCAGCGAGCACGTTCAGCCACTCCGTTTCCCGATACAGCAGTTCCAGCTTCCGGTTCGCCCGCTTGTTGTAAGCCTGGCTCGTGTAGGTTCCCCGGTGCAGCTCCAGATACAGCTCCCCGTCCCAAGTATGGACATACCGGTCGGTGGCCGCCACCCGCTCCTGCAGCTGGGTAAAATAGTCGTCAACCCGCCCCGTCGTGACATGCGGCAGCCCGGGCATCGACTCCAGCCTGCGGCGCATCTCCAGCATTTCGCGGTTCACGCCGCCTCCGCCGTCCCCATAGCCGTAAGACAGCAGCAGATGCCGGTTCAGCTCCTTATCGCGGTAGCCTTCCCAGATCCCCTGCACGGAATCGGGGGTAATGCTGCCGTTATAGGTGTAATAGAAGGCTCCCTCGCTGCCGCCCGGATCGGGCGTCGTGATGAAATGGGTCAGCACCTCGCTGCCGTCGATTCCCCGCCAACGGAATGTATCGTGCGGCATGCGGTTGTACTGGTTCCAGCTGATTTTCGTCGTCATGAACATGTCGATGCCAGACTTTTTCAAAATTTGCGGCAGCGCCCAGCTGTAGCCGAACACATCGGGCAGCCACAGATAGCGGCATTCTACGCCGAACTGGTCCTGGAAAAAACGTGTGCCGTACAGCAGCTGGCGTACCAGCGACTCGCCCGACGTCAGGTTGCAGTCCGCTTCGAGCCACATCGCGCCGCCCGCTTCCCAGCGGCCCTCGGCGACCCGCTCGCGGATTTGCTCGTACAGCGCCGGATAATCCGTTTGCAGGTACTCGTAAAGCTGCGGCTGCGTTTGCAAAAAGACGTAGTCCGGGTACAGCTCCATCAGGCGGAGCACGGTGGAGAACGACCGCGCCGCCTTCTCGCGTGTATGCTTCAGCCGCCACAGCCAGGCGACGTCGATGTGCGTATGCCCGATGCAGCGGACCGTGACCGGATGATGCTTCGGAATGCCCTCCAGCTGCTGCCGCAGAAGATCGCGTGCAGCTTCGAGCGAGGCATAGAACGGCTCCGAGCCGGGCGACGACCAGTCGATGCGCAGGAAAGCCCGGTCGAGCGCCGACAGCAGCTCATGGCGCTCCGGCTGGTGCTCGCCGAGCCGCTCGACGGTTTGAAGCGCCGCGCGGGCGGTGTAAAACAAGTCGTCCGCCGCTTCGTCCAGCCAGCACAGCTTCGCAAGGCCGAGCCGATGCTCGATCGGAGCGGCAGGCTCGTAGCCGTTCAACCCGGACCACAGCCGGAAGCGGAAGCGCACCGTGGTGCCTGCCGCATGGGGCGGGAGGAATACTTCGCCGTGATTCGTATCCACCCCCTGATAAGGCTGCCCGTTCAAAAACAGCAGCGACTCGAAGCCGCTGTTGCCGCCCCCGCCCGTACGGCCGAAATCGAAGCGGCCGAGTATTTTTTTGCCCGCCCAAGCGGCCGGAATATCCGCATCGAAAGCCAGCCACATGTACAGATCGCGCCCCGTCCAACGGTCGCCGATATGGGCAGGCTCCCATTCGCCTTCCTCCGGCGGGTAGGCCGCAATCCTTCCCTCCGGATCAAACTGCCGGAGCATGGCGGTAACGTCGCGCTCATCGCGGTAGCGGAACCGGTCCAGCTCCCGGATGCGCGCAGCAAGCTTTTCTTCCGTCCAGAACATAACCGATCATCCTTTCACAAACGAAAATAGATGGTTTAACAAGTTTATAACACGTGTTATAAGGCTATAAAAAAATATTGCTCTTGGCGTGGGCGTAAAAGCAAAGCCGGGTGAAAAAGATTAATCCTCTTCGCCACCGTTCGGTCACCTTATTTGTCCGCGAGCTCTTCTGGAACATGCCCGCTCTTCACCTTTATGCATCAAAAACGGCCGATGCTGTACAACTTGGCACGGGGAGGGGCTACAAGCTTTCCCGCGCCATCAGCTTGGCCGGCAGCCACATGCGGGCTGTGTCGGTCCGTTCTCTCCGTTCCTCGATGTATTCGATTAACCGGTTGCCCGCGGCTTCGCCCATTTCCGCATAAGGAACCTCCACGGCGCTTAACGAGGGGACCAGCCCTGCATTCAGCCGTTCCGTATTGTCCGCAGCCATAACGAAGAAATCTTGACCGATACGCATCCCCGACTCGAAAGCGGCGCGGTACAAAGAGACCGCCGCACGGGACCAGTTCGTCAAGCAGCCGGGCGTCTCGGACCCGCTTCTCAGCAGCTCCCGCCACCAGCCGCTGTCCTCCGGCCATTCGGCCTGCGGCTTTACCCGAATGCGCGGCTCCATGCCCCGCTCCCGCATCCAATCGGCGTAAGCCTTCGTCCGCTGGCGGTCCCCCCAATTCGGCTGATGTCCGGGACCGTTATATAGCTCGACGTAGGTCAACGGCTTGCCGAGCTTGCCCCACGCATAATCGAGGGCGGTCCGGATGCTTTGGGCATAGTCCATCTGTACGGAAGCGACCTCCGCGGTTTCCGGATACCCTTCCACCGACACGTAAGGGATGCGGTGACGTTCGACTTGTCTCCGCCATTCGTCGTCCTGAAAACTCGTCGAGTCCTTGGTGACGATGCCGTCGATCCGGCGCTGCAAGAACAGCTCGACCAGGCCTTGCCGATCGGACGAAAGCCGGGTACCCCCGTACAGCAGGACGTGGTACCCTTGCTCGCCGCAAGCCTTTTGCAGCCCTTCCAGCATTTGCGCGAACAGCGGATTATACAGATCGCCGCATGCCGCGATGCACCGGCTTCGTCCGGTGCGCATCCCTTGGGCCTGCGCGTCGACGACATAATTCAGCTCCTCGATCGCCTGCAGCACGGCGCGCCGCTTCTCCTCGCTGACGCCAATTCCCGGCGTGCCGTTAAGCACCGCAGAGACGACGCTGCGGGAGACACCGGCTTTTGCCGCTACATCAAAGCTTGTTACGCGTTTCAAGATCAAATCCCTCCTACGTTTAAAATAACACGTGTTATTATTGGCGGTCAATGACATTTTTACGCTTGCCCCACCTTGGCTTCCTTCCTCAACTCGCAGAACTTTGTGCCGAAACGGCTGTCGCAAATTCGTAACATAAGACGGTTGAAAACAGCTATATTCTGAATTACAGTAAAAAAAGAAACCAATTGGTCTCTTTCTTCCAACACAGTACGCCGAGAGCCAGAATACCCGTTAACGCGGGAAGCGCTGCAGTTCGTTTTGAACGATTCCCCGCATGCGGTTATAAAGCTCGTTGTACCTAACATCGCCGGGTTTGCCGGGATTGATACATAAAAAAACAAGGGGGCTTTTTCAATGGAAAGTATGCCAGAGGAAGAAAAGAACACAGCCAGGGAGGACCGGCCGGAAGCGGAGCATGAATCGATCAGCCGCCGCGAGATGCTGAAGCTGACTGCCATTGCCGGAACCGGCGTTGTGCTGGGCATGAGCGGGATGGCTACCCTAATGTCTCTCAAGCGTGCCGATCCGGGCCCGGGCTCCGGCATGCCAGCGACGACGTCTCAAGCGGAGGCTGGTGGCGCCGTCCCTTTTTACGGTCCGCAGCAGTCCGGAATCGTCACCCCTCAGCAGCCTTACGTATGCTTCGCCGCATTCGATATTTTGCATCAGGATGCCGGGCAGCTGTTGAAATTATTGCAAGAATGGTCTGCGGCCAGCGCTGTCATGACAGCAGGGAAGCCTCGGAGAGAAGGCGGAGACGTCACCTCGCCGCCTGCGGATACCGGGGAAACGAAGGGGCTTTCTCCTTCGAATCTCACCCTCACGTTCGGGTTCGGACCCACGCTGTTCCAGAGCAACGGCAAGGACCGCTTTGGCCTCGCCTCCGAGCAGCCGGCCGAACTATCCGATATTCCGCCCATGCCCGGCGACCGGCTCGACCCCCAATGGTGCGGCGGAGATATCGGGGTGCAAGCTTGCGCAGACGATCCGGGCGTGGCCTTCCATGCGATCCGCAATTTGGCCAGAGCCACCAAGGGCACGGCGGCAATCCGATGGGTGCAGAACGGATATATCGGAGCACCTGACGGTCAGACGCCGAGAAATCTTTTTGGCTTCAAGGACGGCACGGCCAACCGCGTGCTCGATTCGGAAGCGGCGAGATCGCAGCATGTCTGGGCAGCGTCGTCCGACGGGCCTGCATGGATGGCGAACGGCACTTATCTGGTCGCGCGCAAAATTCGCATGTTTCTGGAGCCGTGGGACCGGTCCACGCTGGCCGAGCAAGAGATCACCTTCGGCCGGCTGAAGGAAAGCGGCGCTCCTTTTGGCAAAAAGAACGAATTCGATCCGGCTCCGCTGAGCCAATTTCCGGCGAGCTCGCACGTATGGCTGGCCCGCAGCGCGGGAACGAAAATGCTTCGCCGGGCTTATTCCTACATGGACGGTGTCGATGCGGGGACAGGCGATTGGGATGCCGGCCTCTTTTTTATCAGCTTCCAGCGGAGCGTCAAGCGGCAATTCATTCCCATGCTGTCCCTTCTTGCGAAGCTGGATGCGCTCAATAAATTCACTTCACATGTGTCCAGCGCCGTATTCGCTTGTCCGCCGGGTGCTGGAGAAGGCGGCTTTGTCGGCGAGACGCTATTTCGCTCCAAAAGCCGCTAGGTTCCGTTTGCCTCTTTCCTGGTAGAAACGCGACGGAGCCGTTTTTATCGGATCGGATTGGGGTATATCATACACATAACTACCCGGACCATAGGAAACAAATTTTTATAAGAAATAGTGGTGAAGTTTCGTGCTCGTTCAAACGGTTGTATTGGGGCCGACGCTGCTACTCGCACCGCTCGCCTCCTCTCTTCAACCGGGTCCGTTTTCGCAGCTCGTATCCGGCGAGGAACCGGGTCCGAGAGATTCCGGGACGTTATCCCCGGCCGAGGCACAGAAGGTCATTGCCAGACAAGCGGAAGCCGTCATTGCAGCACTCAAGCATCGGGATATGAAGCACCTGCGGTACGTCCACCCGGAAAAGGGCGTCCGCTTTTCCCCTATGCTACGGTCGATGTAAACCACGACTTTGTTTTTAAAGCCGAACGGCTTCCGGCGCTGCTTCAAGACAAAACCGTGTATACCTGGGGAACCTATGACGGCAGCGGCGCCCCGATCCAACTGACGTTCCAAGATTATTACAAGCGTTTCGTGTATGACCGGGATTATGCGAAGCCGGAAAAAATCGGCTGCAACGAGATTGTGAAGCAGGGCAACTCGATTATTAACATTCGCCAAGCATATCCGCATTCGATCTTTGTCGAGTCCATTTCAGCCGCGGCGCGGACAATAACGAAATGGGCTGGAGCAGTCTGAGGCTCGTGTTCCAAAAGCACGGTCAAGGCTGGTATTTAGTCGGCATCGTTCATGATCAATGGACGATTTAGCTGCATTTGAAGCCGCAATATAAGCCAAAAAGGGCTAACGACGAGTCGTGCGACCGACCGCCGGTTAGCCCTCTTTTTACATGTATTCAAAGCTTACTGCCGCATCCGCGGGACCTCTATCGTCCGTACGCTTCGCAGCATTCCAGCCAGCGCGCCACGATGCCGGGGTTCGAAGCAAAATGCAAATGCGTGTAGCCGGCCACCGTCCGATGAAGCAGGCAGCCGTCCTTTTTCGCGCCGCGCAGCCCCTTCGTCTCGTAAGCGTGAGGCAGCTCCGACTGCGGCTCATAGACCGAGTAATGAAACTCGTGCCCGCGGGCCGTCTCTCCAGGGGGCAGCAAAAAGTTGCCTTCCGCCCCCGTAACCTCCCGCAGTCCGAGCGCGGCCAGCTTGGTCTGCATTGTCACTTGACCCGGCACGAGGCCCAGCATCGGATAGCTCCTCCCCTGCGTATCCCCGATCGCACCGGTGAGATACATAAAGCCGCCGCATTCGGCCAGCGTCGGAAGCCCGCGCTCCACGGCGCCGCGGATCGAGTCCGTGACCTGCGCCTGCGCGCTTAGCCGCTCGGCAAACTCCTCGGGAAACCCGCCGCCGATATACAAGCCCTGCACGTCTTCCGGCAGCGGCTCGCCCGCCAGCGGCGAGAAATAGACGAGCTCCGCTCCGTGCAGCTCCAGCAGCTCCAAATTTTCGGGGTAGTAAAAATGAAACGCGGCGTCCCGGGCAACCGCCATCCGCACGCGGTAACGGCGGGACGGCTCGGCGAACAAGCGCGGCTCCGGGACGGCCGGAGGCTCGGACGCTTGCGCAAGCTCCAGCAGACGGTCCATATCGACCGTCTGCTCGATCCGGTCGGCCAGCGCTTCAAACAAACCGCCAAGCTCCCCGCGCTCGATGGAAGGCACGAGCCCCAGATGCCGTTCGGGGACGGAAAGCGCGTCCTCCCGCTTCATATATCCGATGACGGGAATGCCGCATTCCTGCTCGATCGCTTCCTTTACGATCCGGTAATGTCCGTCGCTGCCGACCTTATTGGCGAATACGGCGGCGATGCGGGCGCGCGGCTCAAGGCACTGGAAGCCTTTGACGATGGCCGCAGCGCTGCGGGCCATGCTCTGGCAGTTGACGACGAGCAGGACGGGGCAATCCAGCAGCAGGCTGATTTCCGCCGTGCTTCCGGTATTGGACAAAGGGTCTTTGCCGTCGTAAAATCCCATCACGCCTTCGATGATCGAAATATCCGCATCGCGGGAAGCCCGGGCGTAAATTTCCTTTACCGTGTCCGCGGTCAGCATCCAGCTGTCCAAATTGCGGGACGGTCTGCCCGTCACCGCCTTATGATAAGTCGGATCGATATAGTCCGGGCCGCATTTGAAACCCTGTACCGTCATTCCCCGGCGGCGGAGCGCCGCCATGAGTCCGAGGGTGACGGTCGTTTTACCGGCTCCGCTTCCCGTTCCGGCAACGACAAGGCTTCGGTATGTTCTCGATTCGCTCATGAGGTTCATCGGCCCCCTTCCGCTGCAAAGTTTAGATTCCCGTTACGGTTACGCAAAGCAGCCGCGTGTGTGAGTGGTTACTTGCCAAACGCCAGGAGCCCGACGGAAATCGTCACGTTGCCGCTTTTCTTTTTGGTCAGCGCCAGCCGCTCCGCACCGGTGTACCGTTTGGCCGCGGGCTCGCTGACTCCGTAAGCGCCGGTGAACTTGAACACCGTATCCGAAGGCTCTTCCATCGGCATCTCGTTCAATTCGCCCGGCGTATAGCACTCGAGGGGCCATCCGTATTTGGCGCAGACGGCAAGCAGCCCTTCCTCGTCTTTCTTCAGATCGATCGTACAGACCGCTTTGACGCTGCGGATCGAAAAACGCAGCTCTTCGAGCGTCTCGCAGATCACCGCTTCGATCTCCTCCGCCGCCGTTCCGCGGTTGCAGCCGATGCCGAGCGCAATCACCTTCGGCCGGTACAGCACGCCGTTGGCGAGAATCGCTTCCTCGTCGGCCTCCAGCAGCCGGTGCGTGACCACCAGCGCCGCCTGCGGCTCATCCGCCAGCGCGCTCCGCACGTCGCCGTACACCCGGATCGTCTTCGGCAGCGGCGTATCGTACAGCCACCAGTCCGGCTCGCCGGACTCCTGGACGACGGCGACGCGCTCTTCGTTGACTACGGACGCGCTGACCGGCGTCAGCTTGTCGGCCGACTCCCACGTCCAGCCGAAGCGGCGGCCGAACAGGTCGACGGCGATCGTCTTCTGCACGTCCGATGCGGTGGTCAGCACCGCTTTTGCGCCCAGTGCCGCCGCCACCTCGCGCGTCAGCTCGTTGGCGCCGCCCAGATGGCCCGACAGCACGCTGATGACGTGCTCCCCTTTGTCGTCGATGACGACGATGCCGGGGTCTTTCTTTTTGTCCTCCAGCAGCGGCGCGATCATCCGGACCACCGCGCCCAGCGAGATGATGCAAATGATGCCCTTATACGCCGGGAACAGCGCGGGAAACAGCAGCCGCACGCTGCCCTCGAACAATTGGATGCCTTTGGCCGCCTCGTCGCCCCGCGCGAATTTGGACATGTAATACACGTCGGCATGGGAAAAAGTGCCCTGCAACCGCCGGGCCAGCTCCACACCGTGCTTCGTAATGGCTACGACAGCGTAATCGCCGTTCAAGCGGACCGCCGGGATCACGCCTTCCTGAAGAGCAATGGGCTGGGCGACCTCGCCCGCGGCGGCTCCGGCTTCGGGCGCGTTGCCCGTGCCTCCGAAAGGAGCAGCGGCCGCTGCCTCCCCAACCATCCCGTTCCGCTCTCCGCCCTTCGCGCTCATCATTCCTTCACTCCTTTGCGGAAGCCGTGAGTGAACGTTTTATCGTACAGCTTGGAGCGGTATTCGTCTTTCTCGTGGATATTCGGGTCAAGCGCCCACCCGGCCAAAATCATCGCGTGCGAGCGGATGCCGTTCGTCCACATGTCCTCGTCCAGCTTCTCCAGCGTCGTGCGGACGATCAATTGATCCGGCCATGTCGCCCGCTGCACGACCGCTACCGGCGTATCCGGTCTCCAGCCGGCTTCGGTCAGCTCGCGCACGACTTTTTTGGTCAGCGTCGCGCTGAGGAACAGCGCGATTGTACAGTGATGCGACGCCAGCTCCTTCAACTGCTCGCGGTCCGGCACCGGCGTGCGTCCCTCGGCCCGCGTCAAAATGAGCGTCTGTGTCAGCTCCGGAATCGTCAGCTCCGCTCCGACCGCCGCTGCGGCCGCGAACACCGAGCTGACGCCCGGGATGATCTCGCAGGAGATGCCTTCTTTGGCGAGCAGCGCCTTTTGCTCCATAATCGCCCCGAACACGGCCGGATCGCCGGTATGCACCCGGGCGACGAGCTTGCCCGCTTTAACGCGGTCGGTCATGATGGCGACCATTTCCTCCAGGCTCATGCCGGCGCTTTGCAGCACCTCCGCCCCCGGCTTCGCCCGGGCAATCAATTCCTCATTGACGAGAGAATCCGTATACAGCACGACGTCCGCTTCCTGCAGGATGCGGAGTCCTTTGACGGTGATCAAATCCGGGTCGCCGGGACCTGCTCCGATAATGTAAATTTTCATCTATTTTCTCACCACCATCAGCGTCAAATATTCCAGCTCCCGTCCGGCCAGCTCCTCAATGTTACGCCAGATCAGCTCCTCCGCAGAGGTCACCTTCGTCAATACGGCCGCCTTCTCGACCAGCCCCAAATCGCGCAGCACGGTCAGCATCAGGTCGATGACCTTCGCCACCTTGATGAATACGACACAGTCGTGCGTTTCCAGCGCACGGCGCATCGCATCGTAATCGTCGGTCGCCGGGACGACAGCCACCTGCTCGTCCCCGTCCGCCAGCGGCAGGCCGAGTCTCGACGCCGCGGCAAGCACGGAGGAAATGCCGGGGATGGATACGGCTTCCACCTCGGGATGGCGCTCTTTCATCAGCCGCATCAGGTGAATGTACGTGCTGTACAGCATCGGATCGCCTTCCGTGACGAACGCGACGTTTTTCCCTTGGCTGAGATACCCCCATACCGTATCTACCGTCTTGTTCCACTGCTTTTCCAGCGCTTCGCGGTCCTTCGTCATCGGGAAGGTCAGGCCGACCATTTCCTTCTCCCGGGTGTTCACATACAGCTCCGTAATCGCCAAAGCGTAGCTCTTGGCCCCGGATTTCTTGCGGGGATAAGCGATCACCGGCGACTCCTTCAGCAGGCGGAACGCCTTCACCGTAATCAGCTCGGGGTCCCCCGGCCCTACGCCCAGTCCGTACAACGTGCCCAGCTTACTCATCCGTTCCGTCCTCTCCTTTATCCGTCCGCTTCCGCGCCGCGATGATGTATACCGGATTCAAGCTTTCAAACCGCGTCATGTCCAAAATCGGCTTGCTGCGGCTCACCTGGGTCAGCGTTATATCCGTCACGAACCCTTCCTCGGCAAAAGCCAGCGCCGCGGCGGACAAATTCTCGATCGTCACCGCGTTCAGCACGATCCGTCCTTCCGGCTTCAGCCGGGCGCAGCATACGGCCAGCAGCTCGCGCAGCTCGCCGCCGCTGCCGCCGATAAAGACCGCATCGGGATCGGGAAATTGGTCCAAGCCTTGCGGCGCTTTGCCGTGCACGGCGGTAATGTCCGTACGGAATTTGCGGGCGTTCTCGTAAAAATTGTCCAGATCGCCCTCGTTCTTTTCGATGGCGTACACCGCGCCTTCGCGGCAGATTTTCGCCGCCTCGATCGCGACCGAGCCCGTGCAGGTGCCGATGTCCCAAACGACGCTGTCCCGCTTCAATTGCAGGGCCGCCAGGCTGAGCACGCGGACTTCCTTTTTGGTAATAAGCCCTTTGTCCGGCTTTCGCTGCGCAAACTCTCCATCGTCGATGCCCAGCGCCCAGCGCGGCGGCTCGGCGTCTTTGCGCATCCGCAGCACAACGACATTGAGCGGCGAAAAGTGCGTCTGCGCCGTATCCGCCAGCTCCTGCAGCCCGAACCAGCCCGTCCGCTCCGCGGGTCCGCCGAGGTTCTCGCCGACGAACGCGTCGTATTCGGTCATGCCGTAATGCAGCAAATAGCGCGCAATCGCCCCCGGCGTATGGTGCTCGTCCGTGAGCAGCGCCACCTTCTTCGCGCCGTCGATCCGCTGCGCCAAGCCTTGCATGCTGCGTCCGTGTACGCTGACGACCGCAGCGTCCTGCCAGCTCTCGCCGATCCGCGCAAAAGCAAGCTGCAGCGAGCTCACCTGCGGAAAAACCTCCACCCGCCCGGGCAGCCTGCCGGCCAAGTAGCCTCCGATCCCGTAAAACAGCGGATCGCCCGAAGCCAGCACCACCGCGTTCCGGGTTTCCGACCTCAGGCGCTCCGTCAGCTCGGACAGCCCGCTTTTGAGCACGACCTTTTCAGCGGCCGAGTCGGCAAAAAACTGCAGCTGCCGCTCGCCGCCGATCAATAGCCCGGATTGCCGAATCCGGTCGAGATACGTCTGCGGCAAGCCTGCCGCTCCGTCGTCGCCAATCCCGATCACTGCGATTTTCTCTCCCATGCGTGTACCCCTTTCCTTCTTCCCCGCCTGCCGGAGGTCCGCTCCTCCTACTCCGCTCTGCAAGCGGACGGCTAAACCTCGTTCGTCATGCTTTTGCGCCCCAACAGCGCGCCCTTCATCGAAATGATCGCCGTTTCGACTTCCAGCGGCGTTTGCAGCTTCGCGTCAGGTCCAAGCGCTCCCGCTTCCCGCAGCGATTCCCGGCAGCAGTGGCTGGACATTACATCGAAAAATGCGGTACAGCCCAGCGCCTGCATCTGATCGCCGACCTGCGCCGCCGTGTTCGCTTCCAAAATATCCTTGACAGCCGCCTCCGGCGCTCCCGCTTCCTCCGCCATGCGCGCCAGAAATCCGAAGTCGACCGGAGCGCTCTTCGAATGAACCATCATGACGCCCTGCGCCACCTTGGAAAATTTGCCCATCATGCCGACGAGCGTAATTTTGCGGATCCCCTGCCGTGCGCACTGCTGAATCGCGAAGCCGACGAAATCGCCCATCTCGACAAACGCTTCCTCCGGAAGCTCCGGATACAGCTCCATGCCGAACTTCTCGCTGCGCCCGCCGGTCGACAGCACCACGTGGCTGCAGCCGCCCTTGACCGCCACGCGGATCGCCTGCGCGACGCTCGCTTTGTACGCGGCCGTCGAGAACGGCACCACAATGCCTCGCGTGCCCAAAATCGAGATGCCGCCGAGAATGCCAAGCCGGGCGTTGAGCGTCTTCTTCGCAATCTCCTCGCCGTCCGGCACGGACACGACCACTCGCACGCCGCGCTGCACCTCATAGCGGTTCAGCACCGCTTCGACGGCTTCGCGGATCATTTTCCGCGGCACCGGATTGATCGCTGCCTGTCCGACCTCGACCGGCAGCCCCGGCTTCGTTACCCGGCCGACCCCGACGCCGCCGTCGATCTCGATCCCCGGCGCTTCGCGCCAGAACACCTCGCTGATGATCCGCGCGCCGTGCGTGGCGTCCGGGTCGTCGCCGCCGTCTTTGATCACCTCGGCGGACGCCCAATCGGACGCATAGGCGCAGGCGACGATGTCGAACGTCACGTCCTGCCCGACCGGCAGGCGAATGGTCGACTGCATCTGGGACTCCTGCATAATTAGTGCCTCGAGCGCCGCTTGAGCCGCCGCCGTCGCGCAGGCCCCCGTCGTATAGCCATGCCGGAGCGGCTTCGTTTCCTTTTCCCCGCCGTCCGCCATCATGTTATCCCTGCCGTTCGGCGAGCAGCGACAGCGCGTTAACGGTCGCCACTGCAACCGGGCTGCCGCCCTTCCGCCCGATATTCGTAATAAACGGAACGTCCAGCTTCAGCAGCTCTTCCTTGGACTCCGCCGCGGACACGAAGCCGACCGGCACGCCGACGATCAGTCCCGGACGCGCTTCCCCTTCCTTGACGAGACGGATCAGCTCCAGCAGCGCCGTCGGCGCATTGCCGATCGCGTAGATCGCGCCGTCCGCTTCCCTGGCCGCCTTCCGCATGGAAAGGATCGCCCGGGTCGTGTTCAGCCGCTTCGCTTCTTCCATGACATCCGCGTCGGAAATGTACACCCGCACGTCCCCGCCGTACTTGGCCAGCCGCGGTTTGCTGATGCCGACCTGCACCATCTGCACGTCCGCCACCACCGGCTTGCCGCTGCGGATCGCTTCGATCCCTGCGCGGATCGCATCGGGATGGAACACCAGGCTGCGCCCGAGCTCAAAATCCGCCGACGCGTGAATGACGCGCTGCACGACCTTGAACTGCTCCTCCGTGTAGTTGTGCTCGCCGAGCTCCTCCGTGATCATTTCGAAGCTTTTTTCTTCGATTTCCTGCGGTTGAACGGTAAGCGGTTTAAACTCCGTGCGAAAATCCATTAATCGCGCACCTCCTGAAATAATGCGTTTAACGCGCTCGTGACGCCTTCAAAATCCGAATATACTTCGCCGTACTCCAGCTGCGGCCGCCCGATGACGATCGTGTCGATATCCATTTCGAGCGCCGCCGACAGCTTTTCCTCCACCGCGCCGACCTTGCCGCTTTCCTTCGTGACGATGACATTGACGCCGTAATGCTTGTACAGCGCCTGGTTCAGCTCTTTGGAAAAAGGCCCTTGCATCGCGATGATGTTCTTCTGTTCGAGGCCGAGCTGCTCGCATTTCTCCATATTGTCCTTGCGCGGCAGCATGCGCGCCACGAGCGTCGTATCCGGCAATCCGATCAGCCGCTCCGCGAAAATTTGCAGCGTCTTGCTCCCCGTCGTCAGCATGATGACGCCGCGCTTCTGCGCCGCCAGCTCGGCCGCCTCTTCGTAATCGTCGACGAAAAACAGCCGCGGATGCCCATCGTACGATCCGCGCTCGCGCTCGTAGCGGATGTAAGGCACTCCTGCTTGCTCGGCTGCCGCCATCGCGTTGCGGGACGCTTCCTCCGCAAACGGGTGGCTCGCATCGACCACCGCCTGGGCGCCTCGGCTGCGGATCAAATCCGCCAAGCCGTGCGCGTCAAGCCGGCCCATGCGCACCTCAAGCCCCGCCTCTTCGAGGCTCTTGGCCGCGCTCTCGGTCACGACGGTGGCGACGAGCGGATACCCCGCCACCCGGATGCGCAGCGCGAGCTCCCTGGCGTCGCTCGTCCCGGCCAGCACAATGATCATGACAGCACCTCCTTCGCCGCAGCCGCCTTCGACGGCTCGGCAGGCTTCGATCCGCCGCTTTCCGGATGGCGGTGGTCGTGGTGGTGATCGTGACTATGGTGATGATCATGACCGTGTTCGTGCGCATGATGGTGATCATGGTCGTGATGATGATGGTCATGATCGTGATCGTGTTCATGGTGATGCCCGTGCTCGTGGTCGTGATGGTGATGATGGTCCAGATGCTTCATCGCTTCAAGACGGTATTGGCACATATCGCAGTTCATCCGCGCTTCGCCTTGAAGCGCTTCTTGGGCCCGCTCCAGCAGAATCGTTTGCAGCGTCGGGTGGAACCCGAAATATTCGGCCAGTACGAACGATTTGTCCGGATACTTCTCCGCAAAATCTTCCGTCATTTTCTCCATCCGCTTGATCAGCACGCCGGTGAACAAAAAGTAAGGCAGCAGGACGACCCGCTTCGCCCCGAGCCGGATACAGCGCTCGATTCCTTCGTCCACCAGCGGCGCCGTCACGCCGATAAACGCCGTCTCCACCCATTTCACCTTAAGCCGTTCCCAGAGCAGCCGTGTAATTTTGTACAAATCGCTGTTGGCATCCGCATCGCTGCTGCCGCGTCCGATGACGAGAAGCGCCGTATCGTCCGCCCCGGCCAAGCCGTCCACACCCGCTTCCGTCAGCCTGGAGATCAAAATATCCAGCGCCAGCTCATGCACCCCGATCGGACGGCCGTACCTAAACTGCACCGCCGGATACTTCAATCTTGCCTCGTCAATGGCTGCCGGAATATGCAGCTTCGCATGTCCGGCCGCAAACAGCGTAATCGGCACCACCGCGATCCGCGTGGCTCCCCTTGCTACGCATGTCGCGATGCCTTTCGAAATGGACGGCGCCTCGAATTCCAAGAAGCACGTCTCCACGATCGGCTCCCCCAAACGGCCTTCCACCGAACGGACAAACTCCCGGATCTCCTCGTTCCCCTCCGGGTCACGGCTGCCGTGGCCAACAAACAATACTGCGTTCATGCGCTTCCTCCTCTTTTTCATTGTTGCTTGACGCTCTCGAACTGCTGCCGCTTCAAAAGATCGCGCAAGCTTTAATCCCCGCACACCGCATTCTCGATCTGGAACGCCGGCACTTCCTGGTACCGGTAGCCTTCCAGCTCCTTGACACGCTTATAAAATTTATGGAACCGCTCGTTCGGATGTCCGTCCGCCGCGTATCGCGCTACAATGCGCTCGACCGTCTCGACCAGACGCTCCGGCTCGATCCCTTCGGCGACCGGCTGTGCGACATGGGCGTTGCGCCCGACCGTTTTGCCTCCGAGGAACAAGTCGAATTTTTCTCTGCGATATACGATTCCAATATCTTCCTTGACCGCACCATAGCAGGCCATGCCGCATCCGTTGAAGCCGATTTTGAGCTCTTTGGGAACGCGCATGCCTCCCAGACGACGATGCAGCTCTTCGGCATACGGGACCGATTCCGCCTTATCCATATTGCAAAAATCGCAAGCCTTGATCTGCGCGACATCACCGACCGGAGCGAGCAGCAGCCCGGCAGCCCGAAGCCGTGCGGTCACGCTTTCCGGCTCCGACGTCGCGATGCGCACGAGCAGCTGATGATGCGGCGTATACTCCATTGTCCCGTGCTCGCCGACGACTTCCGCAAGCAGCATGAGCTGCTGCGCCGTCAGCTTCTTTTCCGCAAGCCCCGGGCTTACGGCAAATTCCAGGATTTGCTCCTGCTTAAACAAAGGGCCGCTCCGCGCTGCTTGAGCCGACACGGGAACGCCCCGGTGCGCATCGACAAGCTGCAGCGCTTCCAGCGCAAGGGCCAGCGGCGATTCGCCCTCCGTCTTCGCTCCGTAAACCGGTCCGCCCAGCGGATCGAGCATCGAATCGACGACGTATGGTCCTTTCGCGGACTCGCTCGACCCGTCTGGACGCGATTCGACTGCCAGCACTTTATTTTCCTCGCCCTTGCTCTTGAACGCTTGCTCTTGCTGCGCTTCCAGCGACCAAGGCTCCGCTTCCGTGCGCAGCCTTTCGTGCGGCCGAAGCGGCTGCACATCGGCGTCCAGCGTATACTTGCGCTGATATCCGCGCGGCGTAACCATCAACCCGTCGTAGACGACCGTTGTGGAATTGCCGATGATGACCGTCGTCAGCATGCCGATATCGTGCTCGAGCATTTTGCCGAGCGTCGTCACGACTACGTCCTGGCGCTCGCGGTAAGCGCTCTTCACGATGCCGACCGGCGTATCCGGCGACCGGTACTGCAGCAGCACGCGCTGCGTCTCGATGATCTGCCGCGTGCGTCGGCCGCTGCGCGGATTGTACAGCGCAATCACGAAATCGGCGGAAGCCGCCGCTTCCACCCGGCGAATGATGATCTCCCACGGCGTCAAATGGTCGCTTAAGCTGATCGTGCAAGCGTCGTGCATGACCGGCGCGCCGAGCAGCGAAGCCACAGAGTTGATCGCCGAAATGCCGGGAACGACCTCCACCTCGACGCCTTCCTCGCGCCGCCATCCTTTTTCCATCAGCACTTCGTAAATAAGCCCGGCCATCCCGTACACGCCGGCATCGCCGCTTGAAATGACCGCCACCCGTTTGCCCGCTTCGGCTTGGCGTACCGCTTCCTGCGCCCGGCTGACCTCTTCGGTCATTCCGGTGCGGACCACCTGCTGCTCGTTCAAAAGCCCCCGTATCAAATCCACATACGTGTTGTAGCCGATCACGACGTCGCTTTCCTGGATCGCTTCCCTTGCCCGTTTCGTAATATGATCGAAGCTGCCCGGACCAAACCCGATGACTGACAATTTTCCCTTCATCTTATTGCCGCCTCCTGTCAAGTATGCTTCCTCAAGAAGTACAAGGCTTCCGCAGCCTGTAACCAAGGTACGCCTGCCGGCTGTCCATGCGATTAACCTTATTCATCGCTCTGGTAACTCATGCCCGATTTCTTTGTTCCGGAAACCGGGAGAGCAACAAAAAAAGCATCTCCCTTGTCGGAAGATGCTAGTGCGAGCTTAGGTTGCTGAAACGAGTGCAGCCAGCATTGACTATGCGACGAGCGCCGCTGTGACGCCAGATCGCCAGCCTTGCTGCCTGTCCTGTACCGCTCCCGTACACCTCCCTATCCGCGTAGGTTTTGTGGTGACTTTGTTGCCGGCCGTCGTCAAATATAACGGCCGCAACAGAGCGGGCAGGTCTCCTGACTTGCGTCTCATCGCTTTTTCCGCAGCCTTCCCATCGATTTGGCAACAGTGGCGTATACGATACGGAAAAAACTCCTCGCTTACAGTGGCGGGACCGTGCCGGACTTTCACCGGCTTCCCTTTTAAGCCGATTCCGTCTTGAACGGACATCGGCACCTGCTCTATTATGATATGAAATTGTAGAAAACATTTGCTAGGAAACAGTGTAATGATAGCATGTTTCTCCCGCGCGTGTCTACCTCGCAATTGCGTTGAAGAAGCGGCTTCGGGCGGATTCATCCCAAGGGGATAGAAGCACTGTAAATCATGTCCGGACGAACTGTGAAAAGACTCCGAGGAGGCATGTGCGGTCACATATTGACCATGCATGCAGGCTCGAACGTATTGCCCGGCTTCGCAGGGCAGGGAACCGTTCGGTTAAGGCTGTTCGACCTTCACCGTTACGGTATCGAAATATTGTCCGCCGATGAGAACCGCGATCCGCCATAATCCCGGCTCCGGCAGCATCAGGCTGGACGGCATCACGGCATCCGCGCCATTCAAAGCCGATCCGACCCCGCCGGATTCAAACACCCGGACCCAAACCGACGTCCCTTGGCGGATGGCCATTATGCTTACCGGTCCTTGAAGCCGCTCCTTGGTCCCCCAAAAATGCCACATATATTTATTTCCTTTGCCCGCCTTAAAGCCCGGATCGATAAACCCAAGCTTTCCGGGAACCCCTCTTAATTCGTAGACTTCGGTTTGAAAAAGGGGACTCGCTTCCCACGAAACGTCCGGCACGTGAAACACGACGTCCCCAAGCTTTCTATCGTCCAAATATACGTCGAAACGCCAGTATCCGCCGACCGGTAAATGAAATTCCGATGGTACCCGGACCGCGGGCCCGTCATCGTGAGCCGCAGTCAATTTGCGGCCGACGTCGCTTAATCGGCTTTGGGGGAGTTCGATCAGCTTAAGCCCGCTTTCTTTGTGGATCGCTTCAATGCGGATCGAGGCATTCATTATCTGCTCCTCGGGTAAGTACAAATTCCACCAGCACCCCGCGCGTTCCTGAGCGGTATATTCCCCCCCGGGGAAGGCTTCAAGTACTTTGCGCCCATTCTCGAAGTAAGCGTTCCGAGGCATCCAAGCCATATCCTCCGCAGGCCGTTTCTGCGGCGGCACATGGATCGCCTCCAACTGCCATAGTCCTAGCAGCAGCAAGAAAGTACAAGCTGCCCCCAACCAGTATGGGAGGCGCGAGCGGTTAGCGGGTCCGGCTTCCGTCTCCCGCGCCTTTTGCCGGATGCGATGCGCCAAATCCCGGGTAAATCCCGGGGTTATTGCCGGCGCCTCCTTCAGTTCGGTATACCATGCCGGTTTTCCACGTTCCATCATGGCTGATCCGCCTCCTTCAACGCTTTCTCCACCTTGGCCCGGGCGCGGTGCAATCTCGATTTAACCGTTCCCGGCGCAATGCCGAGCAAGTCGGCGATTTCGCTTTCCTTCAATTCGTAGTGGGCATCCAAAATGAGGACCTCCCGGTATTTGGCCGGAAGCTGCAGCACGATATCCCAGACCTCGCGCACCCGCAGCCGGTCCAATGCTTCTTTTTCGGCTGAACGCCGCGATTCCCGGGAAAACAATTTATCCGTGAGCGTCACTTTTCGGATGAAAGCGGACTTCAAATAATTAAGCGACGCATGGCGGGTGATCGACAGCAGCCACGTTTTGACGGAGCTTTCCCCGCGAAACGTATGCCACTGCCGGTACGCCTTCAGGAAAACATCCTGAGCCAAGTCGTCCGCGGCATCCGGCCTTTTCGTCAGGACGAAAGCGTAATTCCATACGTCTTGTCCGTAAGCCTGCATCAGATCGTTCAACACCGCTTCCCGGTCGTCGCTATATGCCAAATGCTTCAAATAATCCAAGTCCAATCCCATCACCCCAATCATTAGACCACGCAGCCGGGTTGGAGGTTCCCGGTTTCGGGCAAGATTTTCGCGCTGACTTAATGACGTCGGTTTGAGCTCCTTTTTCTTACAGTTTTCGCCAAGTCCGCCTTGACGTTCGCATCCTGTTCGTATTATAGTTATATCATCTCTTCCAAAAGGACGTGCTCCCATGGACGAAAATAAACTCGATTTAATCCTCTCCGAAATCGGCGGACTGCGATCGGAAGTTGGAAGTTTGCGATCGGAAGTAAGTGGTCTCCACTCGGAAGTTGGAAGTTTGCGTTCGGAAGTAAGTGGTCTCCACTCGGAAGTTGGCAGTTTGCGTTCGGAAATGAACGACATGAAGTCTGAAATGGTGGATCTGAAATCGGAGATGACCGACATGAAATCGGAGATCAAAAGTATGCGCTCCGAATTCACCGAGAAGTTCCAGAAAGTAGACGACGAATTCCGTAAGGTTCATACCCGCTTCGATCACAATGAACGGATGATCGGCCAGTTGATTCATATGGTTGGCGATCAGAACAAAGCAAATAAAGAGATTCGAGCGGAACAAAATACCCTCGAGCACAGCGTCGACATTCTGAATCGCCGCCAGCTTCGCATGGAAGCCGATATCGAAGCGCTGAAGAAAAAGTAAATCATGTTGCTTCTTAATAAAACAAAAAAAATCCCTACCAGCCGAAGCAGGTAGGGATAAGGTTAGTCCTTTTCTTATGCATCCGAACTTATTGCAAATCCTGCCCGGACGCTCTCCGAAGCTCGTTTGCAAGCCAATGAATATAATCCGTCTGTTGTTGATGAGCGGAGGCCGCACTCGTATCTCCTTGTTGCTCCGCCTCGCAGCGTTTTACCTCCGATTCCTTCCAGGCCGGACTCATCCATGTGTCGATAATCGTATTGGCCACTCCTGCATCCAGCATCACTTCTGCCGCCTCCTTATCGTACTGTTCAAGCGAATAGCTCGCAATCAAACGGTTTAACTTTTTGGAATAATCCGGATCGGTTGCATAGCCGCAAGCTCGCAGCATCTCGGTCTGCTCCTGCGGCGACTGAGCGCTTCGCACACGATCGTAACGGCTCCACTGAAAAAGCAAGTCTTGATCCCGGAAGCAATCCTCCAGGCAGTCATAGGCACGCCAATGAGCTTGTACGCCATCAACCCGGATGCCATCGTATACTTCCCATGTCCGGGTACTTACCGATTTTCCTTTCCAAAATTCATTGGGCCGGCCGCTGCCGACTTTATAACCGACAAGGTTGTTCCATTCGTGGATCTTGCCGCCGGTTTCAAGCAAAGCTTGGGCGATCCGAACCGAAGGGAAGATCGGAGAACCTTCCCTTCTCAGCTCCACAGCGACAGGCGCAACTACAGCGATAAATTGCTCCCTTGTCAATGGCGCTCCTCCTTCCCTTTGATCGCGGCAATGACGTTGCTCAACGGCCCGAGAGGTACTCCAAGCTTGCCGCCATTTTCGACAATGCTTAGAAACTCAATCACACTGTACGCGATAACGACACCGTCACCGATCACTCCATTTGAGTTAAGGACCGACAGCTCGATCATATACACGCAGCCGACAAGAATAATAATGTAGGTTTTTCGAAGGAGGCCGTTCGTTCCGGTACGGCTGCTGAGTTCTTTCTTAACGTATCCCGCCATAAGCCCCGTTGCATAATCCAACAGCATGAGTCCCAGCAGGATGGTAAAGGCGAGCCCGAGCCCGCCGACGACCCATGAGATGAAGCTGCCAATGACGCCGAAGCCTGTTTTGACCACCGCGGATTTGTCCATGTATTCCTCCTTTCAGCCCGAAGAAGAGCGAAAAAATAGCCCCGATGGGATCGGGGCAGCCAGTAGCTATAATGGTTCAGACCGAAGCTGGATCGATTTCTGTTTTTAAAGAGATGATATTCTCATACTCTTGTTGATTGATCCAACCTCTTTCCAATGCGTTATCAAGTTCAGCGAGGGAATAATTTTTTGCAGCGTAACAAGATACGTCTTGGCAGTAGCTTTCGGGAATACCTTTAAAGCCGTCACCGGCCTTGAAACGCTCATTTCCAAAAATGATAATGTTGCGTGAATAGGTAGAGACGAGAAACGATAAGTTTACCATTGTCGGTCTATTCTCCTTTATTCGTGATATATTCCATGAATGCCTGTAAGTCGGCACTCACGGCGGCCATTTGTTTTTCCTGCATCTTTAGTTGTGCTGTCAATGCTGCGATCCTTTCCTCTGCGGTTGGCGGCGCAGGCGGATTCTTGATTGCCTCAAGCTCTTCCGCCGTAAGGCCTTCGATCCACAGCTTCACGTCTGGACGTGGCTTGTATATGACGTTCCCCGATTCGTCCGTTTTCGGCTTACCATCCTTGTCCAACTCCAACTCCAGTGGCTTGTTGAATAGTTCCCACGCGGCAAAATCGAATTGTGGCTTGTACAAGCCTTCCGGAACCGGAACGGCGACGGTATAGCCGATCAGCTCCGGTGCTGGCCGCGTATTTTCGGCTTCGCCTTTTGTTGGTTGTTCAGGTTCCCGATATAAAGGAAAAACGCCCGAGACATTGTCGTCTACGAGCGTTACGTCTGTCCTATATCCGTCTGGATCAACTATGATTGCTTCTTTCATTACTGTATACACCTCCTAGAGAGTAAACGCGATTGGATCCAGTGACACCCACACTACACCATTAGGGACCACATCTATTCGCAACTCTCCTAAAGTATTAACGAATAAATCCGCATATGAATGAACACCGCCACCCGATGCCGGAACCGTAAAGCGTCTTATATAATTCGGACGGTATCTAGCTGGAAGCTGAAGAATTACCGTACCCGGTATGGCTGCGCCTGGCTTAATAAGTCCACGAAGTCTAACAATATTAAACTCGTCCAAGTTATACTCCGCAGGCGCTTCGTTAGGGCCATAACTAACCCATCCATTCATCAGCGTCGGTGTAATCCACTGCGGCTGCGCCCGTTGTGCCCGCGTAATCTCAAGTGCCCCCACTCGCGCGGCCATATCGGCATGTCCGGCAGCAAGCGTATCGACGACGGATTTCATATTCGCCGGATATGCGGCTTCAAGCGATAGGAGATTGCAGGATAGCGCGTACTGATCAAGTGCGAGGTAGGTCACGGTGTAGGCTGCCGATTGATCATAATCAGAACGTCTTTTCCATGCCCTAACTTTTCCGTATGCGGGAGATACATCATCTACATTCCATGAAGAATCGCTTTGTTCGTTTTTGTAAATCCCATAGAATTTATCCAGTCTATATTTTGTCTGTGAACTATGGTTTGCTTGTCCGTTTGCATTCAAATCGTTAATGTAAGCATAACTGGAATCTAATCCAACATTCGCTCTCTCTCTCACAATCATTCCCGTACCGACTTCAATCTGATTCGCTCCTTTATGCAGCGTGATTCCGCCCTCGGATGCGATTTCTTCGACGGTCGGTGTTTCAAGTTGGTATTGTAGATGGTACGGCCTATACGCTGCTCCGTCCGAAGACCTCGGAAGCACGGTAGTCTCTGCTCCTGTAGCGTACGACTTCCAAGCTCTGGTCCCGTCACCGTTATACGGGACAGCAGAGTCGCTAGATTCCTTATGCCACATTTTCCATCCGTAAAAATACGCCTTGACCTCCTCATCGGACGGTTTGTACTCTTCCCCCCATCCGGAATCTGTGTCTGGAATACGAATTAACAAGTGTCCTACTGATTGCAAATTGGAGGAGTCACTGATCGTATCACGACTTGTCGGCAATACCTTGCCGCTATACTTTACAACTGTTTCGGAGTTGGCAACGCAGTTTTTTTCAAAATTCAGTATGGCAGCTTCTTTAAATCCTGAAAAATCGTTATTGAAAATCCAATTCAAATCCCCCGTCAAGTTCATCGTCCTAAACCGTGTTCGCTTCCAATATTTGCCCCCAGACTGAAACAGCGTATCATAAACCGTTCCATCAACGTTTGAGGCGAGCTGAACGTTTGGGAAAAATAGTTGATCGTCGTTCTTAGGTTTGAATGGAATCTCGACAGAGCCGATATTAAGCATCGGTTTTTCTAGCGTGTAGCTAATTGTTGCCGTTGTATTGGTTGTATATACAGTAGCCGTTTCGGCAGAATTTGGTGCTAATAGAGTGATCGATTTTGCCGGACTCTCTATTGCACTACCATTCAGATAGACCCCGCTCTTGTCGTAAAACTCAAGAACAACTTTTTGTCCCAGAACAATGTCTTTTAAGGATAGGGTATATTGCTTGCCCGGTACTACTTTAATGCCCTTGATCTCGGTATACTGGTTTGTACTTGTCGTTTCTACGTGCAATAAGTAAGGTTCCAAAACCTTTCCGGCAGTTTGGTGAACGTTCCAATCTGTAAACGGTGGCAGCAGGTTTTCATCGTTTTTGATGATATAGGGCGAATAGACGCTTTTTATATCGTCAACGTACGGCCATTTTTCAGCGATCTGCTCCGGCGTCATGCTGTCGAGTGCGTCGTATTCCGCTCTCGTAATTTCGTAAACACGTACAGAATCTACAAATGCCTCCTGTCCTGCATCCCCTACTACTTGAAGCTCTATTCCCCCGTTAGAAGTTGTACTAGTGGGCGCAGCCTTTGCAAACACTGTATGATATTTGGCTGTGTCTGTAACATAAGGCGAAAAAACGGAGGCTGAATTTGCTATTGCTATGCGCATACCGCCAGATAAGTTATGGTTTTTTATATCAGCCAGTGCGATATAAAATCTCCCACTAACAAACGTCAAAACATACCGGTTTATGTTCCCAGCCGTTTGACCTGCATTGATCTTAACCGCACATCTACCTCTACCTGTAGTGGTTGGATATCCGCCTTGCGTTGTTGCTGTGACTTGCCACGAATTCCAGCCCTCTCCATATATATTCAGGGTTTCGAAACCACCCGACCGTCCTAGCAGATTCACCAGCGTCCGCCCCTTGATTTGCAGCCCGGTCAGCGGCGCAACAACGTCGCTTTCGATGACTTGCCGACCGGACTGTAAAGAGATGGGGACAAGTGGTAGCTTGCTTACGCTCGTCTCATATGCATCTTTTATCCCCTGCTCAATACGATTCAGGTCGTTCTCTGTCACAGTTTCATCAAACTGCCAATCGGTTTTTGCCCTATAAACCATTTCTATGCCTCCTGACTATTAATAGACTCAATCTGGTAAGTGGTCCGTTTGCGGGTTTTGATTATGGTTACCCCAATATTTTCCACTCGTTCTATTCTTTTTCTTCAATGGACTATTCAATAGCCGCCTATAGATTGAAACCAATCTATGTTTCCGGTCCTTCATTTTTTCTGCAAAACTGATATTTTTTTCTTCCCCTGTAGACCGCTGCATATCAAATTCCTCTGCTTGTCCTTCAATCCATAACTTTACTTCTTGCGACGGCTTGCTAATGCCGCCTACTTTCCCTTCCAGCTGCTTTTTATAAAGCTCCCATGCTTTGAAATCAAATTTGGGCCTGCTTAGTCCTGTGGGAACGGCAATAGCAACGGTATAACCGATTATCTCTGGTGATAGCTGCGGAACTTCTTCGGCATTTCCTTCTGCAAGCTTCGGTTCGTATATAGGAAAAACGCCTGTCACATCGCCTGTGACAAGCGTTGGTTCAATGAACAGGCCGTTTAGATCGACAATAATTGCTTCTTTCACTGCGCCGCACCTCCATTACTGTTCTGCTATAAATTCAATTGTTTCCAGCGAGACCGGTTCACCATCACCGCTCCCGTTGATAAGTACTGCGGTAACACTGCCATCCGGGTTAACATCAATACGATGCCCAACGGCGGCGCCAAACATCATTCGTTTTAGAGGCCGAAAGCCCCTTGGCAACACGAAGATGACTGTACCGGCCGCTTTAATCCCAGCTCGTAACAATCCACGAAACTTCACTATATTTTGGTCCGTCTTCATATAACCGGGCTGTTCAAAATGACTTCCGGGATACGAGTCTTCCCACGCTGCATAATTGTTTAGCAAAGTCGGTTTGATATATTGTCTCAACACATTCTGAGCCTTCGTACTTTCTAGCACGCTAACCCGCGCCAGTAGATCAGCCTGACTAGCTGCCAATGCATCAACAAACGTTTTTACGTTGCCCGCATATTCGCCTTGGATGGCGAGAACGTTGCAGGTCAGAGAATATTGGTCAAGAGCAAGATAGGTAACGGTATAAGCTGCTGATGGATCGTAATTTCCGAGCTTAGCAGCATAAGCCTCGGCTTGTCCAAAAGTATGGGCTCCTTTATAGAAAATCCACCTTCCATTATCCTCGACTTCATTTTTATATACCTTCCATATTTTGGAAGTTTTGTTTTTTAGTTTTGAGACGCCGCCACCCAGGAACGTATTATTCACATAAGTATTGGTATCACCATTGAAAAATGGATTGGCTTTCTCCCGTACAATTAAGGCGTTGCCGATCTCTACCTGATTTAACCCTTCGTGCAGCGTAATGCCGCCTTCCACCAGGATTTCCTCTGGAGTTGGTTTGGCAAGCTGGTATTGGAGCGTATAAGGTTTCCATCCGTTACCGGCTCGAGAAGTCGGCACAGTAGCAGCAAAGCGCGGATTCGCATCTTTGTCGGTTACCCAATACCATCCTCTTGTACCTGAGTTATTATACGGAGTTTTTCCTGTTGGATCAGATGTATCACACATCCGCCAACCGTTGAAATATGCTCTGATATCATCGAGTGACGGCTCATACTTATCCCCCCATCCGCTGTCTGCGTTAGCTATTGCTACGCGAATGGATTGGTCCGCTGCAATCCATCCCGTATCAGGGACATTTGAATTTCCTGGATAATCTTGGAGAAGCGTTCCGTCATATTTTACAAACTTGGTAATACCAAGCGAATCGGCACCTAAGAGAGCGTCGGATAGTATGTTTTTATCTGTAGTTACAGCTTTAACACCAGCAACTTCACTTAGCGTCCACCATTTCAAGTGTCCACCTAGTTCTACTGCCTTAAGCCTCGCCAGCTTCCAATACTTCCCGTCACGTTGAAACAAAGTATCGTAGACCGTTCCCTCGACATTGGAAGCAAGTTGAACGTTGGGAAAGAAGAGATAGTCCTCGTTGTGCGATTTGAACGGTTTATCTGTTGTTCCTAGGGTAAGCATTGGCTTATCAACGATATAAGTCCCGGTGGCATCCGCATTACCAAAAAATAATTCCAGAGTCTTGGTCGCAGGTTTGCTCCTAAAGTGAATGGGGCTAATTGCGGTAAACACCCGTTGAGAGACAGATCCGTCGACACTCGAAACTTCATTAATATAGACCTTGCATCCACCAGTAGCACTCTCGAATGAGAATGTGTATTCATGATCCGGAATAGCCGAAATGTTTCTCCATCCTACAAATTGATTAATGTCATTAGTTGTAATTTTCGCCTTATACGGATCGATTACCTCATACTTAGCTGTTCCAATTGCCGTTGTAGCTTCACTCATTGGCAACAAAAGATTTTCCCCGTACCTCACAATATAGGGCGAGTAAATGTTCTTCAGATCATCGACGTATGGCCATTTTGCTGCGATCTGTTCAGGTGTCATATTGTCAATTGCGTCAAATTCCGCCCGAGTAATTTCATAAAGCGCGATAGCGTCAAAATTGGCACCAGCTCCATCGCTTGTAATTAACCTAAGTTCAAGCTTGTTGCTGCCACGGTTTGGCTTGAATTTAAACGCGACAAAGCTAAATTGGGTTGTATCGCTTATCGTAGGAACCCAAGTTCCATAATCGCCCGTTACTGTTGAATCTTTAAACGTAATTGGTACGATTTTGGCTTCTCCCGCAATAGGCTTCACGCTGCCAAGTAGCAAATATAAGGAAGAATCACGAATAATATAATTACTAATATAAGCAAAATGGCCTGTTCCAATGGCACTATCTGATGTAATTTTTAGCGAAGAGTTCCCGAGTATTTTGTTTGTAGTATCGGAACTCAAGGTAGATTGAATAGCTGTCCATCTACTTATATCCTCGCAATTCCCATCCCGCCCTAGCAAATTCATCAGTGTCCGGCCCTTGATGGCGACATTCTCCAGCGGAGCGGTCCGCTTCGCATCCACAACCTGCAAACCATATCTCAGGTTCACCTGCTCAGGCGGTGGGCTTGTCAGACTATTCTCGTACGCATCCTTTAGCCCTTGCTCGATCCGGTTCATGTCGCTCTCGGTCACCTTATCGTCCAGCTGCCAGTTGGTCTTGGCCTCGTATGCCATCCCTACACCTCCTTCACGATCACCGTATGCTTAATCAACGTATCGCTCGTAATCGGCACATACGCCTCGTTAGAGCTTATGACTTGTCCTTTGCTGCTTTGGAGCTCGATCAAAGTCACGTCGGCCACCGAGCCGGCCGGAATCATATATTCCAGCTCCACGGTACCCGCGTCCACTTTTTTGATCCGGAAAGTATCGATCTCGTAGCTGCCGTTCAGGACTACCTTAGCAATTTGCGAATTCGTAAATTGAGCCAGCTCGCTCAAAAACGTTGTAGGAATCATTTCACCTGTACCTCCTTGCCGCGATTGGCGAATGGGGTGCTGCCCAGCTTCCACGTCGTGGAGAGCCGGGTCATCCGGGTAAGCGGCGTTTTCCAAATGTGCTCCTCGAGCCCGATGCGGTCAGCCAAAGAAGTCGCCTGGTTGTATACAAGGTTCGCCGGCTTGACGATCTGGACCGTATGCTCGATCTCTTTGAAATACGCCGCATCGGGTACACCCATCGTAATTTTCAAAATGAACTCTTGCCCGTCCGCTTCCACCTTTGCGACACCCGGCCCGATGAGGGAATCCAACCGGTTTTGCAGGTAGCGGATGGTGAACGGCGGCCGCGTGGAATAGCGGTTAATCAGCCGGTTTCGCCTGAACTCCAGCGTTTCCACCGCCGAGTCTGCACGAATGCCGATCATATCCTCCCGCCGTTTAATCACCCATTCCTGTGCCGTCGTGACGAACTGGTTATCCAAAAACTGCCGGACCGCTTGGGCTATCGCCTCGATTTCCTCGTCCTCGGTCCGGGTCAGCTCCTTCATTTCCTTGATCTCGTGAAAATGCTCCGGCAAATAGTCCATCAGCTTAGACATGCAGCGTCACCCTCCCCATCTGCGGGATTTTCTCCGTCGGCAAAATAAGGTTTGCCGTCTCGCCGTTCACGCGGGTCCCCTTCACATCGTTCACCCCGGATACGGTCAAAATACGCGCGTCGATCTGGCTGATCCGGACGATCAGCTGGGATTCCTCCGCCCAGGTTTGCCGCAATCCGAGCAAATAGGACGAAACCGCGGCCTCGATCTCTTCCTGCACCTGCCCGACAGTGACACCCGCAGCGAGCGTAATCGTCGTCTCCACGTCGATCTTCGCGCTTTGAACACCGTCAATCGTGACGGTATGGCCCATCGGGGCCAGTCCCCAGCCTTTGCCCCGGTTCACCGTAGGATCTATGATCGTTTGTACTTCCTCGATCAAAGCGGCGGACGGCGGATTAAAATCGCTGCCCAATAAAGTACACTTTACCGTACCGCCCCCCTGCCACGCCGGGAAAATTTTGACCCCGCCTACTCCGGGAATATTGCCGATTTTCTGCTTGTAATCCGCCATGTTGCCCCCGAACGGCTTCTCCTTCTGCCCCTGGAAAAACCGCTTCCGCAGCGCCTCGTCCGACTCCTCGTCTTCTCCCGGGACAAGCACATCTGCGAGCTCCGCGCGGACAAGTCCGGCGATATAATCGACGGGCAGCAGCGCACCGAAATAATGGTTCCCGCTGACGCCGGCCGTTTCGCATTCCAACTCGAACACACCGGCCGCAATGCGGCGAACAACCGCATACCGCAGGTCCCCGGCCCCGAACCGGCTGCCGACAGGTACATCCGCCGGTGCGTCCGCATTCCCGTAAAATAGCCCCTTACGGCGCGCTTTGCTGGCCTTTTCGCGCTCCACCCCGAACTCGGCCGTCCGCCGTTCCAAAAATTCGCCGCTCGCCGTATCCGCAAGCGAAAGGTTCAGGTTCGTATCCAGCTGAAAATACATCTCCGCCAGCTCCAACGCGGCCGGCGCAAGGGCGTCATAGATGATGCTGCCCTCCCGCTTGTCCACGTCTGCCGGCACACGGGAAAGCATCCGGTTCAAAATCGTTTGAAACGTCTGATGTTCATACACCCGCTCCCACTCCTTTCGTCATCTCAAAACTGCCGTATTGCGATACAACGGTGAACGAAGCCGAAGCCTCGTCCCCCATAACCGCGATCCGTATGTCTTGCACATCCCGAATCCGGTCGTCCTGCATTAGCGCCGCACGGAGACGCCGGTAAAGCTCCGCCTGTACGAAAGCGGGCTCTCGCCCAAGCAATCCGGAGAACTCGCGGCCATAGTTGCCGCTATAGATCAAATGCTCAAACCGCTCCGTCTCCAGAATGAGCCGCGCAGCCTGCTTGACCGCTTCCAGCCCGTCGGTCATACCGACGATCCGCTTCGTCGCATTATCCAACCGGTAAGTCCGGCTGGGCAGCTGCGCAATTTCTGCGTTCCGGTTGTTTCCCAGCACACCGCCTTGCGGAATCATGCCGTCACCACCCGATCTACAATGACATACTGCTCCCCGCCCTGCATGCGAAGCAAAATGACGCGGTTCCCCGTTTTCAACCTTTCCCGAATCACGATCTCCTGTCCCCCAACCGTCACCCGGTAATCCGTCAACTGCTCCGGAACAATTAAAAAATCCTCTGTCAGTGTGAACCGTTGATCAATGGTTACACTCAGAGGACTTACGCTTGCTACCGTTCCGAATATTACAGATACCGGATTGCCCGCCTCGACGGCATCGAGGCCGGCTTGCTTGATAAGATTTAAGAGTCCCATTCCTATCTCTCCCCAATGCGAATGTCGATCAATTCCAAGCTCATCGTGTGCTCGACACTGCCGTCAAATTTATGCGTGCATTCATTGACCAAAAAGCGTTGATTCAGTCCAAGCTCTTCCATATTAATGGAAACGTAGCAGCCGGCCCGCACGCGGATATCCCCGAGAGCCTCGATTGAAAACGACCTTTGCTCGCGGTTTTTCAGCTGGATCAGATTGTCCAGCATTTCTTTGACTTTTTCGGCGCTCACCTTTTCGTCGACGGTCTGGTAATGCTGAAGCAGCCCCCATTTGGCAATGGTTCGGCTGTCTTGAATAATATAGAGCTCGCGCTTTCCGGATTCTTTATTATCCCGGACGATCTTGATCTTGTTGCTGGTTTTGTCAAGCGAGCGTTTTTGCTTGTAATCGTAGACAAGGCTCGTATCTCCAAGCGAAAAATCCAAAGCCATGGTTTCAGCATCACGAAGCATCAACTCCCCGAAATCGTCGAACAGGACGTAAATTTTTTTCGTGGCAATTAACGTCTTGTCGAGTGCTTTGTAAATGATATCAAGCAATTTCGTGTTGTTTTCGCTAAGCCCCGGAATGGCGTGCTTTGTATCGTCCAGCTTGCCCAGCTTCAGCCCAAAGTCTTTGCCAATGCGCTCCACCACTTGCCTTGCCGTTACATTCGAGAGCACGTAAGAATCGTTTGCAAGCAAATAACGCATTTGATCGTAGGCCGTAATCTGTACGGTTTCCTCTCTCCCGCTTTCGATGGAGAAAATATAGCCGTAAAACACATTGCGGCCGTCTTGTCTGACCCGGACAATGTCGCCGAGGTTGTACTTGAATTCTTTCGCTTCATAGAATCCACCCTTGATCAAGGTCATTTCAAAGCTTGAAGCCTGCCCGACCCGGGCGGTTTTAAATGTCGCTTCGGAGACGATCCCCGAAAGGTCCCAGAGGAAGCCGTCCTTGTTATCGATTTCAATCTGAAGCATGACGGTCCCCCTTTACTTTGGCGGCAGTTTCAGTACTGTGCCGTTTTGGATCCCTTCCACTTCCGAATCCGAAATCCCGTTAAAGTCTTGAATTTCGCGGGCACGCGCACTGTCGCCGTAGTACTTTGTGGATATTTTCGTAAGACTGTCCCCGTCTTGGAAGGTATGCGTCTCCGGCATGACCCCTTCGTTCGGGCGGGCAGGCTGCTGTTGAACGAGAACGGTCTCCCCTTTGGCATTCACAACGGGCTGAACATTTCTTGCAGAGTAAAAGACGTATTCCTTAAGCGACAGCGTATATTCGATATCCCCTGGGGAACCGGCAACTTCCTTCCATTCGAACTTTTCGATGGAAGCCGGAAAGTTGAGGTCTCGATCGCTGGCGTTATCCAGTTTGCCATCTTCGCGACCGCGTCGAACGATATACATAAAACGGATGGGATGCTTCGTTTCCATCCATTTGCGGATATCTTTCACGTATTTCATCGGCTCATGAGTCCCATCGCTAAGATACTGGTACTTCGGCTTCGGAGTCAGCTCCGGAATTCCCTGTACAATAAACGGATAGTTATGCGATTTTGAGGGGAAAAAGCTGCTGAAGCTGACCTCTTTTAGCTTCGGGCTCTGAATGACATTGATCTCGCCCGCGCGCGTCTCTTCCGTCCCTCCGCCTTTACCGACAATGTTGTACGTTTTCCCCTGCCCTTCTTCCGAAATTTCGATCGATTCCGGGTTGATCGGCAGTCTCCAGCCTTCGGCCTGGTTATTAAAGCTCAAATAAATAAAATAATGATCTTCCATCACGCGTACACCCCTTGAGCGGAATTTGCAATTTCGCGCGACATCACTTCTTCGATGCGCCGGATCATTTCGTTCGCATCGGCCGGCTGGTGAATATCCCCGGTGGTCACTTGTACGGTTGGCGTCAGCGTCACAAAGTTTTGGATGCTCTGAATTTCCGCCAGATCCCGCATAACCTCCAAGTCTTCGCTGGAGATATCGACCGTATTATTGATTTCACCGATCTCGTTCACGCGGTTAATATTCGGAAGCTGGGATCCGGGTTGTTTGGCAGGAGGGATGTTTGTTCCCTTATTGTTCCAGAGGTTACTCATGTCCTCAACCTTGCCTCCGCCGAAATTCATAGCGTTTGCGGCAAAGTCTTGGCCTTCGCTAAAGGCTTGGGATAGATCCTTTTGTTCCCACCGGAGATTCGAATAATCTACCGTACCTGTTTTGGGATCCGGTTTAAGCTTGTCCACCCATTCGCTTTCGAATTTTCCGATAAGAGAAAATTTACTGCCCGTTATTTCATTCACTTTCTCAATTAACCAGTCTAAACCTTTAATAGCACCATTGATTAAATTGATAAAATATTCGGACACGCTTTTAAACAAATCGTAAAAAAGCTTTTTAAAAGCATATCCCGGCTCGTTCCAAACGTTGGCGAAAAATTCGGCAACCGCAAGTATGATATTCCAAAACAAAGCAATTCGATTATAAATCATGGCAAATAGACTAAAAAATAATCCTGCCACAAAACCGACGACCTGACTGGTGGAAATTCCGAATTGATTGAGTATTTCCAAAAGCAATACGAGTACTCCGATTACCAAGAATACAGGCCAAAAAGCAGAAAACCACTGAATTAACCAAATACCTGCGAGAACCAAGAGAACGATCCCAAGAGCTATCAATACATTTTGCACAAGACCTAGATGATTCATAATAAAACCGGCAAAAGCCGCAACCCCTTGAGCGATAACATTTAGTCCCGCTTTCAACCCGTCGAAGAAGGGCTGAAACTTTCCGGATTGAAACGCTTCATTAATTATTGTGATCACAGGAAGCAGCGCTGTTAAAGCCGCTTGACCCGTTTCTGTCAGAGCGTTTTTAAAGTTGTTCATCATAGTCCCTACTTGATTCGCGGGACTTTTGGAAATTTTATCATAGGCTGCCTGCCCCATATTGTTCTTTTCAAGGAGTTTGTCCAAGGCCGTAATAGCTCCGCCAACATCGCCCTTTTGTAAAAGCTTGTCCAGTTTAAGATCTTTTACTTGATTTTTGTCCATACCAAACCGCTTGGCTATGGAATCCATCGAGGCCGTATCTCCGCTAAGCACGTTTTTAATAGCTTCCCCGTTGGCTTTAAGTCCCTTTTTCTCCGGATCGAATATAGCCAGACGCTGAGCAATGTTGTTCAATTTGCTGATTTGATCCGAGTTCTGCGCGACAGACATGAACGATAAGGAGTTGGACAAATACTCATTTGCATCTTCTCCGGCAGCCAATGCTTCTTTCTTGAACTTCTCAAACATGGCCGTTCCGACTTGGTCATTGCCAGTCCGGGCAATGAACATATCTTTTTGGTTCTGCTGTTTCATCGCACTCCCGACGGTTGCTTGAAACAGCTTCTTTACATCAATCATAGAACCAGCCTTGGCTCCGAGCTTGGAAAATGACTCCTTGAATTTCGGCGCCAACGCTTTGATACTCTGACCAAGCGCTTTAATACTGTGGCCGAGTGCTTTGAAACTCTGACCGAGCGCATGGAGACCGTTTCTTATCTTTGCCTCTATAAGTCCTGCGACTAGCGTGGCCTGAAAAATAGGCTTATTTGTAATTACACGAAGAAGCCCCTTTTCGAGTGATTTCATAGTCCATCCTAGAAAGCTCGGAATCTGTGTAACAGCCGCAGAACCTATTCTAGAAATAGTATCATTAGCCATAAAAGCGTATCGATACATGCCTTGTCCGATCGTATTGATTCCGCTTCTTACCTTGGCTTCAATGAGACCTGCTATTACCAAAGGTCTAAAAACCGGTTTGCTCGTGATTACATGTAAAAATTCCTTTTCAAGCGACCGTCCGAACGCCCTTGCAGTACGTTCAAATATTTGGAGACCAAAATTCACATCCACTACCTCCTTTCTATAACCTAAAAAGAAGCGCCTCCTGAGAGACGCTCCTCATAGCCCCTTTTTAGCGCGGGCACGCTTTTCCTTCTCTACCCGCACGTCGATCATGGCGTAGATCGCGGCCCTTTCGCACCGTGACATCGCCATGAGCTCCTGCGGTAAAATGTGAAGCTCGTGGAGGGCATAGTAAGCGTAATTCGCCTCGCCTGCGCCCTCTTTGATCAGTTTTTTACTTCGTCAACCAGCTCGTTCATGTCCTTGTCGAAGCCGTTGAGCTCCTGCACCTTTTGGAGCAGGTTCGCATACTCTCCGGGGAGCAGCATTTTGCGCAGCAGCGACTCGGCGCCGAGCACGCCGTACGATTGCTGCAATTCCGCGTCCTTCAGGTTCGGGAAAACGACGCTGTTCACGGCCAGCTTGGCGATGTATTCGTTCTGGTCGACTTCGGTCGTGTAGCTGCCGCCTTTGCCTTTAACACGCTTCGTGGCGGCTTTGCGCACCGCCTCGTTTTCTTCCTCCGTCATGCTGCGGAGACGCCACGGCACCGGAACGCCCTCACGGTCCTTAAACCGTTCGGAAATAACGACTTCCTCAATCGTGCTGGCTTCTGCATTTTGGGCAAAAAATACGCTTAAATCGCTCATATGTCAGGTCCTCCTGTTAATGTGATTAGTTCATGGAAGGGGCTTTGAAACGGTCGATAATTTCAATACCGTCGAAAGTAAAGGAGATTTCCTCTTCCAACGTATCGCTTCCGGTGTCCAGAGACGCCATGATGACGCTGTCCAGGTTGACGTTTTTAATGACAACGGTTTGCATGCCTACCGAGGAGGAAGGATCGTCATTTTTTACCGTAATGTCGAAATAAGTGTCCCTTCCGCTGACCATATAATCCTTCATTAGATCGCGAAAAAGCGTAGTCATATAGTAAATCGTCATGCTGCCGGTGCCTTTCCAGCCTTTCGCTTTGCTTTGCGTTCCCCGGCGGCCGAGCGCCTTGATTTCGGCTTTTTCCTTCTCGACTTTGGCTTCCAGCTTCTTTACGTAGAACATTTCTTCCGCATTTCCGTTAATCGTTGCGTAAGCACGGCCTTCCTGACCGCTAATCGTATCGCGAGCATGTAACACTTTTTGATCTGCCATGTTACTTCACCGTCACTTTCATGTAGATTTTTTCAATCGAATCCACCGGCTGAACGTGCAGCTCCACAAATACGCTGTCGGCGTCCTGACCTTGAATGACGTTCACGTCGGTTTCCGAATTAAAGTTTTGGATCGCCGCATTCGCCTGCAGCGTTCTCAGGTAAGTAACGACCTCGTTCCACAGCAAATTGCGGCCGTCATGGTCGTTGTTGACCTTGCCGATATAGAACGTCTCGAAAATCCGCTTAATATCGTTGGCGATGCCGTCGAGCACGCGGATCACGCGGTTTTTGGAGAACGGCTTGCCTTTTGTCGGCAGGAAGCTTTTGAACGTGTTCAAGTCCTGCTCAATGATGGCACGGCCTTTGTTTTGCACAAAAACAACCTCGCCGCCGCGCAGCGCGGATTCGATTTGGGAGTTCGTGTAACGGACGTCCACGTCGACCGCATCGTCATAAGCTTGGTACGTGAGCGATTGGTTCACCTGCGCCCCGGCCGTTGCCGCAGCTACCCATACCGTCGCTTTCACCGCATCCAGAACGGTGCCGTCCGTCAGCACGACGCCGTTTTTAACGCTGATGACGCCTTCGAAGTCGGCGGCCGGATAGTTTTCCAGCACGGCCTGCACCTTCTTGCCTTCGGTATCTCTAAGCCGCTTCACGAAGGCCGTGTAGACGGATTTCAGCGTAGCATCGCCGGATGCGAGCGCCATCGTGTGGAAATCGAACACTTCGATTGCCCCGAGATAGTCGGTATGATCCTGGTTCGTTACGGTGCCGTCGGCACCGCCGGTGAGCGAAGCGCCCGCCGTCGCCGTCAAATCGCCCGTGCCGCTAAATACGACCCAGTCGTTCGCTTTCAGCCCGGCGATATTGGCTACCGTCTGCAAATCGACGGCTTGTCCGGCCAGCAGCGTCTTCACGTCGAATTTCGTATTATCGTCGATGTTCGCCTGAACGACGACGGACAAATCGTTGCCGCGCACGCCGCCGTGCTTGGCCGTGACTTTCAGTGCGCCGACCGTCGCGGCCGCCTTCGTTCCGGCATTCAAACGGTATAGCAGCACCGTTTTGGCGCGTTTCAAAGCCTCGCGGACCAGCAGCAGCTGAGGCGCTGCGATATCGTAGCCGAGCAGCGTTTTCACATCGTCTCCCGCATGGATGGTCAGCACCTTCTTCGCTTCGCCCCAGCCGAGCGGAAGCGCCATCGTCATAATGCCGCGTTCGCCGGCTGCACCGGCCGGTTTTCCTTCACCTTCGAAATTGATGTACACCCCTGGGCGTACTTTGTTTTGAGTTGTCCATGTTCCGCCTGCCATCTATTCCACCGCCTTTTTCAAATATTGTTCGATTTGTCGTTTGACCTGATCGGTCGTATACGTTTCTTCATCGTGCAGCAGGGCGTTCAGCAAATCCTTCTGCTGCGCCGTAAACAGCTTCGACTCCAAAAACTGCCGCTTCGTAAAAGCCGGCAAGCTCTCCTGAGCCGCCGTCTGTGCGGAAGTCGTTTCTTCCTTCATAGCTGTCGCTTTTGACGTCCCTTTTTTAATCATGTCGGATATGTTCCTCCTGTACTAATTTTCGCATCGCAGCCGCGGCCTCTTTCGGCCGCATCACATGAACCTCGAAGCTTACGTAAAAATGAAGCCCGTCGTCCGTCAAAGTGTAGCGCATGTCTGAGCCGCGGTACGTATGACCTTCCCACGGGACCGGCTCAAGCTGCTCGTACAGCGTATCCCGGACCGTCTCGCAATCGCGGATCAACTGCGGACTGCCCGGAATCGGAAAGTAGGCGATGTCGAACGTCCCGGTCCGGATATACCGGCGGTTCATTCCGTGCTTCTGCGCACCTTCCGTTTGCCGAACAAAAAAAGCAGGCTTCGTGAAGCCCTGCTCGACTTGTTCCGTGTAGACGCTTGCGGCCGGAAACAATTCCTTAAGCCGTTTCGCGATCCCCTGCTTAATTTCTTCCACATTCACCACCCCGATTGAAGCCGGATAAAAGCTTCATGAATTGCCGAAGACAGCGTTTCCGCCCGCCAACGGCTCACACCTCAAAGGGTGCTCCGGAAATCGCCTGCTTGAACTGTGCTTTCCAGTTTGCGCAACCGCTCCATATCCTCCCTCCCCCTGAAGCCTAATCTTGTGCCCGGAGCGAAGCGAATGTAAAAAGAGCCGCATCGCTGCGACTCTTTCGTTCGTTTTCCCCTTAGCACAATTATCTTACATTAACATCATAGCACGGGAAAACCGCACTTCGTTACAGAGGTTGTCCATGGTTACTCCAATGCTTTTGCAGTGAAATTCCGACGTTTTTCTATCGCTTCGAACCTGCAAAACAAATAAAGCAATTTGCGGTAAACCGGCATCCGTTTGCTTCCTCTCCAATATATATTCGCGGCCAACTCAGCCCCCGACCTTAATACTTTCGACCACCTCATGCAGCTCCTTAAATAAACTATTAGACTGAAAAATAAAGTTGTCGACTGAGAAAATAAGGTCTTAGACTAACGATACGTCATTACGGGTAGGATAACGCAGGAAATGAAAATAGCAATCCTAAGGACTCAAATTGAATTGGATGTTTAAACATGAGACATATGAGGCCTTTTCTACTATTGAAGGATGCGAAAAGGAGGAGAACATATGCTGCTCAAGGAAAAGAACGCCGTCATATATGGGCAGGCGGATACATTGGCAGAACGGTTGCCCGTGCCTTTGCGCGTGACGGGGCTAAAGTCTTCCTTGCCGGTCGCACATTGCCAAAGCTCTAAGCATTGGCTGAGGAGATATCGGTCACGGGAGGGGCGGCCGAGGCGGTTCTCATCGAGCCCTCGATCCACAGGCCATTGAGGATCATCTCGATGCGCTCGTCCAGAAAGTAGGCAGTATAAATATTTCTTTCAACGCGATTTGGATAAGAGCGGCGAAGTTTACGACTTTGACCAAGGGTCTTCCTGCAAGCAGATGCATTCGCAGGATAATAAGAAGCACGGAGTATCGGAAGACGTTGCACAAAAGGGCTCTGGCCCGTTCCGTTAGAAAGACCGACCTCCACCCTTAGTTAGATGTGACGAAGGAGTGAAAGGGCTTAGACCCGTTGAGACATGGGAGTGAGAATCGCTAGGGTTACGTGGAAACATACAAGATATGGAATCATTTGGCTGACCACCACCCTTGTTCCCGCATGCCCTTTCCACGGTCCTCTGCTACCGGCTCCTCCGTGGACTCTCTTCTATCACACTTAATTCAGGGTGAAATCCTGCGAATTCATGGGCCTGAGTGAGTATTTCGAGGGAGTTAATACACAGCATATCAAAGAAGGGATGTCCTCCATCACAGATAGCTGGAGAACTCCCTGTTCTTAGCCTTTCCGCTGGTGCATACGGCGGCCGCGTCGAAAGTGCCTGGTCCCTTGCTCATTCCACGATTTCCGGTCCTGTTCGCCTGTCGGCGGTGATTGCTACAAAGTCACTATATTTGTGTCGTAGGAGCACAATGACCCCGTACCAAGTAATTGACCGCAAAAATATCGAGGCCGGCCTCTATTTGATATTGGCATTTTTATCGAAAAATACTGTATTTCTTTCCCTCTATGCAATCTGCGTAATAACAAGGTGTGCGGAAACTGGCCTTGTTCCTCCAGCTAATGGAGTGATCGTGAGTGCCGCGGCATTGCCGGCAGGATTTCGGACTGTAAGTACTGAATTAATGACCGTTGTTTGCACAAGAGCTATTCCTACTATTTGAGAAGTACCTGTTGCACGCCCGACCACCGTATAAGCCAGGTCAGCGCCATTGAGTGTTAAAATGAGTTGACCCGGTTCGTTTACACCTACCTGAAACAAAACCTGATAAGTGCCAATTGCAGCCAAGTTAAATGAGCTCGCATTTATACGGGTAATTTCAGTCCCACTGATTGGACCATCTTGCGGAAAACTTACGTCCGTGTTGGGAGCAACAGTTGCTGCATTATCAGGAGGCATCAAGGCAAAAAAATCTGCAAAGCCTAATACTCCACCTGCCGGCCCTGCGGGTCCCGTTGGACCCGTTGCTCCTGTTGCTCCTGTTGCTCCTGTTGCTCCTGTTGGTCCTGCTGGTCCTGCTGGTCCTGCCAGTCCAGCTGCGCCAATCGCTCCCGCAAGTCCTGCTAGTCCTTGGGGTCCAAGTGCTCCTGCTAAGCCTTGGGGTCCAAGTGCGCCAATCGCTCCTGCAAGTCCTGCTGCTCCTTGGGGTCCAAGCGCTCCTGCAAGTCCTTCGGGTCCAAGTGCGCCAATTGCTCCCACAAGCCCTGCTAATCCTCGGGGTCCGAGTGCTCCTGCTAGTCCTTCAGGTCCAAGTGCACCAATCGCTCCTACAAGTCCTGCTAGTCCTTGTGGCCCAAGTGCTCCTGCAAGTCCTTGGGGTCCAGCTTCTGCAATTGCTCCCGCAAGTCCTCGAAGTAATTGCTGTCCTTTAGGCGGGGGACACTTTTTACAAACTATCTTTTTAATAACTCGAAGACGACGTTTCTTTTTTTTTCCTTTTGGATGGCACACAATTACGGTTTTCTTTTTACACCGTTTTTTTCTATCCAGACAACTCAACAACGACACCTCCCTATAAAGATGGTTCAGTGTACGTGAGTCGTTTATTTTAAGCATGGACTAATAGCTGGCTATTGGCTAGACTAAAAACTATTTTTAGAATATTGGGTTTATGGTAGGGTAGTGTTATACCACAAACTCAACACTCTTTCAGTTATGATTACATAATTTAAAATCAAGACAACTCATCCTTCACTGCGTCAACCCAAATCACATTGGGGTCTTTTTTTTGTACTTCAGTTCCAACATCCGGGAAGTGCTGAAGACAAGCAAAGCAGAGCTTCTTCAAACGATTAAGGATCTACACACTCTGAACGCTGGGCTGAAGAATGAATGGAGAGCTTGATCGCAGCGGCCGAACGTAATCCGTCTAAGGAAGCAACGAGATGACCAGCCACTTTGTCAGTTTGGAGATCCTTGTCGAGTTATATCTTCCATTTTAACATTATTGATGAATTCCAAATCCTGCTGAAGCATCGTTTCTCCTCGTTTCCTCTTTATTGAAAATTAGCTTTATTATAGCACAATAAATCTGCCGCACGGGTCAAGCCGCCCATCGCGCAAAAAAAGAGCCGCAGACTGCTGCGACTCTAGCTAATCAATATTCCGAATTCCTTCAACGCTTTGCGTCTCCATCCATAGAAGGTGGATAGGGAGATGCCCAGATCGCAAGCGATGTCATGCGGCTCGTTTCCATCCACATACAGCAATTTGAGCACTTGCGCGTATTCATGTTTCAAATCGTCCAGAGCATCCATCGCATGCTCCATCTGCTCTTTTTGCCGTCTCAGCTCCTGCAGCTCGCCAATCCGCGCCAAAATCCCCTGATAGCCGTCCGAGGTACCCGATAGCCCTTCCAGCAGCGCCTTGATTTGCTTCTCCGTGCTTCGCAGCGCCTCTTGGTCTGCGCCGGATGCCAGCAGCTTCCGCCACTGCCGGTGCAGCTCTTGGAGCTGATCGTCCTGGACGAACGTGCCGAGCCGCATTCCGCCGCTCACCGGGTATTTTTCAAGCATCTTGATTCGTCCGGCAAGCCGTTTATATCCGCGCAGTTGATTGATAGCCATCTGCTCATAATTTTGTTCGAGATTAAGCATCATCATTCGGTTTGTTCCCCTCTCGTCGTTCTCTGGAAGTGTGTCCGATCAAACTTACAGCCTAAGCTTGCGGCACCGTTCACCCGAGCTTTTCCGCCGCGTGGAGCAGCTCGTCAAAATAGTACGCCGGAACGTCCGACAGCCGTTCGGCGCCATAATGCCGGAGAAGCGCCCGAACATCGGATTGACGTCCGGCTTGAACAAGCCCGGCAAGCTTCGTCCGAAGCATCTCCAAAGTCGCCGGTTGATACGGTTCGCAAGGCACGGTTTGCACGCCGCAAGCCGGCTCCGCCTGATTGCTCGTGTTTACGGCAACCCGCCGCCGTTCCGCAGGGCCCGACGTTGGGGCCGCATGCGCAGATTCCAGGGTGTGGACGTAAATCGTCATGTTCGAGGCTCCTCCATTCGCCAGCTTTAAGGATGAAGCATCGCGCTGCCACGCCCTATGGCAGAGCTGCGCGATACGTCATATTTGTTCGCTTTATGAAACCAATTGTAAGCTATTAGCTTCAAAATGACAACCGTTTTATTTAATCATATAGATTAATTATCGCATAAAAACATCCAAAAAACAAACCATTTGCTTAATTATCCTCCCATTTTCTTCGTTTTTAATTTCACCAAGCTTGATAATTAAGCTAAAAGCTGATATAATGGAAACAAACGTTCTATTAAAAGCCAGTTCAGAAAAGGTGAAATGTCTTATGGGGAATCGGGTGCGGGACATTCGAAAAGCAAGGAATATGGCGGGGACCGTTGTCGCCGAACTGTTGAACATTACGCCTCAATATTATTACGAGATCGAAAGGGGAAAAAAACGGCTGAGCGCCGATATGGCCGGCAAGCTGGCGGCCCATTTTCAAGTGACGACGGATTATCTTCTGGGCTTGTCCGACGAGCCTTCGCCGACCGTACCGGTCATGGAGGAGAAGCGGAACCCGTCTCCCTTGACGCCCAAAGAAGAGAAGGACATCGCCCGGGATCTCGAACGAATGCTCAGCGATCTCGAGTCCGACGAAGCTCTTGCTTTTCATGGCGAAACCTTGGATGAGGAGAGTAAAGAATTGCTGCGAATATCGCTAGAGAATTCCATGCGGCTTGCCAAGCAGTTAGCGAAACAGAAGTTTACCCCGAACAAATATCGAAAATAAAAAATCGGTACGGGGGTAGAGAAACGGATGCGAAATTCGAAACAAGCAGCCTTGCAACTGATTAAAAAATACGGTACGAACAACCCTTTCAAAATCGCATCTCAGAAAAACATCCATGTTCTCTTTGAGCCGCTCGGCAACATTCTTGGCTACTTCAGCACGTACAAACGAATCCGCTGCATCCATATCAACCAAGGCCTGGATAAATCCGGCCAGCGCTTTACGTGCGCGCACGAGCTCGGGCACGTGATCCTTCACCCGAAGGTGAATACGCCCTTCCTTCGCCGAAACACGCTCGTTTCGATCGACCGGATCGAGAACGAAGCCAATCAGTTCGCCGTCGAGCTGCTGATGCCCGACGAACTCATTCTGGGCGGCATGACGATCTATGAAGCGGCGGCAGCAAGCGGCGTACCGCAGGAAGTAGCGCATTTAAAGAGCCTCCCAAAGCGGCAGCGCAGCATCTGGAAAGGCGAGGACACGTATTTTTCGATCTAACCTACATAAAGTAAAACTGAGAGCCGGTACTTCTATTTTACGCAGGAAGAACCGGCTTTTTTATGAAAAAATCCGCATAGAAATAGACCGCCCTGCACGAGAGAACGGTCTATTTATTGCTTGCCGTGCTTTATGTCAGCTCGAACCCGCAATCCACTTCCAAAAATAAAGCCATTTCGTACATTGCCGCGAGCCGTTGTCGGTCGTATGTATCCTTGGACAAGCTCAGTCTGCTGCATACCTGCGTGTCCGTCGGCGTATTTTGCCGCATGTATCGCGTTTCGATGATCGACCGCTGCTTGTCCGGCAGCAGGCTCAGCGCGATTTCTACGGAATCGCACACGTAACTGCGATGCATTTGCTCGTTGACGTTGTATACGGCGATCTGCGCGGTCGGATCGCTTACCGCATTCGTCGCCCCGTGGTAGCGCGGGTCATAGCTGGCGGTCACCCGGGCTTCCCGGCGTTCGAAGCTGCTGTATTTGTAGCTCCGGTACAGAGCCAGCCGTTCTTCCATGGCTGCGCGGACGGCTTTTTTTTGCGCAAGCGTGAGCGTAGCGTTCATAGCGACCACCTTTCGATTCCCCTGGATGCTTATTCTTGCAGCGAACAAGCAACCGCGGGCTGCTGTTCCTCTTTTCTTGTTTTGTGTTAGTAAGATTATCACACATTCTTGCTGTTGGCAATAAAGATTTCTGAAATATTTACTAATAGCAAGTAAAGGTGTATAATGGAAGAACAAGAAAGGATGTGCGCGGATGAACGTTCAGCAGTTCGGTGCCTATTTAAAAAGCTTGAGAGAAGCCAAAGGGCTGACGCTTACCCAATTAGGCGATCTGATCGGCTACTCCAACCCTTATTTGTCCCAGATCGAAACCGGCAAGAAAAAAAACATGCCCTCGCCCGAGCTGCTGGAGAAGCTGGTCGAACCGCTGGGCGTCGAATATGCCGACCTGATGGCGGCCGCCGGTTATCAGAAGCTTGCCGACACCCACAAGTACCGGCAGGCGTTCCGGGAGCTGCTCGATATTCTCGGGATTGACCTCGAAGGAATTGTTCGAGCCCTTCCCGTCATTCCCCGGGCGGCCCTTAAAAGATTAGAGCAGGATTATCGCCCGTTCTTCGGCGACGATTTTGAGATTACGCCGGACACGCTGCAAGCTTTGCTTCAGCAAGATCCGCCGAAGGTCGAGATTTACAAGCTCATCGGCCAATTGGAAAGCATGGCGGAGCAATTCCGAACGACCGGAGCGGACGCTGAAAAAACCGATACCCGGACGCTTGAGCATCTGTACGATATCGGCAAGTCGCTTCAATATGTTAACGGCCTTCACTACAACGGCCACTTGCTCACCGCTCAAGACCGGCAGCGCATTCTCGGGATGCTCAAGCTGTTGTTTCCGGAATACGGGGAGCAGGCCAACGATTGAGAAATTACGCTACAGATGTTCGCGCTCCAGCAAGGCCCCTTTTTTCCGGAGCTGCAATTGCACGAAGCCGTACGCGGATGATACGAGCAGCACGCAGCCGGAGGCGATATAAACCAGACGAACGCCGATCAAGTCCGTGACGATTCCGATTACGGCAATCGAAAACATCGAGATGAGCTGGACCAAGGTAGACCGGGCTGCCGCCACTTTAAGCAAGGTATGCTCGTCCGCGCTATTTTGAACCATTGTCTCTTGTGCCAGATCCCGGATTTGATAAGCCGGCCCCATCAAGAGGACGAGCAGCAGCGCCAGCATGCCGTTCGATACGAACCCGTACAGCAGCGTCAGCAGCCCGAACAGAAACGCCCCGAGCAGCATGCTTGCGGTTAGCCTTCCCCGCATCCGGCGGGAAAGCCGCAGGACGAGCAAACCGCCGACGATGGTGCCTAAGTAGTAGCCGCCGTTAATATATCCCCACCAGGCCTCTCCTTCGTGCAGAGCCTCTTTGACAAAGGTTAACGTGACCGCTCCGATCCAGATCGTGCCGACCCAAGATTCGATCAAATCCATCATGACGAGGACGCGCAGTCCTTCATGCCCGTAAAGAATCTTCCAGCCTGCCGTCATTCTGGCCACAAGTCCTTGTTCGGTTCGAAGCCCTGCCGATTCATGCTGCTTCCCATGCCGTTTTAGCACGAACATGCATCCGATCGATAAGACAAGCAAGGCAAAAGTAATCGCAAGCGCAGCGCCTTGGCTCAAAACCGTCAGCAGCACGCCTCCCAAAGTCCACCCGGCAAATTGAAACGTTTGATCCACCGTAGACAGCAAGCCGATCGCCCTCACCCGCTCCTTCTCGGATACGACCGCCCGGAGCAGCGAGCTTTTGACAGGCGAGAACCAGCCGTTGAAAAAAGAAATGATCGCAAGCAGCCCCATGAGGACAATCAAGCTCAGTGCCGAAACGTCCTGTGTCAGCATCAGCGCAAGACATAGGAGAACGACCAACTGCGTCGTTTGCGAAAAGATCAGCAGCACGGGAAGCCGAAACCGGTCGGCAAACGACGGCAAAACAAAGCCGCTGACCATTCGCGAAAGTGCGCTGATTAGCGTCACGGCAGCGGACAACGCCGTCGAACCGGTCTGCGCGTACAGATGCATGACCATAACCATCGTATAGAGGGCAAAGCCAAGATTGGTTGCCGTTTGGCTGACCAATAAAGCGTAAAATGAACGGTTCAAACGCAATCCTCCGCAAATTAAATATACTTTTTATATCCATATGTATGTTAAATGTGCAGGTTTTATTATAAATGCGCCGGCTTGAGGAAGCAATTATTTTCTAGAAAAGAAAATAGACCGGCCTCAACAAAGGCTGCGGTCTATTCTGTACTCAATATAAGCGGGTGATGGGAATCGACCACGCCGCCAGCTTGAGAAGCTGGAGTTCTACCATTGAACTACACCCTTCACTACACTAACCATTTGCTTCACGTTAACCAAAGTATATAGGGTTCCATTCGACTTGTGTAGTGGTCAAATCATGTAAAATTATAGCCCCTCACCATATTGATAAAGAGCTTCGTCAATTTTATTTCTCTCTCAGTATATCCAATATGCTCTCTGAACGAGATAAAATAGCATCAAGACATGTTGCATAAAATAAAAAATCAACAAACAAATAGCGAGGCTGAATTTTTTTGTGCTTCTTGAATAGCAGAACAAATACAAATACTATGATATTACGGATACCACCGAAGGAGAGTTGAAGTCATAGTGATTAAAGAATCTTCAATAAATACGAAAAAGTTAGATTAGACGATATATGCCGAGAAATGATCGCTTCTGTTTTTCCAAAGGTAAGAATTGCTGACGTGTTTAACATTTCAAAAAGTGGTCTTAGTAAATGAGGAATATGGTTTCGCACTTAAATCTCATTTTGACTTTATTGTATGTAATATTGATAGTTTGCGTCCTTTATTTGCGTTAGAGTTTGACGGAGAAAGTCATACAACAGATATACAAAAAAATGGAGATTATCTTATAAAGCTTATGTGAATGAACCAAGTCCATTTCATTTGCAAAGCGAAGAATATCAAAAAGGTAGCATAATGACTAAAACTGACTGAAACATAATTTGAGAGTTTAGAAACCAGACTCAATTTGTTATTCAAGCAATGGCCTAGAAATGGAAACCCGCTTCTGGGCCATTTTGAATTTTTATTTCTATTACCCTATCAGTTTAATAGTTTACTTTTTTGCAAAAAGTAAAGCAGCCCAAAAACCGGACTGCTTGTTTGCGCATTTTTCAATGTCTTTTACTCCAATTTTTTCTAAAGATAAGTGGAGTAGCAAGCAAGAAAGCACCGACAATCGTAAAAATTGATCCATATGTGTATAGTGTGTTATTTTGTGCTGGTATAAGCATACCCATTAAATAAATTGATTCTCCACGTGCTGTAGTCGTAAACGCAATAATTCCATGATAGACCACAAACATACCAACGAGTATACTTAGTAACACAAAAAAGCGTTTCAACTCACTACACCTCCATTTTCAATACAAGGTAAGAATACCCTTTTTTTGTGAAAATGTAAAGTGTATACTGCTAATGTTATTATTGATATACATTTCCAGCCCCGTCGGAACCATAACCTTGAGAGCTGTTACCTGTTATTCTGATATGAAAACCTTTCCCATTAGGGATACCTTCGAAAGTTCTAGTATACCAAGTTCGTGAATCATTTTTATCGCGATCACCATTTACAATTTCTTCAATGCCCCATTCCTTCCAACCATACCATTTATCTTCTACTACTCTGTATTTATTGCTTGCTTCATGATCAAGTAGTCCTCCGTCATTTTGCCAGCCCTTTAGTGTAACATGATTATTTATCTGTAACTTCAAAAGCATCCGTGGTATAAAGCACTGTATCTTTTTTTAACATTGAAAACGAATTTTTGTATGGATCAAAAGTTCTAAATTACAAAATAGCAAACAAAAACCATTTTAATCCCTAAGAGGAAAAAAACTATTATTGTGTAATCACGAATGGCGTAAAAAGTACGCTCTCTTTGTTTAATGCGCCGTAGATAACCAAGCATCTGTTCGATATGATAGTCCGAAAAAGGCTTAATTATAATATCTCCCTTGGCATAATTACCTTTTTACAAACATTTTGCTTTTCGATAATAATTTCGTTTTCTTGTAACCAATCGTAGAAGTTTTTCAACACACGAAGCTTGTTATTGCTTGATGCCGCATTATTCCCTTTTTCATTTTGTAGCTCAATAAGAAATGATCTTACCGTTAGTGATGAAACATCATGAATACTGACCATTTCGCTCTTAGTGCAGTAGTTTTGAAACATATTAAGGACAGAATCATAAACCTCTAATGTGTTTGATGACGATTTTTGTATTTCTTGTCGGCAATAAAATCTTCAATGGCAAACTTAATCAACATAACAAAAAACACACCTTCCAAATGGGAATTTAGTGTCCCAAAAGGTTAGTGTGTTAACGTTCCAAAATGCGGTTTTAACCTGACTCCGAACCAAAATTCGTAACAAATCTTCTTGTAAGCGGGTGATGGGAATCGAACCCACGCCGCCAGCTTGGGAAGCTGGAGTTCTACCATTGAACTACACCCGCGCGAAAAGGGATTGCGCTTATTTATTATAAGCGTTCCCTATCGTTTTGTCCAGTCCAGACCCAGCCCCGCTACTTAATCTCCCCGATCTGATCAAACGGATAATAACGGAACAGCGCTTTGCCGACGATCTTGCTTTTGTCCACGAACGGCGTCGGCCACCGATGCGAATCCATACTGTCGTTGCGGTTGTCGCCCAGGAACAAATATTTCCCTTCCGGCACTTGAACCGGGCCGAACCGGTATTTCATCGGCTCCTTCACATAAGGCTCGTCCACCTTCTCGCCATTGCGGTACAGCGCGCCGTCCTTCACCTCAATCGTATCGCCCGGCAAGCCGATCAGCCGCTTGATATAACGATTGTCTTCTTCTCCCTTGAGCGGCGGATAAAAGACGACGATATCGCCGAACTTAAAATCGGTCAGCGCGACCAGCTTTTCCACAAACACTTTATCGTCGAGCTGAATGGTCGGCAGCATCGAACCGGTCGGCACCTTCATCCCCTGCGCCACGTACGTGTTAAACGAAAAGCTGATGATGACGGCCAGCCCAAGCGGCGCTACCCATTCCTTCGCCCATCGCATCATTCGGTTCAAGAGCTTCTCCCTCGCCTTCTCAACATCGTTTCTATTAACTATAACTGAACCGAAGGAAAAGAGTATTAAAATAACCTTAAAATGAGAAATCGGTCCGACCGGCTTCTCGCCTCGCATTTGAAGCAGGCTAGCGAATTAGATAAAATCAGGGGGAAGCGCAAAATCATTCGCTCAAGGAGGGGTAATCGATGAAATACCGGAGGCTCGGCAAAACGAACTTGAAGGTGTCCGTCATCGGAGTCGGCACATGGCAGTTCGGCGGCGAATGGGGCAAGCCGTTTACCCAGGAGGAAGCGGACGCGATTCTGGACGAAGCCAAGGCATGCGGCATCAATTTGATCGATACGGCGGAATGCTACGGGGACCATGCTTCCGAATCCCTTATCGGCAACTATGTCTCCCGGGGACGGCGGGAAGATTGGGTCATTGCCACGAAGTTCGGGCATAAATTCCACGCCCATCTGGACCGGAGTCAGGAGTGGTCGCCGCAAGCGGTGCTGGCTCAGCTCGATGCCTCGCTCAAAGCGCTGCGGACGGACTATATCGATCTCTATCAATTCCATTCGGGCACAGACGAAGTTTTCGATCAGGACGAGCTGTGGACCATGCTGGATAAACAAGTACAGGCGGGAAAAATACGGCATCTCGGCACGTCCATCGGCAGCAACGACAACCTCCATCAAACGGGCGCCTCCGCACGCGTGAATTCGAAGGTCATTCAAGTCGTCTACAACCGGCTCGACCGCAAGCCGGAGGAGCGGGTCTTCCCATCCTGCGAGCGCCAAGGACTCGGCGTGCTGGCACGCGTGCCGCTGGCCAGCGGCTATCTGAGCGGCAAGTACCAGCCCGGCGCCTCGTTTGCGGAGAACGACGTCCGCCATCGGCACGATCCGGAGCAAACGCGGCAGAAGCTGGAGGAAGTGAAGCGCATCCGCGAGCACGAGGTGCCGGAAGGCATGGACATGGCGACATGGGCGCTGGCTTGGTGCCTGAAGCATCCTGCCGTCAGCGCGGTCATCCCGGGCTGCAAAAGCCGTCAGCAGGTCATCGCCAATGCCGCGGCCGCGCAGTATGTCGGCGACGGCCACCCGCAGGCTTGGCAGGAAACAAAAGCTTGATCAGGCCTCTTCCCGAAATTTGCAAAACAAACCAAAACAAGCGTTCCGGCCCTCGCATTGGACGAGGCTGGAACGCTTGTTTGTTTCCGTCAGGCGGGAGACCGCAGCATCAGATCGGTAAATTCGCTTGCCGGAACCGGCTTGCTGTAAATATACCCTTGAATCTCCCTGCATTGGATATCGAGCAGGAAGGAGAGCTGCTCCTCCGTCTCGACCCCTTCGGCAATAACGTTCAGCTTCAGGCTGAGCGCCATGGCCATGATCGCCCGTACGATGGCGGCGTCGTCGGGATCGACCGTAATGTCCCGAACGAACTGCTGTGCAATTTTGAGTTTGTCGATCGGAAACTTCTTGAGATAATTGAGGGACGAATAGCCGGTGCCGAAATCGTCCATCGAGATATGTACGCCGAGCTCGCGCAAGGTTTGCAGCTTTTGAATGACTTGATCCACATGGTACATCGCGATGCCTTCGGTTATTTCCAGCTCCAAATACCGGGGCTCCAGCCCGCTTTCCTGCAAGGCGCCGAGAACCACTTGGACGAAATCGTGCTGGTGAAATTGAATCGGAGAAATATTCACCGCCATCTTCAGCGGCGGAAACCCGGCGAGCTGCCATGCCTTATTCTGCTTGCAGGCGGTCCGCAGCACCCATTGTCCGATCGGAATGATCAATCCCGTCTCTTCGGCCAGCGGAATAAATTCGCCCGGCGAGATAAAGCCAAGACTCGGATGGTTCCAACGGATGAGCGCTTCGACACCGTTTATGCGGGTCGTGAAAATATCGACCTGCGGCTGGTAATACAGAACGAATTCTTCCTGCTCCAGCGCTTTATTCAGCCACTCTTCCATCACCAGCTTCTGGATGACCGTATCGTTCATCTCGGCCTTGTAGAATTGGTAGCCGTTTTTCCCGAGCTCCTTGGCCCGGTACATGGCCGTATCGGCATTTTTCATCAGCGTAATGGGATCTTCCCCGTCCTGCGGATATACGGCAATTCCGATACTGCAGCCTACCCGAAGCTCGTGGCCGTCTATGGCAAAAGGCTGGTTGAGCAGATGAATGATTTTCTGCGCCACGTTCTCGGCATTGTGCGGCTGCGGCGCATTCTTGATCAGCACGGCGAATTCGTCCCCGCCCTGCCGCGACACGCAATCGCCTGCCTGCAGCCCGCTTTTGAGCCGTTCCGCCGCTTCTGTCAACAAGAGATCGCCGAACGCATGGCCGAACGTATCGTTGACGTTCTTGAACCGGTCCAGATCGATGAACATCACGGACAGCTTCTCCCCCGACAGCTTTGCCTCCCGGATCGCCGTGCCGACGCTTTGTTGAAACTTTTGACGGTTCGGCAGCCCGGTCAGCATATCGTGATAAGCGAGGTACGTTAACTGGCGTACCGTAAACTCGCGGTTGCGCATGTCCGTCAGCACAAAATGGAGCAGCGGCGTAAGCAGAACGATTCCCGTCAGATCGGCTATCGCTTCGACCGGTCCGGCGGGTCGCATCAACACGTAACGCAGTGCCATTTCCGCAACCTCCGCGATCGCCATCAAAACGACGGCAGCAGCCAACGCCCTGTTCGGCTTGGCGTTGCTTTTCCGGACGGCCGCGTTAAGGCATGGCGCTGCCAGCAGCACGATCAAGCCCGAGGTGATGAAGTCCAACGGGTCGTTCGAAACGCCAAGCAACTGTTTAAGTGAGAGCAGCACGATTTCCGCGCCGGCCATAACGCCCCACAGATACAGAAGCGCAGCGTGCCGATGCAGTTTATGCCGCCATTCCCGCAGCAGCCCCGTACCTGCAGGACTCCGTTTTTTTGCCATGTCGATCCTCTGCTTCCTCTTTTGAAGGTTTTCTCTTATTCTAATTCCCCGGAACCAAAAGAACAAGAGGATGTTGGTCTTAAAGACCCATGTCTTTCGACATAAATCGTGAAATTTTTACATATTTTTATATGAAATTTCGATCAATACACACGGAACACTTGTTCATATACCGTTTCGTCGTCGTTGCTGTCAAGAACCCGTACCTCCACCTTCCAATGGCCGGGATAAGGCAAATATGCGCCGCGCGTTTTGTACGTATGTCTTTTTAATCCGAACGACTCCTCGAAGCTCACATCCTCCGTATATTCGACCGGCACCAGAAGCGGCGCAATTTCCGGATTGTCCGTCGCCTGCAGCTTCATGATCACGTGCTTCGGTTTGCCGAGCTTTTCCGGCAGCCACACTTTGACGGTAAAATCGTTAACGCCCGGCACGTTCGGGCTGATTTGGGCGGTCATATGGATTTTCTCGCCCATCACATGCCAGTTCAGCGGCTCGTTGGCCGGGAGCGGGGTTAAATAAGTAAATACGCCGACCACGCCGACAATAAGCGTCATCAGGACGGCATCGACTCCAAGCAGGAAGCCTGCACGCCGTTCGTTTCGTTTGCGGAACAAAAAGCGGATCAGCGCGGCGGTCACAACAACCAGCAGCACGAGCCCGGTCTTCGCCAGAAGCAGCTTGCCCCACCCGGTCTCGACGATATACCGCAAGTCCGGAAGAAAAATGAACACGGTCAGCACGCCGGAGACGGTCAGCAGCAGGATGCTGATCAGCGCCGCCGTAGAGAAATGCGGGAGGAACCGTCTGCCCGTCTCCTTGTCCGTTCGCCACAAGACGAGCAGCATCAACAGCCCTCCGACCCATACCGAAGAGGCAGCCAGATGAAGCCAGTCCAGCACCAGCGTTTCGCTTTTCGGTTCGAAGGCGGCCGCATGCCCGAGCAGGCTTTTGGCGAACCAGACAAGCGCAAGCCAGATATAGTCGAGAAAGACGCTGCGGTGCAGAACGATAAAAGACAGCAGCGCCAGCAGCAGTCCTCCGAGCCAGGCGTAGCCGATCGTCGTTTGGGTGAATAAACGCAGCAGGCCTTCCGCTCCTCCGTCGCCGATCAGATCGCCCATATGCGCCCACATGAACAAAATATACGCGATCAAATAGAGCTGCTGCAGCCGTTCCGCCCACTGCCTCAGCCGGATCCGGGCGGGATCCGTTTTTTCTCCGGGAGCGAACCAGCGCAGCCAGAGCAGCCAGCCCGTAAAGCTGAGTAAAGCCATATAAAACAAAATGCGCGAGCCGAACTGCAGCGCGTCCTTTACTCCAAACCTGCTCATCGGGTCGTCATGGCGGTGCAAATGCTCGATCGCAGGCGCGCTGCCGCTGACGCCCGACGGCTGGTCCAGGCTTTGGCCGACCGAGAACAAATAAGTGCCGTCCACGGGATGCCCGTCCGCCGAGATGACGTGATAAGTCACCACATAGATGCCCTTGGCGAGTCCGGGCAGATCCAGGGTCAAGGTTGTGCGGGTATCGTTCATCACGGCCGCTTGATCCGTCACCTTGCGCTTGCTGCCGTCGTAGACCCTTAAGTAATACAGCCCCTCCTCCAGCCGTTCGTTAAACGTCAAAACCACCTGCTCCGGCGGCTGCTCCAGCTCCGCGCCGTTTGCCGGAACCGTCTGTACGAGAGAAGCATGCGCTCCCGCCGGGGCCGCAGCCCCAAGCAGGAACATGAAGCCGAACCCGACGATCAGCAGCCATAAGGCGAACCTTCTGTACGTCTCTCCCCAATTCCCTCTCCATTCCATTCGCGATTCCTCCTATCGTTCACCGGAAACCCGATGTCATCCTCCCATGACCCCGATTTATATCACAAAAAAAGGCAGGCTTCCCATAGCCCATAGTAAATGTAGCATAAAACGCGATAACAAACCAAATTCGGCGTTTTTTCGCGATTTTGTCCTAATCAATTGGCGTTTCTCGGCCGAAATAATAGATTGACAGAGATGCGGCGATGCGGTAAATTCATGATATTGCTTCGCGAAAACAACTACATATTGTAGATTCAAGACCCAAGAACTACGACATATTGTGGAAGCTTGTTAGGGCACCGCCATGGTGAAGAAGCCCCATCCGTACGGTTCGCCAAGCCTGAGCGCAGCGAACCGGCAGAACGACCGAAGCTGCGCCAAAAGCGGTAACCCAGCTTGTTCCAACCATCTGACGCTTTGTACGAAGCGTGAGCGCATGCGTCTGCCTGCAAGGCGGCGGCATGCTTTTTCTTTGAACATCCAAAGGAGCTGAATGCATGATCATCGTAAAACGGGACGGCACGAAGGAAGAACTCGTGTTCGCTAAAATGAAAAAAGTCATCGACTTCGCGTGCGAAGCTTATCCGGAATGCGATCCGCTGGAGCTGGAAACCGCTCTGCTGCCCTTGTTCCGCAACGGAATTACGACCCAGGAAATCCAGCGCCTGCTCATCCAGGTTGCCGTGGAAAAAACAAGCGTCGAGCAGCCGAACTGGCAGTATGTCGCCGCCAAGCTGCTGACCTACGATCTTTATAAGGAAGCCCGCTTAAACCGCAAATACGGCCATTTCGGCTACGGCGATCTGTATTCGCTGATCACCTATTTGACCGATATGGGCTTGTACGGCAAATATATTTTGGAGCATTACAGCCGGGAAGAAATTCAGGAGCTCGGCGCTTACATCAAGCCGGAGCGCGATTACCTGCTGAACTACATCGGCCTCAAAACGCTCGCCGACCGCTACTTGATCAAAGGGCTGGACAAAGAAGTGCTGGAGCTGCCGCAGGAGCTGTTTATGGGCGTGGCGATGCACCTGGCCATGAAGGAAACCGACAAGCTGCGTTGGGCGAAGCAGTTCTACGACGTGCTCAGCAATCTGGAGATGACGGTAGCGACGCCGACGCTGGCGAACGCCCGCAAGCCGCTGCATCAGCTCTCCAGCTGTTTTATCGATACGGTGCCGGACAACCTGTGGGGCATTTACAACGTGGACCAAAGCTTCGCGCAGGTATCCAAGCACGGCGGCGGCATGGGCATCTATGTCGGCAAAGTGCGCAGCCGCGGCTCCAACATCCGCGGATTCAAGGGCGTCGCCGGCGGCGTCGTGCCCTGGATCAAAAACTACAACAATACGGCCATCGCCGTCGACCAGTTGGGCGTCCGTTCCGGAGCCGTCGCCGTCTACCTTGACGTGTGGCATAAAGATATTTTAGACTTCCTGAACCTCAAGACGAACAACGGCGACGACCGGATGAAGGCCCACGACATTTTCCCGGGCGTCTGCATCCCCGACCTGTTCATGAAAACGGTCGAGGAACGCGGCACGTGGTACTTGTTCGATCCGCACGAAGTGCGCAAGATCAAAGGCTACTCGATCGAAGACTCCTGGGGCGAGGAATTCGAAAGCCGCTACTGGGATTGCGTGAACGACGACAAAATTTCAAAGGACGAAATTCCGGCCATCGACATCATGAAGCGCATCCTGACCAGCTCGTTCGAAACCGGCACGCCGTTCGTATTCTTCCGCGATACGGTGAACCGCGCCAACCCGAACAAGCACAAAGGCATGATTTACTGCTCGAACCTGTGTACCGAAATTTGCCAAAATATGAGCGCGACCGAGATGATCCAGACGGAGCACGAGGACGGCATCATTACGACGAAGGTAAAAAGCGGCGATTTCGTCGTCTGCAACCTGTCGTCGACCAACCTCGGCCGCGTCTATACGAAAGAAGACATCGAGCGCGTCGTCACGACGCAGATGCGGATGATGGACAACGTCATCGACCTGAACTACTACCCGATTCCGCAAGCGGAAATTACGAATAAAAAGTACCGCGCCGTCGGCCTCGGCTCCAGCGGGTACCATCAAATGCTGGCTCAGCTCAAAATTCAATGGGAATCCGACGAGCACGTGCAGAAGGCCGACGAAGTGTACGAATGGATGAACTACTACGCCATCAAAGCGTCGATGGAAATCGCCAAAGAAAAAGGCGCCTACCCCGTATTCGAAGGCAGCGAATGGCAGACCGGCGAATACTTTGAAGCCCGCGGCTACAACAGCCCGGAATGGCTCGAATTGAAGGAGCAGGTCGCGAAACACGGCGTCCGCAACGGCTGGATGTTCGCCATCGCGCCGACGGCGTCCACCTCGCTCATCGCCGGCTCGACGGCCGGGATCGATCCGATATTCAACAAGTTTTTCGTCGAAGAGAAGAAGAACGCCGTCATCCCGCAAACCGCGCCGAACCTGAACCCGGAAACGATGTGGTTCTACAAGGAAGCGCACCGGATCGACCAGCACTGGAGCATCCGCGCCGCCGGCGCCCGTCAGCGCCATATCGACCAGTCGCAATCGTTCAACCTGTACATCACACCGGAGCTGTCCGCGCGCGAGTTTCTGGAAATGTACATGGCCGCTTGGAAGCACGGTCTGAAAACCGTCTACTACTGCCGCAACAAAAGCCTCGAAGTCGAGGATTGCGTAAGCTGCAGCGCGTAGCTGTTTCCGCAAGCCAATCCGTTAGGGCCGGGCGCGCTTGAGCGCCCCTCCCCAACGAAAAAACCCGGAGTTCGCGGGCGGCAGCGAAGCGCGCCGCCCAATGAACACCGACGCTCTAAACGTAAAGCGTGTACATAAGACTCTTTGCAAATGCAAAGAGTCTTATGTACGAAAGCGATCCACCGTCAACCGTCTTTCATTTGCACAACTTCACTCAACCGACCCTTTCCGGGGTCCAGGGGGCCGGCGCCCCATGGGGTCCTCCCTGCCAGGGAGGATTCAGGAGGGTCATTCGACTTTAGGGGGTAAAAATCACTTATGGAGCTTCAAAAGAAAAAGCTGTTTAACGAGCACGGCGACCGGGATTGGGGCAAGCGCCGCATGATCGGCGGCAACACGACGAACCTGATCGAGCTGAACAACGTCAAATACGACTGGGCGACCAAAATGTACCGCACCATGATGAACAACTTTTGGATTCCCGAGGAAATCCCGCTCGCGCAGGATGCGAAGGACTATAAGTTCCTGTCGCCCGCAGAACGCCAAAGCTACGATAAAATTATCAGCTTCCTGATCTTTCTCGATTCGCTGCAAACGGCCAACCTGCCGAACATCAACGAATACATCACCGCTCCGGAAGTCAACCTGTGCCTGACGGTGCAGACGTTCCAGGAAGCCGTGCACAGCCAGAGCTATTCGTACATCCTCGACAGCGTCTGCTCGGCGGAGGTGCGCGACGACATTTATAACCAATGGCGCGAGGACAAGCACTTGCTGCGCCGCAACCGGTTCATCACCGACCTGTACGAACGGTTCATCGAGACGCCTTCGACGGAAAACCTGATGCGCACCATCATGGCCAACTACATTCTCGAAGGCATTTATTTCTACAGCGGCTTCAGCTTCTTCTACGCACTCGGACGCCAAGGCAAGATGCTCGGCACCGTGTCGGAGATCAAGTACATTCAACGTGACGAGCTGACGCATCTGGCGCTGTTCCAGAACATTTTCCGGGAAATCCGCAAGGAAAATCCGGAGCTGTTCACGGACGAACTGATTGAAGACCTCCGCCAAATGATGAAGACGGCCGTCCAGCACGAGATCGAATGGGGCCAATACATTACGAACAACAACATTCACGGCCTGAGCAACGACATCATCGACCAGTACATCAAATATTTGTCCAATGAGCGCCTGCGCAAGCTCGGCCTGGAAATTTTGTACCCCGAGGTTGTCGAACATCCGATGAAGTGGGTCGAGACGTTCAGCAACATGAACAGCATGAAAACAGACTTTTTCGAGCAAAAGGTGACCAACTACAGCAAATCGTCAAACTTGAACTGGGACGATCTGTAAGCCGGATCCTTAACGCGCTTACCGACGAACGAAAGCATCCCGCTTCCTTTGCCTTGACGGCAGCGAAGCGGGATGCTTTTTCGTGCAATCCATCTGCTTTATAAAGAAGACATATGCTTTTTCCGTTCCGTCTGCAGCTCGTGGCAGATCGTTTCCAGCTCCTTGGCAAGCCGCGTCAGCCCTTCCGTCGAAGCGGTGATCGATTCCATCGCCGACAGCTGCTCCTGCGACGAGGAGAGCACATGATTCGCTCCCGCCGCACTGTCGTCGGAAATACGCGCCACCTCGTTCAAGGCCGCCGTCACCTGCTCCGATCCTGCCGACATTTGCTGGGCCGCCGCCGAGATATCCTGGATTTGATCGCATACTTTTTTCGCCTCGTCCACAATGAGCCGGAAGACGTCCCCGGCTTCGTTCACGGCCGTATGGCTCGTCTCGACCTGACCGGCGCTTGCTCGCATCACCGATACGGCCGATACTGTCGCCTGCTGAATCTCTTCGATCAGCTGCGTGATTTGCCCCGCCGACGCCTCCGCCTGCTCCGCGAGCTTCCGGACCTCGCGCGCCACCACGGCGAAGCCCGCTCCGTGCTCTCCCGCCCGGGCCGCTTCGATCGCCGCGTTCAGCGCAAGCAGGTTCGTTTGGGAAGCTACCCCGGATATTAATGTAGCGATATCTCCAATTTCGACGGACTGCTTCTCCAGCCGCTGCAAAGCCGCGGACACTTCCGTCGAGGAGCTTTTCAAAGCGCCGAGCTGCGATACCGCATGGCCGATCGTGTCGTTGCCTTTCTCCGCTTCCTCCACCATGCCGAGCGACGCCTCCGAGACGGTCGCCGACGATTCGGCCACACGCTGGATGCCGATCGACATCTCTTCCATCGCACGCGCGCTGTCTTTGCTTGTTTGCGCCTGCTCTTCCGTTCCCGACGCCATTTTTTCCATGGAGGTCATGATTCTGCGGTTCGCCAGCAGCGTCTGCTCCGTGTTCTCATTGAGCCGTCCCACATAATCCACGAGCTGCCCGGAGCTGTCCGTCAGCTTGTTCAGAATGTTGCCGAGCAGCTTCTGCTTCTCCTGCTTGTCCGCTTCGAGCATCGCCACGGTTTCCTTTTTCTTCGTGATTTGCCATACGGTGGTTCCTGCTGTCAACAGAAGGAATACGGCGTGGATCGCCAGCATTTCGATGCCGTACCCGTCCTTGCCGAACACCAGCTCCGAATACAACCAGTAGGCGGCGATGTATTGCAGAGCGAATAAAGCCGTCATAAGCCAAATCAGCTTCGTATCTTCATAGAAAGCCATCAAGGCGATAACCATGAAGATCGAGAAATAAAATTCGACCATCCCTCCCGATCCGACGATCATCGCCATACTCGTGAAGGTCATGGACAGCGCATTGAACAGCGGAACGTAACGATGATGCCCCCGCCAAAATAACAGCGCAGCGACGATTAACAGAAGCAGCGGGGCTCCCAAAAACACATTAAGCAGCATCTCGTAAGCCAGCAAATCATGCTCCGATTTAAATACATGCAGCCATCGGAACAAAGCGCATGCGAGCACGGCCAACAAATACGTTCCGAACGTCACCGGCAAGGTCATCCGGTTTTTAATCGCCAACACATCGGGCTTCGTGGATAACAAAAAGCTCACATCCTATTCACTAAGGTCGAAGCTATATTCTTTATCACATATTATATCGGTCGGAAGTCCTATTTTTTACAGATAAAAATGAAAAAACCGTGACAAGTCGCCGTCACGGTCTCAGCTTAAATCCAGCAATTCCTTCACCTTGAGCTCCAGCTCAACCATGGAAAACGGTTTGTGCATATAAGCATTCGCTCCGAGCTGCATCCCCCGGCTCGTATCCTCTTCCCGGCTGCGCCCCGAAAGAACGAGCATTTTCGTATGGGGCGGCCGCGTGCCGCGGTCCCTCATCCGTTCGAGCATGCCGTACCCGTCGAGACGCGGCATCACGCCATCGAGAATACACAGGTCGACCGGGCTGCCGAGCAGCTCCAGATAAGCCTCTTCCCCATCAGCCGCCTCCTTGAAGTCGATCGGCAGATGCTTGAGCTTCGCCATCAGAATCGAGCGTAAAATATTGTCGTCGTCGGCAATCAGCACCGTCTTGCGGGCCGCTGCGTCCGTCTCCATGCCGGCAGCGTCGCCGGTATACAGCATCACCCGGTTGCGGCCGTTTTGCTTGGCCTCATACATCGCATCGTCCGCCCGCCGAATCCACTCGGTCAGCGCAAGGTCGGGCTGCCACTCCGATACGCCGGCCGAGAACGTAATGTGAAACGACTGGCCCTCGTTTTGCGCCACGGGTCCTTGATGCGTCAGCCTCAGGATGCCTTCGATCGTCTTCTTGGCGTCGGCGGCGGACGTACCGGGCAGCACCACCACGAATTCCTCGCCCCCGAAGCGGGCGATCAGATCCGTCGCGCGCAGATTCGCCTGCAGCAGGTGGGCGAGGCCCTGCAGCACCAAATCCCCAACCGGATGCCCGTACGTATCGTTGATCGATTTGAAGCGGTCGATATCGATGAATACCATCGAGATCGTTCCGGGATACCGTGCGGCGCGCTGCAGCTCGACTTGAATTTGATGGTCGAAATACCGGCGGTTATATACCCCCGTCAACGGATCGCGAAACGCCATTCGCTCAAACGTCTTGGTCCGCTTGAGCAGGCTGTAGATGCGGGCGGCCAGCTCCTCGTATTGAAACGGCTTGACTACATAGTCGTCCGCACCCAAGTAGAAGCAGCGGACCTTGTCGTACACGTCGCTGCGCCCGGACAGCACGATTAATGGCACAAGCTTCAAATTCGGGTCTTCCTTCAAAAATTCGAACAGCTCGTAGCCGCTGTCCGGATGCATCATGAGATCGAGCGAAATCAAGTCGTACGATCGCTCCCGGATCAGCCGCCTCGCCGATAGGACGTCCGCGGCATCATCCACCTCGTAGCCGTCCAGCTTCAGACGCCGGACCAGATAAGCCCGCAGCACTTCATCATCGTCGACCACAAGCAGCCGTTCGCCCTGCGGAGGGGCGAGGGTGCGCTGCAGCCGCTCCTGCTGTTCGTCCAGCGCCAGCTCTCGTGTAGCGGTATCGATTTCCAATTCCAATTCGAGCACCAGCGCCAGGGAAGCCTGCGAACACTGCCGAAACCGCGTCCGAGCCGCCGGCGACGTCGCCGTTTCCTCGTCCTGCGACCATTCCCAGTGCCCGACCAATTTCTCGGCGAGCGTTCCGATGCGCCCGAAACCGAACATCGGCGCGCTGCCTTTCAGCGTATGCACGATACGGTAAAACCGGCGGGCCGTCTCGGACGGATCCTCCGGCTCCGCATCCCCGGTCCAATACCGCAGCTGCTGGAGCTGCTTGTTCAGCTCGTGAATATATTTTTTCCGGCCTTCCTTCAGCAGCCGGGCCTCTCGTTTCATCCGGTCGTCAGAGGGTGTTTGATGCAAAGCCTTCACTTCCCGTCTCCGGTATAAATTTCGGTCGGTTAACGCCCGTCGCGCCGGATCAGCTCTTCCACGGTATCCAGCAGCTGCAGCGGACTGAACGGTTTCACGATATATTGCGTAACGCCCGCCGCCTTGGCGCGTTCCCGGTCCTTATCCAGCGCTTTGGCCGTCAGAAGAATGACCGGCGCGTCCGCGTTCGGATTCGCATGGCCCCGCAGCCATTCGCAAACTTCCACTCCGGTGCGTTCGGGCATCATATAATCCAGAATAATCAGGTCGAACGATTGCGCCTGCAAATGGGAAAGCGCTTGGGCTCCATCCTCCGCCTCGGTAAGCTCGTATCCTTCCTCGGCCAACGTTTCCGTCAACAGGAACCGCAAGGCCGCTTCGTCATCGGCCAATAAAATTTTGCCAGGTGCCATAAGCCGTCGAACGCTCCTCCATGGTGCATGTTCTATGGAGATCATTATAGCACGGATGATTGTCGTATGGTTACAGGAGAACTTCTTAAACGCATATAGCCCCAAAGAACCATACATAAACCAAAAGGACTATAATAAGATAAAGAAACCATAAAATTTTATAAAAATTTTACTTTTTCCAAGTGTTTTTTCCTAGCTGAAAGGAAAGGCAACATGAATCCCATCTGATCAAAAAAGTAACCAAGTACGTCACGTTCGGCCAGCCCGTTTCCTCCGGATCCTTGGTAAACCAGCGCTCGTCTGACCCTCGTATGCCGATGCAAGCGTTTTATCTGACACTCCAGCCCAAAAGCGAACAAGAGCATTACTATCATGAGTTTGGCTGAAAAAAGAAGGCTCTTTCGCGATCACCGAGGCGTGGTACAAAGACAGCATGGTCACCCGAAGCCTGGTTCAAGACAATATTTCTTATGGGCAGCTGATTCATGCGATCGGCGAGGAGCACTCGCATCATGTCGTTCTGCGGATGACGGAAATCGTCAAGAAGTCGGAGCGGGAGCATTGGAGACCGTATTCCAAACGGGCTTGATTTAGATAGGCTTCAAAGCAGCCTGCCGAGCTCTTGCTTCCTGCGGGTATATTCGCGCCAGGAACCGCCGGCAATGCGCGGATACCCCCGCGGCTCGTTCCACAAATAAATCCATCCTTCGCACTCTTCCCGCCGGCTGTCGCGTACCCAAACACGTTCGTAATCGTTCCGTGCGCCGGGCCCGTAATACTCCTCCAGCTCGTCCATCCGCTTCAGACCTTCCTCCGTCACGACCAGCCATTCGCCCTCGACGTCCGTCTCGCCGCCGCAGCCCGACAAGACGAGTCCGGGATAAGCTCCCGCATCGAACAAGGCCCCGCGCACCCGACCGGGACGGACCGAGAGCACGTGAGGAGCTACCCAATGATGGTTCGATTCGCCGACCAGCAGCGTTCCATAGACGAAAACCCGGATCAGATCGGTTGCCTCCTTCAAGCCAACCGGCGAATTGCTTTCTGGGCAGTGGTTGCCGGCAGCTATAAATTCCATTTTCTTCTATCATACCATAAGCCAAGCGTGGGGAAGCGGGTGATTTGCCCTATCTTTGACGGCCTGCCGTGTCCGAGAAAGACGGACTGGCATAAATTGTCCATAGCCGAAGCTTACGGGGGAAGGGGGAAGTACGCCATGCTTAGTCCCGAAGACGCGAACAAGATCATCCGTTTTTTATCGGCCGCTTATTTTTGCACCGATTCGGAGGCGGCGCGTAAAGAGTTTAACCGGTTGGCCAACGAGCTGCGCAAAGCTTCCGGACAACCGGAAGAATAAAGGGCCGAAACCAAGCCCGCCGCTGCAGAAAGCGGCGTCAAAGTGTTGAGAAACTCTAGGGAGAAAAAATCTTAGACCAATAGAGGTGGGGTATGTCCCGTAAGAGTTTACGTCCGCCTTTGAAACCCGTGAAAATATCGGTTTCAAGAGCGGCTGGAGGGATATACCCCACCGGCGTATGCAGAGAGTTTTCTATGCGAAGCAGGTTTCTCAACAAGTTCACCCCGCTGCCGCGCGGGAGATTCAAGACAATAGAAAAAAGCCAAAAGCGTCCACTTCTGGCTTGTTCCGTCTGCGATTATTTTCGTTATCCTTCAGGCTAGTGCCTGGTGGACGCCGTTTCCTGCTGCCGCGAATACAATCCGCGGGTTTTCACGATGATTTTCCGAATGCTGTCCTCCGACAGATGAAACTGACGGATCAGCTCGGTGACCGTATGCCCGTTCTCATACAGCCGGAAAATTTCGAAATTCCGCCGCATAATCGACTGCCGGGTGCCGTTGTTCTCCCCCCAGCCTGCGCGGGTTTGTTCTTTTTTCGGTATATAAATGATTTCGCCCTGAATATAGTCCTGCAGCTGCTTGAGCAGGCTAGGCGGCAAAATATCCTTCCCATTCTTGTACCCCACCGATGAAAGCCTCCTTTCGTGCCATGTTGGCCAAAGCCTCGAAAGTTATAAGCATTTTCATCTTTGCACCTCCTCTGAGTTTTGCCGAAGCAAAACTGACGTCGCAAGCATTAGGGGCATGAAATTCAGGATAAACGGCTACGCCGTCCTTGTCGTCTAAGGATAAGCTCGTTTATCAAGGTTGACGCGAAAGCTATAAGTCGCGATGACTTATATGTTCTTATCAACAAAAAAACACGATCGCCATATCGTGCCTGAATGCCTCTATATGTCATGTATCATTCAATGACGGTTCAGGTGACGGTGAAGGAGAAAAATGCTTATTCACTTGTTAGCAAACCCTTTTCCTTTGTTCATTGTGTCCAGTACTACTACCATTGCACGACACTCCTTTCACCTGAATTTTTTTGAAGACACAGAATTCTCTTACATTATAACCCATCGATTCTTGTATTGTCCATCCACGAATACTACGAATATATAAGGGGCTCAAAGGCCCCCCTTGACTGGCGTCTCCGCTTACGCGAAGACCACCTCGGTTACCGTAATCATTGTATCTGATCACTCCTTTCCTTGAGCGTCAGCCGGCCGGCTACATCTCCTATTTACTCATAATCGGCCGTACTGCCGCAAGGTGGAAAACTTTTATAACGATTTTATCCTTATCCTGTCCCCGGCTGCGCCTCACGCAGGTTTACGCCGGAAAAAGCCTTTCCCGTATTTTTGAACTGGCGCAAACCGCCCGCATCGTATATAATGGCATACAGTAAAGCGCCGGAAACGAATATAAAAAAGCTCGTATAATTGCAGGATGAATCGGCCTGCGAGTCTCTACCCTGCCTCCGCAACGGCAGGACTACGGGCGGTACACATACGGACGCAGAAGGAAGGCCGCCGCAGCTTGCAGCCCGGCCGACCGTTTTGCGCCTTTTCTTGCTTTTGCGTATCGCTCGATTGCCCGTTTCTTATTCGAAACGGCTGAATCGGGCTTTTTGTGTTTGTCGGGCTTAGGATCTTGTTAACGTTCGGGAGGAAAAAAAGCTATGGAACTGCTGAAAAACAAAGTGCTGCAGGAAGGAATCGTGCTCGGGGAACAGGTGCTCAAGGTCGATTCGTTTCTGAACCATCAAGTCGATCCGGTCCTCATGATGGAGATCGGCAAGGAATTTGCCGCCCGTTTTGCCGGCGAGCGCATTACCAAGGTGCTGACCATCGAATCGTCCGGCATCGCTCCCGCCGTCATGACGGCGCTGCAGCTCGGCGTGCCGCTCATTTTCGCGCGAAAGCGCAAGTCGCTGACGCTTCGGGACGATCTGCTGACGGAGAAGGTGTATTCCTTTACCAAGCAGGAAGAAAGCGAAGTGTCCGTCTCCAAAAAGTTTTTGTCGCCCGGGGACCGGGTGCTGCTGATCGACGACTTCCTCGCCAATGGCGAAGCGGCGTTCGGACTGGCCCGGATTGCCGAGAAAGCGGGCGCTGAGGTAGCGGGTATCGGCATCGTGATCGAGAAGGCTTTTCAGCCCGGGGGCCGGAAGCTGCTGGACGCCGGATATCGCGTAGAGTCGCTTGCGCCCGTCGCTTCACTGGCGGACGGACGCGTCACATTTGCGGACAAGCCTGAACCGCAGGCGAATCCGGTCTAAATCCGTATCGAACAATCCACTCTCGGAGGTATCCTTCCCGTGTCCATGAATGCAAATCCAAGCAGCCAGCCGCCGATGAGGCGGTTTTCGCTCGGCCTGCAGCACGTGCTCGCCATGTACGCCGGCGCCGTCATCGTGCCGCTGATTGTCGGCAGCGCGCTGAAGCTGACGCCGGAGCAGCTCGCTTATCTGGTATCGATCGACCTGTTAACCTGCGGCATTGCGACTCTGCTTCAGGTGTGGAGCAACCGGTTCTTCGGCATCGGCCTGCCGGTCGTGCTCGGCTGTACGTTCACGGCCGTCGGTCCGATGATCGCCATCGGCAGCCAGCACGGCATCTCGACCATCTACGGCGCCATCCTGGCCGCGGGCCTGTTCGTCGTCGTCTTCGCCGGAATGTTCGGCAAGCTGATCCGCTTCTTCCCTCCGGTCGTTACCGGTTCGGTCGTCACGATCATCGGGCTCACGCTCATTCCCGTAGCCCTGAACGATATGGGCGGCGGAGCCGGCAGTCCGAATTTCGGCGCGCCAGTCAACCTGCTGCTCTCCTTCGGCGTGCTTGCGCTGATTATCGCCTTGAACCGTTTTTTCACCGGCTTTTGGCGGGCGATCTCGATTCTGCTCGGCCTGATTGCCGGGACGTTTGTCGCGGCGCTGCTCGGCAAAGTCAGCTTCGCTCCGTTCTATGAAGCTTCCTGGTTTCATATGGTGCACCCGCTCTATTTCGGCATGCCGACGTTTGAAATCACCTCCGTGCTGACGATGATTCTGGTCGCTGCGGTCAGCCTGGTGGAGTCGACCGGCGTCTTTCTGGCTCTCGGCAAAATATGCGAGCGCGACATCCGTTCGGAGGATTTGACCCGCGGCTATCGCGCGGAAGGTCTCGCGATCATCCTCGGCGGCTTGTTTAACGCCTTCCCGTATACGACCTACTCGCAGAACGTCGGGCTGATCCAAATGAGCGGCGTCCGAACACGCGACGTGATCATGACCGCGGGCGGCATTTTGGTCGTCCTTGGCCTGATCCCGAAAGTCGCCGCGCTGACGACGTTGATCCCGACTCCAGTGCTCGGCGGCGCGACCGTAGCCATGTTCGGCATGGTCGTCTCCTCCGGAATCCGCATGCTCGGCTCGCAGGTCGATTTGAACAACCATGAGAACCTGCTGATCATCGCCTGCTCCGTCGGCATGGGCCTCGGCGTGACGGTCGTTCCGACGCTGTTCAATCAACTGCCCCAGATGGTACAGATATTGACCGGCAACGGCATTGTCGCAGGCAGCTTCACCGCAATCGTGCTGAATTTGGTTTTCAACCTCCGGCGGAAACGGGCGGCCGCGGAGCCGCAAGGCGCCGCGAACTGATCGAAGAAATGGCCTGACCTCATAAAAGAAGACTGCGATCTGTGAAGGAACAGAACCGCAGTCTTCTTTTTTGCCTTAATTTCCTATGATTTAATCCCAAACCACTTCCCAATTCCGGTTCAGCGACGCTTCAATCGTTCCCCGTTCCATAATATAGCCAGCCAGCAGCTCCGCCATATCGGTCGGAATGTCCTTCACGATAGGCTTTCCTTGGAACATCGGATAGTTTCCGCCGCCCGCTGCCCGGTAATTGTTCATGACGACGTCGTACTCCGCCTCCGGGTCGATCGGCTTTCCATTATAGCGAAGCTCGACGATCCGCTGTCCTACCGGACGCGAAATGTTGATGCGGTATTCGATGCCCTCCCACATGTCGTAATTGTAATGCTGCGGCTTCGGATCGCTGAATTCCGCGCTCACTCGCACCGGGCCATTTCCGTCGTATTGGGCAAAATACGAGGCCGAACGCTCCAAGGCGGCACGGATATCCTGTCCCGACACCCGGATGACTTGCAGCGTATTCGGGTAAATATAATTGGAGACAATGTCCCGCATCGTAATATGCTCGGGGAAGCCCGGCGAGACGTTGTCGAACAGCGCGGTGTTTGAAATCGGGGCTCCCGACAGATCCATCTGTACCCGGTTGATAAACTCGATGAGCGGATGCTCCTTCAGCCGGACCTGCATCGGATCGGTGACGCGCATGTCGCCGATCAGCCGCCCGATCGGCTGGTCGAGCCATACCTGCGCGAGGCGTTCATGCGCCTCCACGATCGCCAGCACCGCGGCATCCGGCGTTTCGCCCTGCGGCGACACCAGCTCGGACGCGGCTTCCAGAACGCGCCAGCTTCCCGCTTCCAGGCCCAGCGTCAGCGTGACTTTGCCGAGCCAGGCGCCGGCGCTGCCGGGCTGCACGACCGTCACCCCGTTGATGCTCGTTCCCGCAATCGACCGGTGCTGGTGGCCGGTGAGCAGCACGTCAATGCCTTCCACCTCGCGGCAGAGCGCATAGCCTTGATTTTCCCCCGTCAACGGCTCCGTCGGCTCGCCGGATTCCAAATGCCGCTCGAACCCTCCGTGATAGGAGACGATCACGACGTCCGCTCCCTCGCGCTCGCGCAGATGCTTCACCCACCGCTTGGCCGTTTCCACGGCATCCTCGAAGCGCAGGCCCGCGATATGCTCGGGCTTCTCCCAATGCGGGATGTAGGGCGTCGTCAGCCCCAGCACGCCGATTTTGACCCCCTGCTCCAGCGTCTTGACCAAATAAGGCTTGCCGAAGACCGGCTCGCCGGTCGCCGCATCGACAATGTTGGCGCTGAGCCAAGGGAAGCCGGATTCCCCGACCGCTTTGCGAAGCAGCTCCATCCCATAATTGAATTCGTGATTCCCGATGACGGCCGCGTCGTACCCGAGCTCATTCAGGCACTGAATCATCGGATTCGGCTCCCCGTTATTCAATTTGGCGTGATGATATGCGAGCGGCGTCCCTTGAATCAAATCCCCGTTATCAATGAGCAGCAGCGGCCCGCCTTTTTGGCGTTCCTTGCGAATGATCGACGCGATTTTGGCCAGCCCCGTTTCCGTCGGGCCGTTGTTGGCATACTGAATCGGAAGCAGCGCTCCGTGAATGTCGCTTGTTTCCAGGATCGTGACTGTCAGCTTTTGAACCACCTTGCATTCAACTCCGTTTTTCCTTGAATTGAATCCACTATATCAAATTTAGCGCCGGAGAACCATCCGTCAGGATTCAAAAATATTTTTCGACATTTTTAGGGAACTTTCACAAAAAATTTACTCTGGGTTATCCTATTCTATGGTATAGTAAGAAATGGATTTTGAACTAACAAGTAAACAGGAGGTCCATTTCATGTTTAAAAAGTTTGCAGCAGTCAGTCTGTCCCTGGTGCTTTCCGCCGGGATTGCAGCAGGTTGCGGTACGAAAACAGAGAACAATACACCTGCCGCCCCTGCTCCTTCCGACAAGAAGCAAGAAGCGAAAGGCTACGTCCCTAAAGAATTGAAAGTCCAGTTTGTTCCTTCCCAAAACGCGGAGACGCTGGAAGCGAAAGCGAAGCCGCTGGAGAAGCTGCTCGGCGATAAGCTTGGCATTCCGGTCAAAGTATCCGTTTCGACCAACTACAATACCGTCATCGAAGCAATGGCTTCCAAGCAGGTCGATATCGGCTTCCTGCCTCCGAACGCTTATGTCCTGGCGCATGACGAGAAGAAAGCGGCGGACCTGCTGCTGCAAGCTCAACGCTACGGCGTAGACGACAAAACGGGCGCCGACACCACGGAGCTGGTCGACTTCTACAAAGCGACGATCATTGTGAAAGCCGATTCCCCGATCAAAGAATTGAAGGACCTGAAAGGCAAAAAAATGGCTTGGCAGGGCGTAACGTCGTCCGCAGGCTTCGTATGGCCGGCCAACGAAATGAAAAAAGCCGGCGTCGACCCGGAGAAAGACGTAACGGGCATCGAAGTCAAAGGTCACGACAAAGCCGTTATCGCCGTGCTGAACGGACAAGTGGACGCCGCGGCGATCTTCCATGACGCTCGCTTCAAGATGAAATCCGAGTACCCTGACCTCTATGAAAAAACGCGCGTGCTTGCTTTCACATCTCCGATTCCGAACGACACGATTTCCGTTCGCAAAGATATGGATCAAGAATGGAGAGACAAGATCGCTCAAGCGTTCATCGATATCGGCAAAGATCCGGAAGGCGGAAAAATCATTTTCGACGTCTACTCCCACCGCGGCTACGTGAAATCCGACGACAAGAAATTCGACGTCGTTCGCGAATATTCCAAAGGCATCGGCCAGAAATAAGATAAGCTTTTAACCAAAAAAGAGCGCTCTGCCTTCCGCAGCGGCGCTCCTTTTGGTTTTACAGGCGCTCTCTTACCTGCTCCAGCTCCAACGCCGAAGCTGCGGGCATTCCTGCATCGGCGCCCCCCCTCGTCACGTACCGCTGCAAAGCGTCGGTGTCTTTCAGCATATGCCCGGTTAAAATACACACCGCCGTGTCATCCTTATCCGCGATTCCCCGCTCGACCAGCTTGCGAAGCCCCGCCGCCGCCGCCGCAGAAGCCGGTTCGCAGCCGATGCCCGCCCGGTCGATCACCGCTTTCGCGTCCATGATCTCCTCGTCCGTCACGGAAACCGTTACGCCGCGGGTCGCTTGCAGCACGGCGGCAGCCTTTTTCCAGCTTGGCGGGCTGCCGATATTCAGCGCGCTCGCCAGCGTATGCGGCCGGGGCTCGGGGACCAGCTCCTTCAAGCCGTGCTCGATCATCCGGTGAAACGGACTCGCGCCTTCCGCCTGTACGATCGCCACCCTGGGCATACGCGAAACGAGCCCTGTCGCCAGCAGATCCTGCAGCCCTTTGCCGAGCGCGGAACCATTGCTCAGCGCCCCGCCCGGCAGCACGATCCAATCCGGCAGCGTCCAGCTTAGCGCTTGCGCGATTTCGTAGACGATGCTTTTTTGCCCCTCGATCCGAAACGGATTGATCGAATTGCATACGTACAGCCCCAGCTCGGCCGCATGCCGTTCCAAGAAGCGTATCCCGTCGTCGTAGGTGCCTGGGAACCGGATTATCCGGGCTCCGTAGGCCGCCGTTTGCAGCACTTTCCCGTCCGCGACGCCTTCCTCCGGGACAAAGACATACGAGGCTTTGCCGGAAAGCGCCGCATACATGGCAAGCGACGAAGACGTATTTCCCGTCGACGAGCAGGCAAAACGCCTATACCCGAGCCAGGCGCCTTGCGACACGGCGACCGTCATCCCGTTATCCTTGAAGGAGCCGCTCGGATTCTCGCTCTGCGCCTTGAGCCGCAATCCCCGGACTCCGGCAAACCGGCGGACCGGTTCGGACTCGTACAGCCCCGTATTGCCCTCGTACTTGGTGACGATCCGCTCCACCGGAAGCTCCGGATGAATCAGCTCCTTATAGCGCCATACCCCGCTCGCATAAGGCGTAGTGCGCTGCGCCAGGCGCTCGTCGAAGACGCGCCGCAGCTTCTCGCCGTCCAACTCCCCAAGGCTCTGCTCGACCTGAAGCAGCCCGCCGCATTCGCAGCGCCATACCGGATCGCCGACGCTTCGTTCCCGTCCGCACTCCGTACAGCTCAATTTCATCCCGCTCGCTCCTTTACGCTATTGCCATTTCCTTCGTGCAACTTTAGAATAAAGCGAAAGAACATATAAGTAAAATATATTTAATTCATATAATCATAAATAAACTTTATGAATGGAGCGGAACCCATGAACCTCCACGCTTTAAAAGTATTCCACACGGTCGCGCAAAGCGGCAGCGTCACCCGCGCCTCCGAGACGCTGCGCATCAGTCAGCCCGCCGTTACGATGCAAATCCGCAATTTGGAGAAAGAGCTCGGCCTCGTCTTGTTGGCCCCGAAAGGAAGAGGCATCTGGCTGACGGAAGCGGGAACGTTCCTTGCCGCCCATGCCGAGCGGTTATTCGCTCTCGAACAGGAGCTCGAAACGCTCGTCGACGATTACCGGGCGGGACGGTCCGGCACGCTGCGGATCGCTGCGACGTATCTGCCCGCCAACTTTTTGCTGCCCGGCTGGATCGCCGCCTACAAGCGGAGGTTTCCCGAGGTGCGGCTGACCCAATATACCGGAAACGCCCAGCAGTCGCTTGAGCGGCTGGAACGGTACGAAGCCGATATCGCCGTCATCGGCGGCGGGACCGCCGCGTCCCCCCGGCTGACGCGCACCGTGCTGTTCGAGGACCCGATGTGGTTCGTCGTCCCTCCGGATCATCCTTGTGCCTCCCAAGAGGTCGAGCTCGCCGATCTATTGAAAGAAACGTTCATCATGCGGGAGGAAGGCAGCTCGACGCGGGATATGCTGTTCACGCTATGCCGGATGGCGGGCCTCGCCCCGCCCGGGATCGGCGTCGAGCTGGGCGGGATGAACGAAGCCGTCCGGGCGGTCGCCGCGGGCTACGGCGTGCTCTTCGCCTCGGCCGCCGAGGTGCGGGAGTTCGTCGGGCGGCACGAGGTCGCGCGTGTGCGGGTGGAGCATCCGGAGGTGAGGAACCCAATTGCCGTCTATTGGCGGGAAAGCGAGCCGCTTTCCGGACAAGCCGCGGCGTTTGTCGAGCTGATAACCGGATTCATGCGCGAATAAGAAGAAGCGCGGGCGCACCACCACAAAGAAGCCCGCTTTCGGCACAATGATCCGAAAAGCGGGCTTCTTTGCGTGCTATACCAGACGTTTGCGAATGGCGGAAGAAATGATATCGATGATGGTGACCATGACGATGATCCCGAGCAGAATAACGCCGACGCGGTTCCATGCGCGGGCCTCCAGCGCCAGAATCAGCGGCGCCCCGATCCCGCCGGCTCCGATCAGACCGAGGATCGAAGCGGAACGGATATTAATTTCGAAGCGGTACAGCGCAAACGAGAAAAAGTGCGGCAGCACCTGCGGAATGACGGCGAACCACAGCACCTGCAACCGGTTGGCGCCGCAGGCGGTCAGCGCCTCGGTCGGCCCGAGATCGAGATTTTCGATCGCCTCCGAATACAGCTTGCCGAGCATCCCGATCGAGTGCAGGCCGAGCGCCAGCACCCCGGCATAAGCGCCCGGACCCACCGCTTTGATGAAAATTATCGCCATGATGATTTCCGGGAACGTGCGGATAAAGCTCAGCATGAATTTGCCGCTGCCGGATACCCAGCGGAAACGGCTCATGTTGTTCGCCGCCCAGAAGGCGAACGGCACGCACAGAAACGCCGAAATAAACGTACCGATAATGGAAATCGCAAGCGTATCGAGCAGTCCCCGGATCAGGTCCTCGCCTTCCGGCATATAGACAAAGCCCCAATCGGGATTGAACAAGCCGCGAAGAATGGTGGCGAAGTCCCGGCCGGCGGTTTCCGTCAAGCCTTCGAATTTAATGCCGAGAAAGGACCAGAGATAAATCGCCAATATAATGATAGCCACGAGCCAGAAACGGATGCGGAACGGTTTTTTAGTCGTCGTCTGATTCATAACAGCCTCTCCCTTATCTTCGTGCTCACGAAATCGATCAGCAGCACGATCGCCAGCGTCAAAAGAATGATAAGGGCCGAACGGTCATAACGGAATTGCTGCAGCGTCCGGTCGAGCGTTAATCCGATCCCGCCCGCGCCGACCAGGCCGAGCACGGCGGCTGCCCGGACGTTGACTTCGAACGTGTACAAAAAATACGCGATATATTGCGCCGCCACCTGCGGCACGACGCCAAAATGAATCCATTGCAGCTTGTTGGCCCCGACGGCCGTCATCGCTTCCAGAGGGCCCGAATCGATCGCTTCGATCGATTCGTAGGTCAGCTTGGCGATCAAGCCGAAGGAGAAAAAGGCGAGCGCCAATATCCCGGGCATCGCCCCGATGCCGAAGATCGCAACGAACAATCCGGCAAAAAGCAGCTCGGGGATCGTCCGGATCAAATTGAGAATAATCCGGGCCGGATGATAAATCCAAGGACTGCGGGTCACGTTGCCCGCAGCAAGCAAAGCGACCGGAATCGCGACCAGCCCGCCGAGCGTCGTGCCGATCACCGCCATCTGAACCGTTTCCACCATCGGCTTCCAGACGACATCGATATAGCTCCAGTCGGGAGGAACCATTTCAACGAGCAGCTTGCCCATCTCCGGAAAGCCTTCGATCAGCTTGGCAATACTGGAGTCGGTATTATCCGCGCTCCACCATAATAGAAATATCAGAACCAGCGTCGTTATATAGGACTTCGTATTTGACGGCTTTTTCAGGATGTCGCGGCGTTCGGGCCCGGTCATTCCGCCTCCACCCCCAGAAGCTCATCCTTTTTGATCGCGCGTCCGTAAATGCCCGAGAAAGCCTCGTCCGTCGCTTCCGATACGGGACCGTCGAACACGACCTCTCCCGCGCGCAGGCCGATAATGCGGGTCGCGTATTCCCTCGCCAAATCGATAAAGTGAAGGTTCACCACGGTCGTGATGCCGAGCTCCTGATTGATCCGTTTCAGGTCGTCCATGACCTGGCGCGTCGTCAACGGGTCCAGCGAAGCGACCGGTTCGTCCGCCAGAATGATTTTCGCTTCCTGGGCTAACGCTCTGGCGATCGAGACGCGCTGCTGCTGTCCGCCGGACAATTCGTCCGCGCGGGCATATGCCTTCTCCCGAATATTTACGCGCTCAAGCGCTTCGAGCGCAAGCTCCACGTCTCTCTTCGGAAACAGCCCGAGCAGCGTACGCAGCGTCGAATGATAGCCGACACGCCCGGAAAGAACGTTGCGCAGAACGGAGGAACGTTTGACCAGATTGAAATTTTGAAAAATCATGCCGATATCGCGGCGCAGGTTTCGAAGCTGGGCGCCCTTTGCCGCCGTGATCGACCGCCCGTCAATGAGGATTTGGCCGTCGGTAATTTCATGCAGTCTGTTGATTGAGCGCAGCAGCGTCGATTTTCCCGCTCCCGAGAGACCGACGATTACAATAAATTCGCCTTTGTCCATGGTCAAATTAATATTTTTGAGACCTACGGTACCGTTCGGATATACCTTGGACACATTCTGGAATTCAATCATAGTCTAATGAAAGTCCCCTTTAACTAATTTAAACTGACAGCTTTAAATTCGACACGAATCGCGTTTTTCCTCTTCCGATATGCCTCGAATGACCAGATTAATGAAAGCTTAACACTTCTTGCCGGCAGCGGCTGCCGTTTTTAAAATAACAACCCGCAAATGAACGCAATCGCCTTCGCTCCCGGCAGGAGCAAAAGCTGGGCAAGCAAAGTCCCGGCCAGCCGCGACAGCATCAGGATGCCGAACATTTTATGAAGCTCCGCCTGCTTTGCCTTGCCGGACATCGCCTTATCGGAGAGCAGCGCCACCCGCGGATCGATGAAGATGGTCAGCAGGATGGTCGCAATCCCGTTGATCAGGCCTGAAGATTGCGCGGCGCTTGTCCCATGCTCGGGAACGAGATAAGACGCATACAGCGCGGATAATACGCCGACCGTGTAGATGCCCGTAACCAAGGTGTTCATCAGCAGCAGCCGCTTCGGAATCCCGCCGACCCGCAGCCGGCTGAGCATTTCCAGACGAGGCAGCCGGAATACGCCCTTGACCGATTTCAACTTGGCGATTGTGACGGACTCGCGGATCAAAACCGGCAGCGATCCGACAACCTCAAGCCGGGCAATCAGCCGCGCAGACACGAACACCATGGTCGGAAAAACAAAAAGCGCCGCCAAGGTTCCGACGGATGCCCCGAACAAGATCACATGGAATTGAGTCCCAAGCGCAATGTCCGGGTCATGCTTCGCTTTATCGATCAGATTGCCGAACAGCGTGCCTTGAAGCATGTTCGAAGTTCTGGAGATCAGAAGGATGATGCCCGTGAGCGACAAGGCGACCGCCAGCTTTCCCGTTCGGATGCCGGCCAGCCTCACCGCATAAGATAGCGTTTCCACGCCGTGAATGATCAAGGTCAGAACAAATACGAGCCAGGCCGATCCCGCCATGCTTCCCCCTCCTCCGTTTTGCAGACAAGCCAAAAACGCGGCCAAGCCCGCTTGATTCGCAAGGAAAAAGACGGCTGTCGCGTTTACATTGGTTTGTCAGTCGAATGATATCTCTTTATCGCTTAGCTGCCTGCAACGTCTCTCTTCGTAAATAGCAGCCAGGAAACGGCATAGAATACAACCCAATAAGCGGCCAGAACGGCCAGAGAGAAGCCCAGCGTCATCCCGGGGACCACTGGCTTGCCCCCGTGAAAATACGGCGTTAAATCCGTATTGGCGAACAACAAATATTTGACCCAGACATATCTTAACTGCACCAAGATAACTACGATCGTACCGGACACAAACATCAGGAAGATCGATAGTCCGATCGCCAGCGAGCTGCTCCGGAAAACGGTCGAAATCATAAAGGCCAGCGTGGCCGTCATCACGATCTCTACCGCTTTGATTCCATACCCTTGAAGGATGTCCGGCAGCGTCCCGCCGGGCGGTACCGAACCGCTGACGCCAAACAGCACAAGCCCCGTAAAGTAAGAGATGATCAGCAAGAGCAGCAGCAGCTCGGCAATGAACAGCAGTACCGATACGTATTTGGCCCATAAAATTTTACCGCGGGAGGCCGGGCGGATCAGCAGCAGCTTCACGGTGCCCCACGAAAATTCGGAAGCTACGCTGTCGCCCGCCACAATGACGGAAAAAATCGTTACGAGCATGGTAAGACCTGCCGAGAAGCTCATAAACTGAAGGACGTGATTCATCCCCGATTCGAGAACATATTTCATCATCGCGCCCATCGAAATGACTGCCAGAACGACAACAGCGAGCATGATCCACGTGCGCAGGCGGGTATAAATTTTCATCTGTTCGTTCTGTATCAGGCGAAATACGCTAGACAATCCGGTTCCCTCCCGTTACTTCGAGGAACTGCTCCTCGAGCGTTTTGGTCAGCGTCCGGATGGCATAAACCCGGATTCCCGCCGCAACGAAGCGGGCGTTAAGCTCGGCGGTCGCCTCGCGCCGGTTCGGCAGCCATACGACGAGCTCCGCCCCTTCCGTCTTCGCGCGTTCCGCCTCTCCGAGCAGCTCCAGAGCCGCATCGGGCCGGTCGACTTCAAACCGGACCTCGACGGCCTCCGTCTCCGAAGGCGCCTCCTTAAACGACCGGACATCAAGCAGCCGTCCGTTCTGGATAATAGCTACCCGGTCGCACATTAATTCCATCTCCGACAGCAGGTGGCTCGAAACGATAACCGCCAGTCCTTCCTCCGCAGCCAAGCGGCGCAAATAATCGCGCAGCTCGCGAATCCCCTCGGGGTCCAGACCGTTGGTCGGCTCGTCGAGCACGAGTACCGACGGGCGGTGCAGGATCGCCTGGGCCACTCCAAGACGCTGCCGCATGCCGAGCGAATACGTTTTGACCTTGTCCATAATACGATTCTCAAGCTTCACCAGCCGGACCACTTCGTCGATCCGTTCCTTCGGGATGCTCGGCATCATCCGGGCAAAATGGATCAGGTTCTGATACCCCGTCATAAATCCGTAAAACTCCGGGTTTTCCACGATCGCGCCGACATGAAGCATCGCTTGCTCGAATCTTGTTTTCACGCTGTGCCCTTGAATCAGCACTTCCCCATCCGTAATGGCCATTAAGCCGACCATCATTCGGATCGTTGTCGTCTTGCCCGCGCCGTTCGGCCCGAGAAAACCAAACACTTCGCCGGGTCTCACTTCGAAAGACAGCCTGTCCACAATCGTTTTGGAGCCGATTCGCTTGGTTACCTGCCGCAGCTGTACTACCGGATTCGCTTCCATAATGCCTCCATAATATAAAAAATAGGGCATACCTTCCTAACAGGGAAAGTATACCATATCTTAAAACGCCGACAAAATTTCGGAACAGGCCGACGCCCTACGTTCCGGATTCCTGCTCGTAATGCTGCGCCAGGCTGACGATCATGCTGCCCATCCGCTCCTGCTCCGGAGCGACGACCCGTCCGATGCCTTCTTCGCGAAGCGCTTCCGCCGTCACTTTGCCTACCGCCACGGCAACAACGCTGCCGGCAAAAGCTTCCTTAACCCGCTCCGCCATCCCCCGTTCCCGCGCATAGGCCATCAAAAACCGAACCTGCGGGGTGCTGGTGAACGTCACGGCATCGATGGCGCCGCCCACGATTTCATTTAGCAGCGTATCCACCACTTCCAGGGCGGGCGGAACGTGCCGATACGGCAAAATTTCGCGGCACGACGCCTGCCGCTCGGCCAGCCATTGGACAAGCCGGGGCGCATGGTCGCCGTACAGCTGCAGCGCCACCGTTTGCCCTTGAAGCTCGTAAGGCGCCATCGCCGCGATTAGACTGGCCGTCGTTCCATCCTCGTCCCGCACGGCGGGGGTGAGCCCCAACGTTTTCAAATAATTGATCGTTTTGTAGCCTCTGGCTGCGATTCGGGCTTGGCTTAACGTTTCAACGAGCGCTTCCTTCTTGCCCATGCCTTCGGCCGCCTGCACCAATAGCTCCGTGCCGATCCCCGTCGTAAGAATCGCCCAGTCGACCCCCGTCTCGATCAGCCGCGCGATCTCCGCCTCCACTTGCTCCCGCTCGACGGCGACGGTTCCTTGGGCCGGCCGCAAGATCGGCACCCCGCCCAGCTTTTCCACAATGACGCTGAGCTCCGCCGCTTTCCTCGGTCCTGTAAGCGCAATTCGTTTTCCTGCAAGTCTGCTCATTCCCGTGCCCCCTCTTGCGGACCCTCTGCCGGTCGCGTATTCCTGCAATGCGTCACAATATCTGACATATAGTTCGTACTATACTGGAAGATTGCCGTTCGATCAATAGATTTGGAGAAACGAATTATTGCCGGCCCGTTTAAATTCGGCGATAGCGGGCAAATCTAGTACTAGCACTCTAGTTTTTTTCAAAGGAGGAGACGCAAGAAATGTTGAATCGGAATATTCGGCTTACAGTTTGCTTTATTCTCATCGTCACCTTGGGAGCGGCGGCCGAGCGGCCCGCCTATGCCTACCATACATCGGCGGATCTGGCCGAAACGACCATGACGTCCCAAGAATGGGACGCGATCCTGCAAAGGGACGCGGAGGCCGAAGCACAGACGGAAATTCCTGTCTTGAAGACACTGCCTTCCCCTGTCTCCTATAAAGTGCGCGCGGGCGATACGCTTTATCGGATCTCCAAATCGTTCGGAATTCCCGTGCAGACCCTGCTTGCCGTCAACGGAATCAATGACCCGGAATCGCTGCAGCCAGGACAGCAGCTGCAAATTCCGTCGGAACAAGCCGGGCTCGAGCTGCCCGGGGGACAAGGAGGCGTCATCCGGCAGGTGCTGACTTCTACGCTAACGGCTTATACGGCCGGAGTCGAATCGACCGGCAAGAAGCCCTCCCATCCGGAATACGGCATCACCTACAGCGGCAGCAAAGCCGAGGAAGGGCGAACGATAGCCGTCGATCCTTCGGTTATTCCGATGGGCTCAACCGTCTTCATCGACGGGATCGGAATCCGCAAAGCCGAAGATATCGGTTCGGCCATCCGCGGTTCGCGAATCGACTTGTTCATGGACGACGTGAAGCAGGCCCGCGAATTCGGCGTGAAGAAAAATGTGAAGGTCTATGTGCTGGAAGGTACGGCGTAATAAAGAAGCAGACTGCTTGATCTGGTTAGTCAAGCAGTCTGCCCTTATATTTTTCCCGCAATTGCCGAATGCGGCTCATGACATCTTGTCCGATCGTCGCCTCGAATTCCTGATAAATCGGCTCCCATCGCCGCATCCACTCCCGGCGTTCCTCCGGCGTCTGAACGTGAATTTGCATTCCCCCCTGCTGACGCAGTTCTTCAAGCTGGCGGCGGTTCATCTCGACCGCATTCTCGTTGGCCCAGCTCGCCGTTTCTTCCAGCGCTTCGATTAAGGGCTGCTTCACATCTCCCGGCAGCTTGTCCCAGAACGATTTGTTCATCAGCACCGTATAGCCGAGGTATCCGTGATTGCTGATGGTCATATATTTTTGTACCTGATAGAACTTTTTCGTACGGATATTGGAGATCGTATTTTCTTCCCCGTCCACGGCGCCCGACTCCAGGCCGCGGTAAACCTCGTTGAACGGAATCGGAGTCGTCCTTGCCTCGAACTGTCGAAATTGCGCTTCGATCACTTTGCTGGGCAAAATGCGAAAGCGCTGTTCTTTAAAATCCGAAGGATGAATCAACGGTCCCCGATTGGAAGTCATTTGCTTGAAGCCGTTGCCCCAATAGGACAAGCCGACCAGATTTTTGCTTGCCAGCTTATCGAACAGCAGTCTTCCAAGCTCGCCGTTAAACGCCTCCTGTACCGCTTCGTCGCTCAAAAACGCATACGGCAGGTCGAACGTCAGCCATGCCGGAACATGCTGGGACACATTGGCAAACGAAGGGGCGATCATCTGCACGCTGCCGCGCATAAGCGCATCCATTTCGTCGGTCTCGTTATAGAGAACTGCGTTCGGAAACACTTCGACCTTTACGCGGCGGCCCGTCTTTTCGGACATCAACCGGGCAAACCTTTGTGCGGCCAGACCTTTGGGCGTATTTTCGGCGACGACATGGCTGAATTTAATGACCAGCGCTTGGTCGAAGCCTTCTTGCTCGTCATCCGTCACGTCGGATGTCGTCGTAAATCCCGGATAAAAACCGATCGTCACGGCAGCGGCAAGTCCGATAAGCACAACAAGCAGTGTTCCGAGCAAAGGCCTCACGGCCGCCCACCTCCAGAAGTCTCTTGATCATGATGTACAATAACATATGTCGCCGCCCGACTCAATGAAGACCGTGCCTCCCGAACATGAATTTTGAAGAAACGGATAAACTAAAAAAAACGCGGACGATTCCCCGCAAACGAAGGAGGTTTCAGACGGGATGCCGGCAAGATTCGTACGGGGTCTGCTTTGGTGCCTTCTGCTGATGCCCATCGTATTGACGGGCTGCGGCGGCGGAAAAAAACAAGAGCAGCAACAAAAGAAACAGAGTCAGAAACAGCAGCAGGATAAACCGATCGATACGGTGCTTCAGCAGCAGATGAAGATGTATCAGGATATAAAAAAGAGCGAGTACGAGCAGCAGGAAAAGATCCGCAAGGAAGAAAAAAAACAGCTCAAAAAGCTGCAAAAGGACCAGCAAAAAATGCTGAAGCGGGAACTCGAATTTCAAGAAAGGATTCGTCTCGGTGGCAACCCGTGGGCAGGCGGCAAAAAGGAAAAGCAGCAGTCCAAGCAGCAAGGCGAAGCCGGGAATAAAAAAGAATCGTCAGACAACAAAAATAAGTCCCCGGAGCAGCAGCAAGGCAAAGGGAAGGAACAGAAAAAAACGATGCCGGGAGGATAATCCTCCCGATCCCATACGTATCCGCTTATCGACAGCCCGTCCCCCGCTCCGTCCCGGTTGCGGAAGACAGGGCTGTTGTCTTTTCCATCCGCGCATCCTGTTGTATGATAATATATCGTAGAAAGGGGGCGGGACGGACTATGCTGCAGCGCTTGAAAATCAATTGGAAAATCGCGATTTTGTCGTTCGGCATCGTCCTGTTCTCGCTCTGTATCGGAGGGACGATTCTCCTTGGCAGCATCGTCCGGTTGAAAGAGGAAGAGCTCGGGCGGCGGCTGCTTGTAACCGCCCGCACCGTAGCGCAGATGCCGGAGATCGTCTCCGGCATTGCGGACCCCGGAGTGCGCGACGGCATCCAGTCCGCCGCCGAGCGAATCCGCATCATCAACGACGTGACCTACGTCGTGGTGATGGATATGCACCGGCTGCGGCTGTCGCATCCGGTGGAAAGCAAAATCGGCACCGTATCGTCCGGCGCCGACGAAGGCCCCGCTTTTGCCGAGCACACCTACGTGTCCAAGGCAAAGGGCGAGCTCGGCACGGCGCTGCGCGCCTTCGTGCCGATTATGAACGCCGAGCACGCGCAGGTCGGGGTCGCGCTCGTCGGCCGCATCCAGCCGACCGTAGGGCAGGTGCTGCTGGACCTGTCGAGCCAAGCCTATGTCGTGCTGTTCCTATCTCTGCTCTTCGGGCTGTGGGGCTCGTGGAAGCTCGCCCAGCATATCAAGCGGCAGATGTTTGAGCTGGAGCCGCACGAAATCGCCGCGCTGCTGGTCGAACGTACGGCGACGTTCAACGCGATGCATGAAGGCGTCATTGCCATCGATAAGTTCGAGCGCATCACAATTTTCAACGCGAAGGCGAAACAAATGCTCAAAGTAGCCGGCGACGTCGTAGGCAAGTCGATTTGGGAGGTGCTCCCGGATACGCGGCTGCCCGAAATATTGGAGCTCAATCATCCGATTTTCAACCAAGAGCTGGTCATTCAGGGCACGCCGATCATGAGCAACCGGGTGCCGATCACCGTAGGCGGGGAAACCGTCGGCGCCGTCGCCATTTTTCAAGACCGGACGGAAGTCGCGCGAATGGCCGAAGAGCTGACCGGCGTACGTACCTTCGTCGATGCGCTGCGTGTGCAAAACCACGAGTACATGAATAAGCTTCATACCATCGGCGGCTTGATTCAGCTCGGCAGCAATGAAAAAGCGCTTGATTACTTGTTCGAGATGACCGGGCAGAAAGAAGAGCTGACCCGCTTCCTCGACAGCCGCATACGGAACGAAAGCTTGACCGGGCTGCTGCTCGGCAAAATCAGCCGCGGCCGGGAGCTTGGCATCGAGGTGACGATCGACCGGCAAAGCCGGCTCGAACGGTTTCCCGAACGGCTGGATCATCACGATTTTGTCATCCTGCTCGGCAACCTCCTGGAAAATGCTTTTGACGCTCTGCATCATCAGACCAAGGGGAACAAACGCATCTTTATCAGCCTCGAGCAAGATGACGAGGTACTCTCGATCCTTGTGGAGGACAATGGCTGCGGCATGGAGGAGTCCGTCAAGACGCGTATATTCGAGCACGGCTTTACAACCAAGGGCGACGGCGGACGCGGAATCGGTCTTCACCTGATCGACGGTATCGTGCGGAAAGGCAGCGGTTCGATACAGATCGAAACGGCGCCGGGAGAAGGAACGACGTTCATCATCACGTTCCCGATGCAGTAAATTATTGCAGTCCGATGCTCTTCATTTACAGTGAATTCGGGGAGATGACAGGCTAATGATAAGCGGTATGAATGAAATCAAGCGAGAGACCCTCCGCGTCCTGTTGATCGAAGACGATCCGATGGTGCAGGAGGTCAACAGTCAATTCGTCGAGCGGGTGGAAGGCTTCCGAGTCGCCGGCATTGCCTCCACAGGGGATGAAGGTTTGCGTATGGTGACGGAGCTGCAGCCCGATCTCGTCATCCTCGATATTTTCATGCCGGTGCGGGACGGGATCGAGACGCTTCTGGAGCTTCGCCGAAATGAAACCCCCGTCGATGTAATGATTATCAGTGCGGCCAACGATATGCGCACCATCGAGAAGATGCTTCAAAACGGGGCCGTCGATTACATTATGAAACCGTTTAAATTTGAACGGGTGAAGCAGGCGCTGGAGCATTACAGGCAGATGAAAACTGCGCTCGACAGCGGCCATCCCGCTTCCCAATCCGAGCTGGACCGGCTGCTTTTCGGAAGAAGGCAGGACGCGCCTTCACCGGATGACCTGATGGAAATGCCGCAAGCCTTGCCCAAAGGACTTCAGGCTGTAACCCTCAAGCAAATTGTGCAATTTCTTGTCGGCCAAGCGGAGGCGCTTTCGGCCGAGGAGGTCGCTGAAGGGATCGGGATCGCCAGGGTAACCGCCAGGCGCTATCTCGATTATTTAGTGAAGAGCGGCCAAGTACGCCTCGATCTCCAATACGGGGTCGGCCGTCCCGTCAATAAATACAGATTATCCTCTCCGCCCGGCGGATCGCGTTAACGAACAACGCGGTCCGCTTTTTTTGTGCCCACGCCAAGACCAAAAAGACCAAAACAACCAATATGTCCAAATGATTCACAAGCCTTCATGAAAGCGATAACATAAAAACACGAAAAGAGAACGCAATATAGAAATGAGGGATTGTCATGAAAATCGACTTCAAAAACCTTACGGTTCAGGTCTTGATTGCGATCGTCCTCGGGATCTTGATCGGACAATTTTTCCCGGCGTTCGGAGTGCAGCTCAAAGTGCTCGGCGATATGTTCGTCAAGCTGATCAAAATGGTCATCGCTCCTATCGTCTTTTTCACAATTGTAATCGGTTTCGCGAATATGGGAGATATGAAAAAAATCGGCCGGATCGGCGGCAAAGCGCTGCTGTATTTCGAAATCATTACGACCTTTGCCATGGCGATCGGGATAGCGGTCATGTATCTCGTCCGTCCCGGCTCGGGCATGGACGTCAGCAAAGTCGGCGCCAATGCGGCCGACGTGGCAAAGTATGCGAAGCAAGCGGCGGAAGCTCCGCACGGCTTTATGGATTTTCTGCTCAGCGTCATTCCGGACAGCGTCGTAGGCGCGCTCGCCAAAGGCGACATGCTGCCGGTGCTCCTGTTCTCCGTCATGTTCGGTCTCGCTATGGCTTCCCTGGGCGAGAAATCCAGACCAGTCACACAATTGTTCGAGAAGTTGAACGACATCTTCTTTAAATTGGTCGCCATGATCATGCGCTTCTCCCCGATTGCCGCCGGCGGCGCCATGGCTTATACGATCGGGAAATTCGGGATTGCCTCCCTGTTCTCCCTGGGCAAAATGATGGGCTCCGTCTACATCACCATGTTTTTGTTCGTCATCGTTATTCTCGGCGCAGTAGCCAGGTTCTATGGCTTCAGCATCTTCAATCTGCTGAAGTTCATCAAAGAAGAAATTTTGCTGGTGCTCGGCACGTCCTCCTCCGAATCGGCGCTGCCGCGCTTGATGGAGCGTCTTGAGAAATACGGCTGCTCCAAGTCGGTCGTCGGTCTGGTCGTCCCGACCGGCTACTCGTTCAACCTGGACGGCACGTCCATTTACTTGTCCATGGCTGCTCTATTTATCGCGCAAGCCTATGGCATCGAGCTGACGTGGCTGCAAATTGCAACGCTGCTGGGCGTACTGATGCTGACCTCCAAAGGCGCAGCAGGCGTGACCGGCTCCGGCTTCGTCACTCTGGCGGCTACGCTTGCGGCAATCCCGGGCAACGTGATCCCGATCGAAGGCATGGCGCTTCTGCTGGGCGTGGACCGCTTCATGTCCGAAGCGCGCGCCATCACGAACCTGATCGGGAACAGCGTCGCCACCGTCGTCATTGCGAAGAGCGAGAAGCAATTCGACAATCAGGTGATTGCGGAGTCCCCTTCTTCGGAACATGGCGTTTATGTAAGCGGCGAATCCAAAGCCCTCAATACGAATTAACATACAAAAAGCAGCCGTCTCCTCGCCGGGTCGGCTGCTTTATTATTTCCTATTTCGACTGTGCCTCGACTGTCTCCTCGAATACACATTCTTCCAGTTTCAGCACCTTCGTTTTATGCTTCCACTTATACGTCAGCCAAATCACCAAAAAAAGCGGAATGCCGATATATGAAGCGAACAGGTAAGCCCAATCGACCGTACCGTCCTTAATCCCGCCGATACATTGGCCGACGATAACGATAGCGCACAGCACTGCGGCCAGAATCGGCCCGAACGGAAACCATTTGGCCCGATACGGCAGATCCTTGATGTCATGGCCTTGAGCGACATAGGCCTTGCGGAAGCGGTAATGGCTGATCGCTATCCCGAGCCAGGCGATAAAGCCCGACATACCGGATGCATTCAGCAGCCAAGTGTAGACGACACCGTCGCCGAACGAAGAGGACAAGAAGGCAAACATGCCCAAAGCGCTCGTTGCCAGCAGCGCGTATACCGGAACGCCCCTTTTGCTCAGCTTGGCCAGAAAACGCGGCGCTTTCCCCTCTTTGGCAAGCACCCACAGCATCCTTGTCGAGGCGTACATGCCGGAGTTTCCTGCCGAGAGCACCGACGTAAGAATGACGGCGTTCATTACCGATGCGGCGATGCTGAGACCGGCTTTTTCAAATACCATGGTAAACGGGCTCATCGCCACGTTATCGCTGGCCAAATTTTCGTTCGTATACGGAATAAGCAGCCCGATCACAGCAATGGCAATCAAATAAAACAGCAGAATGCGCCAGAAAACGGAGCGGATCGCCTTGGGCACGTTGCGTCGCGGATCTTCGCTCTCCCCGGCGGCCACCCCTACCAGCTCGGTCCCCTGAAAAGAGAACCCTGCGGCCATAAACACGCCGAGCGCGGCCAAGAACCCGCCATGGAACGGCGCGTCGCCGATCGTAAGATTGCGGAAGCCGACGGCTTCGGTGGACCAGATGCCGATGATCATCAAAATGCCGATTCCGATGAAAATGATAATCGTGACGACCTTAATTAACGCAAACCAGTACTCCGATTCCCCGTAGCTTTTTACCGAAAGCAGATTGAGTCCCACCATCAGAGCAAGAAATAACGCGCTCCACAGCAAAGAAGGACTGTCCGGAAGCCAAAATTTAATGATCAATGTCGCTGCCGACAGCTCGGCGGCTATCGTAATCGCCCAGTTGTACCAATAGTTCCAGCCGAGCGCGAACCCGAACGCCGGGTCCACGAAGCGGGTCGCATACGTGCTGAACGTCCCCGATACCGGCATATAAGTAGCCATTTCTCCTAAGCTCGTCACCAGAAAATAGACCATGATGCCGATAATTAAATACGCAAGGAAAGCTCCCCCCGGACCGGCCGAATGAATGGCTCCGCCGCTGGCCAGAAACAGGCCGGTGCCGATGGAACCGCCGAGCGAAATCATAGTCATGTGCCGGGCCGCCAGCCCTCTTTTCAACTGATTCGGGGATGATGATTTGTCCACTCGGGTAGAATTCATAGATCGCTACTCCTTCTGAAAAGTTAAAGGTCACCCTCATCAAGATTTTTTATGGCGCTTTCAAGGCTCTAAACTAGTTCATAGGGCATAAAAAAAGCCGCAACCTTTATGCGACTACTTGGTCCTCTTAGGTTTATTCATAAAATCTCAACAATATGCCTATCCATTCTATCATATTTCGTTTCACTTTATCTAGTCCTATCTTTTAACAACTGCTCCTTATAACAAAAACTACTGACGGTGTTTTTAAGATAAATACATATTAAGTAATTGTAGGAATAATTAGGTCAAAAGACTTGGTTAAGTGAGAGCATAGATTACTGGGTCGATGAACGGCGATCCCGGGGAATTTATTTTGAAGCCGTTGGGAATATTAAATCTGTTTCTCTAGACCCCTTCTCGCGGCTTCGGACGGGCTTGAGGGAATAACGAATACGGACGGGCTTATTGGTAGCAGTTCTTCGCCTTAAGGCCGACAGGGACCGTCAAAATGGATGACGATCCCTCTCTCTGTGGCTTAATGCTATATGTTTGAGGATAAAGCCACTCTGCTTAATGTATCGTTAATCAGCTTAACGATCGCTTCCGTGTGATCGTGAATGAAAAAATGTCCCCCGTCATACTCGACAATATGGAAGGTACCGTTCGTATGCTCACTCCAAGCGGTCAACTGCTCGGAAACCATATCATCTTCTTTTCCATTCAATACGGTAAGTCCGCAATCGAATTTGATATTTTTTTCTTGATAAACGTAAGTTTCGACCAGCTTATAGTCCGATCTTAAAAGCGGTAAAAAAATATCCGCCAATTCCCGGTTTTCAAACAGCTCGCGCGGCGTCCCTCCCAATTGGTGAACTTCTTTCATAAACTCGGCTTCAGGGAGAAGGTGCATTACTTTTTTGTCATGCGGACACTGCGGCGCCCGGCGCCCGGACGCGAAGATGTGTACCGGCTCTACGCCCTTCTGCTGCTTAATTTTGCAGCATAGCTCATACGTCAGCAGACTTCCCATACTGTGCCCGAACAAGGCAAATGGGGCATGAAGCCTTCCGCTGATCTCACGGTAAATATCGTCAACCGCTTGCTCTGCATTAGCATAAGGAGACTCGTTAAATCTGCGGCCTCTCCCGGCCAGTTCTACAGGATACAATTCAATATCCGAATTCAATAATTTTTTCCATTTGGAATAGATCGTAGCCGATCCGCCGGCATAAGGCAGACAAAATAACTGGATTTTACTCATTGAAATACATGCACCCCAATTCTTTTAGATGAGACGTGTTTTTGGTGTTCCTTTGCTAAAGCTCAAGCCGTATAATAATACGGCGATCCGGCTTCTCCTTACTCTACCTTTTCGGTTGTCATGTCCTTTGAGGCCTGTCTAGGACAGCCGGCGGTTTGCCAAAAAACGACGAAATTCTATGCTTCTCACCATAAGCCTCCCTATTGTTTACTTTTTGGCAAGTATGGCACCCTATATTTTACCAAATAAAAAAGGTATTGTATATTTAGTTTTTGTAATAAATAAAACAAAAAAAGCAAAAGATTCTATCATTTCAATCCAGTAGAATCTTTTGCTAAAATTTCGAAAAAAAAGCTGTTTTCGAAGTAAGTAATTTCTACTTTCTTCAAAAACAGCTTTTTATATTATATGTTTTACAAAGTACGTGCCCTGAGAGATTCGAACTCCCGACCTTTTGATTCGTAGTCAAACGCTCTATCCGGCTGAGCTAAGGGCACATAATTTCTTCAATAAATGGAGCGGAAGACGGGATTCGAACCCGCGACCCTCGCCTTGGCAAGGCGATGCTCTACCCCTGAGCCACTTCCGCATGAAGATGCGGTCGAGAGGACTCGAACCTCCACGGCTGTTACACCACTAGAACCTGAATCTAGCGCGTCTGCCAATTCCGCCACGACCGCATATTTGATTATGGTGCGGTTGAGAGGACTCGAACCTCCACGAGCATACGCCCACTACCCCCTCAAGATAGCGTGTCTGCCATTCCACCACAACCGCATATAAAAAGTGAGCCATGTAGGACTCGAACCTACGACACCCTGATTAAAAGTCAGGTGCTCTACCAACTGAGCTAATGGCTCATAATGTGAAAACTGGTGGAGGCTGATGGATTCGAACCACCGAACTCGTCAGAGAACAGATTTACAGTCTGCTGCGTTTGGCCACTTCGCTAAGCCTCCGTATAATGGCTGTAAAGCCTATGGTGGCTCGGGACGGAATCGAACCGCCGACACGAGGATTTTCAGTCCTCTGCTCTACCGACTGAGCTACCGAGCCGGGCACCGTTTTACTCATGAAAAAACTCACGCTGTGAGCGTTCCGCTTGGCGACGTCCTACTCTCCCGGGACCCTGCGGTCCAAGTACCATCGGCGCTGGAAGGCTTAACGTTCGTGTTCGGGATGGGTACGCGTGGTTCCCTTCCGCCATCATCACCAAACGGATCTCGATGCTTCTGTCACGAAACATCTCTAATATTCAAGGCGACTTGCACCCTGAAAACTGGATCGAAACAAAGCGTTCCGATATATCTTTTCTCGCTCCGTTGACTGCGTCAAAAGTCGCTCCTAAAAGATATATCTTCACTCGTAGCTAAAACCATCAAACCTTAGTCGCTTTCGAAGGATTCTTCAGAAGACTTAGCTTATGCTTTCGAGGCAGCTTTCCTTCGGAAAGCTTGTAGGATAAGCCCTCGACCGATTAGTATTCGTCAGCTGCACGCGTTGCCGCGCTTCCACCCCGAACCTATCAACCTCGTCGTCTACAAGGGGTCTTACATACTGG
>JAPSLM010000029.1 GCA_031180825.1 Paenibacillus sp. | reverse complement strand
AAACATCTGATGGATCAGCGTCGTTTGCTCCTCCGTAGGGTAGATGCGAAAGCGAAAAGCTTTATGATGCAACATGCGAGATTTACCTCCTTTGGAGATCCCATGACAATTATAGCACATATGTTCGCATTCATATACAAGAGATGCTGATTCATCTCCCCCTTATCGAAGAGGGCGTCTTCTCAGCCTTAACGATAAATTTTTGGAATCCCATTTCCGTAACCGGGGTCACTTCTCTTTAAGCGCCAGCATCTGATAAACCTCCCGGGAGTCTCCCTTAAGACGGACTTGCCCGTTCTGCATCTGCGAAGAGCCGTCGCCGTCCAGAAAGATGCCGTCCACCAGCTGTCCCGGCGCAATCGTCTCAAGCACCGCCCGGCGGAACTGCTCGACGGTGCACGGCTTGTCCGACACGAGAAGCCACAAGTTCTGCTGCCGGTCGAACACGGCTCCCGAGCGAAGCCTCGGCTCGTCAAACGCCGGCATGTCCTCCTTCTTCGCCTGCTCGATCCAGCGGTCCTCCGCCCCAAGCGACATGCTGACCCCGCCTTGCGCCCAGTAGCGGTTCGGATCGGTCATTTTCAGCTCTCCGGCCTCCAACGCCACCTGTACGGAGAACGACCGCGTCACTTCGTCCCAGACGAGCGTTCCTTTCGGATAATCGATGTTGTACCAGCCGGAGCCGTAATCGTGGGGCTCGCCTTTCAGCGGCTTGCCGTTCACAACCGCAATGCTGAGCAGGTCGCCGTTCCAGAAAAAGCCTCCGTTAATCCCGTAATCGGCCGTCGCGGTCACGTTGGTCACGATGTGCTTCAGCTCGATATTGTCGGGAGTCGTCCGCATCGTATGCAGTTTTACCCCGTTCGCCGCTTCATAAGTGGAGTATGTATAGTGGACGGGAGCCGGTTTCTCCCGGGGGCTTGTCCAGTACGCGGACAAAACGACGGCAATGAAATTGCCCAGTAAAAATCCCGCAAGCAAGAGCTGGAGCTGACGTTCGTTTCCGCGGGTCAGACGTTTTCTCAGTACGGCAATCATCGATACGACACATCCCCATCTCGTAAGAAATCAAAATCATAGATTTGTAGTCTTAATCTATGAGCCTCAGGGACGGATTATGATCGGCATTACGGCTTGACGACGCCTTTTTTGAGCACGATATTTGCATACAGCGCCCCTTCGCCCGTCGCAACGACGGCATAAGCTTGCTTGGCGCGCTCATAGAACGCAAACCGCTCGACAAATGCAGGCCCGGCGGCATCCGGCGCATGCTTCTTGACAATTGCCCGATATTCGTCCCAAATGACCGGCTTCACCGGATCGCCGGGAACGACGGCCATTAAAACGACCGAATGCTCCGCATAAGCGTCCAGCGGGAAGAAGGTTAATATCGCATCGAGCAGCTCGGGCACGCCATGGCCGTCGCAGCGCACCAAACGCCGGGCATGGCTCGCCGCCGGAAAGTTGGCGTCGGCCAGCACAAATTCGTCGCCGTGGCCCATTTCCATCATGATTTTGAACAATTCGGGAGAAAGAATCGAAGGAATGCCTTTTAACATGTCCGTACCTCCAAAGGGCTGGTCTCGCACCGCAGTATTGCAGCGTTCAAGCTTATCCTAGGGAATCAGGCAGTTTTTGTCAATGGCTCCGGTGCCAGGCCGGCCGATAAAAAATTGCATCGGTTCCCATACTAATTCTATTCGATTCGCGTAAGACGAAGGAGCCGTCCTATGAATCTGACAACAGGCAAGCTGCTGTGGCCGGACACGCTGCCGGATCCGCCCGTCTATCCAAGGCTGGAAGAGGATATCGAATGCGACTGCGTCGTCATCGGCGGAGGCGAAGCCGGAGCGATTATCTCGTATACGCTGTACAACCGGGGCATAAATACGGTCGTCGTCGACAAACGGAAAATCGCTTCCGGCACGGTATCGGCCAGTACCGGTCTCCTGCAGTGGATGAACGATACGCCGCTGATTTCGATGATTCATTCGTTCGGGGAAGAGAGGGCCCTCCGCTTCTATAAGCTGTGCGAGCAGGCCGTGCAGCAGATCGGGCTGATTTCGAAGCAGCTTGATTTCTCCCCGGATTTTATCCGCCGCGAAAGCTTATGCTACGCTTCGAGCGCAGACGATGTGCCGAAGCTTAAGCAGGAATACGAAGCGCTGGCCAAGCATAGCTTTCCGGCACAGTATCTGGAAGCCGAAGCGATCGCAGCACGATATTCCTTTCGCAAGCCGGGCGCCATTCTCTCTCAGGCCGATGCCGAACTGAATCCCTATAAATACGCGCACGCTTTAATCCGCACCGCCCATCGGCAAGGAATGCGCGTATTTCAAGAGACGGAAGTGCTCCGGCATCAGACACGGAAAGACCACATCGTGCTCTATACGAACGATAACCGCCGGATTAAAGCGCGCAAAGCCGTTTTTGCCACCGGCTTCGAAACCATGGAAATCGACTGGCATCCCAATGCCGCATTAACCAGTTCGTACGTCGTCGCCACGCAGCCGCTGGATGCCTTTCCTCGTTGGCCGAACCGCAGTCTCGTCTGGGAAACCGCCCGCCCTTACGTGTATATTCGCACAACCGCAGACAACCGTATCATTATCGGCGGCAAAGACGAGAACACAAACGTCCCGGAGGAACGGAAACGCCATTTGAGCTTGAAACGCGATCAACTGCTTCAGGCCGTGCAGGAGCTGTTTCCGGAAAGCGGCAGCTTGCGTGCGGAGTACGCCTGGTCCGCGGCATATGGGCGAACCCGCGACGGACTGCCGATGATCGGCGCCAAGGAAAAATTTCCACATTGCTACTTCGCGATGGTATACGGAGGGAACGGTACCGTCTACAGTATGATTGCAGCGCAAATTTTAGCCGGCCTGATTTCCGATGGCCACCACCCCGACGCGGATCTCGTCCGCATAGACCGTCCGGCTTACAGTTCAGGGGCTTCCGTGTAAACAAAGCGTTGGCATCCGCCGTCCGATAAGGTACTATGGGTAGAGGATCAACAGGATCCTCTCTCTATTTTATACCTTCGAAAAAGCGGGTGAACTATTCCAATGGAAGAAGTCGTCATTATCGGGGCCGGCCCCTGCGGCTTGTCCGCGGCCCTGGAGCTGCAGAAGATCGGCATCGATCCACTCATGATCGAAAAAGAGTGCGTTGTGCATTCGATATACTTATATCCGACGTACATGCAGTTTTTCAGCACGCCTGAACTGCTTGAGATCGGCGGTTACCCGTTCTCGACGCCTAACGATAAGCCTTATCGGCTGGAAGCTTTGAATTATTACCGGAATGTGGCGGCCCGCAGCGGCGTACGCATCCGCTCGTATCATACCGTGACGGCTCTCGCCCGACGGCAGGACGGCACGTTCGAACTGACGGTCCGGAATCGCTTCGGAGCCGTGTCAGCCTTGACGGCGCGGCATGTCGTCGCAGCTACCGGCTACTTCTCGCAGCCGAATATGCTGGGCATCCCGGGAGAGGAATTGAGCAAGGTATCGCATTACTTCCGCGAAGCGCATCCGTATACCGGAACGAAGGTCGCGATCATCGGGGGAAGCAACTCCGCGATCGATGCCGCGATGGAGCTGCTGCGGGCGGGAGCCGAAGTGACCGTCGTGTACCGGGGCGAGACCTACTCGCCGGTTATTAAACCGTGGGTTAAGCCAATCTTCGAAAGCATGGTCAATAAAGGCCGCATTCGAATGCTGTTTCAATCCCGGGTAGTCCGGATTACGGAAACGTCCGTCACCGTTTCCCGCGAAGGACGCGAAGAGGAATTCGATAACGACTTCGTGCTGGCGCTGACCGGCTTCCGTCCGGACCGCAGTTTGCTGGCGGGGGCCGGGGCTGTCGTGTCGGAGCCGGATGGAATTCCCCAGTACGATCCGGCTACGATGGAAACGACCGTTCCCGGACTGTTCGTCGCCGGCGTTATCGCTTCGGGCGCGAACGCCAACGAGGTGTTTATCGAAACCGGCCGCCTGCACGGCGGATTGATTGCGAAGCGGATCGCCGCTTACGCTCCTGCGGTTAACTAAAAAAAGGTCGGCCTGGATAAAGAATCAGGCCGACCTTTCTTATTGCGCAAAGGAACGATGTCATTAAAAAATAAGTTCTTTCTCCCGCTGGGTCAGCCGCCGGCCCGCAATATCCACGGCGAGCTTCCCGTCCGACAGTCCCCAAATGCGCGAGCCGAATTTTTCGGCAAGCTCCACCTGATGCAAACTGCAAAACACGATCAGCTTATGCTTCTGGCATATCGACTTGAAATCTTGCATGACAAGGCTCGCCGCCTCCGGGTCCAAACCGGACACCGGCTCGTCCGCGAATATCACCTTCGCTCCCTTGATCAGCGCTTTGCAGATCGCGACGCGCTGCTTCTCCCCGCCGCTCAGCTTCTCCACCGGCTCGTGCGCTTTGTCGAGCAGTCCTACTTTATCGAGGTAATCCATCGCTTCCATATGGTCGTCTTCCGAAACGGTATTCGTCAAAAAGCGCCACCACGATTTTTTGAACAATAGCGCGCTGAGCACATTTTTCAAAGCCGTCGTTTTCAGATTCAAGCTCGGCTTTTCCTCCAGATAGGCCCACTGCTTGTTCAATTGGAACTTCTCCCAGGCACCGGCGCCCGAAATATCCTTTCCCTCGTAGATATACTGGCCGTCGTTCCATTTTTCCTTCAGCATCAGGCACCGGAAAAAGGTCGTTTTGCCGCTCCCGCTTGCGCCGAGCAGCGCCACCAGCTCCCCCTCGTCCGCCTGAAAGCTGATCCTGTCCAGCACCCGCTGCCCGGATGGGAACGATTTGGTTAGATTGCGTACGATGATCATCCGTCCGATGTCTCCTTTGTTCGCGCCAAAGCAATAGCAGGCTTGTTGTGTCTTTGTATAAATATAACATGTTCCGCCACATAAAAACCATAAAGGAGCACAATCCTATTAGATGCTTAACCCGTAGATCCCGAAGAGGAGGAATAAAGCGTGAAGCATCAATTGGTCAAGCTCGTCTCCGAACAGGCGGGCATTACTGAAGGGCAGGCGGACAAAGCGGTCGAAGCGGTTGTCGGCTACTTCAAAACCCGCCTCCCGGACGAAACGAACGAAGAAATCGCCAATCTGGCCATCGGGCACAATAACGACGCCGAAGCGTGACAAATGCGGAAAAACGGTAAAACTGCCCGTTCCCGGGAGCTTTACCGTTTTCGCTTTCACCGCTCTGTCAAATTCCGTGAAATTTCCCGCCCCGGCAGCGGTTTTCTTGTGCTACTGAGGGTTCGTTTCCTTCGGAATTTCATTCAAATTCGGAGGCCGGTCCGCCGCCTTCCCGGCATGCAGAATGGCTTCTTCTTCCGTAAATTTGTTCTCCTTGAAATTCGGATTGTTTTTCGTACTCGCCTTGGCGCTGTCCAAGTTCGGCTCACCTCCAATCGACCGTAATATACCGCTTCCCGGCTGGAATTATACGGTCCTCCGTCTTCATTAAAGAAAACTTAATAATAGACTCGACAATGATTTACATATTTTACAAACGGGTTCGATTATAATAGACTGATAGTGGACTTACTATTTTTAGAGCGTTAGGATGGGGTCTGAAAACGATGGAAGAAGCGGAATTGAGACGGCATTTGGAGCGAATGCAGATGCAGCTTTACATGCTTGTGGAAGAAAAAGGGAGTTTCGTCGATCCCCGGGTAGTAGAGCTCAGCCAAAAAATAGATCGTCTTATCTTGTCCATCCAACGTCTTAGGATGCAGGAACGGATAAAATAACCGGGGCCGGGCGGCCTCTTTTTTGTACCCTGTACTTGCAATATGTTACATGGTATGTTATATTTAAACCAAGGAAAATCAAGGATTTTTCCGAAAATTACACTCGATTCCCCTGCCAAATACAGCTTATTGATGCACTCTCAAACCCTAATGAGAAGGAGCGATGCACCATGAGTTACGAAGTACGCGAGCCGCAGGAGCAAAAAATTTCCGTCGAGTTGACCTTGAACGAGGCTTTGGCATTGACCGGCGTTCGATTCCGGCAAAATCATAAACTGGAAGTCGATGCGATGCAAAAAATTAAAAAGCAGCTGGAAGAGCAAATCATCGACAAGCGCCGCAACCTGCAATAACCGAATTTCCGAAACGACACCCGACCCCGTTTCTGCAAGCCCTTGCAGCGGGGTCTTTCTTTGTTTGCCCCGCTTTTTTCGTTATAATAAGGACATGCTACAGAGAAGTAAAGGAGACCTGAACATGAAACAACAAATTGCCTCGACCATCGACCTGCACGCCCCGTCTTTTACGGAGATTTCCAGGTATATCGGCGATAACCCCGAGCTCGGCCACGAGGAATGGAAGGCGTCGGCACGCTTGATCGAAGCGTTGAAGGAGCATGGCTTCTCCGTACAAGCCCCTTACGCCGGGCTGCCGACAGCGTTTCTCGGAACGTACGCCTCAAGCAAGCCGGGCCCGACCGTTGCCTTGCTGTGCGAGTACGATGCGCTGCCGGAGCTGGGACATGCATGCGGACATCATCTGATTTGCGTCATGGGCCTTGCAGCGGCTGTCGGGCTAAAAGCGGTCATCGACCGGCTCGGCGGAACGATTCGGGTATATGGCACCCCGGCGGAGGAAACGAAAGGCGCGAAGGTCGATATGGCTGCCGCTGGCCTGTTCGACGACGTTGACGTCGCCTTGATGGCCCATCCGTACTACGCTTATGAGAAGTCTGGAAGCTCCCTGGCTATGGATGCGCTGCAATTCGAGTTTTTCGGCAAGGCGGCCCATGCCGCGGCAAGCCCGTATGAAGGCGTCAACGCGCTGGACGCGGTGCTTCTCCTGTTCCAATCGATCGGCGCGCTGAGGCAGCAGCTCCGCAGCCATGCAAGGATCCACGGGATCATCACCGAGGGCGGCAAAGCCCCGAACATTATTCCGGATTACGCGTCAGCGCAGTTTTATATTCGATCCGCGAACCGTCCCTATACGGACGAAACCGTGCAAAAGGTGATCCGCTGCGCGGAGGGCGCCGCGCTGCAAACCGGTTGTACGATGAAATGGTCTAATTACGAATACTCTTATGATGAACTCATTACCAATACCCCTTTGTCGGACACGTTTACCCGCAATCTCGTCGGTCTGGGCATTCCGGAAGACGAGATCGAATACGGCAAGGATCACGGTTCGCTCGATCTTGGGAACGTATCGCGGCATTGCCCGGCGATCCACCCGTACGTCAAGGTCGTCGACGAAAAGCATTTGCTGCATACGAAGGGATTCCGCGATCTGGCCATGCAGCCCCGTGCCTTCGAAGGCATGCTGCTCGGCGCCAAAGCGCTGGCTTTCACCGCTTACGATGTATTGGCCGACCCTGCTCTGCTGCAGTCGATCCGCAGCGAATTCGAACGCAGCGTGAACGCTGCCGAATAAACGCCAAAAAGCCGCGACCCGGTTTCGAACCGGACGTTCGCGGCTTTACTTTTTTATAAGAATACGGTTAGAGCACCTTGGCCAAAAATTCCTTCGTCCGCGGATGCTGCGGATTCGAGAATATATCGGCAGGGTTGCCCTGCTCGACGATTTTGCCGCCGTCCATGAAGATGAGACGCTTGCCGACTTCCCGGGCAAAGCCCATCTCATGCGTAACGACGACCATCGTCATGCCTTCGGCGGCCAGCTCCTTCATGACGTCCAGCACCTCGCCGACCATCTCCGGGTCGAGCGCCGACGTCGGCTCGTCGAACAGCATGACGGCCGGCGACATCGCGAGCGCCCGGGCGATGGCGATCCGCTGCTTCTGTCCGCCGGACAGCTGCGACGGGTAGCTGGACGCTTTGTCTGCCAGACCGATGCGCCGCAGAAGCTGCTGCGCGATCTTGTCCGCTTCCGTCTTGCTGACGTTCCTCAGCTTCATCGGCGCCAGCGTAATGTTCTCCTGCACGGTCATATGCGGGAACAGGTTGAACTGCTGGAACACCATGCCCATCCGCTGCCGAAGCTGGTTGATATCGTGCTTGCCGCGCAGCAGCGACACGCCGTCGAATTCAATGTCTCCCCCCGTCGGCACCTCCAGGAGGTTCAAGCAGCGCAGAAACGTGCTCTTGCCCGATCCGCTCGGCCCGATGACAACGACGACCTCGCCTTTTGCAATCTCGATATCGATTCCGGTCAATACATGGTTAGATCCGAACGACTTCTGCAAACCGGTTACTTTAATCAGAGGACTTCATCCTCCTTTCCGCGACGCCGAGCAGCTTGGTCAGCGTGAATGTCATGATGAAGTAGATGATCGCCGCCAGGATGAGCGGTTCGAAAGGCTGGAACGTATTGCCCCGCACCGTGTCGGCCTTATACATCAGCTCGCCGATCCCGATGACGGAGACGATGGACGTTTCCTTGATTACCACGATAAACTCGTTGCCGAGCGCCGGGAGAATGTTGCGCAGCGCCTGCGGCAAAATGATAAACCGCATTGCCATCGCGTGCGGCATCCCGAGGGAGCGCGCGGCTTCCATTTGACCCTTGTCGATCGACTGGATCCCCGCGCGGAACGTCTCCGCCACATAGGCCGCGCTGTTGATGGACAGCGCGATGATCGCAGCCATCATATCGGGAAACGATGAACCGATTCCCGGAACCTCGGGAAATTGAATGCCGAGCTTCGGCAGGCCGAAATAAAAAATGTACAGCTGCACAAGCATCGGCGTCCCGCGTATAAATTCAATATACGAAACCGCAAATGCTTTAAGCGGCCAAATGCGGGACATGCGCATCAGGGCAATGACCATGCCGAGCAGCACCCCGAAAATGACGGTGAAGATGGACAAAATGAGCGTCATCTTCGCTCCGTCGATAAAAAACATGTAATACTTGGATAAAAATGAAAAATCCATTCATTCCCCCCCTTTCTGTCAAATAAAGTGTTATAACCGAACAAAAACCCGCCGGAGAATTCCGCTCAGGTTTTTGTCGGAGTGCTGCAAGGAATAGACGATCCCGTCCTCTTGCTTATTGCGTATCGACTTGCTCGTTCGCTTCGGCTACCATTTTATCGATGGCTTTGGCGCTCATCAGGCGATCCAACGTCTTGTTCATCGCTTCCACGAGCTCGGGATTGCCTTTTTTCACGGCAATGGCCGATCCGCTGTCTTCCGTATTCAGCTTAATGTCCGCAAGCACCAAATCTTTGTTTTTGCTGAGGTAAGCTTCGGCTACCGGCTGCTCGACGACGAGAGCTTCGACTTTTTTGTTTTTCAGCTCCAGCATCAAGTCGGAAATTTTGCCGAGTGCCTTCAGCTCGGAGTTCGGCATTTGCTCCTTAATGATTTTTTCTTGCGTCGCGCCCTTTTGACCGGCGACTTTTTTGCCTTTCAGATCCTCGATGGATTTGTATTTATCCTTGTCCTCGGCGCGGACGGCCACGCGTTGGATCGCCGTGTAGTAGATTTTGGTAAAATCCACGTTTTTCTTGCGTTCTTCCGTCGGCGTCATGCCGGCGAGAATGAAGTCGATGTTGCCGGAATCCAGGGCGGCAAGCAGCCCCTCGTATTTCATATCTTTGATTTCCAGCGTAACGCCGAGGTCTTTGGCAATCTCTTTGGCGATCTCGATATCGAAACCGATGATTTCATCCTTCTTGTTGATTTCCTTGTGGAACTCATACGGAGGATAGTCGGCGCTCGTGCCTAATACGATTTTGCCCGCTTTTTTAATTTGTTCAAGCTTGGAGTCCTTGGACCCTGAATTCGTTGCCGCCGTTTCTCCTCCGTTTGCCGGCTTGTCGGTGGTCGTAGCTGCCGGCTTCGTGCCGCATGCGGATACGATCAGCGTAAAGCAGAGGAGCATGAAGATAATGGCTTTGTTTTTAGTCACTGGTCAAATCTCCTTTCTCTTTAACTCGTACATTATATAATAGACGTTCGCCTTTTACAATCCGTTTATGCATAATCATGAATAAAGCATGGAATAGAACTAGAAAATATGGAACAAAATAACACACAATATGTCGACCGGATCACCGGAGACTGCCTTTCTCGTCCAAAAACCTAACACTCTCTTCTTGAAAGGTGGTTCCTCAGACTTGGAAGCAAAAAAGACTTGGGATCTGGCCGCGGTTTCCTCTATTCCGCTGATCATGACCTTGGGCAATTCCATGCTTATTCCGATATTGCCCGAATTGGAACGAACGCTGCATGTGACCTCCCTTCAAATCAGCCTGCTGATCACGGTATATTCCGTCGTCGCCATCGTCCTGATTCCGATTGCGGGCTATTTGTCGGACCGCTTCGGCCGTAAAAAAATCATTATTCCAAGCCTCCTGATCGCCGGAGCGGGCGGATTGCTCTGCGCTCTGGCCCCTTGGCTCAGTCAAAATGCGGCCTACGCCCTCATTCTGGCCGGCCGGTTCATCCAGGGGATCGGTGCTGCGGGAGCCGCCCCGATCGTCATGCCGCTGGTGGGAGACATGTTCCAAAAAGAAAGCGACGTCAGCAGCGGGCTCGGCATGATCGAAACCTCCAATACGTTCGGCAAAGTGCTGAGTCCAATTTTAGGCTCGCTGCTTGCGCTGTGGACTTGGGTCGCAGTCTTTTACGCGATTCCGGCGCTTTGTCTCGTCTCGGTTCTGCTGGTCGCCTTCCTTGTCCGGACACCGAAGTCCGAGAGCAAGCAGGATACGAGCTTTCGCAGCTTTGCCGCGATACTGAAAACGATTGCCCGCAACGAGGGGCGGTGGCTGGCCGCCATATTTGTCATCGGGGTCATTGCGATGTTCGTGTTGTTCGGCATCCTGTTTTACTTGTCCGAAACGTTGGAGGAACGGTTCGGAATCCGGGGACTGGTTAAAGGCTGCTTGCTTGCCGTGCCTTTGTCCGCCTTATGTCTGGCTTCCTTTCTGGCCGGCAAAGCGATCGGGGAAAACAAACCGCGGATGAAATGGCTGACCGTAGCCGGGCTCGTACTTCTGGGAGCCTCGCTCGTCTGTATGGCATTGCCCGGCATAACCCGACTTTGGCTGCTGTTCGTGTGGGTCGGACTGGGGGGCGTTGGGATCGGAATCGCCCTTCCATGCTTGGACGCCTTGATAACGGAAGGAATCAAGAAGGAGCAGCGGGGTACGGTGAGCGCAGTGTACAGCAGCATGCGCTTTATCGGGGTAGCGGCCGGGCCGCCGTTCATCTCCGTTGGCATGAAGTGGCCGGCGGCCGTGCTGTTCGGGCTGCTCGCAGGCACCGTGCTCGCCGGGGTTCTCGTTGCGCTGCTTGCGGTTAAGCCGGAGCAAGAGGCGGCGGCAACGGCAAAAAGCCGTTGAGTCGTTTGCTCAACGGCCGGAAGGCGGCGAAGTTAACGCTTATAGCGCGAGCTTGGGCTTCGTCATAAAATCGAACAGCTGCTTGGTCAAGCCGCCTTTGCCGAATTTCAAATACGTTCCTTTCGTCCGGTCCGGCGGCTGCAGCGAGGCCAGAAAGGCCAGCACGGCTTGGCGCCGCTGGACGATGTCTCGCACGCCGAACCGGTACAGCCATTCGTCAATCGTATTGTAAATGCCCCGGTTGAGGCCATAGCGTTCAAAGCAATGCGCTACGAACCGGTGATCGGGAAGCTGAATCACGTCAGCCTCATCGAATTGTCCGGATAGAAATGTATGGCTAAGCATTCGCATCCACTCCTCGTTATTTCCTTAAATAGTGAACGAATAGTCCGGCCTCAGCGCCGGAACGCCGGACGGCGCTTTCCCCGGTTCCGGTCCCATGACGCGATCCAGGATCACTTTCTCGAAATGGGCGAAGCCGCTGTCTCTTTCCCGAGGCCGTGCCAGGGAAATCGGAATGTTCAAGGCAACCGCGCCGTCTTCGATGAGCACGACCCGGTCGGCCAGCGCGACGGCTTCGCTGACGTCGTGCGTGACGAGAACGACGGAGAACCCCCGCTCCAGCCACAGCCGTTCGATCAGCCGCTGCATTTCGATGCGGGTGAGCGCATCGAGCGCTCCCAGCGGCTCGTCAAGCAGCAGCAGACGCGGAGCGCCGGCCAGCGCCCGGGCCAATGCAATGCGCTGCTTCTGTCCGCCGGACAAGACCCCGGGCCATTCATCGGCCCGCTCCTCCAAGCCGACCATCCGAAGCGCTTCCCGCGCTTTCGCCCGGTTCCCCGCCTTTGCCCCAAGCTGTACGTTCGCCAACACTTTTTTCCATGGAAGCAGCCGGGCTTCCTGAAACAGCAGCCTCGTGCCGGGATCAATCCCTTCAAGCTTTTTCCCGTCTAACAGCATGGTACCCTCCTCGGCCGTTTCCAGCCCTCCAATAAGCCGGAGCAGCGTGCTTTTCCCGCAGCCGCTCCGGCCGACGACCGCCACAAACTCGCCCGCATTCAAATCGAGCGTAATCTCTTTCAGTACGGCACGGTCTCCGAACCGCTTGGTCACACGGCGGATATTCAGCCGGATGCCGCCTTGTTTTGCATTCATTCGGAACCCTCCTCCGGTTCAAGGTCAGGCTTTCTTAAAATTCGGGTGCCACTGCAGCCAGCGCCGCTCCAGCCCTTTGGCCATCGCGTCCGACAGCTTTCCAAGCAAAGCGTAGATGATGATGCTGAGCACCACGACGTCCATCTGCATAAATTCCCGCGCATGCATCGCCAAATAGCCGATACCCGAATCGGCGGAGATCGTCTCGGCGACGATCAGCGTGATCCACATGATTCCGAGCGCGTAACGGACCCCGACCAGAATGCTCGGAAGCGCGCCCGGAAGAATGACCTGCCAGAACAGCGGGAGCCCCTGCAAGCCGTATACTCTGCCCATTTCGATCAGGCCCGGGTCGACGGAGCGGATGCCGTGGAACGTATTCAGGTAAACCGGAAAAGCGCAGCCGAGCGCCACCAGAAACAGCTTCGCCTCCTCCCCGATGCCAAACCATAGAATAACGAGCGGAATAAGGGCCAAATGGGGAATGGTGCGGACCATCTGCATGGACGAATCGGTCAGCTTCTCAAGCAGCGGGGACACCCCGTTTGCGAGCCCGAGCGCCAAGCCGATCCCTCCGCCGACGGCAAAGCCGAGCAGTGCGCGCTTCGCGCTGATCCCGATATGCTGAAGCAGCGTGCCCTGCTCGACAAGCGGAATGAATGCCTGAATGACCTGCAAAGGCGTCGGCAAAATGCGCGTCGAGATAAAGCCGGTCTGCCCGAGCACCTGCCATACCAGCACAATGACGACAGGGACGAGCCAGGACAGCCAGCCTCTAGCGCGCGAGTCTCGAAATGCGGCCTTCATCGGCTTTCACCTCGTTTTCTTTGGCGAATGCGGGGGCCTGCTTAACCGGCATGTCGTTGTTGGCGATAATTTCGCCGAAGGGGCTTGCGGAAGAAGCGCCCGCGGCTGCGGCTTCCGGTTCGCCGGCGCTTCCCGCCGGCTCGCGCTTCAAAGGCAGCAGCGGGAACACGAGCTCCGCCACCCGGTAAGCCTCCTCCAGATGCGGGTAACCCGATAAAATGAACGTGTCGATGCCAAACTCCGCATATTGTTTCATCCGGGCCGCCACCGTCTCCGGGTCGCCGACGAGCGCCGTTCCGGCACCGCCGCGCACGAGGCCGATCCCGGCCCACAGGTTCGGGCTGATCTCCAGCTCTTCGCGTTTCCCGCGGTGCAGCTCCGCCATCCGGCGCTGCCCGACGGAGTCGAAACGGGCGAACACCTTTTGCGCCTGCGCGATCGTTTCGTCATCCACATAGCGGATCAGCTCGTCGGCTGCGTTCCAAGCTTCCCGCTCCGTCTGCCGGACGATGACGTGGAGCCGGATGCCGAACCTCACCTGCCGCCCTTTCGCTTCAGCCAGCTTGCGCACACGCTTGATTTTGTCCTCGACCTGATCCGGCGGCTCGCCCCAGGTCAAGTAGACGTCGATATGCTCAGCCGCAATCGACTGGGCAATGTCGGAGGAGCCGCCGAAATAAAGCGGAGGATGCGGCTTTTGCAGCGAGGGATACAGCAGCTTGCCGCCTTTGACGGTCAAATAATCGCCTTCGAAGGTGACTTCCCCGCCTTCAAGCCCCTTCCGCCATACATGCAGAAATTCGTCCGTCAGCTCATAGCGCGACGTATGGTCGAGGAACAAGCCGTCGCCGGCATTTTCCACCGGGTCGCCGCCGGTAACCACGTTGATCAGCAGCCGCCCGCCGGACAGGCGGTCCAGCGTCGCCGCCATGCGGGCCGACAGCATCGGCGACATCAATCCCGGGCGGATGGCAACCAGAAACTTGAGTCGCTTGGTCTGCGTAACGAGCGCCGAGGCAACGATCCAGGCGTCTTCGCAGGACTTGCCGGTCGGCAGCAGCACGCCCCCGTATCCGAGCCGGTCGGCCGCCTGGGCGATTTGGCTCATGTACGGAAAATCAACGGCCCGGGCTCCCTTCAGCGTGCCCAAGTACCGGCCGTCCCCGTGCGTCGGAATAAACCAGAACACTTCCATCGTCCGTCATCCTTTCCGGGTTGTTGTTACGGGTCTAACAGCGCTTCACTCACCTTGATCGCTTTGGGAATCAACCCTATTTGCAGAAACGTATCCGCCACGCGCTGCTGCTCGGCGATCACTTGCCCGTCGACCGAGAGCAAGCCGTACTCGCGCCTTCCCATGGCAAGCTCGAGCGACGGAACATCGATACCGAGCTGCGGCGACAAGAGCCGCGCCACCTCCTGCGGATTCGCCTTCGCCCAGGCGCCGACCTTGTTCAATTCCTCCAGCAGGACGGCGGTGATCTCTTTGTTCCGCTCGGCAAACGGGCGGGACGCCAAATAAAACTCGTAGTTGGACACCACGCCTTTTCCGTCCGCCAATACCCTTGCCTTGGAGGACGTCTGCACGGCGGCGAAATACGGGTCCCAGATGACCCAGGCGTCCACGCTGCCCCGTTCGAAAGCGACTCTGGCGTCGGCCGGAGGCAGAAACACGGTTCGAACGTCGGCGTAGCTCAATCCGGCTTGCTCAAGCAGCTTCACGAGTAAATAATGAACGTTGGACCCTTTGTTTAAGGCGACTTTTTTATCCTTCAAATCTTTGACGCTTTGAATCGGCGACGCTTCGGGCACGACAATCGCTTCGCTGAGCGGCCTTGCCTGCTCATACGCCAAATAAACCAAAGGCGCGCCGGCCGCCTGCGCGAAAATCGGGGGCGCTTCGCCCGTATGCCCGAAATCGATGCTGCCCACATTGAGCGCTTCAAGCAGCTGCGGACCGCCGGGAAACTCCGTCCACGTCACGATATAGCCCGCCTCTTGCAGCTTCTGATCAAGCTTCCCTTGCGCCTTCAAAAAGTTCACGGTGCCGTATTTCTGGTAGCCGATCCGCACCTGCTTCGCCTTTCCCTCCGCCCTGGACTGCTTATCGGCTCCTCCCGGGCCGGACTTGGCCGCCGACGCGCAGCCGGCCGCAGCGACTGCAAGCAGCACCGCCAGCAAAGCCAAAGCGAACGGCCTCGCCCCCAGCCGCCGTCTCATAAGACAGCTCCGAGGCCGGATTCAATCGGTTGCAGCACGCCGTTCAGCCGGGAAGCCGGGGACGGAATGCCGGAAATCATACCAAGTTGAGTCATCGTCATACACTCCTTATTTACTCCTTTTGCAGCGAAAAAAGAAAGAGACCTCCGGCAAATGCGCGGCATGTGCCGTGCAGCTCGGGAGGTCTCCAGCAGTTCGGTGGACCCGTTCGCGTCAAGGGGTTCGCTTATGCTGTTTTTGTTCGGGCAGATGGCGCTGGGATGCCGAATCCGATTCAAAACGTTTGCGTTCCGTTCGTTCGATTTGCACGATTCGTCCGTCATGCACGACGATCTGCACGGTCCCGTATTCGAGTCCGTTGACACTTTGAAGGATGCGTTTCGTCCAAAGTTCATCCACATCGAGCGGTTTAGCCATCTTAATCCCTCCGATTTTTAATGTATTTTATTCCTATGTGTTAAGTAGGTATTGTATGTTAAAAAAAATGCGCTCACCCGTCAAATTGTCCAATCGTTCCACTCGTTTTTACGTTTGTCGATGTACAGCAGCCAATCCCTTGTTTTGGTCAACAGCTGCTCTCTGGCCAAGCCTCCCGAAAACGTATGATCGGCTTGGAAAATAATTTCTTTCTCGCATTGGCCCTGGCTGCGCAGCCAGAACAGCTTCTGGTACAAGAAGCAGTAGTCGACGGGAATGACGTTGTCGGCCGTGCCGTGGACAAGCAGGACGTCGCCGTTAAATTTGCGGAGCTGCTCGAACGGCTGGTGCTGCGACAGCGATTCGAAGAAAACCGGCTGAAGCGCATAGCCGAGATGATCCGCCGCGCCGCATTGAACGGCCGTCTCGTACGTTTTCTTCCCCGTGATGTTCACGATGTCGTTAAACGGATACGCAACGGCCGACCAGAGCACGAGCGATCTCACCCGTTTGTCCCGGGCGGCGGTCAGGATGGCGACGGCTCCGCCAAGACTGTGTCCGAGCAGCACAACCCGCTGCGGGTCGACGCAGTCGATATCGAGCGCATAATCGAGGACAATGCGCGTCTGGTCGATCAAAGCGTTCATGCCTCCGGCGCCGTAGTCACCCGTGCTTTCGCCGCAGCCGCCATAGTCGAAACGGAGCACCATGTAGCCGTGGCGGGCAAATTCCCGCGCCGCCAGGACGAACAGCCGGTCGACGCCGATTCGCGTGCCGACGAACCCGTGGCAAATGATGATGATCGGATACCGGCCCGATCCGCAGCTCTTTCCGCCCTCCTCTTCCGCCGGCGGATAATGGAGGGTGGCCGCCAGTTCGTATTGTTCGCTTTGTATCGTAATATGGTGTTCCATCATCGACACCCCTTTCTGCGGACCTCGAGCAATCAAATATGCACCGGCATCGGGTCGGTTTTTAATGTGTTTTCCAGTATCAAATGTTCGTCTTCGTTGAACAGGTACAAACGGTGAATCAACACGCTCACCCGGTCTCCCGGCCGAAGCTGCGGCAGCTCCAGCGAGCGGTAAGCGAACAGCTTCTCGCCGCCGAGCGCCACTTCGATCTGCCAATTCGTTCCACGGAAGTAGACGTTCTTGACGATGCCCTGCTCGGCTGCGGACGGGAAAGGCAGCTCGCCGGGCAAGCCGACCTCGATAAACTCGGGGCGGATTATCGCTTTCGCGCCCTCGATCGCCCCGGCGGCCGGGAAGCCTTTGAGTGCCGAAGCGTCTTCAAGCTGGTTCGATTCGCCGATGAAATTCGCCACAAACGGCGTCTCCGGCTGCTTGTAAATTTCAATCGGCGTGCCCTGCTGCTCCAGACGGCCCTGGTTGATAATCATGATCTGATCGGCCACCTCGACGGCTTCCTCTTGATCGTGCGTGACAAAGATCGTGGTGATGCCTACGCGGTCGATCATCTCCTTCAGCCAGGTTCGCAGCTCTTTGCGCACCTTGGCGTCGATGGCGGCAAACGGCTCATCCAGCAGCAGCAGCTGCGGCTCGGGCGCGATGGCGCGGGCAAAGGCGACACGCTGCCGCTGTCCGCCGGACAGCTGATGCGGCAGCCGCTTCTCAAGCCCTCCCAAGCCGGTCAGCTCGATCAGCTCCTGCACGCGCTGCTTGATCTGAGCCTTGCTGCGCTTCTGAACCGTCAGCCCGAAGGCAATGTTGTCGAACACGCTCATGTGGCGGAACAGCGCGTAGCTCTGGAATACGAAACCGATGCCGCGCGCTTGCGGCGGAAGCGAGTTGACCTTTTGCCCGTGAAAGAGAATATCGCCGGAATCCGGCTCCTCCAGCCCGGCGAGCATGCGAAGGATCGTCGTTTTCCCGCCGCCGCTCGGTCCGAGCAGGCCGATCAGCTTTCCTTTTTCGATCTCAAAGCTGACATCTTTGGTCGCCTGGAAGCTGCCGAAGCTTTTCGTCAAATGTTTGGCCACAATATGCATGATCAGGTCTCCCCTTCCCGGCTGAGCTGCTGCTGCTGGTGCTTCCACTCGATCACGCTTTTGACGACCAGAGTGACCACCGCAAGCAGGACGAGCAAAGACGCCATGGCGAACGCGCCGGCAAAATTATATTCGTTGTACAATATCTGTATATGCAGCGGCATCGTGTTCGTCGATCCGCGTATATGACCGGAGACAACCGACACGGCGCCGAATTCGCCCATGGCCCGGGCGTTGCACAGAATAACCCCGTATAGCAGTCCCCACTTGATGTTAGGCAGCGTGATCCTCCAGAAGATACGCCAGCCTTTGGCGCCGAGCGTCACGGCCGCCTCTTCCTCCAGCGTCCCTTGCGCCTGCATCAGGGGCAGCAGCTCCCGGGCGACGAACGGGAAGGTGACGAATACCGTGGCAAGCACGATGCCCGGCAAAGCGAAAATGATCTTGAGATCGTTCTCCTGCAGCCACGGACCGAACCAGCCTTTGGCGCCGAACAGCAGGACGAAGATCAAGCCCGAGATTACAGGGGACACCGCGAACGGCAGGTCGATCAGCGTGATCAGCAAATTTTTCCCTTTAAATTGGAACTTCGTGATCGCCCAAGCCGCCGCCAGCCCGAACAGCAGGTTAAGCGGCACCGCGATGACGGCGACGAGCAGCGTCAGACGAATGGCGGCGGCCGCATCGGACTCGATCAGCGAAGCGGCATACACCTCCCAGCCTTTGCGGAACGCTTCGACGAAGACGCTGACCAAAGGCAGAATGAGCAAAAATCCCAAAAATAGCAAAGCGACGGTAATGAGCGCCCATCTCACGAACCGGGGCTCGGTAATGTGGCGCGGACGTTCGGCGGCGGCCGAACCCGATTTCACTGCGGTAGCAACGTAACCGGCCATAGTCTTCCTCCCCTCCCCGGCTTATGCCGATGTGACATGGCGGTTCGCCCGCCATTGCAGCAGATTGATGACGAGCAGCGTCACGAAGGAAATGACCAGCATGACCAAAGCGATTGCCGTCGCTCCGGCGTAATCGTACTGCTCCAGCTTCGTCATGATCAGCAGCGGTGCGATTTCGGTCTTCATCGGCATGTTGCCGGAGATGAACACGACCGAACCGTACTCCCCCACCGCCCGGGCGAACGCAAGCGTGAAGCCGGTCAGCAGCGCAGGCAGCAGCTCGGGAAACAGAACGCGGACAAAGGTCTTCCAGCGGCTCGCGCCGAGACTCACCGCGGCCTCCTCGACCTCCTTCTCCAATTCTTCCATCACCGGCTGAAGCGTCCGGACGACAAATGGAATGCCGATGAACGTCAGGGCAAGCATGATCCCGAGCGGCGTAAAGGCAATTTTGATCCCCAGCGGCTCCAGCAGACTGCCGACCCAGCCGTTCTGCGAGTAGATGGTCGTCAGAGCGATCCCGGCGACGGCGGTCGGCAGCGCAAAGGGCAAATCGACGAGCGCGTCGACGATTTTTTTGCCCGGAAACGAGTACCGGACAAGCACCCAAGCGACGATGAAGCCGAAGACCGAATTCACGAGCGCGGCGCCGAACGCCGTGCCGAAGCTGATCTTGTAGGAAGCGATGACCCGGGGGTCGGTAATCGTATGCCAGAACGCCTCCCAGCCCATCCCGGAGCTTTTAATGAATATGGCCGACAAAGGGAACAGAACGATTAAACTCAAGTACAATACAGTAAAACCCATCGATAAACCGAATCCGGGTAAAATACTGCGCTTTTTCCAAGCTTTGGCCATCGTCTATTCTCTCCCTGTCTGTTACGGTTTGTAGATTTGGTCGAATACGCCGCCGTCGCTGAAGTGCGTCTTTTGCGTTTTCGCCCAGCCGCCGAACGGCTCGTCATCAATGGTAAACAAGTTTAGTTTGGAAAATTGGTTCTCGTACTTCTTCGCGACCGACTCCAGACGCGGGCGGTAATAGTTTTGGGCCGCAAGCTCCTGCCCTTCCTCCGAGTACAAGTATTCCAGATACGCTTGCGCTACTTCGCGGCTGCCTTTCTTGTCGACCACTTTATCGACGATGGCGACGGGAGGCTCGGCAAGCACGCTGACCGAAGGCGTGACGATCTCGAATTTGTCTTTGCCGAACTCGTTGATGGACAGATACGCTTCGTTCTCCCAAGCGATCAGCACGTCGCCGATGCCGCGTTGGACGAACGTCGTGGTCGAATCGCGCGCGCCGGAATCGAGCACCGGCACGTTCTTGAACAGCTTTTGCACGAATTCCTTCGCTTTGGTTTCGTCTTTATTGTTCTTCTGATAGGCGTAGCCCCAAGCGGCTACATAATTCCAACGGGCGCCGCCGGACGTTTTCGGGTTCGGCGTAATGACTTGAACATCCGGCTTGATCAGATCGTCCCAATCCTTGATGCCTTTCGGGTTGCCTTTTTTCACGAGGAAAACGATCGTCGAAGTATACGGGGAGCTGTTGTTTTTCAGCTTTTTCTGCCAGTCCGCCTGGATCAATCCGGCTTGCTGAATCGCATCGATATCGTAGGCCAGCGCGAGCGTCACCACATCCGCCTCCAGACCGTCGATGACCGAACGTCCCTGCTTGCCGGAGCCGCCGTGCGATTGCTTGAAGGTGACGTCCTGCCCCTTCGTCTTTTTCCAATAGGCGGTAAACGCTTTGTTATAGCTTTGATACAGCTCGCGGGTCGGGTCGTACGAGACATTTAGCAGCTCGATCGGCTTTGACGCCGATGCCGGGGGCTTCGCGCCATCCCCGGGAGCCGGCGAAATCCCGCCCGAATCCGGTTTGGCCCCGCCGCCGCAAGCTGTCAGCCCGACAAGCGATACCGTAAGTACGCTGAATAATGACCATTTACCGAACAACCGTAGCACGTTATTTGTGTGTGCGCGCATAACCTTTTCTCTCCCCATTTATCAATTCAGCTTATATATTTCGTTTATCGGATCGGGTGGGCGGGTCAATCGCCCACAGCACATTATATGGCGTTCCGGTTGTCCGGTGACTAACTAATAATTCCGATAAACTTACTTAGTTATGTCAGTATATTAGCATCGCCCCTGTGTCCTGTCAATCGATTTTTTGGGATTTTTTCACTGTTTAGTCTTGAACACTCCCACCACCTTGGCTAATGGCGCTGAGGTGGGGGATTCTTGCGAACAGAGAAGCATCCTTCCCTTCTTGAGCAAGCGATCCCTGCGGTTCCCGCAGTTCAGTTGGCCTTCGCCAACAA
>JAPSLM010000028.1 GCA_031180825.1 Paenibacillus sp. | reverse complement strand
TCAAGGGCTGCTTAGTCTAACAGCTCGTTACCTTGAAATTCGTTAACCTTTAAGAACCGCCGTATGCGGACCCGCATGTACGGTGGTGTGAGAGGTCAGGGGCTAGCCGCCCCTATCTACTCGATTTCCGACCTAGACCTCAAGCAGCCTGTCGACGGCGTCCAGCACCCGCGAGCCAAGAAGCGGTTTGACGACAAAATCCCTCGCTCCGCTTCGGATCGCCTCAAGAATCATCTCCCGGTGCCCCATCGCCGAGCACATGATGATTTGCGCCGCAGGATCGCGTTCCATAATGATTTTCAACGCCTCGATCCCGTCCATATCCGGCATGGTGATGTTCATCGTGACGAGGTCCGGGCGAAAAACGGCGTACTTCTCAATCGCTTCCCTTCCGTTCGACGCTTCGCATACGACCTCGTGTCCGGCAGTCTCTAGTATATCCTTCATAAACATCCGCATAAATGCGGCATCGTCTACGACCATGATTTTGGCCAAATGATGTCACCGCCTCAAGAAACTGCGCTTCCTGCCCGTGCTTGCTCCACACGGGAAGAAACCGTCTCTCAAGTATAGACAAAGGTTCTGAACAATTTTTAAACAACCCGCTCCCGATACCACTGCTCAAGCGTCCTCGCCGGCTTCGTACCGAATTCTTCATACAGCATTTGCGACAGCATATCGTACTGCCGCTCCACAGACACCCGGTCTCCGATGTACGTGAAAAGCTTGATCAGCGCCCAATACACCTCTTCGGTGAAGGGAAATCTGCGCTGGATGAGAAAGTAGAGCTGGAAGGCTTCCGCCGCATGCTCCCGCGTTTCCAGAAAGGCCGCGACACGCATCGCATGCCGGTACCACAGCATGCGCAGCCGCTCCCGCTCGTTCTCCGCCCACCAATAGCCGCAATCCTCCAGATAGTCGCCGCGGTATAGCTCCAGCAGCTGCAGGTGCCGTGCGAGCGTATGCTCGCTGAGCGGCGGAGCCGTCTGCAGTCCTTCCTCCCACGCCACCACGTCCACGCCGATCCCGTCCAGTTCAAGCCGGTACCCTTTATCCCCGCTGACGATCCGGATGCCGGGATGGACGGCATTTATCGTTTTGCGGATTTGATAGATGGTGGTATAGAGCTGCGTATAGCCCTTCTTCGGATCGATATCGGGCCAGAACAGCTCCAGCAGCGCATCCTTGCGCACGGGCTGGTCCCGAAGGTGAACGAAGTAGGCAAACAGCTCCTGCGCTTTGTTCGTTCGCCAATGAACGGGACCCGATTCGCCGGCGTCGACTTCCAGCGTCTGAAAGCAGCGTATCGTAACCTGCTCCTTCGTCCCCGTCGGCTGCCGGACCGCGGGTTCGTCCGGCCCGGCATCGGCGGCTTTGGGTTGCGACAGCCGGGCCAATGTTTTGGCAAGCCGCTGCGTGGAAACGGGCTTCAGCAAATAATCGATCGCCGCCAGCTCGAAAGCCTTGAGCGCATATTCCTCGTAAGCCGTCACAAAGATGATCTCGGTTTCCGGCAGGTGGGTCATGATGATCTCGGCCGCTTCCAAACCGCTCAGCTCCGGCATATCGATGTCCAAAAAGACGGCTTCCGGCTTCTCGCGCAGCACCGCCTCGACGGCTTCCGCCCCATTCTGATAGGCGCCCACAATGACGCCGCCGTTCAGCTTGTCAAGCTGCTTTTGCAAGCTGAACAGGGCCAGCGCTTCGTCGTCTGCAAGAATGATCCGAATCATCGGCGCACCTCGCTTTGCGCAAACCGTGCAAATCCGACCCCATTGTCGCGTAGTTGAGTGGCCAAATCCGCGCCCTCCTCTTTCTGTATGCAAAAGTAATCTATTCGTTAAAAATCCTTCTTGTCAGGAAACCATTCACTCATTCGAACGGGACGGCATAGAATCGTCCTTCTCCTATTCTTGATCATATCAAAATTTCGTCCTCTTCTGATATTTTAAAATCAAAATTGTTAATTATTTCACAAAATTTTTTCGGGGTCAAATGGGGAAAAGCTGCCGACTTGCCGTTCTTTAACTTGCTGCTTATCCATATTCCAGTCGAATTTGCTCGAATTACCGGATTTTATGTCGCAAGGTGTTCAGTTTTTGTTCAGAAACGATTGATAAAGTGAGCGAAAAACGTTCTTTAAAACGAATGAGGGTGAGGCGCGGACAAAAACTGAGATGATTGGCGGATCGATATTCTAGAGAGAGATGATGAAAAAGGAGCGAAACGATGAAAGGGCACCGATCGAAATGGATGTCATGGCTGCTCATGATTTCCATGGTGATAACCCTGCTGCAGCCGGCGGCCTATGCGGCGGAAGACAGCGTGAAGTGAGTTACCCTACAAGAATGACGATTTTCCAATGAAAAACAACTTTCAATTACCGGATGCTGTATCGCGGTCCGCTGAAAGGAGCTGCCCCGCCCCGGATGTTGCGGAAAGCCACTGGGGCTTCGGAGATGTGCAGGCAGCGACCGTTTCGCATGAATCCGCAAGGAACGGCGACGGCAGCGAGCCTGGTAGAGCAGCATGGCTGACGATGTGCAATAATTTAGCAGAACGGGCAAATGTAAGAATTTTCGCCTGAACGGAAGTAGCGCCCGGATACGTTAAGCCGGGCGTATTTCCATTCCCTTACAGCCTCTCGAAAAAAAGTTCCGTTACCGGTTGTTAAATGAAAGCGACAGTGGTACGCTGTTCGTAAAAACGAACATCTTTGTTCGCAAATACAAACAACGGACCGCAGACCTAAGAAGCTGTCGCTGCCGGATGAGAAAGGAAGAACGGGAAACGAAAATGAGGTGGGCTTATGTTACCGTTGCTCTATTGGTTATGCTGACGGCCGCCGCTTTACTGCTGGCAGGAGGGCCGTTCGCATCGAATGCTGTGAAAGGAAAGAAGGACGATCCGGAGCCCCGGAGCGACAGGCTGCCCGGAGAAGTTTTTATCCGGCGGCACATGGTGAACGCGGACGGGACGCTGAAAACGAATTTGAAGCCGCGCGCGGCCGAGAGCCGGGATGTGGCGCTGGGCGAAGAGGCGCTTTCCGAATCGCTCGGGCTATGGCTTCAGTACGCGGCCCAGAAGGGCGACAAGACCTTGTTCGAGCAAAACGTGGGCGTATTGCGAGCCCGTTTTCTCAAGGACGGCTGGATTTACTGGAAGGTCGGCGCGTCGTCCGAAGCGGTCAGCACCAACGCTTTGATCGATGATTTGCGGATTGCGGACGCCTTGTACATGGCCGGCGGCCGGTGGGACAAGCCGGATTATACGGCGCTGGCGGATACCATCTCCGACAGCGTTGCCCAAAATATGGTTACGGACGGGCGTTTCTCCGATTTCTACGACCATGCTTCCGCATGGAAAAGCAATGTCTTGACCTTGTCTTACCTGCATGTCTCCGCGTTCAAAGTGATGTACGAACGCGGCAGGCTGAGCGAATCTGTCTACAAGGGCAATGTCGATTTTCTGAAGAACCTGCCGACGCGCAACAACTGGTTCCCGTTTTCCTACGATTTAGATAAAGGAACCTATCTGTATAACGATGAGATCAATTGGATCGATCAGCTGTATATTGTTTACCATCGCGCCCAGGCGGGCATCCCATCTGATGAAATTTGGTCCTTGCTCAAGGAACAGTTCAATAAGTACGGCGTCCTGTACGGAAGGTACCATGCTCAATCCAAATTGCCAGCGGTAGACTTCGAATCTCCGGCGGCATACGGGTTGGCGATCCTGAGCGCTGTGGAGCTTGGGGACCGGGAATTTGCCCAATCGCTGTATTACCGGATGCTGCGCTTTCAAATCTTGAATCCCGCGAACGAATGGTATGGCGGTTTTGTGTTCGACGACGACACGCATATTTTCGACAACCTCGTTCCGTTATTGGCGGAAAGGAAAATGTACGATGAAGGGCTTTTACGCTAAAAATCAAACCTATCTCTTCTATCAGCTTCTCTTGCTGCTGCTTACGCCGCTTGTATGCTTGTTTGCGGTCGGGTTTCCTCCGGTTTCCTGGAACAAGGCGCTTTTGCTGGCGGCTGTCCTGCTCATTGGCATCGCGGGGACGGTATTCGGCTTGGTCGCCGGTCTCGGCCTTAGTCTCGCGGTCATGTTTGTGTTCGGATCCATACTATTGTGGAAAGCGTTCGTGTCTTCCGCGATCTTCCTGTCTTCAAAAGAGATCGTCATCTGGATGGCGGCGATCCTTGCGGCGCCGGTCGTCACCGGCATGCTTCATAAATGGGTAGCGACGATGGCGGCCGAAAATCAAGAGATGAAAGAGAAGTTCGATCAGCTTGTCACCATTGACGAAGCGACGGGCTTCGACAATTACAAGCGCTTCTTGTTCGAAATGGAGGACGAGTTCAAGCGTTCGCAAAGAACCGGCGCGCCCTTTTCTCTTCTGTTGATTCAGATCAAGTACTTCGAGCAATTTCAAACGTTGTACGGCGCCAAGGAGACGCTTCATCTGCTGCAATCCCTTTCCGGTATTTTATGGAGCCACACGAGAATGACCGACCGGAAATTCCGCATTGCGGACGACACGTTCGCCGTCATCTTATCGAATACCCAGGAAGAAAATGCGGATATCGTCATCGGCAAAATCGGAGGCTTGTTCAAAACCCATGTGCTTGCCAATCAGAAACAAGCCGTTACGTTAAGTGTAGCTTTCGGCGTTTCAAGCTATAACGAGGGGCTGGGCGACGCGAAGGAGCTGGTGCAACATGCGAGCGATGAGCTTGAGCAATATATTCCATAGAGCGTTCCGGACCGTCGTCTGGCTTGGCGCGCTTCTGCTGCTGCTGGGAAATACGCACGGGGCCTGGGCTTCGGCGGCCAAAGGAGCGGATGACGGGCGCAAAATCCTGGTTGTGTACACGACGGAGGACGGGACGATAAACGAATCGGTCCGGATTTTGGATCTGCTGCTGGGCCATTTTACGAGGAATGTCGTATTCAAGAGCGACGAAGCCGTGGAAAGCGAAGACCTTCGCGGCATTTCGCATTTGGTGTATTACGGCGCGGTGCCCAGAGCGTTGCCGCAGCAGGCTGCGCAGCTTATGTCGGCCTATCGCGGGCCGTTTCTGGCGGCCGGCGATAATGTCGGGCAGCTCGGCGAACGGTTTTCGTTCGTATCGGTCGAACAGAAGGTAACCATTCATAAGATAACCAAGCAAAACGCCTCCATGTACGATTTGCTGGATCAGACCTACCCGATTGCGCAGATCGCCCTCCGTCGGGGCGAAGCGATTCTGCAGGCCTGGAAGGGGGAGCAGGCGTATCCGCTGCTTTCCGTCGACGGGAACAGCTATTATTTTTCCGCGGTCAATCTGGACGCGCCGTTTCTCTATTATTTGGGAGAAGGGCTTTACCCCTTTTTCGGGGAGCGGCCTTCGGCGGGGCGGCCGGCGTACATTCGCCTGGAGGACGTCCATCCGCAGTCCGATCCCGAGCTGCTGAAGGCGGCCGGCGAAGTGTTGGAGGAAAAAGGGATTCCTTATATGATCGCGCTCATCCCGGTATATACGAATCCGGTCACGCATGAACAGCTGCGTTTGAAGGATACGCCGAAATTATTGGGGGTACTGAAAGAGCTGCAGAAACGCGGCGCAAGCATCATTCTGCACGGGTATACGCACCAGTACAGACATTCGGAGACGGGGGAAGGCTTCGAGTTCTGGGATGTGGAAAACAATACTCCGATTATGGACGAGCCCGACCGGGAGGTGACGGTCCGGCACAGGCACGATTTTCCGAGCAAGGAAGCGTACGAGAGTTATATGGAGAAGAACAGGCAGTTCAACGAGGCGTATACCCGACAGCGGCTGGAGAGCGGCATTAAGGAGCTGACGGAGCTTGGGCTGTATCCGCTCGGCTTTGAGGCTCCGCACTATACGATGAGCCAGGAAGGATACCGGGTGGCCGCGGAATATTTTCAATACGTGTTCGGGCAGGTGCAATTGGGCGACCGCGATTGGCAGCGGATGAGCACGGCCCCGTATGTTACGGCCCCCGCGTTCCTGCACGGCATGACCCTGCTGCCGGAGACGATCGGCTACTATGATCCCGCCTCGCCTTCGGTAACGGCGGATACGGCCAGAAAAGTGCGGCAAATGCAATTCGTGAGCGGCGGTATCATGGGCATGTTTTACCATCCGTATCTCGGGGCGGACCACCTGAAGGAATTTCTTGCGTCTGTGGAAAGCGTTCCGGGGCTGGAATGGATCGATTTGAAGCGTCTGGAGCATAAGCCGTCCGAGCGGTTTCTGGCGGTGGACCGTACGAATACGCCGCTTGTCCTGACCGACGCTGTCGGCCCGCTGCCGAAGCTCGAGGATATGGGAGTTTCGCAGAAAATTTTATGGGGGATTGCGGCGGTCGTCGCGCTGGCCGTCACTGCGTTTCTGATCTATACGCTTCGTATTCGAATGAGCCTACGAAAGCAGTTGTTTGAGGAGCGGAGCATCCATGGCTGAAATATTATTCTACGTATCGTTAACGATGATCTGGATCATGCTCTTGTACCATATGTTTCTGATGCAAGGAGGGTACCTGCATTATTTGCGGTACCGAAAGCCGATTGAGAAGTGGGAGCAAAACAAGGCACCGCTTCCCAAGGTAAGCATCCTGATTCCTGCGCACAACGAGGAGGTCGTGATCGAGCGGACCATGAAAGCGATGGTCCGGCTCGATTATCCGAAGGACCGGCTGGAGATCATCGTCGTTAATGACAATTCGTCGGACCGGACGGGCGAAATCGCAGACAGCTACGCCGCCAAGTATCCGTGCGTCAAAGTGGTGCACACCAAGCCGCCCAATGCGGGCAAAGGCAAGTCGGGCGCGCTGAATCAAGGCTTGCTTCATTCCAGCGGCGAAATTATCGTCGTCTACGATGCCGACAATACGCCGGAACGGAAGGCGGTTTATTATTTGGTTCTGGCGATGCAGAACGACCCGGCGGCAGGGGTCATTGTCGGGAAATTCCGCGTCGTGAACGCAGCCCGCAACCTGCTCACGCGCTTCATTAACATCGAGACCATTTCCTTCCAGTGGATGGCGCAGGCCGGAAGGTTCAATTGGTTCGGGGTGACGACGATTCCGGGGACGAACTTCGCGATTCGCCGCAGTCTGATCGAACAGCTGGGAGGCTGGGACGAGAAGGCGCTCGCCGAAGATACGGAGCTGACGATCCGCGTCTACGATGCCGGCTACTATATCCGGTTCTTTCCCGCCGCCATCACGTGGGAGCAGGAGCCGGAAACGTGGAAGGTATGGTGGAAGCAGCGGACCCGGTGGGCGCGAGGGAATCAATACGTCGTGCTGAAATTCATGCGGCATCTGTTCTCGCTGAAAAAGAAGCGGATCGTGTTCGATCTGGTGTACTTCTTTTTCACGTACTTTATGTTTTTTATGGGCGTCATCGTATCGGATCTGCTGTTCGTCATCAACCTGTTTGTCGACTTGCATCTGGATGTCGGCATCGTTTCGATCATATTGTGGATTCTGGCGTTCTTCCTCTACGCTACGGAAGTGATGATTGCGCTCAGTATCGAAAAGACGGAATTTACGCTGAAAAATTTTGCGATCGTTCTGCTGATGTATTTTACTTATTCCCAGCTGTGGATCGCGTTGGTCATTTATGCCTTATATTTGGAAATCAAACGCGTGCTGTTTCGTCAGGAGACGAAATGGTACAAGACGGAACGCTTCTCGAAAGAAAAGAAAGGCGAAGCCGTATCATGATAATGGATAGGTGTGAGAGAACAATGGACAACGGTTTTGGCCTCCGGAAGGCCATCTTATTGCTGAGCGCCGTCCTTGTGGCGTCCGGATCCTACTCGTCCGCCGTCAAGGCGGAGGGAGCGGACGGCGGGCGGCAGGTAAAAGCGACCGCTTGGAAAGAGGGAGCGGCAGTCACGACCGATTCGAACGTATCGGCTTTATCGCCGGGCTATATGCACCGCTTCGCGAACGATCCGATTATGCTGACCGGGGTGGACCGGTCTTACGACGCGTATTATAATGTGCCGAAAGCGGAGCTTGGGAGCAACCACTATTTGGAGCTTGATCTGAGCTACTCCGACCTGCTGCTGCCTTCCCAGTCTACCTTGACCGTCCTTGTGGACAACAAGCCGCTGCAGAGCGTCTTTTTGACCAAGGAGGAGGCGAAGCAGCGCAAAGTGACGATTGCGCTCGGGGCGGACGAGGTGAAGCCCGGCTTTCATAAGCTGACGTTCGCCAAGCACGGCGTCATCTCGGACGATTTCTGCGAGGACCCGGACAACCCGGCCAACTGGCTGCAAATCGCCCGTTCGTCGTTCGTCTATATCGATTCGAAACCGACGTACACGATGGCGGACCCGCTGAAGGAGTTCCCGCATCCTTTCATCGAGCCGGGGACGACGGACGAAGTGTACGGAGTGATCGTCGTGCCGGACGATCCGTCGTCCGGGCTGCTTTCTTCCGCTTTGGAGCTCGCGTCCCGGTTATCGTCGCTGACGGCGGCGAAAAAACCGGTTCCGATGATGACGGAGTCGGAGTGGGCGAAGGCGGACGGCAAACCGGCCCATGTCATTGCGCTGGGAAGCATCGGAGCGTGGACCGGCCCGGTCAAAAAAATCGTCGAGGAGAACGGCGTTCGCGCCGAGAACGAAGAGCTGGCGCTCGACTATATGTCGCTGGAGGAAGCCGGGAAGAACGGCTCGAAGCAAATGCTGCTGCTGTCCGCGGCCAAGGATGAAGCGATCGCGGAGAAGCTGCGCGTCTTAACGAACCCGAAGCTGGCGGAGCAGCTGACCGGAAGCCATCTGGTCATTCGCCAGACGCCCGCGGTGGCGGATGAAGGAAACGAGCCGAAAAAGCTGACGCTCGCATCGTTCGGCTCCGAGCACCTGCTGCTGAACGAGACGAAGCCGGAATCCGGCAAGCTGAACGTAAACGTACCGCCTTATTGGAAGCTGACCGGCGAGAGCTCGCTTGAGCTGAAGCTGAAGGTATCTCCGCTGCTGATGGCCGATATCGCAGAGCAGACGGAGCGCAGAAGCGAGAAAAGAACGAAGGAGACCGGAGCCGGCCGTTTCGGGAAATACGGATTGACGGTAACGGTGAACGGCATCCCGAAGACGGTATCCCTTCAGGAATTGGCCAAAACGAAAGCTCAAGGCGATACGTACACGGTGAACATCCCCTTGACTTCCGTTTTACAGGATAAAGACAGCAGCGGTGCGCTGGAAATTGTGTTCACGGCCAATATCGGCCGGACCGAAGGCCCTTGTACCCCGGACACCAACAATGGCCGGTGGATTTTCGTCGATAAAGCAAGCACGTTCAACGTGCCTCACGAATTGTCGAACGATAGCTCGTTCCAGCACTGGCCGGCGCCTTTTGTAAGCGACCAAGGAACGGACCGCACGGCCATTCTCGTGCCGCAGCAGGTAAATGGGACTTTCCTGTCGCAGCTTTCCCGGCTTGCCGGGGACTTGACGTCCGCTTCGGATGCAAATCGTCGGATTGCCGTATTCCGGGAACCGCTTGCCGATGATGCGGTCAAGCAGCTTAAAGATTACCATGTGATCGTGCCGGGAGACCTCGGCCAATTCCCGTCGCTGCAGAAGCTGCGCGACAAGCTGCTGCTTCCGACGGACAACGACCGGCTGCAGCTTGGGAAGTACAACGCAATTAACGAAACGACCGAGTATGCGGCTTGGATTCAGCCGTCGGTTTGGAACGAGAACCGGATGATGACCGTCTTCCAGAAGGTAAGTGTCGGAGGAGGGGAACAGGGCTCTTTCGTGCATCCGAATCTGCTGCAATATTTAAAGAATACGAAGAAGCCGGGCCAAGTCGTCATTATGAACAAAGCCAAAGCCGTGTTCACCGTGGCTTCCCCATCGGACTCCAAGACGCCTCAAGACGGCAAAGCGGTGATTCCGCAGGGGAAAGCGCCCGGTATTCCGGTATGGCTCATGGTGCTTATTCCGGTGCTGCTGGCCGCGCTGCTGGTCGTGTTTATTCGGGTGCGGCGCAAGGAGAAACGGGACGCCGGAAAGCAATAAGCCAGTTAAGGCAGCGTGGAACGGCTCCCGTATCTTACAAAGACGGGCAGTATGTCGTAAAGCTTCCCAAGGGTAAGCATGCCGTAGAATTGAACCCGTCCTCCGGCGGTCACACGGTTCGTCCGCGCTGAACCGGACGATCGTCCCGTTTACGGAGCCGCCCGTGGTCGTTGACGGATCGTCCTTGTTTCCGCTGGCCGACCTGCTGCAGGCGATGGGGACGAAGTACGAATGGAGCCCCCGGGAGGAAACCGTCTCGGCGGAGCGCGCGGGCATACGTGTTGTGGCTGCAATTGAACAATCCGGCGGCCCGAGCGAACGGCGAGGATGTCCGGCTGGAGGTGCCTGCGACCCTTCGGACGAGAAGACGATGGTGCCTTTGCGATTCGTCTGCGAAGCGCTTCATTATGAAGAAAAGTGGGATGCTCTCAAGCGAGTGATTGAAGTGAAGCTCAAGAAGGATTAAACAAAAATAGACCGATCCGTCCCGGTGGGGATGGCGGTCTATTTTTGTTCCGCGAAAGGCGGAGAAGTTCACCGTGCGGCAGCGATCATGACGACGGACAGCGCAAGCATCGCAGCGGCATTGATGGCCATGATCGGCCGGTGCTTCGCCCGGAACAGATGCGCGTGAATCGCCCCCAGCATCAAAGCGAAGAAGAATACGCCGACGTACGGCAGCAGCGCAGGAAACCGGAAGCCTGCAAGAAGCGCGACGACGCCCGCAAGCTCTCCCAAGCCCGTAAGGGTCAAAAACCACATCGGATACCGGTATTCGTTCCAATGCCGAACCATCGACGATGTCCGTTTAAGCTTCATAAAGGAAGAGATCGAGAACATTGCGGCCAGGATAATTTGAATGACGATAACGAGCGTAGACAAGGCACAACCGCTCCTTCACAGAAATATGTTACTAATTAGTAATGTTACTATAAAGTAATATAAGTCTGCGGCGGGCTTTTGTCAATGCAAAAAGCGGGCCGAAGCCCGCTCCAAAGTGTTGAGGTACAAATAACACCCACATCAAATGTGGGTGAGTTACTGGCCAGTCCAATTCGTAGCTCCGTGGATGAAGCTTAAAATAATGACTTGATCTTCTTCAATTTTATAAATCATCCTATATCGATGTAAAAAAATTTCTCTTACATCCGGGTTGTTAATCTCAGGTACAATTCTCCCTCTATTGGGGAAAAAATTCAACGTTTTGGCTCTTTCCATTGCATCATATAAAAATGAAAGAGCGTACCCCGGAGAATCTTGATGTATATATTCTACAGCTCGTTCTAAATCATTGCTTGCGGTTTTTGTCCATACTACTGATTTAGCCATTTAGACATCCGCTTCTCCATTTCTTCATGAGATATAACGTCGCCTTTGTCTATATCATCAAGTCCTTGTTGGATCTTCTTTCGAACATATAATGTATATTGAATATCCTCAAGTGAGCAATCGTCAGGTAAATTATCAATGATTTGCTTTACTTCGTCTTTAAGCATAGTTATCACCTCAAAAAGAAGTATACCATATTTTTTTATTCAAAAACTACGAATGAGAGCTTTGAGGCGCGGAAAACAATAAAAAAATGAGCAGTTTTCCTGCTCATTAGCGGGCCGAAGCCCGCTCACACATAATTCAGCCCGGCCGTAAAAGGAAACGGCACCGGGAACAACTGCTTCAAGGAGCTGCGAAGCGCGGAGTGCTCCGCCATCCCTTCGTCTCCCCCGAAGACGAGCGAGACGAACGCCTGCGGGTCCAGCTCTGCCGACAAGCCGTCGTACGCGAGCTTGATGCGGCCGTCGCCTGCCGAGTGCACCCGAAGCGCTTCATGGCGGCCCGGGGCCGCTTCTGACCAGTACGGCCGGAGTTGCTCGATCAGGCGCTCGGGCCGGACCACATAGACCGTGCCTTGATTGGGCTCCTCTTGGTACGGCGCGGGGGCGAGCGCCTCCAGCCAATCGCTTTCGTGCACGGAAACCGGGAGCTGGATCTGCTCCAGCTCCAGCCGCTCAAGCGCATGAGCGGCCAGCAGCGCAACGGCCGGGCCGTCTCCGGCGGCTTCGATCAGGAACGGCACCCGCTTCGGGACGAGCGGCGGCTTCGGCACCGCAGCGACAAGAAACGCCGCAGGCTTCCCGTGTCGCTCGGCGACGAGCACCCGGTGCTTCATCTTAATGCAGCTGACGAGGGCCTCGTTATGGACTAGATTCGCCAGGTCGGTGATGCTCTGCTCGAAGCGGGCCAATCTTGCGCCCGCCAGCTCCCGCAGATACAGCCAGTCGGTCGGCTCCAGATCGCGCACCCGCACGCCTTCGGAAGCGTGCCGGCTTTGCAGGGCCTGAGCCGCAGCGGCATCCACCGTATACCTTCGGATCACACCGAACGGCAGACAATTGACCCGCGTGTACAAGGAACGGCCGCCCGAAATAAGCAGCAGGGACGCCCCGGCCTTGTCGATATGCTCAAAAATGCGCTGTAAAATCTGACTGGCATAGCCTTTGCCCCGGGCAGCCGGATCGGTGCCGACGGAGCCGAGCTGATACGTGCCCAGCGCTGCCTTGCCGATGCGGATCGTGACCGGCACGAGTCCCATAAACGAGACGAGCTTGCCATCCTCGAACGCTCCGTAAGACTGGCCCAAGGCCGCTGAAAACACATCGGGAAACGCAGGCTTCATCGAAATTTGCTGCGTATCGCGGAAAATCGAATCCGAAAGCTTGACCGCTTCGGCCATCTCTTCCGGCCGGACGAGCCGTATGTCTGCCACCGTAAATTCTCCTCCTTGTTCCTCAATCCGTGTTAATTGCCGTTCGCCAGCGCCACCGCCTGGCGCACAAAACCGCCCGAACGCTCCAGCAGCTTGCGCGCGCCGTCCCGGTCCGTCTTCGCCAAAATCATGACGATTGCGGTTTTGACGTGTCTTCCGGACGCGGTATACGCTTCATGGATGACATCCTCCGGCGCGCCGGTCGCCATGCCGATGATCCGCTTGGCCCGGTAGACCAGCTTCTCGTTGGAAGGCAGAACGTCCACCATGAGATTTTCGTATACTTTGCCGATGCGGATCATGGAGGCGGTTGTCAGCATGTTCAGGATCATCTTCTGCGCGGTGCCCGATTTCATCCGGGTCGAGCCGAGCACGACCTCCGGACCGGCGACGGCTTCCAGCATCAGATCGGCGATGCCGGCCATGGGGGTGTGCTTGTTATTGCACAGGCCGATCACGGTCGCTTGCTTTTCCTTCGCGCGCTTCATGGCGCCGAGCACATACGGGGTGCGGCCGCTGGCGGCGATGCCGACAACCACGTCCCGGTCCGTCACGCCATGCTCGTCGATATCCTTCGCGCCAAGCTCCTCGCTGTCCTCCGCACCCTCGACCGGGTCTTTGACCGCTTGAAAGCCCCCCGCAATGATGCCCTGCACCATGGACGGGTCCGTTCCGTAGGTGGGCGGGCATTCGGACGCGTCGAGAATGCCGAGCCGCCCGCTCGTACCGGCGCCGATGTAGAACAGCCGGCCCTGACGCTGAAAAGCGGCGACGATCCGATCGACGGCCTGCGCGACTTGCGGGAGTATGCGGCCGACCGCTTCGGTCACCAGACGATCCTCCGCGTGGATGAGCCGGACGATTTCCTCGGAACTTAGCCGGTCGATTTGCGTCGTATTCGGATTGCGCTGTTCGGTAGTTAATTCGTTCAGCAGGTTAGACATAGGGACTGCTCCTTTTATCGCGTTCTTTGGAAGAGCTCGAAGCCGAGCAGGGCGGCGCCGTAAGCGGCGGGCTGCCCGGAAGCCGGGTGCAGGCGCAGCCCGGGGAACGAATCGGAGACCGTCTGCCGGAACGTATCGGCGAACAAAGGAGAATGCTTGAACACCGAGCCCGTCGTCACAAGGTCCGAATCCGGAAACCAGGCGTCCTTGCGGACCAAAGCCGCCGCCGCGACGGCAAGCTCCGCGGCCGCGTCTTCGATAATACGCACGGCAGCGGCATCTTCTTGCTTGCTGGCGTTGATGCACAGCTCGGCGAAGGCGGCGACGTCTTTTTTGCGAATGTCCGGTCCGTAGATGTACGTTTTCAGTTCGGTGATCGAGTCAAAGCCATACGTATGCCGGATCATATCCGTTAAAGCCGTCGCCGGGCCGATGCCGTCATGGCTGCGCATCACGGCTTGCAGCGTATGAAGCCCGATTTGGTAACCGCTTCCCTCATCGCCGAGAAGATGGCCCCAGCCGCCGACCCGGTAGCGCCGGCCTTCCGGCGTGCAGCCGAAGACGATCGAGCCGGTGCCGGAGACGACGGCGATGCCGTGCTCGCGGCGAAGCGAAGCCATCAGGACGATCTCCGCATCGTTGCGCACGAACACCTCGAACGCAGCGCCGATGCGGGCTTGATAAGCCCGCAGAACGGCTTCGAACGCTTGCTTTTCCTGCGGCGTATCGGCGCCGGCCATCCCGATGCAGACGGCCAGACAGCGTCCGTCGGCGCAAGCTTCATGCTGAAGCGCTTCGTCCAGCACGGCTTCCAGATGACGGGAAGCCTGCTCGAAGCCGATCGCCTTCGCATTCGTCGATTCGCCCGTACAGCCGAAGAGCCGGTTGCCCGAAGTATCGATGACGACCGCTTCCGTTTTGGTGCCGCCGCCATCGAGTCCGACGATATAATCCATTTTCATCACCTTCTTTGCATAATTTGAGTATAAGACAACGAAGCTTGGTTTGTAAAACAAAATTTCACGATATAAAAATAATATTGATTTAAAATTTCAAATGCGATATAATGACTTTGACGATTGGAAACGGTATCAATAACGCCGTTGTGTTTTATAAAATAACTTTATATGTAATAATAGTTAACAAAATAAAAGGGGGTGAGCGCAATGCATGGAGGTTTGGTTCGGTTAAGAGAGATCTTGGAAGGGCTGAATCCTTCGGAGAAAAAGGTCGCGGAGTACGTGCTCGCGCATCCCGAGCGGATGATCGAGCTGTCGGTGGCCCAGTTGGCCGAAGCGAGCGGAGCCAGTCAGGCCGCCATCATCCGGTTGTGCAAATCGATGGGCGTCAAGGGCTACCAGGATTTGAAGCTGAAGGTGGCGGGAGACCTTCGGGAAACGGGGGGCGTGCAAGGCTACCAGGAAATCCGGCCGCAGGATTCGATTGCTACGATCGTGCAGCACGTTTCCAATAATAATATTCAAGCGATTCACGATACGGTGAAAATTCTTGACCTGGAGCAGGTGTCCAAGGCGGTGCAGGCGCTTCATGAGGCGAAGCGGATATATTTCTTCGGCATCGGCGCTTCCAATCTGATCGGTCAGGACGCGCAGCAGAAATTTTTGCGCATCAACCGGACGTGCTTCTGCTTTGCCGACCCGCATGTGCAGCTTGCGTCGGCAGTTACCTTGACGGAGGAGGACGTCGCCGTCGGCATCTCGTACTCCGGCGAAACGAAGGAAGTCATCGCCGCCCTGAAAGCCGCCCGGCAGAACGGCGCCGTCACCATCGGCATCACAAAATACGGCAGCACGACGCTCGCCCAGTACACGGACATTCCGCTGAGCATCTCCTCGACGGAGAACGAGATCCGAAGCGGGGCGATGTCGTCCCGGATTACCCAGCTTAACGTAATCGATATTTTATACCTCGGGGTCGCCAGCAAGAACTACGAGCAGTCCGTCATGTACCTCGACCGGAGCCGTCAGGCGATCCGGGAACTTGCGAACGGCATGACTAAATTTAATCATAAAAGCTAACTAGGGGGATGGATGTATGAAGGTCAGCAAACTGCTTGCCATGTCGGTGGCTTTGAGTCTCGTATTTGTTTCCGCCTGCGCCAAAAAAGAAGGGGGGACCAGCGCCCCGGCGGGCGAAGCGGCGAAAGACGACAAGAAGCCCGACACCGTCAAGGTGTGGGCGTACCCGGTTCATCTGGACTACGAGAAGGACATCAAGGAACTGGTCGCCGATTTCAACAAGCAGTACCCGCATATTAAAGTAGAGTACGAGGTGCTGTCCTGGGCTGAAGGTCCGAAAAAATTCGACGTTGCACTGAACGCGGGCGACCCGCCGGATTTGTACTACCATGCGGTATCGGGGCATTACGTCAACACGGGACTTGCGGTTCAGCTCGACCAATTCCTGACCCAGGAAATCAAGGACGATTACTTGCCGGGGATGCTTGATCTCGGGAAAATTCAAGGCAAGCAGTACGGGCTGCCGCTGACCGCGGGACAATGGGCTTGGGGCGGCAACAAGCGCATTCTGGAAGAAGCCGGCGTCGACTGGAAGAAGATTCAGGAGAAGGGCTGGACCTGGTCCGAATTCAGGGAAATCGCCAAAAAGATGACCAAGAAGCTGCCTGACGGCTCGATGCAGTACGGTCTCGTAACGGACGGCACCAGCCTCGATTTCAGCCAGTTGATTACGAAAAACGCCGGTCTGGTCGACGTATTGGACGAGAAGGGCAAGTTCATTTGGAACGATGACAAAATTCTCGATTCCCTCAAATTCATCGACGGTCTGATGAAGGACGGCATCATGCCGAAGGAAACGGGCGGACTCAACCCGCAGCAAAGAACGCAAATGTTCTACGACAGCAAAGCCGCCGTGATCAGCAAAGCGCTGCCGTATTATGATACGATTATCGCCAACCGCAACAAGGATATCGACGCGGGCAAAGTGAAGGGCGAGAAGATCGACTTCGTCCTGCTGCCGGTTCCGCACCATGAAAATGCGCCGGGCAAGACGTACGTGATGGGCGAAGGCTACGTCATGTTCAAGCAGAAGAACGACAAGGGCGAGCAGCATGCGAAGAACACATTCCTCGTGATGGAAGCGCTGAGCGGCGCAAAGGCGGGGAACTCCTCCAACGAGCTGAACCTGCCGTTCGTCCGCAAGTCCCAGGCGAAAATGTACGAAGGCAAGGGCAAAGCCCAGAAGCATAACTGGGAAGCGGCGCAAAACTTCACGAAGAGCACCACGACCTCGGTCGAGAACAATCTGGACGTCGACAAGTCGACGAAGCTGAAGCAGTTCCAGGAGCAAGTGCAGAAGCCTGCCTTCCAGGCGCTGTTTGCCGGGGAGAAAACGCCGGAGCAAATCGCGGAAGAATTCAAAACCAAAGGCAAGCAAATGTTCGGCCAGTAACTCTGCAACAAGCCGCGCGACAAGGTGCCCTGTATGGATTCATATGGGGCCCTTTTTTTCGGATTCGCCGGCATAGGCATGAAGGAGGATCGCCATGGACAATTTACACAATGGGCCGGGTGTGCCGGGTCCCGCAGCCATCCGGCAAAGGAAGGCGAACACTTCCGTCAAGCAGTTCATCCGGGATTACGGCTGGTCGTACTTGTTTATCCTTGTTCCGGTGCTGCTCTTTCTGGTGTTCACCTTGTATCCGGTCATTTCGGCGTTTCTGATGAGCTTTCAGAAGTATACCGTCATGAAAACGGATTGGGTCGGCCTGGATAACTACAAGTTTATGTTTCAGGACGAAGTGTTCTGGAAGTCGATGAAAAATACCGTGATTTTCACCGTCGGCACAGTGCCGGTCAACATTATTTTGACGTTCGTGCTCGCTTTTCTCATCTTCCAGATGCGTCAGTCGTGGCAGACGTTCTTTAAAGCGGCCTTGTACTTGCCGGGCGTCGTTTCGGGCGTGACGATCTCGCTCGTCTGGCTGGCGATCTTCGATCCGACCCCTTGGGGACCGATGAACACGGTGCTCGGCTGGTTCGGCATCGATCCGGTCATCTGGCTCGGAAAATCGAACAGCGCCTTTTTCTCGCTGATGCTGATGACGTACCTCGGCTCGCACGGGGGCGGCATCATCCTGTACCTTGCGGCGATGGGCGGCATTCCGAAATCGCTGTACGAGGCGGCGGATATCGACCATGCGAGCGGCTGGACGAAGTTCACGAAAATTACGTGGCCGCTGCTCAAGCCGACGACGCTGTACTTGCTGGTGACGGGGGTCATCACCTCGTTTCAGGTGTTTATCAGCGTGTACTTGATGACGCAGGGCGGTCCGAACTTCGCCACGACGACGATCGCTTATCTCATTTATCAAACGGCGTTCGTATTTTACGATTTCGGCCTGGCGTCCGCGCAATCGTTCGTACTGGCCATCGTCATTATTATCATCTCGATCATTCAATTCAAATATTTCTCATCGGACATCGAATATTAAGGGGGGACTGCGTTGAGCAACCAATCGAAAGTGATCTTCATCGGCATTGCAGTGATCATCCTCGCTTTCTGGGCGGTCATCACGGTCATCCCCTTGTACTGGATGATTATCGGCTCGTTCCAGGATTCGCTGGCCTCGGCCGTTTTCAAGCCGCAGATGATTCCGGACATTTGGTCCGTCGCGCCGTACGAGCGCTTTTTCACGAAAAACAATGCCGTCCAATGGCTGTTGAACTCGCTATTCGTCTCTTCGGTGCTGACCGTCACGAACCTGCTCTTCGCTTCCATGGCGGGCTACGCGTTCGCGAAGCTCAAGTTTCCCGGGAGCAACTCGATCTTCTGGGTGCTGCTCGGCACGATGATGATTCCGGCGCAGGTCACGCTGATCCCGCTGTATGTGCTTGTGATCAACGTTTTCGATCTGGCGGATACGTATACCGCGATGATCGTGCCGACGTTGGTCAGCGTCGGGAATATTTTTCTCATGAAGCAGTATATGTCCACGTTACCGACATCGCTAATTCATGCCGCACGCATTGATGCCTGCAGCGAATTCGGCATTTTTTATAAAATCATCCTGCCGATGGCCAAGCCCGGCCTCGCCGTTCTGGCGATCTTCACGTTCGTGGCGAACTGGAACGATTTTTTCTGGCCGTTTCTCGTTACGCGCTCAAGCGAGATGCGAACGATCCAGGTCGGTCTCGCCAGCTTCAAATTTGCCGAGTCCACGGACTATGGCGCGATTATGGCGGGCGCGACGATCGGCGCTCTGCCGATGATCATCCTGTTCTTCTCGCTGCAAAAATATTTCCTGCAAGGGATCACCATAGGAGCCGTGAAAGGCTAGAAGGAGGAACGAAGCGATGGCACGCGTGGTGTTTCAAAATATACGCAAAGAGTATGTGGACGATAAAAAAGGGACGTTCACCGCGGTCGAAAACTCCAGTTTTGTGATCGAAGACCGGGAATTCGTCGTGTTCGTCGGTCCGTCGGGCTGCGGCAAAACGACCTCCCTTCGCATGATCGCAGGGCTGGAGCGGCAGACGAGCGGCGATATTTACATCGGAGACCGCCTCGTCAATCAGATGCATCCGAAGGACCGCGACATTGCGATGGTGTTCCAGGATTATGCCTTGTACCCGCATATGACCATTGAAGAAAACTTGTCCTTCGGCCTCAAGAACCTGAAGCGGCCGAAGGAGGAGATCCAGCGCAAGGTGAAGGAAGCGTCGGCGATTCTGGGGCTGACCGACATGCTGGACCGCAAACCGCGGGAGCTCAGCGGCGGGCAGCGCCAGCGGGTGGCGGTCGGACGCGCCATCGTGCGCGATCCGCAGGTGTTCCTGTTCGACGAGCCGCTCTCGAATCTCGACGCCAAGCTGCGCATTCAGATGAGGGTGGAGCTGGCAGAGCTGCATAAACGGCTCGGCGCGACCATCGTTTACGTGACCCACGATCAGGTCGAAGCGATGACGCTAGGGGAACGGATCGTCGTGATGAACCAGGGACGCATCCAGCAGATCGCGGCGCCGACGGAGCTGTACAACCGGCCGAGCAATATGTTCGTCGCCGGATTTATCGGGTCGCCGGCCATGAACTTTATGGACGCGCGGATCGAGCGGGGCCACGTGCATGTGGAAGGGGCCTCCTTTGCCCTGACGGACGCAGCGATCCGGGGACTGAAGGCTTACGAGGGCAAAAGTATCATTCTGGGCGTGCGCCCGGAAAATATATACGGCGAGGAGTTCGCGCCGCCGGCTGCATCGGCGTACCGGCTGAACGCCGTCGTACAGGTCGTGGAAAACCTGGGTGCGGAGAACCTTGTTTATTTCCGGGTCGGGCAGCGGATGGTGACGGCCCGCGTCCATCCGGAGACGACGGCACAGGTGGGGCAGTCGAAGCTGTTCGCCTTCGACGGAGGCAAGCTGAATTTCTTCGATCCGGCTACGGAAGAACGTATCGTGCTGGAGGCGTAAGCGCAAAAAAAAGGAGGTATGTCAGGTGCGGAAGCTTAGTGAAATCATGGTGCGGTCGGGATTGCAAACGTACCGCGAAATCATTCATGTCGCCTTGTTCAGCATCGTCAGCTCGCTCGTCTTGTTTCCGGCGCTGCTCTTCCTGCCCGTGCCGCTGGCCTTGCTTTTGCTGGTGCTGCTGTACGTGCCTTTGGCGGCGGGTGCGCTTTACGCGTGTCACCGCATCCTGCAAGGGGAAAAGGGAAGCGTGCGGACCATGCTCAAAGGAACGCTGGTCCATTACGGCTCTGCGCTCGTCTTCGGGCTGGTCTGCGCCTTATTCGTGCTGATCCTTGTTTCCTCCTGGTGGTATTACGGTAGCCGGAGCGGGATGATGTCATTGGCGCTGGCCGTGTTTCAGACCTACTTCGTGGCGCTGTTTTTCATATCGCAGACCTATACGCTGTCTCTGGTCGTTCAGGAGCGGCTCGGCATCTTCAGCGCCATGGGCCGCAGCGCCAAGCTGTTCGTCGCCCGTCCGATGTATACGATCGGCGCTTGCTTCCAGATGCTGTGCTTCGCCGTTCTGCTGGGCGTGACGGTCGTCGGATTCGCCTGCTTGTATATGGGGATGATCGGATTTTTTGCGAATCTGGTCACGGCGAACGTGCTGCGGAAGGATGAGGAGGAATCCCGGTCCGAGGGCGTGGCAGACGAATCGACGGCGGTGTCCGGCGACTTACATTTTGCAGGCAGGGAGAGTTGAGCGATGGAGCGGATGGTTCAGACGGGAGCGGACCGTCTTCCGCTGCTGGAATCCGGGCTTCGCGGGCAGCGCTTCGGGCTGCTGACGAATCCGACGGGGATCAACCGGCGGTTCGAATCCGTGATCGACCGGTGCGCCGGGTTCAAGTCGGCGGCTTTGACGGCGCTGTTCGCCTGCGAGCACGGCATTCGCGGCGAGCGGCAGGCGGGGGTCCGTTTCGGCGACGAGAAGGACGACAAGACGGGGATTCCCGTCTTTAGTTTATACGGGGAACATAAACGCCCCACGGAAGAGATGCTGGACCGGGTGGACGCCGTCGTTTTCGATATTCAGGATTTGGGCGTACGTTTTTACACGTATTTGAGCACGCTTGTTTATATGCTGGAGGCGTGTGCGGCCTGCGGAAAACGGCTGGTCGTGCTCGATCGGCCGAATCCGCTCGGCGGGATCGTCAGCGAGGGCGGCATGCTGGAGGCGGGCTACGAATCGATGGTCGGCGCATGGGCGGTGCCGTTCCGCACGGGGCTGACCATCGGCGAGTTTGCGGGGTACGTGAACAACTGCTTGCCTGTGCAGTGCAGCTTGCAGGTCGTGCCGCTGCTCGGCTGGGAGCGGGACATGGAATATCCCGCGACGGGGCTGCCATGGATCATGCCCTCGCCGAATATGCCGACGATGGACACGGTGCGGGTGTATGCGGGGAACTGCCTGTTCGAAGGCACGAATGTGTCCGAAGGACGGGGGACGACGCGGCCGTTCGAGCTGCTCGGCGCGCCCTGGATGGACGGACGCGCGGTCGGCGAAGCGGTGAACCGCCTGGGGCTGCCTGGCGTGCACTTGCAGCCGGTTCATTTTACGCCGACGTTCTCGAAGTATCAGGGCGAGCTGTGCGGCGGCGTGCAGCTGTTCGTGACCGATCCGGCGGCATACCGGTCCGTTGCGACGGCGCTCCATCTGCTGCATACGATTGCGGGGCTCTACCCGGAACAGTTTCAATGGACGCCGCCGTTTAAGGAAGGACGGAAGCCTTTTATCGACTATTTGTCCGGCAGCGGTCTGGTCCGCACTTCGATTCATACAGAGGCGGGACTGAACCGGATTTTATCGTTATGGGACGCGCAAGCGAAGGCATGGAACGACGCGAGGCGGCCTTATTTGTTGTACGGAGGGGAAGCCTGATGGAGCTTGCAGGCATGACGTTGGAGGAAAAGGTCGGACAGCTTATTCAGGCGGGCTTTCACAGCCTGGAGCCGGATGAGCCTATTTTGGACCTGATCAAACGGCGGCGGATCGGCGGCGTGATCCTGTTTGCGCGCAATGTGCAGGATCCGGCGCAGGTCGCGGCTTTGACCGGGAAGCTGCAGGAGGCGGCGCAGCGGGCGGGGACCGCTCCGCTGTGGATTTCCATCGATCAGGAAGGCGGCATGGTGGCGCGTATCACGGAAGGCGTCGCGCTGATGCCGGGAGCGATGGCAATTGCTGCCGGGGGCTCGGTGGAAGCGGTCTATGAAGCGGCGCTTGGTTCCGGCCGCGAGCTGCGCGCGCTCGGGATCAACATGAATTTTGCGCCGGATCTGGATATCAACAACAATCCCGCCAATCCGGTGATCGGGGTGCGGTCCTTCGGCGAAGCCCCGGAGGCGGTGGCGGCGTACGGAGCGGCTGCGATCCGCGGCTTTCAGGACGCGGGCGTATCGGCGACGGCGAAGCATTTTCCGGGACACGGCGACACCGCGACGGATTCGCATCTCGACCTGCCCACGATCCCGCATTCGCGCGAGCGCATCGAAGCCGTCGAGCTGGCGCCGTTCCGGCACGCTATTGCTGCAGGCGTCGATGCGGTGATGTCGTCGCACATCGTGTTCCCGGCGTTCGAGCCGAAGCGGCTGCCTGCGACCTTATCCCGCCGCGTGCTGACGGGACTGCTGCGGGAGGAGCTCGGCTTCGACGGCGTTATCGTGACGGATTGCATGGAGATGCAGGCGATTGCCGCCCATTACGGCACGGTGCAAGCAGCCGTGATGGCCGTGGAAGCGGGCGCGGACATCGTCTTGGTCAGCCATAGCCGCGAGCTGCAGGAAGGCGCGCTCGACGCGCTGCTGGAGGCGGTTCGCTCCGGGCGCATCAGCGAGGAGCGGATCGACGCCTCGGTCCGCAGACTGCTTGCGCTGAAGCGGAGGCGGCTGGCGGCCGGTGCGGGCGGAGCGCAGCAGCCGCATGAAGCGGCGGTGCAGCTCGTCGGCTGCGAGGCACATCGGGAGACGGCGAGGCGGATCAGCGAGGCCAGCGTGACGCTGGTCAAGGATGAGGAAGGGCTGCTGCCGCTCCGGCGCGTTCCGACGTTGGTGATCCATACGTCGGCCGTCGCGACTTCAATTGCCGACGAAGCCGTCGATGTTCCGCATACGCTCGGAAAAGCGCTGGCTGCGCAGGGGCAGGCTGTCGTCGAACGGATCATTCCCGTGTCCCCGGACGGCGAGGCGCTGCAAGCGCTGTTGACGCAAGCCGAGCCGTTCGGGCAGGTCGTGGTGGGCACGTATAACGCTTCCTTTTATCCCGGGCAGGTCCGGCTGGTCCAAGCGCTGCAATCGCTGGGCAAACGCCCGATTGTGGTCGCGCTGCGCAATCCGTACGATTTGCGCGAATTCCCGGACATATCGACCTATGCGGCGGTGTACGAATCAAGGCCGCTCGCGCTGGAGAGCGCGGCCAAGGGGCTGACCGGCGCGATTCCGATGCGCGGCAAGCTGCCGGTCACGGTCAGCGAAGCTTACCCGGCCGGATGGGGGGCGGACGGGCGATGCTAGCGTCCTACTTCAGCAAACCGCAGCGGCTGATCGTCGGCCTGATGTCCGGCACGTCGCTCGACGGCGTCGATGCCGCAATTGTCCGTATCGAGGGTCAAGGACTCGATGCCAAGGTCGAGCTCGTTCATTACACCGCGGTTCCTTACGACGATACGCTCCGCGAGAAGCTGAAGGAGCTGTGCAGCTTGGAGCGGTCCGACGTGGCGATGGTGTGCGGGATGAACTTTTATCTCGGCCGCATGTTCGCGGAGGCGGTGCGGTTGGCCGCTGCGGAAGCGGGACTGTCGCTGGGCGAGATTGACCTCGTCAGCTCGCACGGCCAGACGGTATGGCATATTCCCGAGGCCGACCCGGTCGAATGGTGCCAAGTCCGCTCGACGCTGCAAATCGGCGATTTGTCGGTGATCGCCAAGCTTACCGGCAAGCCGGTCGTGGGCGACTACCGGACCGCCGATATGGCGGTCGGCGGGCAAGGCGCGCCGCTCGTGCCGTACGCCGATTTCATCCTGTTCCGGGATGCGGGCAAAGGCCGCATTGCGCAAAATATCGGCGGCATCGGCAACTGCACCGCTATCCCGGCGGGCGCGCTGCCGGAGGAGGTTATCGCCTTCGATACGGGGCCGGGAAACATGCTGATCGACGAAGCCGTCTATCAGCTGTCCGGCGGGACGAAGAGCTATGACGACGGGGGCGCTTGGGCGGCGCAAGGGCAGGCGGACGATTCGCTCGTGGACCGGATGCTGAGCCATCCTTACTTCGCGGTGAAGCCCGTGAAGACGACGGGCCGCGAAATGTTCGGCAAGCCGTACGCGGCAGAATGGATCGGCGAAGCGAGGCGGCACGGGCTCGCGGACGCGGACATCGTCGCCACGTTCACGGCCTTCACTGCGCGTTCCATTGCCGCAGGCTACCGCGACTTCGTCTTCCCCGTCTGCCGGGCGGACGAAGTGATCGTGTCCGGCGGCGGGGCGCACAACCGGACGCTGCTGCGCATGCTTGCCGGGCTGCTGCCGGAGCAGCGGGTGCTGACGTCCGATGCGTTCGGCATCTCCGTCGATGCGAAGGAAGCGATCGCGTTCGCCGTGTTCGCAAACAATTTCCTGCACGGCATTCCGAACCAACTGCCGTCCGCCACGGGCGCTTCGCGTCCGACCGTCATGGGTAAGCTCGCTTTGCCGGAATGACTATATCTATATAGGGCTTGCTGAACGAATAAAAAACCTAGCGATAACAAGGGTTTGAGCGTTCTTTTGTCGAAATAAGATGCAAGGAAACCGGTGGGCAGTCCGGTAAAAATCGTGCATCTGGAGGACAAATT
>JAPSLM010000027.1 GCA_031180825.1 Paenibacillus sp. | reverse complement strand
ATTTGTCCTCCAGATGCACGATTTTTACCGGACTGCCCACCGGTTTCCTTGCATCTTATTTCGACAAAAGAACGCTCAAACCCTTGTTATCGCTAGGTTTTTTATTCGTTCAGCAAGCCCTATTTATCGGTTTTCCTTTAACTTAAGTTTAGTGTTTGTACATTCAAGGCCTTTTTTACATTGGCTTCCAATTATATGTGATCCGACTTGCATGAGTTTGAAGACATCCCCTGGTTCATTATCCAAGGCGAAAAATGCGAAAAGGAGCTGTTGCGGCCAGCTCCCTTGTACTATAATCAATCCAATTTGGCGCGAGAAATAAGTCCCTGATCTTTAAATCCGATCACAAAACGTTGTAAAGCCTCTCTATTAATATTTGATCTCACCGTACTTCATTACATTACTCAATAATTCATCTACCGTTTCTTTTGTTAGCGAGTTCATACATTCCGCCTTCTATGCTAATTTTTCAGATAACGTCTAGCCGAAAATAATAAGCTTCCAATGGTTTCGCCATCTTCAGTAAATACTAATCAATATATCATGGCCTTGGTCACGGCTGCGTTCATAAAAGGAAATCAAGTTTTGCAGTTCCAAGGTTAACTCCGCGAAACGCTCGTCTGTCTCTTCGTCGACCCAAGTGTTCGGATAAATCTGTTGTTCCCTGAATGCTGAGAGCTTGAAGTGTTTTCGTAACGTAATCCAATCGACGGCTTGCAGTGATGCTACAATGCGCGGCAACTCGTCCGAGCCAATGACTGCTACGAAGTCTTCTGTGTCCAGAACATGGACGCCTACAATCGCCTCGCTCAAAGGATCATCTTCAATCGGCTGGGATGCAGATACACCGGTTAGAAGAAAATGCAGCCCGTCCCAACATTTATCCATCTCATAAACGGGGCAGAGTCGATTTTCCATCAATTGCTCGATCTTGGTGATGATAGCTGAATTGTCCAGTTGTGTGACTGGAGCAGCAATTCTGTATTCTACAGCAGGCCGCGACCTGTATATTCAACAATTCCACATTAACTGCTCAACACAACTGAGTCTTCTGAGCTATTCAAGTTTGACTAAATGCAGTGTTCTATCTGACTGTAGCAGTAAATAAGTGCATCACAAAGAGATCGAGCTAACCTTTGATGAGAAGATTGAGGAATACTCCAACCGATTGCCCCTTCCGCTAATGAAGCAGAGGGGGCTTTTTGTGATCCTAGCAAAATAGTTCGTAGTAAGTAGAAAATTATGGTAGCAATCAAAATTTTTTTATCGTATGATTTTCACATACTATAAGATTTTGCAATAATAAGCTTCATGGAATGGAGAGGCTATGAAAAAAATTATTGTCTTTATGATTGCATTACTTATACTGTTCACTGGATTCGCAACACCAAGTTATGCATTATCAGATTCGCAATCTGATTCAATACAAGCATTGTTGGATGATGCAAGCCGTATATCAGGTGTACCGGGAATATCAATCTCAATACTTGCGAACAATGAAGTACTCTACTTTTCTTCCGGGTACGCAGATCGTGAAAAGGGACTGTCGGCAAGTGAAAATACTCTATATGAGCTGGCTTCGGTAAGTAAAGCTTTTACCGGCATGGGTATTCTGTTGATGGAAGAAGAAGGACTGCTGTCAATGTCAGACTCTATCCAGAAATATTTGCCTTGGTTTACGTTAAAGTATCAGGGGAAACACGTTGATATGCAAAGTATTACACTCAATAACTTTTTACACCACACTAGCGGCTTAACAAATGGCAGTCACAGTCAAAACATTCCACAAGGCAATACGCCGGATATGTTGCAAAAAACCGTAGAAATGCTCGTAGATTCTGAATTGTCGTTCTATCCTGGTAAGCAGTATAATTACGGAACTGTTAATTATGACGTATTAGGTCTGGTTATTGAGATGGTGTCGGGACAAAGTTATGAAGACTTTATGAGGGAACAGGTATTTCAGCCGTTGGGTCTTCACCAGACGTATGTTTATAAAGAAGATGCTCAAGCCACCGGACAGTTGGCACAGGGCTACCGTTCTTCCTTTTTTATGACAACCCCATATAACGCGCCGGATTATTCCGGGAATAAACCCGCAGCCTATATCATTTCTTGTACAAAAGATATGGCGCGTTGGATGGGCATTCAGATGGGTATTGTGCAGGACATACCCGAAATATTCCATACGGTTATCGAAAAATCACATCAGGGTGATATGTCTGTTCCGGCTGTCAACGAAATGTATTATGCGGCGGGCTGGTCGGTAAACGCCAACCAAACGATTATAGAGCACCCAGGGGGCAATCCCAATTTCGGAACCGAAGTGGTCATACTGCTAAATGAACGAACAGCCATCTGCTTGCTGACCAACGGCGCAAATATCAATAGAAGCATGGTACTAAAAGTTAAAGATATATTAGACGGCAATCTGACGCAGTCATATGGAATAAGCGGCACACAGCTTTTGGACATCATTTTGTCGTCTGCCACAATTATTCTTTGCCTTTTGGCTGTTCTGTTCTTTCTCTTAGGATTACGCAGAAGGAAAACGAATGAGCGGCAGCCAATGACAAAAAAGAGAATAATCGTGACAGCTATTCTGCTGATTGCTACGATTGTCCAGTTTATAATGTGCTATGCATTAGATTGGTCAGCGATACTTATTTGGCGAACATATAGTGTTCTTACAGCTTTGATTTCGTCGGCATTATTAACAGCAAGCATTGCATGGTTTGTATACACTCACCGATATAATGCCTCGCACCGAAAATAAGCATTTCATTCGTTCGCCTTATTGAAAAAACGCGAAGATTTCTTTTAATGAGAGAACAATATCAGCAAAAAGGAAGTGCCATGCACCCCCTATTTTTCGCCCTACTTATGATACGGTTCCCCCCGCATAATCTTAAACGCCCGGTACACCTGCTCCACCAGCACCAGCCGCATGAGCTGGTGCGGCAGCGTCATGCGCCCGAACGAGAGCTTGAGATCGGCGCGCGCAAGCACATCGGGGGCGAGGCCGAGCGAGCCCCCAATAACAAAAGCCACGTGACTGCGTCCGTATGTGGCAAGGTCTTGCACCTGCCGCGCGAGCTCCTCGCTAGACAGCGGCTTCCCGTCGATGGCGAGTGCCACGACGTAGGCGTCGGCATGCAGCTTCGCGAGAATGCGCTCGCCTTCGCGCTGCTTCACCTGCACTTCCTCTGCGGCGCTCATGGAGTCCGGAGCCTTTTCGTCCGGCACTTCGACGATCTGCATTTTGCCATATGGCCCCAAACGCTTGACATACTCGGCGATCCCCTGTACCAGATAAGTCTCCTTCAATTTCCCTACTGCAATAATCTGAATGTTCATCCGCTTGTTCTTCCTCTCTCGTCTAACCTACGCGTATTGCGTTCAAGCTGTCCGAAAATTTTAATAAGGCTCTGCCCGCATCGAGGTATGTAAGAAATAGCATTCTTTCCTCTCCAAAGAAGTTTTAATGAACCGGAACCAGGATTTGTTTTTATGTAAATTAAATCATATTAAGCGCCTACCTGCCATTCGGGCCGCTTCTTTAGCAGCTTCAACACTCGAAGCCGTCCCAAGCTCACAAGCTGACCCCAACCGCACCTGTTGTTACGCTCCGCCATCCCACCATACCCGAGTATAAAAAAGGAAGACCGCACCAAGCCAGCCCTCCGACAAACCGTTATTTATTTCTTCATCTCCCGACAAACTTCTACACAACCAGAAACCGCCCCGGCCCTGCACACCGTTCGCAATGCGGAGGCGGATCCCAGCCCGTAAACTTCACTTCCTCCAAGTCGACAATGTCCGGTGCATCCTCGTATTCGTCCACGAACATGTCGATGGCCAGCTCCAGATGCTCTTTACAAACTACGTGCATAAGATAAGACCCCTTTTTCTTTTAAACCTAATAAACCATCTCGCTTCTTACAGCCGCTGCTTTCAGTGTTCCCCAAAACCGGCCGCAACTTACAGACAGCTTTCCTAAAGGCCGCATGCCAAAATACACATTAACGGTCCTTCAACTCGGCCAGCGTAACTTGAACCGTGTGCTTCTTCGTTCCCCGATAATAGGTGACGGCGAGCTTTTCCCCGATCTTTTTGTGCCCGTAAATGTATTTGCGCAGCGCCAGCGTGCCGTCGACCGGCTTATCGTCCAGCTCCACGATCACGTCGCCGGTTTTGAGCCCCGCATCCTTGCCCGGACCGACGGCGTCGATTACCAGGACGCCTTTCTTGACATCCGACGGCAGCTTCAAGCTCTCGATTCCGGCATACGACTGCAAATCCTGCGTTACCACGCCGATGTAAGGACGCTTAATTTTATGGTCCTTGATCAGCGTCTCGATGATCGACTTCGCCTGATTGATCGGGATCGCGAAGCCAAGCCCCTCTACGCCCATATCGGCGACCTTCAGCGTGTTGATGCCGACGACCTTGCCGTCCAGATTCACGAGGGCGCCGCCGCTGTTGCCTTGATTGATGGCCGCATCGGTCTGGATGACCTCCATCTCCCAGTCGAACTCGCCTTCGCGGCCAAGCGATACGGGAATCGTCCTTTTCGGCCAGCTGATAATGCCCCGGGTTACCGTCGGCGCATATCCGAGTCCTAGCGGATTGCCCACGGCCAATGCCGTCTCTCCCGGCTTGAGCGCATCCGAATCGCCGAATTCGGCAACCTGCTTGATCCCGCTTCCGTCAATCTCCAGCACAGCCAGATCCGTAATCTGATCGCGCCCGACCAAGGTCGCCTTGCGGCGCTCGCCGGTGATCGTAATGACGTCCAGCTGCTGGAACCCTTCCACAACGTGGTTGTTCGTCACAATGCGCACTTGATTCCCCGCCTGGGCAAAAATAACCCCCGAACCGAGACCCACCGCGCCGCCGCGCGCGTTTTCCTTCTCATCCTCCCGACGGGAGCCCACAATGCTCACAATCGTTGGCGATACCTTCGCTGCCGCGCCCACGACTGTATCGCTCATCAGCCGCTCGGCATCGGAACCTCTACCGGTCGCTGCTTCCGGCGTAGGTACGGCTATGGCTGCAACCGCTTGCGGCATCGCATCGTGCCTGGTCTCCCGGCCAAACAGCATGAACATGACCGCCGTTACTACGGCGCCGCTTACGGCCGGAAGCAGCCACACCGGCACCCTCACACCGGATCGGCCAGACGGCAAGCGCCAAGTCTCCCTTCGGGGTGCCTTCGTCGAATAAAAATCGTCGTCAAACAAGCTCACCGCTGCCGCCCCCTGTTCCATCCCGCTCCGCACCCCATCCGAGGCCGAAAAATCTGCTGTAACCATTGTACCTTAGAATCTGACAATCTCAAAAACTAAAAAAAGAGGAATGATTTTCCGAAAGCTAGACTAGAATAAGAACATAACCTGCACCCGACCAAGGAAGGATGATGGAGATGTCGAACCGCCGCCTATCGTCTCATCTGGATGAAATCGCTTGGATCGCCAAGCTTGCGGACCTCAAGGAAGATCATTATCGTAATTCCCTTTTAGTGGGAGCCATTCTCGAACTGCTGCTGGAAAAAGGGCTGCTGACCGCACAAGAATTGGCCGACAAAATCCACGCACTGGAAGCGTCCGATCAGTCCATGCTCTCGACCGGCATCGGCAACCGTCACCGGCATTAAAACCATACGCCTCGGCTCTCCGATAACGCGGAGCTCTTTCCGCCAATGCATCAGCGCGGCTTCACCTGAACTGATCCAAATCCGAAGCTGCGGCTCCCGATGATTGCGTTCCAGAAGCATCCCGTCCCCGCTCCTTGATCCGGGAACGGCTAATCGTCCTTCAACACGTCCCACTCCGTCGCCCGGTCATGATACGTGTCCATCAGCTTGGCGCGGTGATCGTCCGGAGCGAGCCGTTCCTCTACCATACTATTCACGGTGAGCCTGGCCAAATCCATCAGGTTATGGTCCCGGCTGAGATGCGCGAGATATACCCGCTTCGTCTTCGCCGTCATCACGTCGACGAGGCCGATCCCGGCCGCTTCGTTGGACAAATGGCCGACGTCGCTCAAAATACGCCGCTTGATGTTCCATGGGTACCGGCCCATCCGCAGCATCTCGATATCGTGATTCGATTCCAGGACGAGCACGTCGCTGTCTTGAATTTTCTCCTTCACCTTGGAGCTCATATAGCCGAGATCCGTCGCTACGCTCAGCTTCTCTTCTTCGTGATAAAAGCAGTAGCCGACCGGCTCGGCCGCATCGTGCGAAATGCCGAACGATTCCACCTGCAGCGAGCCGAATTCGAGCATTTCGCCCGTCTTCATCACGCAGCGGTTCTCCTCCGCAATCTCGCCGATTTGCCGGTCAAGCTCCTCCCATGTCTTCTCATTGGCATAGACGGGCAAATCGTACTTGCGTGCGACCGCGCCCAGCCCTTTGATATGATCCGCATGCTCGTGCGTCACCAGTATCGCATCCAGCTCGCTGGCCGACATGCCGCGTTCCTTCAACAATTGGTCTATCTTTTTCGCGCTGAGCCCGGCGTCGATCAGCACTTTGCCCTCTTCGGTCGCAACGACCGTGGCGTTGCCCGTCGAGCCGCTGCCCAGCACACAAAACCGTATCCCCATAGTCAAAACTCCTTAGCCGCTTACTTTTTGTTCTTCTGCGGCCCTTCCACCGCACCGTTCAATGCATGGACGTAGTAAACGTCCCCGTCCGCATTCCCCAGCGACACCCGCCAGGATGGCCACATATTCAACGTCTGCGAATTGTACACCTGTCCGTGATACCCGAGCCGGACGCTCGTAATGACCGCTCCCGACGGCAAATAGTTTTCGATCAGACTCCGCAAAGCGATATAAGCGGTAATGACCTTCTGCTCCTTCTGCTGTCCGTCAGACTGCACTTCCACATAACCCTGCTGGTAGGAGGTAATTTGCCCGTTCTTCTCGAAAAGCCGCAGCTGCACGTCGAACATCGGGAGCGTGCCGTACAGCTGGTGAAACACATAAGTACCGCCAAGACTCGTCATCGGATCGAATTGATACGACTCGATCTTCGGAATCCCCGTTCTCGCCAGAAGCTCGCGGAACGAGCCCTTGCTGATCAAGGGATCGAACTTGAACGGCGCCGTCACCGGAACCGCCTTCTCAGGGTTGAAGTTATCGTCGAACCGGACGACAATCTCCCGCAGCTTCGGCACATCCTTCGGAATATCCGGCGGCACCTGAATATTTTTGCTTTTCGACAGCCTTTGAATTTCCTCCGCCGCTCCGATCGCGTTCGCCTCCAGATCGAGAAGGTCCGCACGACTGGACCACAGCTGGATGCCGAGCACCACGTTCAGCAGCAGAAAGGACAATATCAATATCGTCTTGGCCCGTCCCCATTCCACGCCGGCATCCTCCTTAGTCCAGAAATTCGTACGTACCATCTTGCAGTTCGGCCGCCCATGCCGGAACCAGCATCATCGACTGCTCCGTCACGACCATGCGATAAGCCGGAAAGATTGAATACACCCGCGTCTTTTGGGTGAATGCCTCCAGCTTCTGCTCCAGCGAATCTCCGCCCGCCAGCTGCACCTCGGTACGGACGGCGCTGCGGAAATCGGGGGTCATCAGCGAACGCTCGTAGCTCGCTACGATACCTTTTTGCAGGGAAATCCTGATGAACCCGGTATTCTCGTTCCGCGTATTAATGACCGGGTACGAATCGTAATACTGCCGGAACATATACTGCTGATTGCCCGGCAGCAGCCGCTGCGGCACCTTCTGCACCCCGTACTTGCCGTTCCATCCCCCGTGCTGATTGATGAACTGCACGGCCGACAACAGGCTCTCGCGCAAATCGATCTTGCTGCTCTCCGTCGCGGCCACCGGATCGGAATACGTCATCCAGTGCTGCTCGCTTCTCAGCTTCAGCCCGCGTTTCCCGTCCGTGTAAATCTCTGAGCCGTCCCGCTCCGTCACATTGCGCGTCAGCGTCGGATCGACAAAAAACGTGCGCTTCAACTGATCCGCCGTAAACTGCGTATACGTCATCTTAAAGCTCGGGATCGACAGCGGCTTCATCGGCAAATAATAATCCCCGGCCATCGGCTTGTAAGGGGTAAACGTTTCGTCCGCCTGAACGAACTTCTCGATGTCCTTCACCGTAAAGTCGGCTTTGATCGCTTCGTATACCGTATTCGCCGTATCCGTAAACAGAATCGCCCGGACCTCGTTCGTATCCTTGGCAAAAATCCAAATGCGCGTAATCAGGTCGTTCTCGCCCTGCAGATCGCCCTTTAGCTGCATGACCTCCTGCAGAACGTTCATCGGCAGCCCGTCGCGGAACCGGATCTCGACTCCCTGCTGCTTATTGCGCACATCGTCCCAATGGAAACCCAGCGAAGCGACATTCGTCTTCCGGAATCCTTCCAAATTCCGCTGCTTCAAAATCTCCATCACTTCATTGTACTTGACGGTATTCGGGTAGAGCACCGTATGCTGCTGATTGCCCAGATGCAGCACCAACTGATCCGGAAACAGCATATCCTTCAAGGACGCATGGGTGCCCAGGATGTCGGTTTTCACATACTCCTCCGGCTTGACCGGGTCGTATTTCGGATAGCTGTAAGCCAGCAGGTAGCTCTGCAGCAGACTGAGCAGCACCAGCAGCGTCAGCGCGGCGGTTTTTAATTTCTCGATCATACGGCCGCCTCCTCCTGTTGATACGGCAGCGTGAACGTTACCCGCGTCCCTTGCCCGAGCTCCGACTCCAATTGGATGGTGCCGCCGTGGGCCTTCACTATTTCCCGGGCAATCGATAAGCCGAGCCCGGTACCGCCCATACTGCGGGAACGGGCTTTATCCACCCGGTAGAAGCGTTCGAAGATCCGGCTCAAATCTTTCCGCGGAATCCCGATGCCGTTATCCTGCACGGAAATTTCCAGCACGGCAGATTCTCTCCGGCCCGCATGAATCCGGATATGTCCGCCCTCCGGCGTATATTTGATCGCATTGGAGACCAGGTTGTCGAGCACTTGGTCGATCCGGTCGCGGTCCAGCATAATTTCGCCCACGTGCTCCTCGACGTCGATTTCGATGGCGATCATACGCTGCTCCAATTGAAAAGAGAAGCGGTCCGCCACTTCCTCCAGCATCTCGGTCACATCCGTCGTTTCCTTGCTGATAATCGCCTGCTTCGAATCGAGCCGGGACAGCTGCAGCAGATCCGTGACAAGCCGGATCATCCGCTCCGTTTCGTTCTTCGCGACGTTGACGAACTTTCCTGCCAGCTGCGGCTCCTCCAGGGCTCCGTCCTCCAGCGCTTCGAGGTAGCTCTTAATCGTCGTAAGCGGCGTTCGCAGCTCATGCGATACATTCGCGACGAATTCCCGGCGCGCTTGCTCGAGCTTCTCCTGGCCGGTGACGTCCTGCAGCACCGCAATCGTCCCGGCGGAGCCTTTGCCCTTGCTGTGAATCGTCGTATACGTCACTTTGACGAACAGCGGATCTTCCTCGCCCTCATGGTACAGGTGCAGCATCGTCGAATGATCCTCCGTGCCTTCCAGCACCTGCATCTTCTCCTGCGGCATCCCCAATAGCTCGCCAAGCGGCATGCCCAGTGTCGTATCCTCGTTGACCTGCAGGATCTGCTTCGCCCGCCGGTTGATCACGATAATGCGCCCTTGGTCGTCCGTGGCGATCAAGCCGTCGTTCATGTTCGACAAGATCGAAGCGAGCTTTTCCTTCTCCTCTTCGTTGAGCGATAACGCCTCGCGAAGCCGCTCCATCATGAAATTAAACGTATTGCCGAGCTGTCCGATCTCGTCCTCGCCCATGACCCGGATTTTTTCCTCGTATTCGTACCGGCCTTCGGCCACAGCCGTAGCCTGTCTCGTAATCGCCTTGATCGGGTTCGTAATCGTAGACGACAAAATCACACCGAGAACGGCCGTAAGCGCGAGCGCGATTAACGTACCGGAGATGAAGAAGTTGTTGATCTGGGTCAGCGTTTTGTAGACGTCATCCATCGAAGCAATGATGTATACGGCGCCAAGCACCTTGACGCCCGAGCCGATCGGCTTGGCGATGATGATTTTGCGGACACCGTCAAAATCCGTGAACAGGCGCTGGTTATCCTTAATCCCCTGCAGCGCCCGCGTCACTTCGGTCTGTGTATTTTTGCTGTTCACGACCGACTGATTCATCGGCCTTGTCGTTGTAAGCACGACACCATTGGCATCGATGATTTGGATTTCCGCTTTGCTCGTCGCGAAGAGACTGTTTACAAAATCGTTTAGATCGGCATACGATTTCTTGGTCGTTTCCGAGTTTTTATTTTCCTGATTTTCCGTCAGGTACGTCTCCGCATACTGCGCGAGCAGCTGCGCCTGAGAGTTCCGGTTCTCGATAAACTCGTTCTTGAGCGACGTCTCCAGCGTCTTGATAAAATACACCCCGATAAGCTGGAGCGCGACCAAAATCAGCAGCAAATAAATAATAATCAGCTTGGCTTGAATCGATTGGAAAAAGCGGATCGGTTTCATCGGCTCGGCCTCTGCTTAGTAGCCGCCGGCGCTTGCTTTCGAATTGCGCATCATATACCCGAGCCCGCGCCGGGTAATAATGTACTCCGGACGGCTCGGATCGTCTTCAAGCTTCTCGCGCAGTCTGCGGATCGTCACATCGACCGTCCGCACATCGCCGAAATACTCGAAGCCCCATACCGCTTGAAGCAGATGCTCCCGCGTCATGACTTTGCCGCTGTTCTTGGCCATGTACTGCACCAGCTCGAATTCCCGATGCGTCAAATCGAGCGGAACGCCGTCCTTATACACGACATACATGTCCGTATCGATAAACAGGCTCTGGATGCGCAGCCCCTGCCGGGCTTCCCCTTCGTTCGACTGCGCCTGGGCTGCCGCCGGGATAGTCGACTTCGTATGACGGCGCAAATGCGCCTTCACCCGGGCCAACAGCTCGCGCGTGCCGAACGGCTTCGTCACGTAATCGTCGGCTCCAAGCTCCAAGCCGAGCACCTTGTCGATTTCGTTATCCTTGGCCGTCAACATGATGATCGGCGTGTTCAGCTTCACCCGCACCTCCCGGCAGACGTCCATCCCGTCCTTGACCGGAAGCATCAGGTCGAGCAGAATCAGGTCCGGATCTTCGGAATACGCAAGATCCACTGCCGCAGCGCCGTCATAGGCGCAGATGACCTCGTGGCCTTCTTTTTCCAGGTTGAATTTCAATATATCGGCAATCGGCTGTTCATCGTCGACAACGAGAATTTTGGCCATGCTTCGTTCACCGCCTGTCAGAGACTCGCGTTGCATCCGTACTGCGCTCCTTGCCTCGCGCTGCCGAATGTCAACGACATCCTATCCATGGTAAGCTATTCTATTATTTTACCACATCCTGAAGCAAAAAGAGACACGGAAGCGCAGCTTTCCTGCGACTTCCATGCCCCTTTATCTCTCTAACCGTCTTATTTGTTCAAATACTTCAGCGGATTTTCCGGCGTTTCGCCCTTTTGTACCTCGAAGTGCAGATGCACGCCCGTCGAATTGCCGGTGCTGCCCATATAACCGATCTTGTCGCCCTTCTCGACGATCTTGCCGACGCTCGTATTGATCTGGCTTAAATGGCCGTACAGCGTACGGTAGCCGTTCATATGGTCGATGATGATGCAGTTGCCGTATCCGCTTTTCTCGCCGGCAAACACGACTTTACCGTTATCCGACGCCATAATGTTGCGGTTCCCAGTCAAATCTACGCCCTTATGGAACGCGCCCCAACGGGTGCCGAACGTGCTTGAAATCGAAGCCGATAGAACCGGCCAAGCGAATTTGCCCGTTCCTTCGCCTTTGACGACTTTGGTGCCTTTCTTTACGACAGCCTTCACCGGCTGTTGAACGATCTCTTCGCTTAAGACCGTTTCCGCCTCCAACATCCCGTTTACTTTGGTCAACTGGAAGGTTATTTTCTTGAGCCCGTTCTTTCCGGGACTTAATACCTCAGATTCGCCGAGTCGCATGTTGTCATCCTGCTTCACTTCGGTCTCGTAGGCGATCTCTTGATTTTCCACCACTTTTTCAACCGTCCGCACGGCAAGCGTCGGCTTCAGCACCGTCAAGTCGAGCTGCTGACCGACCTTGATCATATCGTCGGTAATCGTAGGATTGTTCTGGTAAATAACCTGCTTCGGAATATTCAGCTTCTGTGCGATACACGAGACGCAATCGCCCTTCTCCACCGTATATTTCGTCGGCTGAACATCGCCGGTTTCCAGCTTTTTGCGCAAATCCTCCGGATTCGCCACCTGGTTCGGCTCAATTTTCACTTCCTGAAAATCGACCTTCTGCACGAAGTCCGCTTTTTGCAGCTCCGTCTGCACCGGCGTACCGGCCGCGGGCGACGCCGACAAGATGTTTACGCGCCCTGACGTCTTCTTCGTTTGCATCGATGCGATCGCATTGTTCTTGATTTGCTCCAGCACCGTCTTCGCCGTCGCTTCATCCTTTACGATTCCCATCGGCTTGCCGTCCACCAGAAGCTGCACGCCGACCGGATACGAGGAGAAGTAGCCGCCGAGCTTTTCGAGCACGGCTTGGTCCTCGGTATCATGATTGAAAACCCTTTCAGGGGTCAATTCGAGCTTCGGTTCCGTTACGACCATCCGAAGATCGGCGTCGCTCTTGGAGAGCTGTTCCCGTTTCTTTTGCTTATATTCCTCGACCTTGGAAGGATCGGATACGATCCCGATCAGGTCTCCGTTTGCATATACCTGATAATAATCCTTCATATTGGCTTCGACCAATTCGTGTCCGCTAACCACAACCGCCGCCATCAAGCCTAACGCGGAGACCGATTTGATAACCATCCATTTATGTAAAATGATTCGGTTTTTCAACCGTTCAAGCGCTGTCGCTCCCGGTACTTCCGACATTGCTGCCGGCGCTACATTTTCATCCAAGCAATTCGACTGATCCGCAGACCTTGGAGTGCGAAGCTTGTCCAACAGGCCTTTGATTCGGTCCGCTCCTTTGAAAAATTTCATTTTCTTCTCCTTTTAAGCCGTTTTTTGCCGCATTCGAACCTCAGCTTCCCCCGGCCTTAAGACCGACGGATGCGATGCTTTTCCTGATTACACGTTTCTTCTCTTTAAGTCTATAGTCTCATGCTGTCTGGCGTACGTTCTCAGGTTCGCTTACGATGTGCACATAAAAACACTAAAAAAAGGGACAATAACCCAAAGGGTTAAAAAACTACTTTATAAATTTACCACAATGACTTTGCCGATTTCAACAAAATCGTATGTTATCTCACATTTCGGCGGAGAAATTGACAGGAGTGTGAAGACAATCGATGGAAAATTTTAAAGCGGCATTCCGAAGCGGACATGATTTGCAGCAGGCCATGGATGCGCTGCGCAAGCAGGGCGTCGTGGATCTTCAGATCGAGCCGGGGGCGGAGACGCCTCACTCGGCGCCGGCTTCCCTGCTGGACGACGGCCTGTCTCATTCGTCGATAGCCGAAAGTCCCGGCTGCTTGCTGCAGGTCGTTGTCGAATCTTCACGGATTCGACAAGCCGAGGACACGGTGACCCGCTTCGGGGGATCGATTGGCTAGGGGACGCCGAACGGAAAAAAGATAAACGCCCTGCGCGCGTCAGGGCGTTTCCTTTTGAATTAAGTCTAACAATTGCTTATACTCGTCGGGCTTCAGCGATTTTTGGAGAAGCTGCTCGATTTCCTTCAGTTCCGCGGACGTAATGCCGTCTTCCATCAGCTTGGATATCGTCTGCATGTCATCCTGCGGCACGCGCGAGACCATCAAGGAAAAGATTTTCGCTTTGTCCGCTTCGGACAATTGCTCCTTCTTCTTCGTCACTTCCTCGCTGGAAACGACGACCCTGCGCTCCTGTTCCGCGAGACTGTCCTGCTTGCCGTCCGTCCTCCCGGATTGACGGCTCCAAACGGCCACCGCATCCTCCGGCACCCTGTAAGGGTCGTCGTTCGCCTTGCCGCTGCCAGGAGCCGTCGTTTTGCCGCCCGTCTGCGTGCGTTCCTTCGTGCCGGTCTCCGAGGAGGAGGGCGGATTGCCTCCGGGAGGCACGGAAACCGCCAAATCCTTGGGCTTTGCGGGCGCGCTGCTCCCATCCCCCGCGCCAAACCCCAGCTGCGCCGTAAACCGGCTCATGAAGGCGCTCCATTCGATCTTTTGACCCGCCGGACGCGGAATATGATATTGGTCGAGCAATAAGTCCACATAAGTATTTGCGGCCGCGAACGTCAACGCTACACAGCAAAGCGAGGTCACTGCCGCACTGACCGCCAGCTTGGCGATCCATAGGATCCATTTCACCTCAGCCATCCCCCATCTTTCCCTCTGCTACTTATTCACAGTATTGACTTTTTTGCGGGAAACCAACCGGGGACGGCGGATAAAAATACATATGCAGACATGAAAAACCCCTCGGCACCGTCATCAATCAAAAACGGTTCGAGGGGCAGCCTATTTCAGGTTCCGTATTAATATATCGGCTTCACCAGATTCGTCTGCTCGCGGTTGCGGCCAACGGAGAAGATGGCGATCGGAATGCCCGTCAGCTCGGACACGCGCTCGACGTAACGTCTGGCGTTCGCCGGCAGATCCTCCAGCTTGCGGACGCCGGACAAGTCTTCGCTCCAGCCCGGGAGCTCTTCGTACACCGGCTGGCACTCGGCCAGCATTTTCAGGCTTGCCGGGTAATGGCTGATCTTCTCGCCGCGATAAGTATATGCCGTGCAGATTTTGACCGTTTCCAGGCCGGCGAGCACGTCGAGCGAGTTCAAGGACAAGCCCGTGATGCCGCTCACGCGGCGGGCATGGCGGACGACGACGCTGTCGAACCAGCCGACGCGGCGCGGTCTGCCGGTCACCGTGCCGTACTCGTTGCCGCGTTCGCGAATCCAATTGCCGGTTTCGTCCATCAGCTCGGTCGGGAACGGACCGTCGCCTACGCGCGTCGTATACGATTTGGCAACGCCGATGATTTGCTGAATTTTCGAAGGGCCGACGCCCGAACCGATGCACACGCCACCCGCCGAAGGGTTCGACGAGGTCACGAACGGATAGGTGCCTTGGTCGATGTCCAGCATGACGCCCTGCGCCCCTTCGAACAGCACCTTCTTGCCGGCGTCGATCAGGTCGTTCAAGACGACCGACGTATCGGTTACGTAGGGGCGAAGCTGCTCGGCATATCCGAGGTATTCCTGAATGATCGAGTCGGCGTCGATCCCCTTGGAGCCGTACACTTGCTCGATCAGCGTGTTCTTCTCGGCGACAAGCCGGCGCACTTTGCTCTCGAATTCTTCCGCGTCCATCAGATCGGCGATGCGGACGCCGCTGCGCGCCGCTTTGTCCATGTAGCAAGGACCGATTCCTTTGCGGGTCGTGCCGATCTTGTTTTCGCCTTTGCGCTCTTCTTCCAGGCCGTCGAGCAGCAGATGATACGGCATGATGACATGCGCGCGGTCGCTGATGCGCAGGTTTGTCGTCGAGAAGCCGTTCTCGTGAATATAGCGGATTTCTTCAAGCAACGCACCCGGATTAATGACCATCCCGTTGCCGATGACGCATACTTTATCTTCATAAAAAATGCCGGAAGGAATCATCGTCAGCTTATACTTTTTATCGTTAATGAGAATGGTGTGTCCGGCGTTGTTCCCGCCCTGATAGCGAGCGACAACCTCAGCGGACTCTGCCAGAAAGTCGGTAATCTTTCCTTTTCCTTCGTCTCCCCATTGGGTTCCGACAACCACTACCGTTGACATCTTCACTACCCCCGTGAGGTGGGAAACCACCTAATATTAGCCTTTACGGTGCAACGCACCATGACTAGTTTAGCAGTTGACTAAAGCAAAGTCAATAAAAACGAACGATTATAATCCATTGCCCAGCATTGTTCGGAAAACATTTGCAGCCTCCAGCTTAACGCAAAAAAACGGCACCTGCGCGTATTCTACCGCAGGTTGCCGTCCTTTATGCTATCTTCAACCAATTTACGCAAAAAAATGTTCCCCGTGCAACACATCACACTCTGGAAGCTGTTAACGCGCCATCGCCATCTCCTGATGCGACCGGTCAAGATTGACGAATTTGTTGTAATTTTTGAGAAACGCGAGCTCCACCGTGCCGACCGGGCCGTTCCGCTGCTTGGCAATAATAATTTCGATAATGTTCTTCTTCTCGGATTCTTTGTCATAATAGTCGTCCCGATACAGGAACGCCACGATGTCGGCGTCCTGCTCGATCGAACCGGATTCCCGAAGGTCGGACATCATCGGTCGCTTATCCTGCCGCTGCTCTACGCCCCGGCTGAGCTGCGAGAGCGCAATGACCGGAACGTCCAGCTCACGCGCGATTTGCTTCAGTGTACGCGAAATTTCCGATACTTCCTGCTGCCGGTTATCGCCCTTGCCGCGGCCGTGAATCAGCTGCAGGTAGTCGATCAGAATCATGCCGAGGCCCTTCTCCTTCTTCAGCCTGCGGCACTTCGCCCGAATGTCCGCCACCGTGACGGACGGCGAATCGTCGATGAAGATATTCGCCTCCGACAGCGATCCGATCGCCATCGTCAGCTTCTCCCAATCATCCGGCTCCAGAAAGCCCGTCCGCATCCGGCCGGCATCCACATTCGCCTCCGCGCAGATCATCCGCTGCACGAGCTGGGCCGCGCCCATCTCGAGACTGAAGATGGCCACGGTTTCCTTCTCCCGCACCCCGACGTTCTGCGCGATGTTCAGGGCGAAGGCCGTTTTCCCTACCGAAGGACGCGCGGCCACAATAATGAGGTCCGAACGCTGGAACCCGGACGTCATCTTATCGAGGTCTGCAAAGCCGGAACGGACTCCCGTCGTACTCCCCTTCTGGTTGAAAAGGAACTCGACCTTGTCGAAAACTTCCATAAGCACGTCTTTGATGGCAATGAACCCGGAGCCCGAACGCGCCTGCGAAATTTCCATAATCCGCTGCTCGGCGTCGCTGAGCAGCGTTCCCACTTCGTCCTCGCCGGAATATCCGTTTGTGACGATCTGGGTCGCAGCGCGGATCAGACGGCGGAGCATCGACTTCTCTTCTACGATCTGCGCATAGTAATCGACGTTGGCTGCCGTCGGCACCGCATTGGCCAGCTCCGACAAATAGCTGATGCCGCCGACTTCCTCCAGCTGCTTCTTATCCTGCAGCCGTGCCGTCAGCGTGATCAAATCGACCGGCTCGTTCGCCTCCGCAATTTCGATCATCGCTTCGAAGATGCGCTGGTGCGAACCGCGGTAGAAGTCGTCGCTCGTGACCCGCTCCATCGCCGTGACCAGCGCGTCGCCGTCAAGCAAAATAGCGCCGAGCACCGCCTGCTCGGCTTCCAAATTTTGCGGAGGGATGCGATCCATAAACAAACTCTCGTTCATCCGTTATCCTCCCCACTGGATATTGCCTTATAACGACGCAGGAGCCGGCTGCCTTGCACCGCCCGCTCCTGCACTGTCATTTCCCCAACCTAACGTATCATCATCGGACCAGCCGATCTATTCTTCCACCACGTGAACCTTCAGCTTGCTGGTTACTTCCGGATGCAGCTTGACAACCACCTCGGTCACCCCGAGCGTGCGGATCGGCTCGTCCATCACGATTTTGCGTTTATCCAGCTTAATCCCCTGCTTCTCCAGCGCTTCCGCTACCTGCTTGTTCGATACGGCCCCGAACAAGCGGCCGTCCGCTCCGGATTTTGCTTTCAGCTGAACCGTCAGCTCGCCGAGCTTCTTGCCGAGCTCCTGCGCGTCCGCTTTCTCCTGCGCTTTTCTGCGATCCTCGGCCTTCTTCTGCTGCTCCAGCGTCTTCATTGCCGAATCGCTGGCCGGCGCGGCCAGCTGCTGTTTAAATAAGAAATTCGTTGCGTAGCCTTCGGAAACCTCTTTCACTTCGCCTTTCTTTCCTTGGCCTTTGACGTCCTTCAAGAAAATGACTTTCATTCGAACAACCCCTCCTCCGCATGAATCTCGCTAAGTATTTGCTTTAACCGCTGCGTAGCTTCCGCAAGCGTACCTTCCAATTGCGTAGCCGCATTGGTCAAGTGGCCGCCGCCGCCCATCCGTTCCATCACGATCTGGACGTTCATCTGGCCGAGCGACCGGGCGCTGATGCCGATCAGACCGTCCGGCCGTTCGCTGATGACGAACGACGCCATAATTCCTGTCATAGTTAACAATGTATCAGCAACTTGGGCAATGAGCAACTGTGAATATTTACGTCCCGGCTCGTTGACCGCAAGCGCAATATGGTCGAAGATGACGACAGCGTTCTTGATCACGTCCGCCTTTTGAATGTAATGCTCCAGATCTTCCTTCAGCAGCCGCTGGATTAGCGACGAATCGGCCCCGCTCCGCCGCAGGAACGACGCGGCTTCGAAGGTCCGCGCGCCTGTGCGCAGGCTGAAGCTTCGTGTATCGACGACGATGCCGGCCAGCAGCGCCGTCGCTTCCAGCACGCCCATCGTCAGCCGCTCGTGGAAATATTGCAGGAGCTCCGTCACCAGCTCACAGGTGGACGAAGCATACGGCTCCATGTAGACGAGCGTGGCATCGTGGATGAAGTCCTCGCTGCGGCGGTGATGGTCGATGACCACTTTGCGCGGCGTGAGCTGCAGCAGCCGCGGCTCAGGCGTCATTGAAGACCGATGCGTATCGACAATGACCGCAAGCGTGCGCGAATTCGTAATCTGCATCGCCTGGTCCGGCGTAATGAACCATCGGTTTAGCTTCTCGTCCTCGTACACCGTCTCCATCAGCTTCTGGATAGACGGGTTGACCCCTTCCAGCACAATATAGCCTTCTTTATTGCTGATATGCGCCATCTTGAGTACCCCGATGGCCGCGCCGATCGCATCCATATCCGGCATCCGGTGCCCCATGATGACGACCTTATCGCAATCCTTGATCAAGTCCCGCAGCGCATGAGAAATGACCCGGGCCCGCACCCGCGTCCGCTTCTCAATCGCATTCGTCCGGCCGCCGTAAAACGACAGCCGTTCTCCAACCTTCACCGCCGCCTGATCGCCGCCGCGCCCGAGCGCCATATCCAAGCTCGTCTGCGCCCAGTGGCCAAGCTCGGGAAGCGACGACGTGCCGGAGGCGATGCCGATGCTGAGCGTCATCGGCAGCTTATTCTCGATCGTGATGTCCCGCACTTCGTCCAAAATCTCAAAGCGCGACTGCTCCAGCGCCTTCAGTCCTTTCTGGTCCATCATGATTAAATAACGGTCCGACGCCGTCCGGCGCAAATACATCTGATGCTTCTGCGCCCATTCGGTAATCTCGCCCGTGACTTTAGCCATCATGATGCTGCGCGTCTGATCGTCCAGCCCTTGCGTCGCCTCGTCGAGATTGTCCATCATGATGAGGCCGATCGCCAGCCTCTCTTCCTCATAGCGAAGCTGCAGCGACTTCAGCGCCGTGATATCGGTAAAATAAAGCAACCGCTCGTCCGGACGGACCTGTACTTCGTAAATCTGCTTGTCGATCGTCATTTCCAGCTTAGGCTCTTTGTCCTTACGAGTTTTGAGCACGGGAAACATCTCGTTGACCGACTCGCCGATCAACGAATCTTTGCCCAGCATTTTCGCGACAAACGGGTTATGCCATTCGATGATTTTTTCCTCGTTATACAACAGAATGCCCAGCGGCAGCTCGTGGATGACCTCGCTCCCCGCCCGCTTCACCCGGTGGGACAGCGTGCTGACGTATTCGTTCAATTCCTTACGGAACGCCTGTTCCGCCTGCAAGGTGTAGTACCCCAGAATGCCGCACAGAACCAACGCGATCACGCTGATGATCCACGAGTACAAGAACAGAACGAGGATCAGCACCGTGATCAGCGCAAACATCCATACGATATGCATTCCGTGCCAACGCTTTAACAGGAACTTCGGCATTTCATTCGCTCCTAATCCCAAATATAAGTCATTTGCTGGTCATACGGTCGCGGATCGGAAAAGCTACGTCGAATACGCCCAGCAAGCTGAACATAAAGTGAGCCGGCGGGATGAATAGAAGAAAAATGCCCACAATCGGCAGCGTTTTGTTCCATCGTTTCACATGCGCCACGTAGAATAAAAAAGCTATCCCTTGAATCGCAAATGCTGTCATCAGCAGCGGAAGCAAGTTGAGAAGCGCAGTGAAGATCATCGATCTCGAATCCTTCACGAACATCTCCAGGATGAGTGCAAGCAGATACAGCCATACGAACGATTTCGGCAGCATCCAATCCTTCACCGGTTTAAATCCTGGAATCGACTCGCCCGAGCGTACCAGCACCTTGCGTGCCAGCCAGTGCGAGATGACGACGTAGAACAGCGAAAAGCCGATCATATACAGCGGCAGCATCTGTACCATCAGTTGGATCAGGGTATCCATATCGACGGCCATGATGCTCTGTGCCTGAGCCGGCAGCGTCTGCACGCTCTCCATCATAAACCGTTTCATGCCCCCGATCGGATTCAGGCCGAACATGAAGCAGACGATCAGAGTGAGCAGCAGCTCGCCAAGCAAGGTAAGCGTCCCTGCCGTAAGCACCGTTCTCGCCGCAGCCCGCTTTTTGTACAAATTGCCCATCTGAATAACGGGCGGCAGGAAAAAGACCGACACCGAAACGAGCAGCGCCCCGAGCCATCCGGCCAGCAGCGAGGCGACAAAATAAACGATAGCCAAGCTTACGACGTAATGAACCAAAAACCGGCGGGTTCCGAGCTTCACATACATGATCAGCACCGGCACCATTAGCAGAGCGGCTGTAATCAAGCTCAGCGGCGGCAAAAAGATCGATAAAAGTAAAAAGATATACGCAATGCTCCACCCGAGCATACGCGGTTTTTGGGTTCCTTCCAAGCAGTTCACCTCTTACGCAAATGATCTTCCACAGCGGATATGTCGCCATACCACTCTTCCAGCTGGTGTCCTTCTTCGCGGTGCTTTTTCATTTTATCCAATACCGCCTCGTCCAAACTGCGCGAAGGGATGCCAAGCCGTCTTCCCAAGATATAGCAGCAGGCGATAAGACTGGACAGCCCGTCAACGATTTTGGCATGGCTGCCTTCCCACATGCCTTTCAGCAGATGAGCCAGCTGATCGACCAGTTCGGTTTTGAGCCATTCGATAATTTTGGCCCTTTTCGCCAAATCGACGTCACGATCCAGATTGGACATGGCCGCTTCTCTCCTTACCCAGACGCTTTCGTTAATTATAACACATTTTTACACCTTTTGTTCCGACTGCCACAGCTTAAAACAATAATCGATGATTTCACGACGGCGGATAATGCCGATGAACACCTCGTTGTCGTCGAGCACCGGCACGAAGTTCTGGTTAGTGGCCAGCGTGATCAAATCCTGCATCTGCTGGTTAATTCGCACCGGCTTGATCGTCATATGCTGCGGCACGTCCTTGAGCTGTACCTTATGCGCATTCTCGAAGCCGATCTCCGGAGAATGCTTCAGCTTCCAAAGCAAGTCCCCTTCCGTAATCGTCCCGACATACTTGCCGTGATCGTCCACGAGCGGAACAGCCGAATACCGGTGATATTCCATACGCTCCAGCGCTTGACGCATCGTATGATGAGGGGATAAATAAATGACATCGTCCTTCGGGACAAGGAAAAATGCAATATTCAACGGATCTCCCTACTTTCCTCTGACTTGACCCCCGAGGCCGGGTGGCCCTCCCTTCCATCATATCATGATACAAGCCCCGAAGAAAAATCATGCCAGGCACGCCGGAATAAGCAAAAACCACAAGCCTGAGCCTGTGGTTGAAGCCATTTATAGATAGAGCCGGTCGTAATCCTCCGGATGAAAACTGTATAATTGCTCTGCCGTTTTTCCCGAACCGGAACATAGTTCCGCCGGATGATCGAATTTGAAAACGCGCTGCAGCGCCTGCTCCACTTGCTCCTCAAGCCCGCTTTGCTTAAGCAGCTGCATATACTCGAAATCCCGAATTCCCCGCTGCAGCCATTTGTAGCGAAGCGACAGCAGCGGCCGGCCTCCTTTGCCGGGATAGACGAAGTTCGTATCCCCCGCCTTCCACAGGGAAGGACGGTAGGACAGCTTTTCGAGCGGATGATCCGGCCACACCGTGTAGTTCCACCGCAAAAAGCCGTCCAAGCGCAGCTTTTCCGCCAACCAAGGGATAACCCTTGATTCGATCGCCGGCGAATTGATAAACGTATTCGGCTTGTCCGGCACGCAGCAGACGTAATACATCATTCGTCCCCGGGCCTCCGAGCGAATCTGCATCAGCTGCTCGAACTCGCCCGCCGCACAGTCCAGAATCGGCACATAATCGACGATTCCTTCGATCCCTTTGTGAATAAACTCGCTTTGGTGAATCGCCGCCTTGTATTGGAATGAAGGAACCATCTCCCGAAGGCATGCCATCCGTTTGGCGAACAAATCGAAATCCTCCGGCTCATCGGCTACGACCCGCACCCGATCGATCCATCCCTTTTCGATAAAATGCCGCTCCAACGCCTGCACATAGGCCGCAAAATCGTTTTTATCGCGAATGAACCTGTAGCTTTCCGCGGCTTCGTCGTAATAGCGGACACGAATGGCATCGGGATAGTCTGGTATGAGGCTTCCGAAGCCTTCCTCCTCGTGCTCCCAGACGTTGATCAAGCCGAAAATCTCCAGTTCCCCGCGAATGCCGTGCTTCTCCCCAAGCTCGACATACCGGTCCAACCGGGAAAAATCGTACGCGAACTCGCCGGAGCGGCGCTTCACGACGGGAACGATGCTGTACTCGTTCAAATCGGACGGTTCCGCATCGATGAACGTACGCTGTCCGCACCACGGCTCCTCCGATACGATCAGGGTCAGCGCTTTTTGCCCAAGCTGGCCCAGGCTGTGCAGGTAGGAATCCAAGACCGCAAAATGCTCCTCGGACCAGTACGCGACGTTGTACTTCCGGGCAATGTTGCAGTTATGCTGCCACAGGTCCAAGTAAAACGAATAATCCTGCGGCTTCGGCAGCACGCGGTCGCCGATCGTCAAGCGGAACGTCAGCTCCCGCTCCAGCACCTCGTCCTCGAACATCGCATGCGTATAAAATTTTACCTTCCCGCCGTACGTTCCGGACGCGGCCGACTCATCCGTATGCAGCTCGATCCAAATCGTTTGAATTTTTCGCTTCTGCACATAGGCATACCGATCCTCCAGCAGCACATCGGACTTGAGCGTGCGGTCATCGTCCTCGATCAAACCGATCAGTTTGACCTCTACCTCACATGGCGCGTCGGTCTCTACCTCGCAGCGTACGATCTGGATCGGACCGCTTTTGCCTAGTATGGCATCCCCGCCAACGGTCAGCAGGAACTCGTCCCGATCCGAGCTCACCAGCGCTTGAAACGCGGCGCTATCGCGTTTATGACAGCGAAGCTCGATATGGGAAGCCGCGGCATCCTTCGCCCCTTGATTCCACCAATTTGCCGACCATATGTATTTGTAAAACATGTTTTGCAGGCCATAATGCATCAAGGTTCATCGTCCTCCGGTTCAGATTGGGCACACAGATCTGAAAAATACAGAAAAAGACAGTCGGCATGATGCCAGCTGTCTTTTTCCAAACCATCTATTCCGTTGTATAAGGCAGCAGTGCTACTTGACGCGCGCGTTTGATCGCAACGGTCAGCATACGCTGATATTTAGCGGAGGTACCTGTCACACGACGAGGAAGAATCTTGCCGCGCTCGCTGATGAACTTCTTGAGCGTCTCGATATCTTTGTAGTCGATGTGCGTAATTTTGTTAACCGTGAAGTAGCACACTTTCCGGCGCTTGCCGCCTTTTTTGCCGCGACCGCCGAACTTTCTTTCGCCGCGCTCTTCCGGATTACGTCTCTCTCTTTGTTCCACTTGTTTTCAGTCCTTTCTACGTAGATTGTCCTTCCGCTCTATTGCTAGAACGGCAAATCATCATCGGAAATGTCGATCGGTCTGCCGTCATCCTGGAAAGGATCCTGTTGCTCGCGTCCTCCGCCGTAGCTTCCGCGGTTCCCGCCGCCACTGTTGCCACCGCCGCCGCTCATGCCCATACCGCTGTCGTCGCGGTTTGCGCTGTTCGCAGATTCCAAGAAACGCACATTGTCCGCAATGACCTCCGTCACATAGACGCGACGGCCTTCATTGTTGTCATAGTTGCGCACTTGAATACGGCCTTCGACTGCAGCCAAACGCCCTTTGCGAAGGTAGTTTGCGCAAGTCTCCGCAAGCTGGCGCCAAGTCACGATCGGGATGAAATCCGCTTCCCGCTGCCCTTGGTTGCTTGTGAAGGGACGGTCTACCGCAAGCGTAAACTGGGTTACAGCTACACCTGCCGGCGTATAACGTAATTCGGGATCACGTGTCAGCCTTCCGATCAGAATTACACGATTCAACATCCGCATTCCCTCCCGGATCGTTGCAACGGCCGCATCGTCTGACGATGCTCGTTGTCAACCAAACTCAATTACGGCACGAAGCCTTAAGCTACGTCTCTAACGATCAGGTAACGAATGATTTCGTCGGAAATCTTCATTACGCGGTCAAGCTCGCTAACGACTTCATTCGTTGCGTTGAAATGAACCAACACATAATGACCGTCACGAAGCTTGTTGATCTCATACGCAAGACGGCGCTTACCCATCAGGTCGTGTTTCGTAATTTCGCCACCGTTGTTGATGATGTTTTGGAACTTCTCCACCGTAGCCTGAACAGCTTCCTGTTCCAGGTCAGGACGGATGATGTACATCACTTCGTATTTGCGCATGTTGCCACCTCCTTTTGGACTAACGGCCCCCGAGTCGGCTTGTACCACCGTCAGGAGCAAGGAGCGAGAATCGATTATATCCAAACTCGCACCATAATACTATAGCAAAATCGGGCACGCAACGCAAGTAAAATCCGTCCGCCGCGCCCTTTTTATAGGGCGTTCTGGCAATTATTAGCCCGCATGCTTCCGAAGCTTTATGGAAAATCTAACATTAGACTTAAGCACTGGAGGTGGCTTGTTGTGGGGGAATGGACTGAATTCCGTCCGGGGGACAAAGCGCCGAACGACGGAGAATACAGGGAAGTCGGCGAGAACGATTTTCATATGGGCATTAACAACCCGAAGATCGTCAGATTAAAAAAGGGAGACACGTTCCCGGAAACAACGAACCATAACCGTAAGTGGAAGCTCTTTCGAGGCTGACCCTTACTCGCTCCCTTCCAAGCCATCGGCAGGGAGCCTGCTTCCTCTGCAACCTGGAAAAAGGAGGCGCCACCTATGCGCTATAAATATACGAAAATATTGACCATCGTGGGCATTGTACTGTGCTTTATCCATTATATCGGACATGACTACGATCCGGTATATCTGCTCTTCTATTCACTTAGTGTGCCCGCCTGGTTTTACCCGATCTTCACCTACACCGATATCAATCCTTGGCCGCTTTATCTGCTTACCGTTCTTTCGTGGACGATCATCGGTTACGCCGTTGACCGCTTCTCCATTTATCGGCGGACGAAGGATGGGAAATGAGTGAAATAGGGGCTCGAAGCCTTTAGTTTGTCCGGAGAACAAATACATTCGAAAATGAAAGACCTTATTGTAAAAGACCAACGCAGATCATATGTAAAATCGAGTAGATAGGGGCGGCTAGCCCCTGACCTCTCACACCACCGTACATGCGGGTCCGCATACGGCGGTTCTTAAAGGTTAACGAATTTCAAGGTAACGAGCTGTTAGACTAAGCAGCCCTTGA
>JAPSLM010000002.1 GCA_031180825.1 Paenibacillus sp. | reverse complement strand
ATATGCTGCAACAGAAGGTGAACGCGGAGCAAAGCATCTATACCAATTCCCTTGTCCGGTTTTCAAAGGTTTTCTGGAAATTAGTAGAGCAGTTTGCACGCATTACATCGCTAGTAGCGAAGAGCCAGATTTATATAATAGATACTATTATTTAAAAGATAATATAGATTATTATCCGAAATATCCACAAGCGCCCCCATGTCAAGCAGCTTACTTTTTTCGGACCCATCTTTTTTCATTTTATAAATACCGCTCTGATCCTCGCTAAAGTATAACCAATCGCCAACTAATAGTAACTTACTCCCCTTTTCATTTAATTTAATTTCATTTTGTCCATCAAGACTAATTCGGTAAATTCCATTATCAACAAAATATAAGCTGTTCTCATCCAAGTTCAGATAACTGCCAACGCGGGATGTGATTTTCGTCTTTTCGCTGCCGTCGGGCTTCATCTTATAGATGCCGTCTTCCTGTGAATTATTGGCAACATGGCGTTTATAAGCAATGTATGTCCAATGGCTATCGCCTGCTAAAAGTCCTCGATTGGCAAGATTACCGGCAGCGTTACCGCGATTTACGGATTCGATCGGAGGCGAATCATCCTTCTGCGAATCACTTATCGTAACCGTTCTTGTGTGATCATCCCACCGCACCGTTTTTCCGAGTTTTTCGCTAATTTCGCGTAAGGGCAGATAGGCAGTTCCTTGATATAAAATATTGTCGGCTCCTATCCGATCCCCGTTAATCGTAACATGAATACTATTAAGTAATACATTAATTTGCTTTTCGGCATTTGTGGCTAACGCGGAAGGAACCAGATAAATAACTGACGCGATGAAAAAACCTATTCCAATTCCCAAACTAACGTTTCTCATCGATTTCTCCTTTTCCATTGAAAGCTATGTCCTGAAATTCGAAAACAATGATCAGGATGAAGCCTACCGATCCGCAAACCGCTTACTCCTTCGGATCGACGATGCTGCCGAGGAACAGCAGGCTGCCGGTCTCCGTACTTTGAATCGCCATCAGAAACGGCCGGTCGACGATCATCTCGAACGGCTTGGCCGCCGGGACCTGTGCAGAGGTTACTCCAACCGCTAAGGAGGTGGCAGCTGCGGCTTCCGTGCCCTGCTCGTTCATCTCCATGAACGTCTTGTGCTTTACTTCGCTGATCACGACCGGTTTCGGCGATAATTCGGAAAAGTCCGCCTTGGCCGGATCGAACGCCGCCGGCATGCCCATCGCCTTCAGCGCATCGTTCAGCCCGTATTCCAGCTCCAGCTTCAGCCTCGGCAGCTTCAAGGTTCCGCTTGCGGAGAGAAAAGGCTTATTCCAAAACGCCGCATCCGCCCACAGCTTCTGCTGCACCTGATCCAGCCCGGCCGTTTCGGAGGGCAGAACGACGACCATCGCCAGCTTGCCGTCCGCGTAAGGCAGCCGAACCGCTTGGTAATCCGGCTCTTGCACGTAGTCCATCCGGCGCGTCAACGACATCAGGTTCACCGGCTTCGTCTGGCCCGCCCCCGTATGGAACGTGCCGGGCTTCGTGTCCTGCTCCGGAAACGGATGCTGCCACTGCGCTTTGAAATAGACGGCGTTCAGCAGGTACATGACCGTTTCTGGCGCGATCGGCCCCTGCACGATGCTGTCGATTTTGCCGTTCGTCCGCTTGCCGACCCATTGGTTGATTTTGCGAACCGCGCTGTCCTGCGCAAAATCGAGCGTATCCGTCTCCGCGCCGTAAAAGTCGCGGTTCCGCTGCAGGAAGCTTTCGTGAAACGGCACGCCCTTCCTGGCCCAGATCGAATTTGCGACGGAAAGCTGCGCGTCCTTGCCCGAATGCTCCAGCAAATCGCGAAGCACCTGATGCCCCCGGTTCCACTCGTCAACGGACAAGCCTTGGCCCTGCAGCGTAGTTCCGATCTGCTCGCGCGTCGCGCCGCCGGCTCCGTGGTAAACCATCGACAGCGCCATCGATACGCTGAACGGGGACACGAATACGTTGCTCCCGGGATTTCGCTCCGCGATGATGCGGTGCAGCTTCAGGCCGAACGCATTATCGGCCTGCACGATCCGCGCGTCCAGGTCCGCAGGCGTGTGCTTTCTTAGGCTGATTTCACTTCCGGCATTGACAGACTTGCAAGCCGAGCATAGCAGCGCGCTTGCCAGCAGCAGCAGCATTGCTTTTTTCATGGCGACTCCGGTTTTCGGCATTTCTCCATCCCCCTCTACCGTGATATGGAAATGGACGCTGCCGCCGTTCCGAAGGTTGCACCCGCGCTGCGGCTCGACAAGTTATCGATCTCCGGTCAAAAGGAGGTTAAATCACATAATCAAGCGCCTGCTCATAGGGAACATACGATTTCCCGGCAGGCGCGGGAGCGTACAAATGGAAGGCCACCGCGCGCCGCGGGCCCGAATTGCGAAGCTGGTGAATCTGTTTTTTCGGAGCGAAATAGTAGCTTCCTTCCTCAATTTCGACCTCCCCGGACAAGCAGGGGTACCCGTAGCCGTCCAGCCGGAACATCCGGTTCGTCATCGTACCTTCGAGCAGCCGCGCGCAGCCGACGGATACGCCGTGATCGTGAATGTACGTGGCGGTTCCGGGCGGGAGATGGATCAGCACCGCTTCGGCGGCATCGGTCCGGTACAGGCATGTTCTTCCGTAAGGCAAGTCCGCAGGCTCCGCAATGAAGGGCGACAAGGCTTCCAGCGACAAGTCCATGCCTCTCAGGATCGCCTGAAGCTGCTTGGGCGAGGCTTTGCGCAAAGGCGGCATCGCGTTCAGAATCCGTTCGATGGTTTCGATCCGGTTCATGGGGTTCCTCCGTTCATAACATTCTTTTACCGCTTTAATAAGTTCAGCTTATAATCCAATATACTCCTCCTTTAACCAAAAAGTTACCTTTTCCTAAACAGCGGCGGCGGTTTTTCCTTTTCCCTTAAGAATGTTTTAAGATTTTGAATCGTTCGCCGTTAAGATTTTCCGGCTATACTAGGCTCAGTCAACATAAGGAAAGGGGAGTGGCCCGCTTGCCGTTTGTCAAGGCTATCCCGGCGTGATATGCTTTTTTTGTCGTCGGCGCCGCCCGGTAAGCCCGGCGACCCCATCCGCAACAACCGGGATTTTTTGGAATGAAAAGGAGGTCGGCCCTGTGGCGCAGCCTACCCTGTTGCTCGTCGACGACGAGAAAGAAATTATCGATTTGCTGGAAATTTATTTAAAAAACGAAGGTTACCGCCTGCTGCGCGCAAGCAGTGGCGTCGAAGCGTTAAACGTGCTGCAAAAGGAAGACGTCGATCTGATCGTGCTTGACATCATGATGCCGAAGATGGACGGGATCGAAGCCTGCCTAAAAATACGCGAGCAGAAGCATATGCCGATCATTATGCTGTCCGCCAAAAGCCAGGACATGGACAAAATTCTCGGCCTGAGCACCGGTGCGGACGATTACGTGACCAAGCCGTTCAACCCGCTTGAGCTGATCGCCCGGATCAAATCGCAGCTTCGCCGCTACACCCGGCTTAACGTTCAGCGGCCGAACAAGGAGCATGAGCTGGAAATCGACGAGCTGACGATCAATACCGCGACGCATGAGGTCAAGCTGGACGGGCGGGATATAAAGCTGACTCCGCGCGAATTCGCCATTCTGGAGCTGCTGGCCCGCCATCGCGGTACGGTTTGGAGCATCGAGAAAATTTACGAAGCCGTCTGGAAGGAAGCGTATTTCGATTCGGACAATACCGTGATGGTTCATATCCGGAAAATTCGGGAAAAAATCGAGGAAAATCCACGGAAGCCGAAGTTTATTAAAACGGTTTGGGGAGTGGGTTATAAAGTTGAGTAAAAAAGCGAAGATCAAACCGCCGCGCAAGCCCGTGCTTGACCGCTTCCCGTTCACCTGGTTTCCCTTTAATCTGCTGCGGGGCGCAATCCTTTTCCTGCAAGACCTGTACAGGATGGCACGTACCCACGTGCAGCGCAGCATCCGGCTGCAGCTGATGCTGACCTTTGCCTTCTGCCTTGGCGTGTCGGTGGCATTTTACGGCGTCAGCTCGGCTTTGTTCGGCGCCGTCAACAAGAGTACGGTCATCGATTACAGCCAGGGCATGGAAAGCATCGATCATGAAGCCCGCTTGCTGGCGGACCGCTTTCTTACGCCTTCGTGGTACGGCGACAGCGAAAACGGGACAAACGACGAATCTCCCGACGATACTTCGAATGCTGCGGTCCGAAGCGAAACCGGACAACCGCAAGCGGCCGGTCCGCAGAGCTCCGCCGCCGGCAGCGGGATACCGGCACCCCCTGCCGTCACGGCCGTTCCTGTCCCGGGCGCAAACGGCCAAGAGCCCGGCAGCGTACCCGGGGCTCCGGCGGCCAACCCGCAGGTTGTGCCGCAGCCGAATCCGGCGAATAACCGGCAGGGAGAGAACAAGGATGCCGAGCAGCGCAAAAGGTTTGAGAGTACGGTCAAACGGCTCGTTACCTATAACAAGCTCAAAGTCGTGATTACGGATCTGGAAGGCAGAGTCATCTTCCGCAGCGAAAATGCGCCGGAAACGTATGTCGACGTGCACAGCGTCATCCGCAACGCGATGGAAACGCGCAACCGGAACTCCGACTCGCGTTCGGAATTTTCCAGTTTTTACCCGGTGTCCTATAACAATCAGAAGTCATACTTAATCGTCAGCGGCATCCCTCAGCCCACCATTAGCTACCATAAGGGCGAGAACCCGCTTTCCATCCTGGCTTCGCTTGCCGTCTTCATCTTTTTGTTCTACTTTTTAACGCAGCGGAAAATGAGATATGTCGAGGAGCTTGCGAGCGGGCTCCGAATTATCGCCACGGGCAATCTGGACCACCGGGTCGTCGAGCGTTCCCAGGATGAGCTCGGCTCGCTGGCGCGGGACATGAACTTTATGGTGACGGATTTGCAGCGGAGAATCGAAGAGGAACGCCGTGCCGAGCAGCTCAAGAATGAGCTGATTACGAACGTTTCGCACGATTTGCGTACGCCGCTGACGCTGATCATGGGGTACTTGCGGCTGCTGCACGACAAAAATTTCGAAACGCCGGAGCAGGCGGCCGGGTACGTCAGCATCGCTTACAGCAAATCGGAGAAGCTGAAAGGACTGATCGACGATCTGTTCGAATTTACGAAGCTCTCCAATCATGACGTTCCGCTGCACAAGAAAGGGGTCGTCATTAACGAGGTGCTGGAGCAGCTGCTGGAGGAATACGTGACCCTCAGCGAGGAGCAGCAGCTCACGCTGATCCGCAGCCTGCCGCAGGAGCGGCTGGTGGTGCGCATCGACGTGGAGAAAATGATCCGCGTGTTCGAAAACCTGCTCGGCAACGCGATCAAATACAGCCCCAAGCCCGGCGTGATCACCTTCGGCATGGTGCGCGAACGCGGGCACGTCATTATCCGCGTCTCCAATAAAGCGGACGCTTTGACCCGCGACGAGCTGGAGCAGCTGTTCGACCGGTTTTACCGGGTCGATAAAGCCCGGACGTCCGAGACCGGAGGCTCGGGACTGGGTCTTGCGATCGCAAGAAGCATCGTCGAATCGCACGATGGAAGTATTTGGGCCGAGTCGGAGAACGGCGAAATCCATTTTTACGTGAAGCTGAAGCTGGCATCTTAGGATGCTGGCTTTTTGGCTGTTGAGCGGAGCGGAACAACCGGAGCGGAACAACCGGCCATTGGTCCCGGAAGGCAATGTTGCGGTATAATGAAGCGGACAACGCAGAAACGATGCGGGCCTGTGCGGCACCCATCGCAAGAATGGAGAATCGGACGATGAGACACGGATTTTTGCTGGATTTGGACGGAACGCTGTACCATGGGGACCGCCCGATCCCTTACGCGGCGGAATTTATCCGCTGGCTGCGGGAGAAAGGCCACCCGTTCTTATATGTGACGAACAATTCGTCGAGGACCCCGGAGCAAGTGGCGGCGCACCTCCTCAAAACCGGGATTGAAGCCGAACCGGAGGAAGTGCTCACGTCGTCGCAAGCAGCGGTGATGTATTTGCAGGAAACCGGCGCCCGAAACGGACGGGTGCTCTGCATCGGCGAGGAAGGGCTGAGCGCGGCCCTGAAAGACGGCGGCTTTGAGCCGGTGGCGGAGGATGCGCCGGTGGGCACGGTCGCCGCGGTCGTCCAAGGGATCGACCGGGCGTTCCATTACGGCAAGCTGCTTGCGGCCGTCCGCCACATCCGCAGCGGGATCCCGTACATTCTGACGAATCCCGATCACCTGCTGCCGTGGAACGGCGAGCTGACGCCCGGAGCCGGCTCCATCGCGGCCTCGATCGAACGGGCAAGCGAAACGCCGCCCGTTGTCATCGGGAAGCCCTCGCCGATCATCATGCGCTACGCCGTCGCCAAGCTGGGACTGGCCCCTGCGGAAATTTGGGCGGTCGGGGACAATCTGAACACCGATATCCGCGGCGGAGCCGATGCAGGCTGCCGAACGGCGCTTGTGCTCACCGGACTGGCCGACGCCTCGAATGTGGACGAGCAGATGGCCCGGACGGGCGTGCGTCCCGAGCGGATCTGCGCGCATCTGATGGAGCTGGCGCAAAGTCTCGGCTAATCGACCCCGTCCTGCTTCCGGATTTCGCCGATCCGGCGAATGTGGACGTTCGCGTGTCCGGCCATCATCTTCATCAGGCGGCCGGCCGTCTCCTCCCTGCCGGAGGCGACGACGCTGCGCGCAAGCGCTCCCGGCGTATGCTCGCATACGCTGAGCACATGCTCGCGAAGCAGCCGAAACAGCGCGACCTCGGCGCGGACCGGCCGCGAGGCGTAGCGCATGCCCGCGGCCCACGCGTCCTGCGAGAAGCCGTTGCCGTGGTAGACGCGCCCGCGCTCCGGCCCGGCCAAAGCGAACTTGAGCTTGTGCAGCGCCGCAAGCTCAAGGTCCACCACATGGAGCACCTGCTCGCGGATGCTCCATGTGCCGGGCGCCCGGGCCAGATCGAGCCCGGCCTCGCCAAGCTCCGCCAGCGCGGCCTCCAGCCGGTCCGGCCCCGCTGCGAACAAAGCGAGCGTTTCCTCGTCGCTCGGAAACAGCTCCTGCCAGTACGCCGCGCGGTAGCCCTCCGGCGTCGTGATCGTGACGGTCCGCCAGCAGCCGGGCTCCGTCTCGTCCAACCAGCGGCCGCCCGCCGCCGCGGCGCGCTGCTGCAGCCGCTCCAGCGCCTCGCCGGGCGGCGCTGTCACGTAAAACCGGCCGCCGGGCGGAAGCTCCCGGCAGCCGGGCGCTTGCAGGCGGCCGACCGCCTCCGCCGCCGCGCCTTCCGCGGCGAGCAGCGCGGCATCGCCGCCCGGCAGACGCAGCAGCGCATAGCCCGCCGCCGCGTACAGCTCCAGGCGCTCCCAGCCGAGCGCTTGCCCGTAAAAGCGCAGCGCCGCCGTCAGCTCCGGTACGCGAAGCAGCAGCTTCGCTTGAACGGCGTTGCTTTCCATTCGGCTCTCCCCCTTTGATAAAAACAGAGTTAGCCCTATTTTACCATATGCCGCCCGCTAATCCCGGAAAACGAACCAAACACCGCCCTTAGAGAAAGAGCGGTGTTCGCATAGGTTCATCGTATTTTATTTCCGACTCGCATCAACCGGTGACGATGGTTTTGGATCCGCCCCGGGAAGAGACGTCGTAATTTTCAAGCTCTTCATCCGCTTCGTTGTTGAACGCCTCGCGGTCGAATTCTTTCTCCGTGACGGCGACCACAAGCGAGCTCACCGTCGTGCCGGAGGCGTTGATCGCCGTCCGGGCCATATCGAGAATCGCATCGATGCCGAGCACCATCGCCATCCCTTCGATCGGAAGACCGACGCTGGCCAGCACGACCGTCGTCGAGATCGAAGCCGGACCGGGCACACCGGCCACGCCGATGGAAGCGATCATCGCCGAGCCGATGATAAGCAGATAATGCGTGATTGTCAGATCGATGCCGAACACTTTGGCGACGAAGATCGCAACAATCGCCGGATACAAGCCGCCGCAGCCGTTCATGTTGATGGTCGCGCCCAGCGGGGCGACGAAGCTGGCGATCCGGTCGGATACTTTAAGCCGCTTCGTGATGACCTCCAGATTGACCGGCAGCGTCGCATAGCTGCTCCGCGTCGTGAAAGCGACCGCCAGCACGGGATAAATCTTTTTCAGGAAGCGGATCGGATTGACCCGCGCCACGAACGTGACCAGGAAGCCGTAGGTCAGAACGAAATGCAGCAGGCAAGCGATGTAAACGGCGATCACCACTTTGCCCAGCGGCAGCAGCGAAGCGATGCCGTATTTCGCCGCCATCGCCGCCATCAGTCCGAACACGCCGTAAGGCGTCAAGCGGATGATCAGCTTCGTCACGCGAAACATTACGACGGCAAACGATTGAATGACTTCCTTGATCGGCCGGACCGATTCCGGCTTGCGGTTGCCTTCGATCGTAATGGCGACCGCAACGAACATGGCAAATACGATCACCGGCACGACCTTGCCGGTAGCCATCTCGTTCACCGGATTGGCCGGCACGAGATCCATGAATACTTTCAGGAACGACGGAATTTCCCGGGCGGCGAACTTCGCATCCTGCACGTAAGGAATGCCCGCACCCGGGTCGATGATCACCGCAACGACGACACCGATGGCCGCCGCAATGCCGGTCGTGATCAGGAACAAGGCGATCGTTTTCGTTCCGATCTTTCGAAGCATATTCGGATCGGATACGGACGTAATGCTGGAAATGATCGTAGCCACGACGAGCGGCATGACGATCATTTTGATCAGGTTGACGTAGATGGAGCCGATCGTTCCGAGATCTGTCGCCTCTTTACCGAACGCCGCCCCGACCACCACGCCGAGCACCATAGCGATTAATACGCGCGTCCCGAAACCTACCTTTTTCTTGGCCGCGAAAAATAGCAACAGCAGGACGACGACAGCCGCAGCCCAGCTGGCAATGTATAGGGAATTCACAATTATGCGCCTCCTTGAGAAGTATATCCTAACAATCCCCACTCGTTTACTAGGTATTCTATGCCCATTTTCTGCGGCTGTCAATAAGTATTTTATTGTTAAATAATTTACTTCGCGGATATCGCAGGAAGCCTGCTTATTCTCTTAAAGCATCTCTTAATTTCGTCGATTCGTACCGCCGGTCCGCCGACTGCGCGAGCGCTTTGCGCAGCCGCTTGTTTTCGTCCGACAGCCTCTCGATCTCTCCGATCAGCTCCAGAACGAAGGCTTGCGCCCGCTCGCCGGCCTCCCGGCTAACGGAGTCTGCCTTTTCTTTATATTCGTTCAACCGCTCTTCTATGCTCTTCATTCGGTTCATCCTTCCTAAAAGCCACTTTTATCGTAACGAGCTCGGCCACAGGACGAGCGAAGCGCGGTCGGCCTCCGCCCCGAGCTGCCGCAGCGTTCCGGCGGCGGGCGTATCGAGCACCGGCTTCCCGTTCCATGTATCTATAACCACTTTGCGGACGCCCGGCTTCTTCAAAACCGATTGCAGCACGGCCCGAAGCGTATGCAGGCGCTCTTCCTCCGGCAGCCATGCCTCTTCCGGCGCGTGCAGCGTATACATGCGCCGGCCGTTATTTTCGCACCACAATACCCATCGGCCGTCGCGGAATACAAGGTCATTGCCCGGCTTGCGGGCAAAAACGACCCCCGGCTCAGACGGCCATCTCACCGTCAATCCGAACGGATTGGCGGGATCGGCGGCCGGAAGCAGCACCGTTTCGCCGCCATCCGCTCCCCAGACCGCCTCCCGGAGTCGCCCCACCGTCTCCAGCGCGGCAAACTGCATCGCCGCTATATCTTTCACCCAAAAGCCGCGGGTCAGCATTCCCCACAGCTCCAACTGTTTCAACGAGCCGTATACGTCGTCCCAGGACCACGGCAGCAGCGTACCGGCCATGTCCCGCGTAAGCAGACCGCTGCCGTCCAACGCTTGCTTTACCCAGGCCCCCAGCGAATCGCTTCCGCCCGGCTGCTCCTCCGCCAGCGTCTCAAGCGCGTACCAGCGGCCAAGGCCGGATTGGAATTTGGCGGCGGTTTTGGCGCTGGCCTTCCTGCCGCTTCCGTTCATGCGCAGCGGCGCAAACTGGTCGTTGGAGACAAGCCCCTCCCAGGCCAGCTCGATCAAATTCGCCGTCAGCTCCGAAGGGACGCTTCCCGTTTCGCGGCTGAGCGCGGACAGGAAGCTTGCGCCCTTGCGCCTGAGCAGCTCCAGCAGCGGCTCGTGCTTCGAAGCCGTTCCCCGCTTGAGCAGAGGAGCGTAAAGCTCCTTCGCCTCCGCCAGAAAGAAAGCGACCCGCCCTTCCTTCTCTCCCGGCTCCTTGCGTCCGATCCAGATCACCTCGCCCGCCGCGCACAGCCGGTCGAGCGTTTCTTTGCGATAATCGGTCAAGCGCAAAGGGAACACCGACGCCTCCCATTCGGGCAGCGGCAAAAACCACCCTTGCAGCTTGCCGATGACGTCCCGGAGCCCCTCTTCTCCGCTGAGGCGGCAGCCCGGAAAGACGTGCTGCGCAGCCATCAAAAACCGGCAGTACCGGACCGGATCGACCGGCTCGGCCTGCTCGCGCAACGCCCGTTCGGCTCTGCGGATTCGGCGCGCCGCCGTTTCCCGGCTTACCCACATCCGCGGCCCGGCTTCGCTTCCGCCAAGGGCCGGTTCGATCGTTCCGTCCGCGGCCCACCGCTCCACAAGGTCGTTGACAAGCGGCAACGCCGCGCCGTAACGGGCGGCCAGCTCTTCCGCCGTGAACGACCCGCGGTGCTCTATGTAACGGGTCAGCACGAACCGGACAGCCAGCGGATCGTCCGGAAACCGCGCATACGTATCCGCTTCGTCGGAGCAGATCCAGCGCTTTTCACCGCCGATTCCGAGCAGGCGAACCTTGCCCTCCTCTTCCAATCGGCGGAGCAGCTTGCCGATTTCTTCCGCTTGCGTTGTTGCTCCCGCACGCTCCGCCGGACCCGGGCCGCTCCCGTCCTTCGCCTGCTGCCGCGCCCCGTCATCGCCGCTATCGGCGGCCAGCCTCGCAATCTCCGCGGCGGTCCGGTCGCCCCGCTGCTTCAGGAGGCGCAGCATCGTCTCCGGCCGCTCCAGCGGGGCGGAAGCCGACCACGGCTCCTCCTCCGCAGCGCCCCGGTCCGCCTGCGCCGCATGGCGCTCGCCGAACAGCCGCCCGGCTTGCGCCCGCTCCAGGCCGAGGAGCTGCAGCTGAATGTCTTGGCCGACGGCGTCGGACTCATAGATTTGAGCGCCCATAAACTCGGCCAGAAACGCTGCGGCCAGCGGCGAAGGAAACAGGCTCTCGCGCATGTTCACCTCCAGCGCCCCGGCTTCGATCTGTTCGAGCGCCTCCCGCACGCGCGGCAGGTCCAGCTCCTCCTGCAGGCAAATGCGCATCGCCTCGCCGAGAAAAGGAAACCGCTCGGCGTACGGCAGCGATTCCCGGAGCAGCTCCTCGCTGCGCAGCCGCTTCTTCCACGCCGGCGTGCGCGTGAAGCTCCGCGACAGCAGCAGCGACGTCTCGGCCAGACGGCGAAACGCCGCCCCGAACAGCGGCGAAGCCGGCACCGCTTCGCGCAGCAGCGCTTCGAGCCGGACGGACGTCACGCCGCGCAGCAGCGCCACGAAGCCTGCGGCCATTCCTTCGTCGGCGCCGGACAACACAAAATGAATGCCGTTGTCCTTGGCATTCGCAAATAACCGCCCGGGAAACCGCTCCTCCGCATGCTGCCGAAGCGCCAGCAGCCACGTTCGGTTGAACGTCCGGCCGAACGTGCTGTGCACGATGACATGCCACTGCTTCAGCTCGTCCCGGAACCGTTCGATGACGATCCGGCGGTGCGTCGGCACCGCCGATACGGCCTTCTGCGACCGGACCAGCGAGATCAGCTCTCCCGCGGCTCCGGCCTCCAGCCCGTAATCCCGGATCAGCCACTCCAGCGTGCCGTGCGCCTCCTCCCGTTCGAGCCGGCGCTCCAGCTCGTCCATGAACCGGCCGATGTCCCGCGACAGCTCGAATGTACGGCCCTGCCCTTCGCCCCGCCAAAACGGAATTTCGCTGAACCGGTTGCCCGCTTCGACCACATACACCCGGTCGTTTTTGATCGATTGAATTTTCCAGGACGACGTTCCGAGCTGGAACACGTCGCCGACCCGGCTTTCGTGAATATATTCCTCGTCCAGCTCGCCGATGTGCGCGCGGCTGTCCGCATGATGCACCGGGTACGCGCTGCTCTGGGGAATCGTACCGGCCCCCATAATAGCGGCCATGGCCGTTACCCCGCGGCGGGACAATACGCCTGTGTCGTGATTCCAGTCCAGGAGAGGCCGGACGAACGGGTAGTATCCGGACAGCACCTGCAGTACGTCCAACAGCCGCTCGCGCGGAAACTCCCGGTATCCGTAGCTGCCGGCCAGCACGCGAGCCAGCTCGCCGATCGTCCAGTCGCCCCCCGCCACCATCGCGGCGATTTGCTGGCACAGGACGTCCAGCGCCTGCACAGGAATGCGGATTTCCTCGATATCGCGCTCCAGCACGCGGCGGGCCAGCACCGCGCATTCCGGCAGCTGCCCGCGGCTGCGCGCCAGAATGACGCCCCGGCTGACGCCGCCGACGCTGTGTCCGGCCCGGCCGATGCGCTGAATGCCCGCGGCCGCGCTCTTCGGCGAATCGATCTGCACCACCAGATCGATATGGCCGACGTCGATGCCCAGCTCCAGCGAAGATGTCGCCACGAGGCAGCGAAGCTCGCCGGCTTTGAGCGCGCGCTCCACCTCAAGCCGCTGCTCCCGGGAGACGCTGCCGTGATGCGAGCGGGCCATTTCGTAGCCGACATGGTCGTTCAGCCGCAGGGTCAGCCGCTCGCAAAGCCGCCGGTTATTGGCGAAGATCAGCACGGACCGGCTCCCCTCCATCAGCTTCGCAAGGCGTTCGGTGACCGGTCCCCAGACGGCTTCCTGCTTGTCCTGCGTGATGAACGTTTGCTCCGGCATCGTCACGACAAGCTGAAGCGCTTTATGCATCCGGCTCTCCACAATGTTTACCGGACGGGGGCGCATAGGGATGTCGGCAATCGTTTCTTTTCCGGCTTGGGCGCCGCTTTCTTCATTTCCCTCTGCTCCGGCTCCGTTCGCGTCCCGCGTCTCCGCAGGCTCCCAGCCTCCGAGAAAACGGGCGACCCGCTCGATCGGCTTCTGCGTCGCCGACACGCCGATGCGCTGCGGGGAACGCCCGCACCAGGCGACGAGCCGTTCAAGCGTTACCGACAAATGCAGCCCTCGGGTCCCCTCGGCCAAGTCGTGAATCTCGTCCACAATCACGTGGCGAACAGTCCTCAGCATGTCTCTGCCTTTCAGGGACGTCAGCAAAATATACAGCGACTCGGGTGTCGTCACCAGTACGTCCGGCGGCTTCCGCAGCATCGACGCTCTGGTGCTCTGCGCCGTATCGCCTGTACGGACGCCGACGGTCAGCCCCGGCCAGGGCAAACCCGCCTCTGCCGCCGTCCGCTCCAATTGATCGATAAAGCCGACGACGTGATGGTGAATATCGTTGTTCAGCGCCTTGAGCGGCGTAACGTACAGCAGCTTCACTCCCCGGGCCGGTCCGTCCTGCTCCTTTCCGGTCACGATCCGGTCCAGGCAGGGCAGCAGCGCCGCAAGCGTCTTGCCCGATCCCGTCGGCGCGGCAATCAAGGTATGAGCGCCCGCTCCGATCGACGCCCATGCCCGCAGCTGCACCTCCGTCGGCTCTCCGAACGTCTGCCCGAACCAGGCGGCCAGCAGCGGGTGAAACCCGATTGGCGATTCCGCATCCATTCGCTTCCCCTTCTTCCCCTAAGCTTGTTTACCAACAAGGTGTTCGTTATCGGTATCATACCAAAAAAACAAGCGCCGGCACATCCGCGCGCAATTCCGTCCTTCCTCACCGTCCGGGCCGCTGTCTTCCATTGACACATTTTCAACTCGATGCTACGATTCATTCGAATAAATTAAATCTAATCTATTAACACTTTAAATAACGGAATATTTCGAACGAGGAGCTGAAAAGCATGGCTGATCCTATGGATCACGCGATCGAGCGGTTTGAAAAAGCGTTTTTTACCATGTTCCAAAAGCTCGGACCGGGATTGGCGCTGCCGTCCGATCTGAATTTGACGGGGCCGCAGATCATGATGCTGTATACCATCGTCCGATGCGAGCCATGCCAGGTCGGACGGCTGGCCCAACGGATGGAAGTGACGCCCAGCGCCATTACCGTCATGATCGACCGTCTGGTACAGAACGGGTTCGTGCACCGGAGACACGACGAGAACGACAGGCGCGTCGTCCTTCTGGAAGCGACCGAACAGGCGCGCGAGGCGCTGCGGCGTATCCGGGCGCTCCGCTCGGAAGTGATCAACGCCTACTTGTCCTATCTGGAGCCGCACGAGCTGGAGCCGTTTCTGCAAAGCTTCGAAAAAATCGCCCACAAAATGTCGGAATAAAACATAGAAGGGACCGCCCCGGCGAAGTCGGGGCGGTCCTCTTTGCGATTTGTCTCGCTTAAAAATTCGGTATGAGTCTGATCAATTTATCCGGTGTACCGTCCCCGTTCTTGTCGCCGTTGTTGCTTGTAATAAAGTAAATCGAACGGTCCGGGGCTTCTATGACCTCACGGATACGGCCGTAGGTGTTTTTATACAGGTAGCTCAGGCTGCCGATCACCGGTTTGCCGTTCTCCTCTTTCACCTGCATGCGGATGATCTGCTTGCCGACAAGGTTGGACACGAGCAAATCGCCCTTCCATGGTCCGCCGGTAACGAAAGTGATGCCCGACGGCGCCCATCTTGTATTGCCGCTGTGAATGAGGGGCGGTGTGATGCCCGGCTTGTTCTGGTTGTCGCCTTCGTAATCCGGCCATCCGTAGTTGGCTCCCGGAACGATATAGTTGATTTCGTCCTTGGCGGCTTCGCCGTGCTCCGAAGAGAAGAGACGGTTCGTCCCCGGCTGCCAGGCAAGCCCTTGCGGATTGCGGTGGCCTCGCGTATACACCGGCGAGCTGGCTCCAAACGGGTTGTCGCTCGGAATCGTGCCGTCGAGGTTTAAGCGGAAAATTTTTCCGCCGAGATACGTTAGCGTATCGTCCGTTTTGCCGTAATTGCCGTTGCTGAAATACAGCTTGTTATCCGGTCCGACCTTGATCCGTCCGCCGTTGTGATAGACCGCGCCGGGCAGCTTGTCGAGCAGCACTTTGTCGAGCTTGGCCGTATTGTTGTTCTCAATCAGGCGGACAAGACGGTTTTTCACCGTATTATTGGAATCCTTGTACGTATGATACAGGTACATATAATGATTGGTCTCAAAATTCGGATCGAGCGCAATCCCCAGCAGCCCGCCTTCGCTCTTCGGCTGGTAGTAGAACGGCGCACCGAGCGTGATGACCGGTGTGCTGCGCAGCTGGCCGTTCACGATCACCCGGACGCGGCCGCTGTTGCGCTCGGTGAAGAAGATCCGTCCGTCCGGAGCAAACGCCAACGCCCACGGAACCTCCAGATTGTCCGCTACGACCTGCAGCGTATACGGGTCGGAAGAAGCCGCCGAAGTCTTCACGGAAAGCGTATTGCTGGCCGCCGATACGTTGCCCGCCAAATCTCTCGCTTTTACGCTGAAGCCGTACGTCGTATTCGCCTTGAGGCCGCTGACGGTAAAGGTCGTGCCGGTCGTGCTGTCCGCCAGTGCCCCGTCTTTGTACACCTCGTATTTGAACACGCCAACATTGTCCGCCGACGCCGTCCAGGCCAAGGAAACGGAAGAAGAGGTTTTGGCCGGACTGGTTAGATTGGAAGGGGCCGTCGGGCTTTGCGTATCCCGCTGTGCCGCCGTCGTCACACTGAGCGGCGTGCTGGCTTCGGATACGCGCCCTGCCGCATCTTTCGCTTTCACGGTAAAGCTGTACGTCGTGTTCGCCTTCAGGCCCGTCACCTTGAAGGATGTTGCCGTCGTGGTGCTGCCCGCAAGCTGACCGTCCCTGTAAATGTCATAGCCCGTGACGCCGATATCGTCCACCGAGGCCAGCCACGTCAGGCCGACGCTGGTGTCCGTTTTGCTGTCCATAGCCACATTGGTCGGAGCCGTCGGCGGGTAGACATCTCCCGACGCGTTGACGGTCACTTTGCTTATCGTAGCCGTGCTGGCGGTGCTGACGTTATGGCTGGTAACCGCCAGTCCGAAGTATACGTTCGCCCCCATGTTGAGCGTAACGCTGCCGATATCTCCCCAGTTCATGCCGTTGTTCGAGACAAAGCCTTTGATCACGCTGCCGGTCCGCTGCAGCTTCACCCAAGCGGGGCTCGAAGAAGCTTGCTTGACCGATTCCGTCGTTCCTCCCGCTGCGGTCCGGTACTGGAACGCGAAGCCGTTAGACGGGGACAGAAGCAGGTCCGCATGCTTCGCGTCGGCATTCAGGTTCTCGCGGATCATCACTCCCGCCTTTGCCCAGCCGTCCGTATTCGTCTGGGAGGTGATCAAGGCAACGATCGTCCCGTCTCCGCTCCAAGGCTGATACACATAGCGGAATTGGTCCGACGTGCCCCAAATGTCTTTGCCTGCGCCGGAGACGGTGAACACATCGGTATTCGCATCGTACAGAGCGCTGCCGGCTACCGCCGGGGAACCGATATCTTTCGACTGCCACGGAGCCGGAACTTCGCCCGGACCCGGAGCGTTCGTCTTGACCGATAGCGGCACGCTGGCGGCCGACTGGTTGCCCGCGGCATCCTTGGCCTTGACCGTAAACGAATAAGCCGTGCTTGCGGCCAGTCCCGTTACCGTGTACGACGTATCGGCGACATCCGCCTTCACGAGCGTCCCGTCGCGGTAGATGTCGTAAGCGGTCACGCCGACGTTATCCGTCGAAGGGGTCCAGGTCAACGTCACGGTCGTATCCGTCTTGCCGGGCGCGGTCACATTCGTCGGCTCGGTCGGAGCCGTCGTATCGGCCTTGGTCGTCACGCTGAGCGGACTGCTGGCGGCCGACAAGTTCCCGGCGGCATCCTTCGCCTTCACCGTAAAGCTGTACGGCGTGCATGGCGTCAGCCCTACGACGGAATACGAGGTGCCGAGCGGGCTTCCGATCAAAGTCCCGTCCTGGAGTACGTCGTAGCCCGTAACTCCGACATTGTCCGTCGAAGCGGACCATGTCAGATCCACGGTCGTTTCGGTTTGGCCCGGGGAAGTCAAGCCCTTCGGGACGGAAGGCGCCGTCGTATCCGATCCGCCAAGGCTTACGTTCGCAAAGGTGGCGATGTTCAGCTTCGAAACGTTATGGCTCGAAACGGCCAAGCCGGCATAAACGCTGCTTCCCATCGCGAGACTCGTCCGGCTTACTTCCGTCCAGGTCGATCCGTCCGTGGAATAAGAGCCTTTGAACGTATTGCCGTCACGCTCAAGCTTCAGCCACGACGGGCTCGTGGAATTCGTCTTCACGCTGGTCGTCGTCCCGCCCACGACGTTCCGGTACTGGAACGTATACATGCCGGCCGGAACCGCGGCGATATCGACGTGCTTTGCATTGGCGTCGAGCGTCTCGCGGATCATCAGGCCCGCCTTCGCGAAGTCGTGGGCATTGCCTTGCCCCGTCACCTGCGCGATAATCGCGCCGTCGCCGGTTAACGGCCGATACACGTAGTGGAATTGGTCGGAGGCGCCCCAGATATCCTTGCCGGCTCCCTTAACCGTATACACGCCCGTGCCGGCATTGAAGTCCGCGCTCCCCGCCAGCGCCGGAGACCCGATATCTTTGCTCGACCACGGACTGGGGACCGCCGCCAACGCCCCGATACTTCCGTTTTCATAGACAGCGGAAGTTGTCGTTGCCGGAGCGTCGGCGTTCTCCCGTGCCGCGGTGCCGCGCTGCGCATCCTGCCCGAACCCTTGAGCGGGTATCATAAGCTGGAGCGCGATCAGCGCGGAAATCCCTAATGCCTTTGCCGCTTTACAATTCATCCTCACATCATGCTCCCTTCCGTTAATTTCGAAAAATAGGGCGTAAACCAGCAGCTTTCGGTTCCCCCACCTCCCTTCATAAGCCCATCGGCCGCCCGTTTTCCCTGCAACGAAAAAAGAGACGGCAACCTTAGTTTTCAGAACTTGAACTGAACGCAAAGGTGTCGTCTCATGTTTAGGGATTTCGGGCAATAACAAGCGGAGTAAAACCCATTATAAAGGACAATATCCATATATTAACATCATCATACCTTTTATACCGCTATTTTTCTATTTCCTTTATTGATCATTTCCTTGCCGGATATTGACAAAGAATCTCACAAAAAAAGAACGGGCCCTTTACTTTACGGACCCATCCTTCTTTTGCAAATTATCATATATCCGCCGCCTACTCCTCCAGCGGCCTGCCGAATTCGTAGAGCCTCCCTGCCGCGGCGTCGGCGGCCAGCCGTTCCAGCCAGCGCAGCTCCGCGACGGCGTGCTCCCAGCGGCCTTTCATCAAATGCAGCACACTGCGGGGCACGGTAGGAATATGATCCTCGTAAATGTCGTGCAGCAAGGCTACGATGCGGCGCTGCTCTTCCACTTTTTGCACGAGAATGGCATGAATGCGCTGCGCATCTCCATGGAAGGCAAACACCAGCGCCGCATACATCGGATGGAAGACGGTGGTTCGGCTCTCGAACTGCTCCAGCAGCAGGCGGTGAAACAGCTCCCTGCCCTCTTCCGTAATCCGGTAGACCGTGCGGTCGGGGCGGCCGGTCTCCTTCACGGTTTCCGTCGCCTCGATATACCCTTCTTTATTCAACGTATCGATGGCGTAGTACAGCGAGCCTTCCTGCATTTTAATGTAATGAAGCATGGCCCGCTCCTTCATTTTATGCCGCAATTCGTAGGGATGGCTGTCTCCTTCCATGAGCAGACCCAAGATGACAAGCTTCATGGACAACCGTACCCACCTCCCTTACATGTGCTGCGGGGCATGAACGCCGGAACCTTCTTCCGGACTGCCGCCTTCCTTGCGGGGACCTTTCCCCGGAACTTCCATTTTGGCTTTGCCCATCAGCAGAATAAAGACGAGCGCGAGCACGGCCATAACGACAGTCACCTGGAACACATACGCGATGGAATCCGCAAGGCCCACCATCATTTTTTCCAGCACCGGCTTCGGAACGTTCGCCTGAAATTCCGGCGACAGCAGCGCCCGCGGATCGGCCGGCGTCTTCGAAGCCCCCGCTCCGGCGGGCAGCAGCTCGGCCAGCCTATTGCCCAGGGCGGACGCTTGCATCGCGCCCAGCACCGTCAGACCGACGGCGGAGCCGATCGAACGGAAAAAGCCGACCAGCGAGGTGACGGTGCCGCGAAACCGGAAATCGACGTTATGCAGCGAAGAAATCGATGTCACCGGGAAGCCCGTGCCGATGCCGAGACCCATGAGAATCATATAAAGCGTAATTTGCCAGCGCGGCGTGTCAATGGACACAAGGCTGAGCAGCGAGGTTGCGATCAGCAGCAGCAGGACGGAGCCGAGCATGATGCCCCGGTACGACAGCTTTCCGATAAATCGCCCGCCGATCGAGCTGCTCGCAACGACGCCAAGCATCATCGGCGTCAGCACGAGTCCGGCGCTCGTCGCCGACCCTTGAAATACCCCTTGAATGAACAGCGGTATGTACGTCGCCGCGGAAATCATCAGCGCCCCGTAGAAGAAACAGACGCCCATACTGGCGGTAAACAACCGGTTGCCGAAGAGCGGAAGCGGCACGATCGGGGAAGCGGCGCGCATCTCGATCCGGATGAACAGCAGAAGGAAGACGACCGCTATAACAAACAAACCGATAATCTGTATCGAATCCCATGCGTATTCCTTGCCACCGAGCTCTAACCCGAACATCAGACTCAAGATCGAAACGGTGAAAACGAGCGTTCCAAGCCAATCGATTCTTTGATTCGGATTGTTCGGCAGCACCGGGTGATAAAACAGCGAAATGAGAATCAGCGACACGATGCCGAGCGGCAGATTAATGTAGAAAATCCACGTCCAATCCACGTGATCGGTGAAATAAGCGCCCGCCAGCGGTCCGAGCACGCTTGAAATGCCGAATACCGCACCGAACAGGCCTTGCATCTTGCCCCGTTTTTCCGGGGGAAAAATATCGAAGATGATGGCGAACGTAATCGGCATCAGCGCGCCCCCGCCGATCCCCTGGATCGCACGGTAGACGATCAGCTGCGTCATCGTCGTCGAGGTGCCGCAAAGCGCCGAGCCGATCATAAACACGACAAGACCAAGCAGGAAAAACAGCTTCCGCCCGTACATATCGCCGAGCTTTCCGAAAATCGGCATCGATACGACGTTGGCGATCAAGTAGGCGGAAAATACCCAGACGTACTTGTCGAGCCCTCCGAGTATACCGATAATCGTCGGCATGGCGGTCGACACGATCGTTTGGTCGAGCGAAGCCAGCAGCAGCCCGAGCATCAACGCGCCGACCGTCCATGCGGTATTTGTTTTTTTCTGAACCATGAGTTGCTCCTTACTTTAGATGAGTGTATTTTTAGTGCTAAACTAAATTATACTCAAATTTGAGTAGGTGACAAGAGCAAGTGTGATTTTTTTCTCAGGGCCGCAGTTTGCCCTAATCTTTCAAGTATCATATAATGGAGTGAGTCAAGAAATTGTATTTATGCTTCATAAATAAACGATAAAATTTGCTTATTCTGAGAATGCTATTGAAAGCGTTCGCGCCCCGGTGAGGAGGAACGTTGTGAATCTCAATCAGTTGGAAACGCTCATTACGATATCCAAAACCATGAGCTTTCGCAAAGCGGGCGAAATTCTGAATCTGACCCAGCCGGCCGTATCGGCGCAAATCAAAAGTCTGGAAGACGAATTCAAAACGGTGCTGATCGACCGCAACCAGCCGGTTACGCTGACCGACAGCGGTCAAGTTTTTCTTGAGCACGCGGAAATCATTTTGCAGACGGTCGAAGATTTGAAGCAGCGGCTTTCAGATTTGAACCAAACGCCGCAAGGGCATATTCACCTCGGAACAACGACTTCGATCGCAATCCAAATTTTGCCCAGGGTACTGTCTTATTTTCAGAACCAGTTCCCCTTGATCAAAACGACCATCCATTCGATGACCACCTCGCAAATTATGCACAGTGTCGAGAACGGAACGATCGATATCGGCATCACCTACCTGTTCGACAAGCATCCCGCGCTCGAAAGCTCCGTGCTTTATTACGACACCTTCGAGCTGGTCGTCTCCCCCGCTCATCCGCTTGCGCGCTACGCGCATGTGCCGATCGAGCGGCTCCACGAGCTGCCGCTGATCATGCTGTCTCCGGAGACGGCCGGACGGAGATTCGTGGATCAAATCCTCAGGCAGCTGTATATCACCCCGCAGGTGGTGATGGAGCTGTCCAGCAGCGAGGAAGTGAAGCGGATGGTGGAGCTCAATCTCGGGGCGGCGATCATCTCGAAGCTGTCGATCCAAAGCGAGCTGCGTCTCGGGACGCTCAAGATGATCAAGGTAAACGAGCTGGAGATCAGCCACCCGGTCGGGGTGGTATACAAGTCGGGCCGCTATCTGAGCTCGGCGCTGCACCAGTTTTTGCAGGATTTGAAGGGCATGCAGGAAACTCAATTTATAGGTTCGGAGTGAGGGAACGCCATGAAATTCGATTTGCATACGCACCATGAACGGTGCGGTCACGCGACCGGAACCATCCGCGATTATATTGAAGCGGGGATCAAGAACGGCCTGCAAGTCATCGGAATTTCCGATCACTCGCCGTACTTTGCAAGCAGCGTGGACCGGGAGCAGCCCGGCATTGCGATGGCGAAGAGCGAGTTCGCCCGCTATGTGGAGGAAGTGCTGAAGCTCAAGGAGGAATACCGCGGCCGCATCGACGTTCTGCTGGGAGTCGAGTCGGATTTCTTCCCCGAGGTGGCCGACGTTTACCGCAAAGTGTACGAGCAATATCCGTTCGACTATATCATCGGGTCGGTGCATTTGTCCGGCGGTGTCAGCATTTTCAACCGGAAGCGGTGGAACGGACTGACGGAACGTCAAAAGGTGGAGCAAAAGGAACTATACTACGATCTGATCGAGCAGTCCGCGCGCAGCGGCATGTTCCAGATTCTCGGCCATATCGACGCGATGCGCGGCTTCTACCCGGCCTTCTCGGATATTCAGACCCAAGCGGTAGACCGCACGCTTCAGACCATCGCCAAGTACGATATCGCGATCGAGATCAACACCTCCGGCAAAACGAAGGATTGCGGCGGCTGGTATCCGATCGACGAGATATTGGAGCGGGCGCTTCATTTCGGCGTTCAGGTTTCGTTCGGCTCGGACGCGCACGTCCCTTCCCGGGTCGGCGACGATTGGAACGAGGTGGCGGCAAGGCTGAAGGAAATCGGGTTCCGCGAATGGGTGTACTACAAGGAAAAACAAAAGCAGGTCGTCCCTTTATAGATCAGGGCAAAAAAATATCCGGCTCAAATTCCCCGAAGGCCGAGGAATTTGAGCCGGATATTTGTGCTTTGACGGCCGCCGGGCCGCTCATCTTGTGGTGCGTTTGGGTCCCGCGCCTCGTCCAGGCTTCGCAATCGCCCGGGGGCCGGGCTTGCGTACGGCCTTGGCCGAAGGCCGAAGGCTCTTGACCTTCGCCCCGCCGAACAGACCGCCCAAGCCCCCGAAACCGCCGAACAGCTTGAAGATCGGGCCGACCTGCCTGACGATGGTGAACACCTTCTGCACCTTGCCCATGGTGGAAATGATGCCGTCGAGACCTCCGATCGAATTGAAAAACGAGAGAAAGCCCCCGCCGCCACCGGCGGCCCCTTTAGCCACCTCCGCAGCTCCTACGCCGCCGCCGGGCACGCCGTTTACGGTACGTTCGATGCTGGAGAAGCCGCCCGAGCCTCCGCCGATGCCGAACGGGCTGAACAGCCCCCGTACCTGTGCCGTATTTATATGGGGAGCGGGATGTACCCGACGCAGCGGGCAGGCGGCGCCTCGTTTTGCCGGTTTGGCCGGGCGGGCCGAAGCTCTTTTTGGAGTGAAACGATGTTTTTTATTGTTCATTCGTCGATCCCTCCCTTGGGTGAGAAACTGACTCCGACTTGTCTGATACATCAGCGTATGTCGGTCCTCGCTTCCGCGTATGGGTAGGTGGACCGATCGAAGGAAAATGGGTGTATATTTAGGAAAAAATGCATGTCCAAAAAGGAGGAACCAAGCATGACGATCCGCCGCGCTGCGGCCGGTGACGCCATACCGCTCAGCGAGCTGTCGTTTCGCTCGAAAGCGTATTGGGGCTACGATCCGCAGTTTATGGAAGCCTGCCGCGAGGATTTGACGATCCGTCCCGAACAAATCCGTTCGGGAGCCGTCTACCTGCTTGAGACGGACGGCGGTGAAATCGCCGGCTTCTACAGCTTGCTGCCTCCGGGTTCGGTCGGTTTGTCCGCTCCCCCCGTCGCAGAGCTGGACAGCCTGTTTATCGCCCCGGAATATATCGGCCGCGGGTACGGAAAACGGCTGTGGCACCATATGCTTGCTACCGCCGCCGAGCTTCGCCTCCCGCGCATCCGCATTCACAGCGATCCCCATGCGGAAGCGTTTTACGCCAAAATGGGCGCAGTGCGGATCGGCGAGATCGAATCGACCGTGTTCCCGGACCGGAAGCTTCCGCTGATGGAGCTGGTTCTTGCAGCATTGTGAATAGAAAAAAATTGCCAAAGGAGGAAGCGCCATGCTCCATGAGATGAGCGATATCGCGGGCAAAAAAATCGTCATCATCGACGACGAACCGGATCTCGTCAATCTTCTCGATGCCGTGCTGCGCAAAGAAGGCTTCCGCCTGGTATTCAAAGCGGCCACCGGCCTTGCCGGCATCGAGCTGTGCCGCAGTGAAAAGCCGGACCTGATCGTCCTGGACGTCATGCTCCCGGATCTCGACGGCTTTACCGTCTGCCAGCAGCTTCGGCAGTTTACGCTGGCGCCGATCTTTTTCCTGTCCGCCAAAAACGAAGACGTGGACAAGCTGCTGGGGCTAAGCCTCGGCGGCGACGATTACATTACAAAGCCGTTCAGCCCGAAAGAGGTCGCGTACCGGATGAAGGCGTATTTCCGCCGTAACCGCTATGCGGCCATGCAGGAGGAGAGCCGCAGCGTCTACGGATTCGGCAGCGTGACGATCGACGAAAAGCAGGGCGAGGTGCGCAAAAACGGGGTTCCCGTGACGCTCACCGCCAAAGAATTCCAGCTCCTGCTGTTTCTGGCCCGGCACCCGGGGCAGTTGTTCAGCAAAGCGCATTTGTATGAAACGGTATGGGGCGATTCGTATAACGGGTATGACAATACGGTGATGGTGCATATGCGACACCTGCGGGAGAAGCTGGAGGACAATCCGTCAGAGCCGGAATATTTGATAACCGTGCGGGGACTCGGCTATAAGCTGCAGCGAAAGGATGGCCGGCCGTGAAGTGGAAAGTCATTATCCAATTTCTGTTATCCATGTCGACGCTGGCGATCTTGATTTTGATCGTCAATTATACGGCGCTCTATTTTATAGCCGGCGGTCCGGTCTCCGAAAACAAAAGGACAGCGGCGTTCGCCGAACGGTTTACGCACGATTTCGAGAAGCGCATCGCCCTGCAGGGCGGACGGCCTTACGTCACCCCGGAAGGCTTGGAGGAATTGGACTCCCAGCGGGCGTGGATTCAAATTTTGGACGAAACCGGAGCGGAAGCATTCTCCTATCATAAGCCGCCGCATGCCCTGACGCATTACTCGCCCAGCGAAGTCGCCTTTTTTTATAAATATGCCGTCAAAGATTTTACCGTCTTTATCAGCCGTGTGGAAGACAATGGCTATCACTGGAGTTATATGATCGGCTTTCCCGTGGAAACGGTGGCCAAATATTTTCTATATATCAGCCCGAAAAATGTGCAGACCTTTTTTCCGAACGGCCTTTACATTCTCCTCGGGGTGACGCTGGGCGGCACGCTGATCATCGGCTATTTGTTCGCCCGGGGGCTTTCCAGGCCGGTACGGACCGTCATCGACGCGATCCGCGAGCTTGCGGACGGCCGGTACGGGCTTCGCCTTGCGCCGAAAGGAATCTATAAAGATGTGTACCGCAGCCTGCTTCACCTCTCCTCTACCCTGTCCTCCCTTGAGCAGCATCGGGAGCGCGCGGACCGTATGCGGGAGGAATGGATCGCCGGGTTGTCCCACGATTTAAAGACGCCGCTTTCCTCTATCAAAGGCTACGGAGAAATGCTTGCCGAGCCAAGCTACGACCTCCGCCCCGACGAGCGGACCGGTTATGCGGCAACGATCGTGCGCAACGCCGCTTATATGGAAGGTTTGCTGGACGATTTGCGGCTCACGTCCCAGCTTAAGCACAACCTCCTGCCGCTGGATAAGCAGGAAAGCGATGTCGTCCGGCTGCTGCAGGAAACCGTCATTCTGCTGCTTAACAGCCCGGAGGGCAAGGACCGGACGATCACGTTCGATGCGAGTCCGCAGACGATCGAGCTGTCCTTTGACGCCAAGCTGCTGCAGCGCGCGTTTCTGAACCTCCTCTTCAACGCGCTTGTCCATAATCCCGCGGGGACGCAGGTGCAGGTCGCCGTCTCGGGCGACGAGAGCGGCGTACGCGTGGTTATCGCCGATAACGGCGTAGGTATCTCCAAGGAAGATATGGTCAAGCTGTTCGACAGATACTACCGGGGCACCAATACGGCGGCAAGCCATCAAGGCTCGGGGCTGGGCCTTGCGATCGCCCGGCAAATTATCGAAGCGCACGGCGGAAAGGTCGAAGCGGAAAGCCGGGTCGGGCACGGTACGACGATCATCGTCCGTTTTCCGAAAACTTAAGCTGGATTTAAGGTAAACTGAAGCGAAGCTTAAATCCCATACGATACCATGCTCTTGTCGAATGAAAGGAGCATGGTTTTTTTATGAGCGAATTCATCTTGGAAACGAAACGGTTATCGAAACGATTCAAGTCGTTTACCGCGGTCAAAGGAGTGGACTTGCAGGTAAGGCCCGGCGAAGTGTACGGCTTTCTCGGTCCGAACGGCGCAGGCAAAACGACAACGATCCGCATGCTGCTCGGGCTGATTCGTCCGACACACGGGGAAGTGCGGGTCTTCGGGCAAGACTTGGCCCGGCACCGGCTCGATATTTTGCGCCGGGTCGGCTCGCTGGTCGAGTCTCCGTCCTATTACGGGAATCTGAGCGCCTACGACAATCTGGAGATCACCCGCAAGCTGCTGGGCGCCAAGAAAAGCGACATCGACAAAGTGCTTGAAACGGTAAGGCTGTCCGATTGGCGCAATAAAAAAGTCAAAACGTTCTCCCTCGGCATGAAGCAGCGGCTCGGCATCGCGCAGGCGCTGCTGGGCAACCCGATGCTGCTCGTGCTCGACGAGCCGACCAACGGCCTTGACCCCGCCGGCATTCTCGAGATTCGCGAGCTGATCGCCCGCCTGCCGGAGGAACGCGGCTTGTCGGTGCTCGTCTCCAGCCATATTTTGAACGAAATCGAGCTGATTGCCAGCCGCGTCGGCATTATTTACAAGGGCGAGCTGTTGTTCCAAGGCTCGCTTCAGGAGCTGCGGGAGCAGAACAAAACGATGCTGCGCATCGATGCCGCTCCGCTCGTAGAGGCGGGCAATTTCCTGCTGGCCCGGGGCCATCAAGTGGAGAAGCGTCATACCAGCCTGTACGTCGACATGTCGGGAACGAGCGCTGCCCGTTTGAACCGCGAGCTGGTATCGGCCGGCTTCGACGTTTCGCATGTCAGCGAAAATACACCGTCGCTGGAAGATATCTTCCTGACGATGACGAAGGGAGCGCAAAGCTTGTGAAGGCATCGAGCGTCATTGCGGCGGAGCTGTACAAGCAGAAAAAAGGCGTCCTGTGGAAGCTTGCCTTCGGCGGTCCGGCTCTCGTCTCCCTGCTTATTTTTCTGAACATGTCACTGCGCTACGATTACTTGATGCAGCGGTACGCAGGGAAAACGTCGTGGGAAGCGACCTTAAACGAAGTGTTTTTTTTGTGGGCCTTCTTTCTCCCGATCGGCGTTACGCTGCTGTCGGCTATCGTCCATTTCCGCGAATATAGCGATAACGCTTGGAAGCACCTGTTGAGCCTGCCGGTGCGGCGGGGACACGTGTATGCGGCCAAATGGCTCGTCATCGTGCTCGCGACCGTCCTGTCGGTGCTGGCGCTTATGGCCGGCCTGCGGGTCTGCGGGCTCGTCATCGGCTTTCCCGAGCCGTTTCCCTTCAGCCTCTACGGGCAGTACGCGATGTACCTGACGTTCTCGTCGCTCGGCATCGCCAGCGTACAGCACTGGCTCAGCTCCCGCTTCCGCAATACGATTATTCCGGTCGCCGTCGGCGTATCGGGCACCGTAGGCTCGCTCTTCCTCGCCCAATCGGAATGGATGCGTTACGTGCCGTATGCGGCCCCGCTGTTCACCATGCCGGGTCCGGACGGAGACGCCGGCGTCTCCGTCGTGAGCGGGCTGCTCTTCGGAACCGTGGCGCTGCTGGCCGGCATGGCCGAATTCAGAAAAAGGGATATTTTGTAACCGTACGCCAAGGAGGTACGCTGGAGATGAAGTCGTTATTCGCCGCCGAATGGCTGAAATTAAAGCATTCGCGCATCTTGTGGCTCGTTATTCTTATGCCGATCCTGTTGACCGCTCAAGGGGTCGGCAATTTTACCCGCTATACCGACGTGTGGACCCGGGACGATTGGACCGTTATTATCGAGCAGTGCCTCGTCTTTTACCCGCCGATGCTGCTGCCGTTTTTTATCGCGATTGTCATCGCGCTTATGATCCGCATCGAGCACAGCCATAACGGCTGGAAGCATTTACTTGCGCTCCCGGTGCGGCGCGGGCACATTTATGCGGCCAAGTTCGGCCTCGCACTGCTGCTGGTCGTTCTGAATATCGCCGTCTTCGGCGCAAGCGTCCTCGTTGCAGGCCTGGTCGTCGGGGCGAACGGATCTGTCCCGCTGGACCGGATCGCGCTGCCGCTTCTGCGCCTGATCCCTGCGGTGCTGCCGATTATGGCGATCCAATTCTGGCTCAGCCTGCGGTATCGCCATATCGGCATCCCGCTAGGCATCGGGATCGGATTGGCGGTCCCCGCAATCCTTGTGGCCAATACGAAATATTGGATCGTCTATCCGTGGACCTACCCGACGATGGCTGCGCTCGCGAGCCAAAGCGCCAAATTCGACAAAGGCCCGCTTCTGTACGGCGCGGTAGCCCTTGTCTTTCTTCTGGTCACCGTCTTCGGCTTCATCGAGTTCAAACGGCGGGACATTTTGTGAATCGCATAACCTCAAAGCGAAGGCTTCCCTTTTCGGATCCTTCGCTTTTATTGTTTATGGGATATTTTTACACTGCAATGCCGTTGGTGTGATATACTAACGTAGGTACCTGCAAAAACATTTATAGTATCCATTTATATACCGAAAGGAAATGAGCGGAATGGGCAGTAGGATAAACGACAGCTGTATTGTTGCCAGTAAAGAAGGGTGCCCTGTCGAGTTTACGTTGGATGTCATCGGAGGCAAATGGAAGGGCGTGCTGCTCTACCATCTGATCTACGGAACGAAACGGTTCAACGAGTTCCGCCGCATCTGCCCGGCTATTACTCAGCGGATGCTGACCCTGCAGCTTCGGGAGCTGGAAGAGGACGGCATCGTGCATCGGGAGGTATACCAGCAGGTCCCGCCCAAAGTGGAATATTCGCTCACCGAGTTCGGCCGGACGCTGGAGCCGATCATTTTGCAGATGAAGCAGTGGGGGGAAACGTACCGGAGCCGGATGAACGATAAGGACAAAGCCGCTCCGGCGAACCGGGAACCGTAGCTAAAACGAAAAACGGGCGCAGTATAAGGAAAGTATGCCGGAATCGGGCGGCCATTTCGACGATCGGGCAGATCGGATTGAATTGCCGGTCCACGCCCTTCTGGCTTTGGTTTCGAGATGTTCCCATGCCGAAAGTTAATAAGCCAATTCGAAGATCGCAGGGATGCGTCGTCCCAAACATTGATCGGTCGTCACACGAAGTTCACTCTCCACGATATTCTTACTAATGGTACAAATGGTTGTACTAATGCATTTAGCGCTGTTAGTTTGGTGACGAAGTCGTCCCCTTTTTTAGTCTTGTGCGGATCCATGAACCGTGACCGATAGGCCGGGATAAGCGGCTGCAAGCTCGGACGCCCTCTCCTCGATCCGGTTTCGCTCAAAGCCCGTGCCGAACAGGTCACGGTTCGGCCGGAACGTAACGCTCGTGCCGGTCGCCTCCGTCAAGCCGACCGCCAGCAGCTCCGTCTGCGGGATGCCCTGCTTGTAGTCTTGCCGGTACGCTTTCCCTTCGCGCCGGATTTCAACCGCCAACGATTCGGACAGCGCATTGACGACTGCGATGCCGAGCCCTTTCTCCGCACCGGGCGAAACAAACGGAGCATGACTGCTCGATTCGGCAATATCGGTCAGAACGCTCTGCACATTCGAGAGATTCGAAGAAGGGATGGGGCGTACCGGAATCCCGCGCCCGTTATCCGCTACAGTCACCATATAGTCGTCATGTACGAAGATATGGACTTCGCTGCAATAACCGGCCCGATGCTCCAGCACGCTGTTTTCCAAGACCGCCCATAATAAAATGTGGGTATCGTAGCCCCCTTGCCCTCGTCCCAAGTATGCGCCCGCATTGCTTCGGACCTCCGTCATATCCATGTAATCGCTCGTATCGATCAAATCGGAGAGCGCGGCCAGCAGCAGCAGCAGCGGCAGCATCCGATGGCCGGGAAGCGTATATCCGCCTCCCGGCTCTTGAACGAGCAGATCGGCCCCGAGCAACGCTTTCAGATGATGGTAGAGCTGACCGGTCGTCCCCATGTTCAGCCGTTCGACCAGAGCAGCTCCGGATAACGGCTCGTTCACGACAGCCCGCAAAATATCCAGCCGCTGCTTATGTCCGAGCGCAGACAACACTTTGGACGCTTTGTCCGTGTTCAGACGGAGCAGACCTTCCATCTGCCGCTCTTGCGGCATCCACCGGAAGGCGCGTCCTTTGCCTTCATAGCGGCCGGAATAATAAACCGTTCCTCCCCCGGATTCGCTTGGCTCCGTTGCGGAACCGGCCAAGTCTTCCGAGGTCCGGCCGGAAGCCGGTTCAGACGCCGGAATCGTCTTAGCGGGCCGCTCTTCCAAACAGCGCCGAACCAGACTTTCAAGCTCCGACATGCGGGCGGCCAGCTTATCGATTTCCTGCAGAGCATCTCGTTTCATGGATTCACCTTCATCTTTATTTTTTTACGTAATTACGTAATAATATTATATCATCTAAGGAAAATCATGTAAATCCCTTCCCCGCTTTCTTCATAAATAATACAGGCCGGAGAACGTCGTACGTTCATCCGGCCTGCTATTGCCACGCATTACTTCTTCTTCAAATCTTCAATCGAATTAATTTCCATATAAGTCGGCACGACCAGACCGATTTTGGTCCCTTTCAGGTTCGGGCCGAGGTCCTCGAATTTGCCTTTGAACTTCTCGTAATAGTCTTTATGCGTCGTCGGCAGCCAAGCGGCAACGATCGCGTCGACGTCTCCGCCGGCGACTCCGGCCCACATCGGGCCCGCTTCCACCTGCAGCATATCCACCTTGTAGCCGAGGCGCGATTCGAGCACCTGCTTGACGACATTCGTGCTGGCGATCTCCGAATCCCAAGCGACGTAGGCGAGCTTCAGCTTCCGGCCTTCGGCCTTCGGCACGTCCTTCACCCAGCCGTCCACTTTGGCGGCGTTCTCTTTCACCCAATCGGCCGCGGCTTCTTCCGGCTTCTTGCCGTCCATGACCGCCCCCATCACTTTTTCCATGTCGGCCGCGGTCCATTCGAAGTTGTCGAGCACCGCATAAGCGGACGGCTCGGCTGTTTTAAGCCCTGTTTTGGCGATCGTATGAATTTCCTCGTCCGCCCCGTAAACGCCCTTCGGGTCCTGCAAATATTTGAGGTCGTATTTGGCGAACATCCAGTGCGGCGTCCAGCCGGTAATAATGATCGGCTTTTTCGCTTTATACGCTCTGTCCAACGCCGCGGTCATCGCCGTGCTCGAGCCTTCCACGAGCTTCCAATCGGTCAAGCCATAATCCTTGAGCGCCTGGCTCGTTGCCTTCATAATGCCCGCGCCGGGATCGATGCCGACAATTTCGTATTTCACTTGATCCCCGACAAACGCCGAGGTGTCGGTGCCTTTAGCCCCGCACCCAACGGCTAAAAGAGCGGCCCCGAGCAAACATGACATCGTCAACAGCAGATTCCGGTTTCGTTTTTTCAATGCTTCTTCTCTCCTTTGGGTTTCATCTTAATCGCATGCTGCGTCAGCCGGTCGAGCACGATCGCCAGAATGACGACGGCGAGCCCCGCTTCGAACCCTTCCCCCGTCTTAAGCTGGGTGACGGCGCGGTACACGTCCGCTCCAAGCCCTTGGGCGCCGATCATCGAGGCGATAACGACCATCGACAGCGAGAGCATGATCGTTTGGTTAATGCCCGCCATCAGCGTAGGCAGTGCCAGCGGAAGCTGGACCTTCCACAGCTTTTGTCCGGGTGTCGTCCCGAAAGCGTCAGCCGCCTCGATCAGGTCGAACGGCACTTGGCGAATGCCGAGGTTCGTCAGCCGGATCGTCGGGGGCACCGCGAAAATAACGGAAGCGATGACGCCGGGCACCACGCCCAGGCCGAAAAACGTAACCGCCGGAATCAAATAAACGAAAGCCGGCATCGTCTGCATGAAATCGAGCAGCGGCGTCAACGTGTTCTGTACCGTCTTGTTTCTCGCGGACCAGATGCCAAGCGGCAGGCCGACGATGACCGAGAGGAAAGCGGAGGTCATCACGAGCGCGAGCGTATCCATCGTATGGTCCCAGAACCCGAGATTGGCAATCAGCAGCGTGCCGACCAGGGTAAAAATGCCGAGCATGATCCCTGCCGCACGATAAGCCAAGAAAGCAATCAAGACGATGAGCACCAGCGCAGGCGGAAAATGAAACAACAGCGAAAACAAATTGACCGTTCCTTCGATTAAGGAAGAAATAAAACCGAACAGCCACTCGAAGGTGGAGCCGAGCCAATCGACGACGCCTTCGACCCATTCGGCGATCGGAAGCTTAGGACCCATCCGTGGTCACCGCCTCTCGAACCCGGTCATGGTTGCCGGCCAATGCTCCGAGCACGGCGCCGCGAATAATGACGCCGAGCAGCCGCCCGTTCTCGGACGTGACCGCCACCGGCACCCGGCTTGTACTGACGGTATCGAACAGGTCGCTCAGCAGCGTGTTCGGCGATACCGTCGGCACCTCGGAAATGATGATCGCATCAAGCGTCAGGTTCTCGCGAATCGCCCGGGCCGCGTCTTCGGCCGTCAATACGCCGATCAGCCGCTTGGCGCTGTCAACGACGAACAGGTTGGAAATGCCGTTCTCCCGCATCAGCTCCAGCGCCACGCGAGGCCCCCCGCGGTCGTACGCGATCGTCTCCGGCCGGCGCATCACATGCGAAGCGTTCAACACCCGGGACAGATCGACATCTTCAATAAACCTCTCCACATATTCGTTGGCCGGGGTGATCATAATCTCCTCGGGAGTTCCGATCTGGACGATGGAGCCGTCTTTCATCAGCGCGATCCGGTCCCCGATTCTCAGCGCTTCGTTCAAATCGTGCGTGATGAAAATGATCGTTTTCTTCAGCTTTTCCTGCAGCTCGCGCAGCTCTTCCTGCATGTCCTTGCGGATCAGCGGGTCAAGCGCGCTGAACGCTTCGTCCATCAGCAGGACCTGGGGCGAGTTGGCGAGCGCCCGGGCCAAGCCGACGCGCTGCTGCATGCCGCCGCTCAGCTGGTCCGGATATTGATCCGCCCATTCCTCCAGACCGACCAGGGCCAACGCTTCCCGCGCTTTTTCCCTGCGGATTTTGGCCGGCACCTTTTGCACCTCAAGTCCGAACTCTACATTTTGCACAACCGTCTTATGCGGGAACAGCGCGAACTTTTGAAACACCATGCTCATCGCCGTCCGGCGAAATTCCCGCAGCCGCTCCTCGTTCATCTTCACGATATTTTCACCGCGGAAGAGAATGCTTCCGTCGGTCGGTTCAATCAGCCGGTTCAGCAGCCGGATCAAGGTCGATTTGCCGCTGCCGGACAACCCCATAATGACGAAAATTTCTCCTTCTTTGACCGTAAAGCTCGCGCGGTTCACGCCTACGGTCTGTTTCGTCTCCGTAAAGATACGCTTCTTGTTCCAGCCTTGGTTGAGAAGCTCCAGCGCCTTCTCCGGATGCTGACCGAAAATTTTGGTCAATTGCTTTACTTCGATCAAAGCCGTATCCCCCCATTCTTTCGATGCTATTAAGTTTACAGGCGCAGATGCCGATGGGTCAAAAGCTAAATAAGTTTGTTTCGTACGTACAGAAAAAACTTTACAAACGTATCGTACAGAATACTCTCATTTCCTCCGAATTCCTTTCTTGATAGTAGCTTTACTTTCAAATGCAGGTTCAATACAATACAATGAGAATATTTATTTTAGGCGAAGCATTCTGCCGCGGAATGGCTACGACCGGCGGCAGCATCCGCAGGAGGCATAACTAATTATGAACAACTGGGTTGGGATGACGGAGGAACAAGCTGGCATCGTTCAAAAAGCCCGTAAACGCGTAATCGAATCCATTGGAAAAAATATGGATTTATATGGCGTCACCCTTTCCACCGGCCATTTGTATGGCATGATGTTTTTTCAGGATAAACCTATGACGCTCGACGAAATGGGCGAAGAGATGGGGATGAGCAAGACAAGCATGAGCACGGGCGTACGCACGCTGACGGATCTCAAAATGGTGCATAAAGTATGGGAAAAAGGAACGCGCAAGGATTTGTACGAGGTTGAGCCGGACTGGTACCAGACGTTCGCGGATTTTTTCGTCATCAAATGGCAGAAATCCATTGAAATGAACGTGCAGGCGCTGCGCAAATCGGCGGCCGAGCTGAAACGGCTTGCGGAGAACGATCCGGACAACGAAGCGCTGCAAAAAATCGTCGTCACCGACACCCGCAAGATGGAGGAAGCGATTCGCTATTACTTATGGCTCGGACGCTTGATCGATACGTTCGAATCCGGGGAAATTTTCAAGCTGGTGCCGAAGGAAGAGCCTCAAGCGGATTCCTAATAATACGCGTATAGGTTAGTAAGCCGTGCCGAACACGATTCGGTACGGCTTTTTAGCGTCCGTAAAAATGTTCCTCCCGGGGCCGATCCGATTCGTTATTTTCCGGGAAATCGTCCCCCGCTCATAAAGGTACAAGAAATAAGGCGGCATGATCCAACAAAAGTCTAAAGTTTTTGGCCGAATATGCCGATATATGTACCATTGTCTGACCAGACGAACTACAAACGGAACAGGAGTGAAAGAGCTTGCGCTTTAGAATGCAAAAAGTGTTCTTGTTGTTGCTTACCGTCGTCTTGAGCACATGCAGCTTTGGCGTCATGAGCGCATCGGCCGCGGATGTTATCACGAAACTGGTTTTGAACAAAAACGAAGTTTCGCTGGACGTAGGCAGCACCGCCAACCTGACAGCCACTGCGATTTACGACAATGGAAAGACGGAAACGGTAACGATCAAAACCGAATGGAATTCCGAAGACGCGAATATTGCTTCGGTGTATGCCGGTGTCATCACGGCCAAAGCGGAAGGCGACGTTATCATTACGGCCAAATATATGACGGAGCAAGTTCCCGTTAAGGTAAAAGTGACGAAGCGCGTCAAATCGCTTATCAATGACAAGCAAAAAATGGATTTGCGCAAAGACCAATCGGAACAAATTACTCTGAAGGCTTATTACGACGACGGATCGTCGGAAGATGTGACCGCGAAAGCGGAATGGACGATCGATCACGGCACGATTGCTACCGTCTTTAACGGAAAGGTGACCGCCCAAGGCTCCGGCTCCGGCACCATTACGGCGAAGTTCGGCAATCAATCGGTATCGATCCCGCTGACCGTCGAAGTAGTCAAGCGCGTCGATGCCGACAAATCCCGGGTTTCGCTGCTGCTGAACCAGTCGGAAACCATCCGCCTGCTTGCCACGTATCCCGACGGAACGACGGAAGATGTGACGGAGAGCGCCGAGTGGACGTCCGACAACGCGGATGTCGCCGATGCCCTTAAAGGCAAAATCACCGGTTACGGTCCGGGTCAGGCGAACATTACCGCCTCCTACGGAACGAAGACAGCCAAAATTAAAGTGGATGTCGATAACGCCATCAAGCTCGATCTGAACAAGCAGAACCTTCTTATGAAGAAAAGCACGACCGAGCAGTTGAAATTGACCGCCACCTATCCGAACGGAAATACGGAAGATATTACCGATCGCGCCGAATGGTCGTCCTCCGACGATACGATCGTTTATGTCGTCAAAGGCAAAATCAGCGCCAACAAAACGGGCGAAGCGACCGTCACAGCCAAATACGGCGAGAAAACCGTGACCGTAGTCGTCGACGTAGACGTTCCCCGCCGCCTGGAGCTGAGCAAAGACACGATTACTTTGAATTCGGGCAAATCGGAGCAGCTCACGCTCGACGCCACCTACGGCGACGGCAGCAGCGAAGATGTGACCAGCCAAGCGAAGTGGACCTCCGACAAGGAAACGATCGCCAGCGTCATCAACGGCAAAGTAACGGCCGTAAAGGCGGGCGAAGCGACAATTACAGCCCAGTACGGCGAAAAAACCGTGACCGCCAAGGTGCTGGTCGACATCCCTAACGTCCTTGTGCCCAGCAGCAAAAAAGTGAATTTCCAAATCGGAGATTCGGAGCAAATTACGCTGAAAGCCGTCTATCCGGACGGTGTCAATGAAGACGGTCTTGAGAAAAAAGCCGAGTGGACGTCCTCGAACGACCAAATCGCCGAAGTGCGCGGCGGGATGATTACGGGGATCGGCACGGGTACCGCCACGATTACCGCGAAGTTCGGCAATCGTTCGACGACGATCCAAGTGTCCGTCGGCGTATTGAAAACGTTGACCGCCGACGCAACCAGCCTTGTTCTGAAAAAAGGCGATGTCCAGACCGTCAAATTGAATGCGACGTATACGGACGGCAAGACGAACGACGTCGCGCAGGACGCGGAATGGACAAGCTCCAATCCGGCGGTCGCTTCGGTCAGCGAAGGCACGATCAAAGCGCTGGCTTCGGGCGAAACGACGATCACCGCGAAAGTCGATACGAAAACCGTAACGATTACCGTGCAAGTCGATATGGCCAGCACGCTGAAAGCAAGCCCGGCATCCATTCAAATGGACTTGGGCGAAACCCGCACGATCAAGCTGACTTCCATCGATGCCAACGGCAAGCCGGAGGATGTGGAAGGCACGGCGGAATGGACCTCGGCGAATCCGACGATTGCGCAGGTTGAGAAAGGGGTCGTGACCTCCTTAGCCCGGGGGAAAACGACCATCACAGCCAAATTCGGCGGAAAATCCGTCTCGATTCCGGTCGACATCGGTTCCGTGACGGACCTCGTGCCGAACAAGCGCTATCTTCCGATGAAAACGGGAAGCACCTTCCAGATTGAGTTGAAAGCGACGATGGCGGACGGCACGACCAAAGACGTGACGTCGCAAGCTCAGTGGAAATCGACCAACTACAAATTGCTTGAGGTGGAGAACGGTCTTGTAAAGGCGATCGCTTCCGGCAGCGCCTCGATTTCCGCCACCTTCAATGGCAAAAGCGTCTCGATTCCGGTCGACATCGACCGTCTCAAATATTTGAAGACGGATGTCGTCACCGCGAAAATGAAGCCGGGCGAAACGCTGAACGTCAAAGCGATTGCGACGTTTATGGACGGTTCGGATCTGGACGTGACCGTATCCGGCCTTTGGAGTTCGACCAACATTCGGGTAGCCGACGTGAAGGACGGAGTGATCAAAGCGACCGAAAAAGGACGCGCCACCATCACCGTTGGCTATGCGAGCAAGAAAACGACCATTCTTGTGACCGTAAACTAAGCGGCATCAAAACAACGTTCGACCCTTCCTTCCAGGGGGGGCCGGACGTTGTTTTTTTTCGGGATTCCAAGCAAATAAAAAACCTGCGATCGCATGGTTACGAATCGCAGGTAAAAAAAGTCGTATGACGCTTAAAAGTCAGCAGCAAGTTTTACCCTTCGACGCTTCCAGCGGCGCCGGAAGCTTGCCTTGAGCGGATAGCTGGCCGGCCAATACGCGGGCCAGCGCTTTCATCGCGAACGGCGTATTCTCGTAGCACGCGAGATAGGTTTTTACTTCCGCGGGCAAGACGTTGATATCGAACGGATTGCGCGCCGCAGCCACGACCAGCTTCGCCTTCGGCAGCGCCGCGAGGGCTTTGGCAAGCTCCGCCTGCCCGGGCGAGAACGAGGCGTTGTAGGTTACCAGCACGATCTGTTCGGCTTCACGGGCCAGCTCGGCAATGTGCGCCTGCTCCTCCGCCGTCGGCTGTACGCCGATCCGCTCCTCGCGCACCTGGTAATTCAGCTGCGCCAGCCAATAGCCTGCCGTCTCGCGGCGGGCCAATACCTCGTCGACCTCGGTGCCGACCCGCACCTCCGGCCAGACGACGAGCACCGGCTTCGCCGGATCAAGCGGCAGCTCGGCTTCGCCCCGCAGCAGCGTCACGCTGCGCTCGGCAATGCGCTCCGCCAGCCGCTGCGACGCCTCGGTCGCCAGGCTCGCGCCCGGCGCCAGAGCCGCTTCGGCGCCTGCCGGCGAAGCGACGCGGCTCTTGAGCGCCAGCAGGCGCTCGACGGAGCGGTCGATCCGCTCCTCGCGGATGCGGCCGCTCTCCACCGCCTGCACGAGCGCGTCCAGCGCCGTCTGCTGCCGCTCGATCCGGTGGCTGACCAGCACGAGGTCGGCCCCCGCCTCCACGGCCCTCACTGCGCCCTCGGCAATGCCGTAATGCCCGGCTATGGCGTTCATCTCCAGGCAGTCGGTGACGACGACCCCGGCGTAGCCGAGCTCCTGCCGCAGCAGCCCGTCAATGACCCGGGACGACAGCGTCGCCGGCAGCCGCTCCGGCTCGACGGCCGGGAACAGCACGTGCGCGGTCATCACCGCATCGACGCCAAGCTCGGCCGCGCGGCGGAACGGCCCGAGCTCCAGCCGGTCCAGCCTCTCCTGCGGATGCGGCACGACCGGCAGCGCCGTATGCGAGTCCTCGCCCGTATCGCCGTGGCCGGGAAAATGCTTCACCGTCGCGGCAATGCCCGCTTCTTGGTAGCCCCGCACGGCCGCCGTGCCGAGACGGCCGACCGTCTCCGCATCTCCGCCGTACGAACGGACGCCAATGACCGGATTAAGCGGATTGTTGTTAATATCGAGACACGGCGCGAAGTTCATATTGATGCCCATCGCCTTCAGTTCGCTGCCTGAGACCTTGGCCGCTTCGTAAGCCGCCTCGGCATCTCCGGTCGCCCCCAGCGCCATGCTGCCGGGAATCGGCGTCATGCCTTGATCGATGCGCGTCACCATCCCGCCCTCCTGATCGATCGCGATCAGCAGCGGCACGCCTCCGTGGGCGAGCGCCAGCTGCTGCAGCGATGCCGACAGCTTCGCTACTTGGGCAGGCTCCACCAGATTGCGGCGAAAATAAATGATTCCGCCGAGATGCTTCTCCCGGATCAGCCGTTCGATATCTTCCGAAGGCTCCGTACCGTGAAAGCCGCACATCAACATTTGACCGATTTTTTGCCGGAGCGTCAGCTCCCCAATTTTGTTAGACACCATCTGCCGTTTCCTCCTCTGTCTCAAGCTCCGCCGCGCCTGGCTTGGCGCGTTCCCGGAACTCGGTCGGGGTCATCCCCTCATATTTGTGAAACACCTTCGTAAAATAACGCCGCTCCGCGTAGCCCGCCAGCTTGCCGATTTGGGTGACGCTCTTGTCGCTGTGAAGGAGCAGCGATTTGGCCAGCTCCATCCGTTCGCGCGTCAAATATTCAAGGAACGTCTCCTGATGATGCTGTTTGAACAGCAAGCTGAAATAGCTGTTGCTGATTCCCAGATGCTGAGCCAGCTCCTCTACGCCCAGATCGCGAGCCACATGCTTCTGAATGTACTCCCGGGCGGAAGCCATCAGCAGCTCGGGCGATTTGCGCCGGCCCGTGCTCACCTGCTGGCATTCCCGAATAAGCAGGTGTATACACTCGACAAGTTCCTTCACGTTTAAGCTATCCTCCAGTTTGGACCATACGGTCTGCTCCTGCGAGCTTCCGAGCAGCCCGACCGAACGCATTTCCCGCAGCAAGTGCAGGCACAGAAAATGCAGCATCTGCTCGGCGCGCATCGAATGGTGTCCGCCGGCCTCCTTGATGCTGCGGCCAAGCTCTTCGAGCGTCTGTTCGATCTTGGCGGCGTCTCCCTGCGTCAATCCGGCGGCAAGTCCGTCGGCCAAGCCCCAGAACGAGCTGCCCGTCGCATCGGTCACGGCCGTTTGCTCGTGGATCAGGATGTGCCGGTTCTCCAGCGAAAGCTGAAGGCCGCGCTGCACCTTCCGGTAGGCATCCGCCAATTCCTCCGCCTCCAGAGGCGACGGGTAGACCCCGATGCTGACCGACAGCTTAACGTAACGTTCCACCGCTTGCTGTACCTGCTCGGACCAAGCCCTCAGCCGCTGGGGGGCGGAGGCGGCCATCGCTGCCGCTGGCAGCCCCGTCGCCGGAAGCGGAATAAGCACGCACCACTCTCCTTCCCGCGTCAGCAGCACCGCGTATTCCGCCAGCTCCGGGCTGAGCGCGTCCTGCAGCACGTTGCGCACGGCAAAATGCACCAGCTTGCGCTCCCGCTCGTCCTGCCGCGCAATCTGCGAATAATCGTCCAGATCGACGAGCAGCATCCAGTAGCGCTGGTCGAGCCAGGAGCGGTCTCCCTCTTCGCGAAGCCGGTGCAGTGGAAACGACGTATAATCCATCAGCAGATCGAGCAAAATTTTCTCGTAAGCGAGCTCGGACAGCTCCCGCCATTTGGCCGTTTCCTTCAGCTCGTTGATCTTGATTTCGCGGATCCCGGCGGCGGTTCGCTCGATAACGAGCTGCAGCTCTTCGTAATCGATCGGCTTCAGGATATAGTCGCGCGCACCATACTTGACGGCGGAACGGGCGTAGTCGAATTCCTGGAAGCCCGTCAGCATAATAATTTCGCCCTCGTAGCCGGACTGTCTCAGCTCCCGCAGCAGCTCGATGCCGTCCATGACCGGCATGCGGATATCCGTCAAGATGAGATCTGGCTTCCCTTCGCGGGCCAGATCGAGCGCCTTGGCCCCGTTGGCTGCCGTGCCGATCAGCTCGATGTTCATCGCTTCCCAGGGAATGACCTTCTCCAGATTGCGGACGATGTTGATTTCGTCGTCCACCAGCATGGCTTTGATTTTCATCGCGTATCACCCAGTTGTTCGTTTTGGTATCGTGCAGCGAATAACCGTGCCGAAGCCCGGCCGGCTGCAAATCATCATGCCGTAGCGGCTGCCGTAATGGATGCGCAAGCGATCCGCCACATTCGGAATGCCAAGCCCGATCCGCTCCTCCGGCAGCGGGACATCCGCTTCCGCCGCCCCGACGGGCCTGCTCCCCGGCGTGCCATGCAGACGGAGCAGCACATCTTCCGGGATACCGGCCCCGTTGTCCTTAACCCACAGCACGACGGCATCCTTCGTCTCTTCCGCGGCAATCCACAAAAAGCCCTTCTGCCGCTCGGAACCGCCGGCTTCTGCACCGCTCTCCATCCCCTCGAAGCCGTGCTGAATGCTGTTCTCCAGCAGCGGCTGCAGCGTCAGCTTCAAAATCGGGGTCAAAGCCAACGCAGGCGGCACGTCGATCTCATATTCGAACAAATCTTCGAAACGGTATTTCTGAATCTCCAAATAATTGCGCACATGATCGATTTCCATCGATAGGGGAATTTCCTCTTTATAGTAAAAGCTGACGCGCAAAATCGTCCCCAGCCGCTGCACCATCCTGCTCACCTTGCGGCCTTCGTTTTGCGCGGCAAGCGCATTGATCGACTCCAGCGTATTGAACAGAAAATGCGGCTTGATCTGTGCCTGCATCAGCATCAGCTCCGCTTTGTTTTTCCGCTCCTGCTCCCGCTTCACTTCCTCCAGCAGCGTACTGATTCGCTCGACCAGGCTGTTGAAGCCGCGGGCGAGCGCGCTGGTCTCATCCTTGCTATTCGCTTCGACGCGGATGCCAAGATCGCCGATCTCCACCTTTTTCATGGAATTCACAATGTACAAAATAAAGCGGATCACGCGGCCGACGAACAGCATATTAAACAGCAGCGCGCTGAGCAGGGACAAGATCGTTATCGCGCCGATCCATTGGATCACCTGAATCGAGCGGCCGGACAAATACGCCCAAGGCGTGACGGAGACGACGCTCCAGTTCATTTTTCCGAATTCATCCAAATTCAAATGATGCACCGAGACGATGCTTTCGACGCCCTCGAACTTCATTTTGCCGCTCTCGTATTCCCCGCCCAAATGGATCGTGCCGTCGATGTGCGATGAAAGCGTTTCCCCCGAGAGCTTATCCTTGTTATCTACCATGATCAGCCCGTCCTGATTGACGATCATGAACCGGACGTCGCTGCTGTGGCTGGTGCCGAAATAGTTGAAAATGCGGTTCAGCTCGTTGAATTGAAATTGCTGCAGCAAAATCCCGCGGTTGTCGAGCGTATATGTGTCGTTGATCACGCGAATCATCGTAAATAACGGCTTATTGCCGGTCCAATTCTCGAATTCGTGCGGGCCGATCCAGCGGGGCACGCCGTTCAAGGCCATCACTTCTCCGAACACGGGCAGCTTGGCAAGCTCGGCGAAGGAAAGCGGCCTGTAGCCGATCTTCCCCTGACTGAACGACTGCCGGTCAAAATCGTACAAAGTCACCGAGTAAGCCGGCGTGTAAGAAAGAAACGTTCGCTGCAGCAAACGGTCATATTCGGTCAGGGTGACGGCATCGACGCCGTCTTTGGCTCCCAGCATCCGCTGGATGTCTTCCCGCTGCATCGACGCTTGGGAGAAATAGTTCGCTTCCTTCAGCACGTACGTAATATTGCGGCCGACGGCCTTCAGCGTAAATTCGGACTGCTCCGCATAGTTTTGCTGGATGATGTTCTGCGACAGCAAATAAGTGATCGTTCCGAGCACAAACAGCGGCGCCACGATAAACGCCATGAACCCCAAAAACACCTTTTTCCGAAGATTCATCAAATGCCTGTCGTTCCTTTCTTATGCCGAAGGGTTCGCCGCCGAGCTGCATTCTTCCGGCGAACCGCCTCATCTCTTCGCTTCTTTGTTTGCGGCTTCCTGCACCCGCTGAAGCTTCTCCACCACCTGCTCCGCCGTCAGCTTGCCGCCGACCAGCTCCTGCATCGCGGTTTCGAGCGCTTCGCGGACTTTGGCCTGAACGACCGCATCGAACGCCGGAAACTGCTTGAAGCGGGTCGTCTTCATGATTTCGTCGACAATCGGATAAAAGCCCGACTGATCGATCAGCTTCATGGCGGGAAGGACGCCGGTTTCTTTTAATTGGCGCCGCTGCATTTCGTCGCTGTACATAATGCGGATGAACGCTTTGGCGGCTTCCTTCTCCTGGTCGCTGAGGTTCGCCGCGAAGCCGTAGCCGTTCGAGTAGCTGCCGTTAATCCAGCCGTCGCCCTTCCCTCCCGTGTCCGGGAAGTTGAAGAAGCCGACGTCGTTGGCGATCTTCGACCACTGAGGATCGGCAATCGCTCCGCTCGCCCAGCTCCCGTCGAACAGCATCGCCGCGTTGCCCGCACGGAACTTGTACTGCTGCTCCGCATATTTAAGACCAAGGCTGCCTTCCGGGAAATAGCCCCTTTTGACAAGCAGCTCATAGCGCTTGAAGCCGTCGAGCACGTCGGGATCGGTCCATTTGCGCGATCCGCTGACGAAGCCTTGGACGGAATCGGGGCCGGCCGTGCGCACCCACAGCGTGTTCATCAGCATGTTGATCACCCAGCCGTCAGCCGCGGCAAGCGCAAACGGCGTAATGCCGTTCTCCTTCGCCTTCTCCGCGATCGCAATGAGCTCCTCCCATGTTTTGGGTACTTCTACTCCCAGCTCCTTAAATATTTTCTTGTTGTAGTACACGCCTTCGACGAAGGACGCCGTCGGCAGTCCGTAAATTTTACCGTCAACCGTGAACTCGTCCAAATCGAAAAAGCGGTCCTTGAGCTTCAGCTCCTCCAGGATCGGGGTCAAATCCAGCAGCCGGCCGGCTTTGACATATTTCTGCGTATCCGAACCGCCGAATAAATCGAATATTTTGGGCGGCGAGCCCGCGGCCATCTCGGCCGGAAGCTTTTCGAAGCGGTTGACCTTGTCTTCGATGCCCTCCAATTCTACCGTCAGCCCGGGGACGGCGGCTTCCATCCCTTTGGCCACGTCTTCCAGCAGCTTCAGCTTGAGCCTGGCATCGTCGCGGACCTGAGTGTGCCGCAGCGAAATTGTAAACGGCTTCACTTGCCGCTGATCGCCTCCCGCAGGGGTCGGCGCATTCACCTGACCGCACCCGGCGACAACCCCCGAGCAGAGCAGCAGCGAGGCCAACGGCAGCGGTGCGCGTTTGGTTATCATCCGTACCCCTCCTCCGGGAACCGCCAGTTATCCACTCTCGATTATAGTAGCGCCCCGCCGCGCACGGCAGGGTTCGATTTATACAACAGAGGGATAAATTCGTCTAATGAATTGGGTATATTTGGAGTATGCCATGCCGGCGGGGGAAAAGACAAGAGGAATAGCGGCGGAGCCGGAAGGAACTTGCCCGGGACAGCGTTTTGCCCCTTGCGCCCGAAGGAAATCGTTACGAATGATCGGCATGCAGCCTGTACTTTCCGCAGGCTAGACATTGAAATAGATAAAGACCGATATCGCCGATCATTGTGTCCAAAGAGAGCCCGCAGCTCGCTTCCAACCGTAATAATTCCTCTTGCAGCTCTGCCTTGAGGTCCCTCCATTCGTCTTGGTCCAAATACCCGATAAACGCGCAAAAATCGTCACAATGCCTCAACCACTGAGGCTCCTGCCAGGATGAATAACTTGGCGTCCGAAATAGCAGCTCGTGCAACGGCCGGTCATGGATAGGCTCAACCTGCTCGCTACCCCTAAAATACATGTACTGAGTCTTATCGTCGTCGAAGGCAACCGACAACAAACCATTGTTATACTCGACCGCCCCTTGAAAAGTGCCGTTAAATTTTTGGGCGGCTTGTCCGTCATAAATACACCATGGGCAGATCGCGTCTACGTCATCAATGCAATAAAACGGGCCGGAATAAACATAATTCGTGTCCCGGCTGCAAACCGTACAAGGACGTGCAGGACCTTGCTTGAACAGTCCGAGCCGGTAAGCGTTGGGATGATATTTGAAATGGGGCAAGTTCTCGTCGATCACATTTTTGCACATCACAGTTTCTGTCCTTTCCGTTTTCATATCTTTCAATGAATTCATAACCTCGACGTTTTCGCTGCTAATCGTCACCTGAATCGTTATACGGATTCCGACTGATAAAAGGCGGCAACTTGGAGTGAATAACGGCAGCGGTGCGCGTTTGTTATCATCCGCGCCCCGCCGCGTACGGCAGGATTCGATTTATACAACAGAGGGATAAATTCGTCTAATGAATTGGGCATATTTGGAGTATGCCATGCCGGCGGGGGAAAAGACAAGAGGAATAGCGGCAGAGCCGGAAGGAAGTTGCCCGGGACGGCGTTTTTGTCCCTTGCGCCCGGAGGAAATCGTTCCGAATGATCGGCATGTAATTTTCAGTTTTACCCTCGCTCATTGTCACAACATGAAAACGATGGCCCACCCGTCTCTAGCAGTTCTGCTTTTCGCTGGATGAAGCTTCTCTCATTATTTGGGAAAATAATGGGAAAACTATAAAAATAAAAGGATTTTCCGTTTGACTAACGTATCCAATTTCCTTAACATTGGCCTTGCTTCGCTCATCGGAATGCGAATAAACGTAGAAATAATCCGAGATCATCGACCTTGCCCTGCCTTTCATACTCGATTCGCCGAATCGCTCTTTTGGCCCTTTTCGGTAAACTGCAAAGCGATTGAATCCGGCAGGTCATTGTCGTCTTTGTTTTCATAAATTTGAATTTTAGTAAAGCCAAATTTATCGCCGAACCGGATGGTTCGAGGGGCGATGAGGCTTCGTTTTATGCCTTTCGGTTTAAATTTCATCGAAACGATCGGATCTTAATATCTTCATTGATTTCATCGTAAACTTCTTGTTCCTCTTCACTCACTTCGCCCATCCAATCGGTTTTACGCACGAGAAGAACACGAAATTGTCTGTTTTGAGGAGGATTCTACTCGGAGCGCTTCTCTTGTATGCGCTCAATACTTAAAAGAAACTCTTTATGTCCATTCGGTCTTAAATAACTTATTTCATTATCGATTTCGTCTATTTGATAAATGCTTCTCCACACCTCTGAACTCCGGTGAAAACCCGAGCCTTTTGTTTATATATTTCAAAGGTTGTGCGATTTCAACAGCTTTGGTTATAGGGGTATTCGTAGGTTCTGGAACAGATTTCTCTTGTACGTACACTTCGAATGGTTGAGAATTCAATGTTAAGTTATTGGTTGACTCTGCTCGTTCCTTTGATACTATGGTTGTCAACCCATCGGTGAATATAATGCGATACATCGCATAAACTCCTGCCGTAACGATACAAGCTATAAACGCGGCGGCCCAAATTTTTATGCTCATGATTGTTCTCCTTGATCAACGGCTCAATTTGATCATCGTACTATACAAATCGACCAATGCCGACACGCGCTTGTTGAGGTTTTTCAGAGGCTCGTTCTTTCCGCCCGTCGATACTTTCCCCTTCGTATTGCTGCTGATCGAAGTGTCCTCGGTCCACAAAGCTTCCATCAGGTCGGCGGCGGTTATCTTTACTCGCTCGGTAAATACGGGAACGATCTTCACCCGTCCTTATCTTAAGCCTTTCCTGATCCTTCGAAAGCTCCGCACATTATCGTCGGTACCCAGGCTTTGTCAAACGCCTCTTGGATATCCTGCGCCCAGTTGACAATCCTCATGGCTTGGCACCGGAATAGCATGTCGTTTTTCTTAAGCTCCTCAAGTCTTCTTTCTTCCTTTGCTCCGTGATGACGGCAAAATCGGCAAAAAACTTGTCGGCTAAATCCGACAACTCGTTAGGCGCCACAAGCAATTTCTTATGCAGCTCCTTACCTTGGCCGAACTCGTCTTCGGCATAAGCTTTGTTCGATAGAACGTCTGCATCTCCCCATCGTTTCCATGAGCTCCTTCTGCTTGGGAGCAAGAGCCTTGACCGACTCGTCAGCTACCTGATAGGAAAGCTCCTTCGCGGCGAACGTCAGCACTTTATCTACATCGTCCTTATGCCCTTACAGCATCGGAAACGTACTGAAGCTGGTAAAGCGGATGCGGATTTCTTCCCCGCACCGAACTCTCTGAAATAGCTTTTGAACGTCTTGTCCAGCACTTAGGTCAAATAGTTGCTTAAAGCGATATACGTATTATACTTTGCCGTGTCCCGAATCTAGTTCGATTCCTGCTTCGCTTGTCTGTATTATAATTCGAAAAACATCCGGTTTGTAAAATCGGACAAATACTCTCTGCTGAAATTCAAAGTAACGCCCGGGATTTCATGAAGATCAGACTGCTAGCCAATCACGGCTTAAAGGCGGAATGGAGTTCGCCCAGTCGGCCAAGGGCGTGCCGTCAAACGTCTCCGCCTTCCTGCTGCACCATGAGGATTGAACAAAGCTCGCCGGCGCCGACGTGTATCAATCGATGAAGGCCGAGCTGATCGTGAAAGATTTGCAGACCAATTTAGGAAGAACAGACGCCGATGAAGCTGAACGGAAAACGGCTTCGAAGCGCAGGCCCATCTTTCCCCGCTCAGGCAAGTATCAAGTCCGTACATCTGAACGGGCCGGATTTTTACCGGGAAACGACGGTTAGCGAGCTGGATATCGCAAACACGGCGCCTGAAGCGATTAGCAGCTTGCCCATCGAGCTGACGAAGGAAGATGGAGACGCCAAAAAACAGATCTTAAGAACTATTTCCACGATGCAAACCAAGACAAGCCGAGCTGCACGATCACCTCCTACAGCAACGCCAAGCTGGCCGACTCACGGTGGACGACGATTCGCTAACCGTCGCTTCCATGCATCGGCAAAGCGGTCCTGACAATGACGGTAACGGACCCGGAAGGAGGCTCCGTCTCCTCGGATCTCGTTACCAACGTGCGTTCCGTCGTGCAGCGCTATTTGATCATCACGCATCGTGCTCGCCGTGCCGCTGGCAGCTTGGGCCATCTATTGGCGTTTCGTCCGAAGCCGCGCTTTGCCAGAAGGCTGGAAGGGTACTTCCTCAATACGACGAGCAGCAGTGACATTCCGGTCAAGTACTGGCCTCTCGCTTCGTTCGAGAAGCGGCAGATCAGCCTGCGCGAGCTGTTCGCGAGCCTTGATCTCAACGAGCCGCTGCCGGAAGCCGAGTTCATCATCATCGAAACCGGGAGAACGGTACGCTCCTGTTCCGGCACAACACAGTAATCAATCCCCTAGAACGAGAAAATCTACTTTTGGCGCAACGGGAGGTGTGACTCGCTTTTTTCTTCCGACCGCACCTTCCCAGCCTTGCTTGGCATAAGCTTTTCGAACGTTATACACGGTATTGACGTGCACTTGCATTCGCTCGGCGATCTCCAATTCTTTTAAACAACCGCCGGGCCTGTTTTCATCAGCTGCCAGCAGAATGAGAGCACATCTGATGGATCGTGCCGATGATTTTCCTTTAGAGATGAAGGTTCGTAACTTTTCTTGCTCTTCCACCGTTAAACGAACAGGGTTTGGATTAGACGCATCTATGAATACCTCTTTTTAGCACCAATATACCTTCTCCATCCAATCTATACTATTAGAGTTGAGGGAGTACTCGTAGGCACCAAACATAGTTACCCCCGACGCATCCCTTGTACTGCCTGAACCTGTGGCGATCATAGTAAAACCTTACCAATCCCATTAACTTTTACAATCTTAGTCCCATAATTGCTGGATAAGTCGATTATTCTATCTAGTACATTCTCGTTGTAGGTCCGTTTGGGAACACCTCTTTGGTATCTTGGTTTTCCATATCCAATTTCGACCGGAATAAGTTTGACATCACATAATACTCCTTCTTCCATCGTCCATAAAGCAACAATGGATTCCCAGGCGCTTGGTATTACAGAAAGTCCCCTAGTATCATAATTACTCTTCTTGTCAAAAGCATCAGCAATTGTATTGCTAGAATCCAGGCCAAATTTTTCATAATAATCTGAAGGAAGATGAGTGACTGTCTCATTTTGAAAAAAGAAATTCCCCAGGCTATAAAAAATAGGGCGGTTTTTATAGATTTCAATTCCCCTAGTTACATGTGGACCATGGCCAATGACAGCATGGGCTCCTGCATCCACACATTTTCTAGCGAATTCTTCCACGAAATTTGCAGGCTCCTCTAGTTTATCTCGTTTCATCTCATGAGAATGAACGCTAATTAAAACATAGTCTGATTGTTTGGTTGCCTCTTTGACTCTAGTTAATATCCGATCCATTTCAGTCTTTTTTACATTTGTATACTTCCCTTCGTTGCTTCCTTCCTTAAAAACAAGTCTTCCAAAACGAAAGATATCACTATTTTCATCATTTATATAGCCATCTTTTAATGCTTGGGTATAATATCCATTTACATAAGAAGTTTCTGCAATTTTTTTCAAATGCATGAATTTTTCAGAGTCAATAACATGTTGAGTTTCTACTCTGAGAGGATTAACTCCCGGCCTGCCTATCATGTCTGCTCGCTGCTGTCCTGCGACCCAAGATTCATGAAAAGTAGATGTCACAGCAATCAAGGATACCCTTGATTTGCTTGTATCTAAATATTTAGGTTCAGACGCTTCAGAAAGATTTCTCCCTGCACCGGCTGATACAATATCATTAGCCTCTAAATAACTTTTAGTTGCCAAAAGTCCAGGGTAAGAGTAATCAAGGACATGATTATTGGCGATAGATACAAGGTTAAAACCAAAAGAAGACTTTAAATCCTTCAAAACTTCTGGAGTTGTAAATGCCCATGTACCTCCACTAAATGCATTAGGAATACCTTCATTTTTGTGTACCGTAACTTCTAAGTTTGTAAAACGTACGTCAGCGTTCGATATTAAAGATGCTAACTCAGTGAACTGGGGTGAAGTATCACAAATTCTTCTTGTAATAAACGAATCACCCGTAGCAGCAAAAATTGTTTTCTTTTCGTTCATTTAAGAACCACCTTTAGGAGGAGCCCAATTCCGGCCGATATCAGATTTCCTTTTATCACCAATTTTCTCAAGTTTTTTAAAAAATAAAATATCTTCCGGTACCAATTCATTTACCCTATTAACCAAATATTCTAATTTTTCATAGTAATCCATTTCATTATTTGGAACTAATTCATCAAGTCGGTTTCTTAATCTCCTAAGTTTTACTCTACCCGTTTTGTAATTATCGCTAATTAAAATGCTAGTTGGAATAATTCTGGCTATTCGTTCAAGCCTTTCATCTGGAGATAATGTTATGTCTGGCAACAATTCGTATAACCTCTGACTTAAACCGATGAGATGCTTTTTCACATCTTCAAAACTCTCATCATACTGCGGTTCGTAAATCATGTCGTGGATTAGTTTTTCACTCATAAATTGCCTCCAAGTATTTAAATATTCCGGTCGATACTCTCTATATTTTTTAACCTTAAAAGTTTTGACCTCACAGCAGGCAATACAGCCAAGATTCCGCCTATAGCTGCAACCACAATAACTGTACGAAGGCTCAGAAAAGAACTGAGTCCTGCACCTAATGCTGCTCCCAGAGGCGCTGCACCTCTTCCCAATACTCTCCATACCGAACTAACGCGGGCTAATTTATCTTGCGGGGTGATCGTTTGTCTTAAGGTGACAACATTGATGTTATATAGAGGCGTCCCCATACTGATTATGAATTGGGAAGAAATTGCAAATATAAAAGCTGCATTGTTCGCAGGCGCTATTGCCATCACGAGAAATCCTAATCCATATAGCGCCAAGGAAAGAATAACCGTTAATCCAAGACCAAGTTTTTGCGTAATCCTTATATTTAAGAAAGTACATGCAAAATAACCAATATTGCCTATACCAACTACCAATCCTACTTGACCGGGACTTAAATCTAAAATTTTTGACATGTACACAATTGAAATAGATTGATAAAGACCAATAAAAAATACGCTTGCAATATAAGTTTTCAATATTATGCGTAGATACATTTCCTTTGAAATAAACGCGAGTCCTTCTTTTACATCCCCCCATAGCGAGTTTTTAGAAATGGACTTACGAAGCAAGATTTTTGTTTTGGGAATAAGCGAAATGAACAAGGCCGAAATAAAGAAACTTGCAGCATCCATTAGAAAAGCAAGTTTTGCAGAAAATATTTGAACGATCATACCTCCAAAACCTGGTCCGAGCATTTGAACTGCTCCATTTGCAATTTCAAGTCCCGAATTACCTTTTCTTAATTCAGATTTGTTTATTATGGCGGGGAGAAGTGAAGAGTAGGAGAGCGAATAAAATACAGAACAAACCCCTAACAAAAATGCAAACATATATAAATACGTGAAATGCAAAATATGAAACAATGCCATTGAACATAAAAGAGTTAGAATGATTCCACTTATTAACTGGCTTACAATCATAACAGCTCTGGAATTACTTCTGTCGATTATTGCTCCAGCCTGAAGTCCAAATAAGAAGTTGGGAAGAAAGGTAAAAAAAGTAATCATCCCCACTTCAAAATTACTTCCGTTCATGTATAGAGCGAGTAGCGGAAGAGCAACTATCGTAATTTGATTTCCAAATGAGCTTATCAATGAACTAACCCATAGCAGATTGTAGCTCTTGCCCAGATTATTTTTAAATAAATTTCCTATTATCCCCACAACTTCTTTCTATTTTTAAAGTTTAACTTGATTTATTGCATTAAAAAGTTCATTAATTTTACATTCCCCAACTTCAGTAAAATATTTCCTTTTATCCAATAAAGCCTTACTCAGAAAAAGAGCAGATTCCAGTCCTGATTGAATGGCGGAATGAAAGAAGGCTCGTTCTTGCTCGCTGATATTATTATCTTGGAGTTGTGTAAATCTATATTTTAAGAGCTGATAATACACAACAGTTGCATGATAAGCTCTATCGACTTCCCAGAATTGATTTCTTTTCACAGAAAGGTTCCTCCAAGGAATTTCAATCTTTTCCGAGGTTGCACTGGTAAACTCTTCAATAAAAATATCATTTAAAAGAATGTTCATATTAACCGCCTGATGAACCGCTTCATGATAAATATTTTCTGCTAAAATTCTAAATGATTTTTCTTTGGAAATATTGTTGGGTGGAATGTGATAATTTGCCTTATCTGAAACAAAGATGACAAACGGCATCTTTGGAAAGGATGACGAGGTTATCTGAGTATCTAGCATTACATTCTTGGCCTTAAGTCTGGTCCACACAATGTATTTTACAAATTCTTTTACAATGATAAATCCGCTTTCAAATGTTTCCTGCAGATGCATGAGACTTTTCACAAGACATTCTACGACTTCATTGTCTGGCACAACTATTTCATGAGATTTGATCGGCAACAAATCCCATAAGTCTTGTGGTATATATTCCATACAGAAAAAAGCATTATCTTTAACTTTAATTTCAGTAATTCTTATTTCTTCTAGTTGCTTTTCAAGAATTTCGTCCAGACTCGATAATTGAGAAAAGAGACTTAACGCTCCTCTTCGAGTTTCGTTATGTGAAGGTATATCAAAAAATGAGTTTTTAGGAATCGTTGAATCCAATAAGCCCGTGATAGACATTTAAATGCCTCCATTATGGATGAAATGATTGAAATAAGAGATGTGAATAGTTCCATATTCAACATCTCTTATTGGTTCTTGGGTTTCTCTATGTTGTTAAAAATTATTACTTTGCTGCTGTTTGTACAGGTTTGTCATCAGGCATTACATGATCCAAGCGCTGAGTAAGCGCATTTACCTTATCTTGGATTTTTTTCATATTTACACCTCTTTTTTTGATTAAAATACCATAATTATTTTTTTTTGTAAACAAAATTTTTTAATAAAATAATAAGAACTTTATATAATATGTTTATTTAGAGATTCAGTAAAAACAAAACGATCCAAGTTTAAATGACTCCAGTTAAAAATAGCGAAGAAAGCATGTAAATTAATACTGAGATAGATATGTTGTTGAACTATCGAAAAGATCATTAGCGAAAAAAGAAGCGACAGACCTCCTAGAAGGGTTATGTCGCTTCTTTCTTTCAAAAAAGACGTTATGATAACAAGAGCAACTCAGCCGCCACCCCTCATCATCGTAATAACTGTACAATGAAAACAAATTGTTTTATTATCGAAGTCTTCCACAGTTCCGCTATTTTTCGGAAGCGGCCGAGGGCGGCTTCAAGCGGTTCCGTCGCATCCCGGCTTTAAAGCGCACGTGCTCCAGCCGCAAAGCGGCCTTAAGCAGATTTAGCGACGGGCATCTTCTGAGCGCCTGGACGGCAAGTCCTCATCGGATCATGCCCGACAGCAGCAGGCCGACCTTGGGGTTCGTGGTTCTGGCGCTGTACAGACGGATTTTCCCCCTTGCCGGGCCTTCTCCGAGTACAGCTCCAGCGGGTGAAGCCAGCCGCGCAATAATCGGGCGGACGTCCGGCTCGGCGAGCGAAACGGCCGAACCGAAATCCAGCAGTACCGGCCAGCCTTCTTCGGAAATCAATAAATAGTCGATATTCGACGATATGTCGATGCCGGAGCCGGCTTAGAACCGAAGCTTCCCTCCGGAAGGCATCGTTCAGTCCGTCAAACTTCCGGCGGATCGAAGGACGGCGGCATAAAACCGTCTTCCCGTCCATATCTCTTAAAGCCAGGCTTCCGGGATAAAACTCCTTGATCGCCAGCTTCCCTTCTCCCTCGGCCGGACTGCCGATGTAAACGATGGACAGCTCGCTGGAAGCGAGCCGTTCTTCGATCCGGTAGGCGCCGCCTTTTAGCGGCGTATGCCGCTGAAGGCACACGTCATCGAGGTCTCGGGTCATCCAATCTGCTCCTTCGTTTGAACATTCGCCTTGATTCGGTTGAGGCGCGGGCCCGCAAGCCCCCTTCCCATCTTATCACAAGAACCGAAATTGGGAGCCATTGGATTTTCTGCGATCGACCGGACGGCAAGCGTTCCGCAGGCAGCGGGGCTGACCGCTTACATCGCGAAGCCCCGGAACAACACCTTGATTTTCTCGGCAAGGTGGGAACTGCCGCCCCTTGCCTCCACCTTCTCCACCATCAAAGCAACGAGCAGCTTCGGCTTGTCGGTATCGTAAGCGACGAACCAGCCGTTCTCCTGCCCGGCCTCTCCTTTCTTTTGCTTCAGCTCGGCCGTGCCGGTCTTGCCCGCCAGCGTCAGCCCGTCGATTCTCGCTGCGCGGCCGGTGCCCGCGGGATTCCGGATGACCTCCTTCATCTGCTCCGTCAGCATGCGGCTCACCTCGGGGCGGATCAGCCCGCTTTTCCACACTTCGCCGCTCGTGCGGCCGTCATATTCGAGCACCGGCTTGATCATGTTGCCTCCGTTCACGAAGACCGTATACGCAGCCGCCACATGCAGCGGCGACATGACGACCTCCCCTTGACCGTAGCCGGAGTCGGCCAGCAGAATATCCTTCTTGATGCCTGCGTTCGACAGCGACGAAACGTCGACCGCCAGCGGCAGCGGAAGCTTCTCGCCGAATCCGAACTTGCCGGCGGCCTGCTCGAAGCGCTCCGCTCCCAGATCGAGCGCGACCTGAGCGAAATAAATATTGTCCGAATACATCAGCGCCTTCGTCAAATTCACCGCGCTCGCCGCCCCGGACACCCTTGTCACGTAGTAGTTCCCCCAGGACGCATCCTTTTTCCACTGCTTCCCGGCAATCGGTTTCTCTTCCTTCGGATCGAGCGCTCCCTGCTCCAGTGCGATGGCCGCCGTGATCGGCTTGAACGCCGACCCGGGCGAATAAGCGCGGGCGTACCGGTTGAACAGCGGCTTATCCGGGTTTTCCGTCCATTTCTTCCACTGCTCGGCCGAAATGCCCGAGATCCACAGGTTCGGATCGTAAGACGGGGTACTGGCCAACGCAAGCAGCTCGCCGGTCAGCGGCTGCATCGCCACCCCCGCTCCCGCATCGTTCTCCAGCTCCCGGTACATCGCCCGCTGCAGACCGGCGTCGATCGTCAGCTTCACGTCTTCGCCGTCCACCGGATCGCGCTTGGCAAGCGTAGCCTTGTCTCGGCCGTCCGCATCCATGATGTAAATACGCTGGCCGTCCCGGCCGCGCAGCCGGTCCTCCAACGTCAGCTCCAGCCCGGTTTTGCCGATCCAATCGTCCGGCCGGTACCCTTTATCCTTTCGCTTTTCCAGCTCCTGCCCGTTCAGCTTGCCGATGTAGCCCGTCAAATGAGCCGCCGCCGCGCCAAGCGGGTACGATCGTACCCGCTTCGTCCGATAAGCCGTCCCTTGCACCGAAAACAGCTCGCTCTCCCGCGGATCGTCTTTGGGAACCAGCCCGATCGGGACAAATAGCTCCGGCTTTACCCAGGAAACACCGAGCTTCGCCCGGATGTCCTCCGGCTTCAGGTTCAACAGTGCCGCGAGCTTGCCCACGGACTCGTCGGACGGCTCGGCCATCTTTTCGGGGACGAGGCCGACCTCCCATTGATCTTCGTTGATGGCGAGCCCCTGGCCTTGGCGGTCGAGAATTTCTCCCCGCTTGGCCGGAAGGGTCTGCACGCGAACCTTGTCCGTATCCTTAAGCTGCGGAAACAGAAACGACGAGGACCAGTCCACTCCCCAGGCGCGTTCTTCCTTGCGAAGCGCCGCCGTCTGGCTGAACTCGATCGGGCCCGCCGACGTCTTCATATCCACATGAAGCTTGTAACGAATTTGGTCCGACTTCGCACTCGGGTCTTTCTCCATCGGCTCCGCCGTTATATCCAATTCCGCCAATCCGATTCCTTCATAAATGTTTTGATACCGGCTGACGAACGCCTCTTGCGTGACGGATTCTTTTACACGGCTCGTCAAGCCGGTATACATCGATGCGTAATCTCTTTTTTGCCAGGCGGCGACGAACGTCTCCATCACCTCTTCCGGCGGTTTCACCTCCGGCTTGCAGGCCGCGAGCGCCAGCAGCAGCGCGATAAACAGGCCTCCCCATCCGGCGGCCTTCCCAACGGTTCGACCGGTCAATCTCAGCACTCCCTCTCTTTATCCACTCGTTTTTATTGTAGCCAAGCGCAGAGGGAAGGAGAACGGATAGCTTCCTGATATTTCCCTTACGAAACGCTGACCGGTACGGCCGAAAATGTTGGATGCGGCTTTTGGCGCGGTGTATAATCGTCTTATTCCATGAATTTGCGGGGGAATGACCAATGAAAATCGTGATTGCGCCAGATTCGTTCAAAGGTTCGCTGTCCGCTCTGCAGCTGTGCAGGGCCGTGAGCTCCGGCATTCGGAGCGTCGTCCCGGATGCCGACATCGTCGAGCTTCCGGTCGCGGACGGCGGGGAAGGCACGGTGGACAGCCTTGTGCATGCTTGCGGCGGGACCCGGGTGGAAGTGCAGGTTCGCGGGCCGCTCGGAGAGCCGGTCACGGCCGTCTACGGCATCCTGAAGGACGGCACCGCCGTCATCGAGATGGCGCAGGCGTCCGGGCTGCCGCTTGTTCCCGAAGCGCGGCGCAACCCTCTTGCCGCCTCCTCCTACGGGACGGGCGAGCTGATTCGGGCCGCCTTGGACCGCGGGTGCCGGCAGTTCCTCATCGGGCTCGGCGGCAGCGCGACGAATGACGGCGGGGCGGGCATGCTGGAGGCGCTGGGCGTCCGGTGGTACGGAGCGGACGGCGGAACGCTGCCCTCCGGAGGCGGAGCGCTCGCCGGGCTGGCCGGCTTCGACGCCTCCGGCATGGACCCGCGCCTCGCGGAATGCCGCTTCGCAGCGGCGACAGACGTCCGCAATCCGCTCTGCGGACCGGAGGGCGCGTCCGCCGTCTTCGGCCCGCAGAAGGGCGCGACGCCGGACATGACGCAAGCGCTGGATCAGGCGCTGCGGCAGTGGGCCGACGTCATTCGCCGGCAAATCGGCATCGACGTGCTTACGCTGCCCGGCGGCGGCGCAGCCGGCGGCATGGGGGCCGGACTGCATGCGTTCCTCGGCGCGACGCTTCGCTCCGGCATCGACATCGTGCTGGAGCAGGCGAAATTCGAAGCGCACCTTCGGGACGCCGACTGGATAATCACCGGCGAAGGCCGCCTGGACGAGCAGACGCTGTCCGGCAAAGCGATTGCGGGCATTTGCCGCAAAGCCCGGGACGCAGGGGTGCCGGTAGTTGCCTTGTGCGGCAGTCTGGAGCTGCCTCCGGAGCAGTTGGACGAGCTCGGATTGACGGCGGCTTTTTCCATCACGCGAAAGCCTTGCGACCTGCAGGAAGCGGCCGGGCGAACCGCGGAGTGGGCGAGCGAGGCAGCGGCCCAAATCATGCGCTTACTGCAGGGTGCCAAGCAGCGATCTTCTTTTTTTGGGGAAATCCGCGAAATTTCGCATTGAAATTTTGCGTCAACGTGATAGGATAGGTCATAAATGCAACTTCATTCATCCAGGGAGAGAAGTACAAATGAGCATAGCTAAAGCGTTAACCATTGCCGGCTCCGATACAAGCGGCGGCGCCGGAATTCAAGCGGATTTAAAAACGTTCCAGGAACGCGACGTCTACGGGATGACGGTTCTGACGACAATCGTCACGATGGACCCCGCCAATCAATGGCATCACGGCGTCCATCCGGTCGCTTTGCCTACCGTCGAAGCCCAGCTGCAAACCGTGCTTGACGGCATCGGCGTCGATGCGCTCAAGACGGGCATGCTCGGCTCCGTCGAGCTGATCGAGCTCATCACGCATACGCTCAAAGGCAAAGGGCTCCGGCGTATCGTTGTGGACCCCGTCATGGTTTGCAAAGGCAACGACGAAGCGCTCCATCCCGAATCTACCGTCGCGCTGCGGGAGCTGCTCGTTCCGGTCGCGGACGTCGTGACTCCGAATTTGTTCGAAGCCGCGCAGCTTGCGAACCGTCCGCCGATTCAAACGCTGGAGGACATGAAAGAAGCGGCGCAGATCATTCATGCGACAGGCGTCAAGTACGTCCTGATCAAAGGCGGCGCGAAGCTGAATCATCCGCAAGCGGTCGATCTGCTTTATGACGGAAAAGTATTCGAGCTGTACGAATCGGACAAAATTTCCACCACCTATACGCATGGGGCCGGATGCACGTACTCCGCGGCGATTACGGCCGAGCTTGCCAAAGGGGCCGACGTCAAGGAAGCGATCGGCACCGCCAAGCGGTTTATCAGTACCGCCATCCGGCACGGCTTTCCGCTGAACGGCTTTGTCGGCCCTACCCGCCATTCGGCGCTGCGCCAGTTCGGGTAAGCCTTGCGTTCATTTTTCTTCGCGTCAAAGAGCCCGTCTCCCCTCGGAGACAGGCTCTTTATCTTTTATGCATCGCGTTACCGGACAAGCAAGCTGTCCAGATGCCGCGCAATGATCCCCGCAATTTCTTCCGCACGCAAAGCCTCGGGCGCGATGACGCCATGCAGGAGCAAACCGTCAACCAATGCGTGGAACCGCTTCGCTTCCAGCTCCGTATCAAGGCCCGGCTTCAGCCGCTGCGCCTCGACAAGGGATTCGAAGATATTACGGAACATGTCCCGCAGCGCGTCGTGGATTTCCCGGCTCAGCGGCCTCAAGCCCGGCTCGGTCAAAGCAAAGGTCGAGAAGGCGATCCAGATCTGACTTTCCGCCAGACGTTCGTCGTCCAGCGGCACGATTTGACCGATCAGCGCTTCGATATTTTCCCGGAGATCGCCGTCCTGCGGAAGCGATTGTATGCGTTTTTTGATCCGTTCGGCGACCAGCCGCATGGAAAAAGCCAATAAAGCCGATTGCGAATCGAAGTAATGACGCAGCGAGCCGAGCGACATGCCGGCTTCCTCCGCGACTCTGCGAACGCTGACCCCTTCCAGCCCTTCACGGCGAATAATCCGCCATACGGCTTCCGCCAACCGCTCCCGCCGTTCTTCATGATTTACGATTTTAGGCATGTCCCGATTATAGCACGGTTGCTTTTTTTAATACAGCAATGCTAAAATAAAACCCTGCTTCGTAATACAAGTGTATCAAAAAAGAAAAGAAAGGACCGTTTGCATGACGATAGCCGCATTCATTATCGGTTGTGAAATTGGCTTCTGGGTGTTTGTCGCCGCCGGCCTCGTATTTCGCTATATTTTGGGCTTGAAACGAACCGGTTCTCTTTTCCTGGTCGCCACGCCGGTGGTCGATCTGGTCCTGATTATCGCGACCGTCATTGACTTGCGCAACGGGGCGACCGCAAGCTTCGTACACGGCCTCGCCGCTGTCTATATCGGCGTATCCGTCGCCTTTGGCCACCGGATGATCCGGTGGGCCGACGAACGGTTCGCGCACCGGTTCGCAGGAGCGCCGGCCCCCGAGCCGCGCCCCAAGCACGGTCCAGCGCATGCCCGCCGCGAACGGCAAATGTGGTTTCTTCACCTGTTGGCCTGGATCATCGGCTGCGCGGTTCTGCTCGGCATGATCTGGTTCGTCGGCGACGACAGCCGCACGGCGGAGTTGTGGAGCATGATCTCGCGCTGGGCGATCCTATTGGGGATTGACTTTATATGGAGCTTCAGCTATACTTTCTGGCCCAAAAAAGCATAACCGAAGACGAAAGCAAAGCAGCGGAGCTGTTCGCCCAAGGAGCGGCGGCGGGCCGCTTTTCGCTTTGGATGAAACCTTGCGCCCTGCCCTCACGTTTATAAAAGCAAGGCAAACTTACGTTTTTCCGCAGGAGGTCGATGCTCATGCCTCGTTTAAAAATCCCCCGTTAATCCCGTGGACCGCCGCCTCCGTTCGAACCGGCGCATGAAACAAACATTTCATTAACCAGGGAGCGTGCAAACGAATGAACGGACCAAAGGCGGCAACCAAAGAAGAACGACGGGCGATTGCCCGCGATATTGCCGAGCGGCTTAAACAGGTTTACGGGAGCAAAATAAAAGCGGTCGCTCTCTACGGCTCCATGGCGCGAGGGACGGACGGGCCGTTTTCGGACATCGAGATGCTTTGCGTTCTCCGCTCGGGCTCAGGAGACGAACCGGTCGACTTCAGCCACGAATGGGCGGCGGGGAGCTGGAAAGCGGAGGTGAACATATACAGCGAGGAGGTGCTGCTTCAGTACGCCCGGACCGTCGAGGAGACGTGGCCCCTGTCCCACGGCGCCTTCCTTACGGCTCAGCCGCTTTACGATCCGGACGGTTTTTTGGACGAACTGAAAGCAGCGGTCCGTTCGCCGGACGAAGCCGAATTCCGCGAACTGATCCGCGCCGTTCTGGTCGGCGAAATGTTCGAGTTCGCCGGCAAGTGGCGCAATGCCAACGCTCAAGGCCCGCGGACATACCTGCCTTGCCTGGCCATGGAAACGGCGCATTACGGCGCGATGCTCATCGGGCTGCACCATCGGACGACCTACTCTACCGGAGCCAAGGTCATTCCCGAGGCGCTGACGCTGCCCGAACGGCCCGTCGGCTTTGATGAGCTGGCACAGCTCGTGCTGTCCGGCGAGCTATCCGATCCGGACCGCGTCTTCCTGGCGTGCGAGGCGTTTTGGACCGGCCTGCAAGCGTGGGCGGAAGAGCATGACTATGCGTTTATCACCGAACGAATGCCATTTTAACAGGCGATCAGACCTAAAGGCCCGCAATCGCTGCGGGTCTTTTCTCTATCGCCGTATTATTTTATATTGACTGTACGTTCAGTCATAAATTATACTAAAGCTGCGCAGGGCCTTGGCACCTTTTCCCATCACCCCTTTAATCGCCTTGGTCCGGTTATCATTCTCATCCGCTGCTGCGGAAAAAATTCAGGGGAGGAATAAACGATGGATCTTCACTACGAAATGCATGGAACGGGCGACGAGACGATCGTCCTGCTTCATGGCGGCGGGGCGGATCTGCGCAGCTGGCAGTTCATGATTCCGAGGCTTGCGGCGAACTATCGGGTTATCGCATTCGACGGCCGGGGAGCCGGACAATCGCCGGCGCCCATCGAGCCCGCCAATTACGTCGAGGATTTAAAAATGGTTGTGGACCACTTCGGCCTGGAAAAGGCTTTGCTTGTCGGCCACTCCATAGGCGGCCAGATTGCCGTCGACTTCGCCCTGACGTACCCCGAGCGGGTAGCCAAGCTCGTGCTCATCGCTTGCTCCGTCACGGGTTTCCGGAACGCCCCCGACATCGAGGAGCGGTTCCGGCGCGTCCTCGCCGCGGCGCCGGATGTGGAGAAGATGACCGAGCTTTCGCTTGACTTACCGTCCTATGACGTCGTCAAGGCCGGACCGCATCGAGAGCTCATGTACGAGCTGATCAGACACAATACCGGGCGATGGTTCGATTGGAAAAGCAGCGAATCGGTATGGCCTCAGCCTCCTGCCATCGAAAGGCTGGACCGGCTTGCGGCGCCGGTCTTGTTTATGATCGGTACGCTCGACCGCGAAGACCTGTTCCCGCTCGCCGGGCAATTCGGTCAGCTGCCGAATGCCCGTCTCGTATGGATCGAAGGCGCGGATCATATGCTTACGCTAACCCATCCCGGCGAGGCCGCCAATACGATTTTGCCGTTTCTGGAGGAATGACGACATGCCCCGAACACCGGAGGAAAACGAACGGATTCGACGCGCCGCCCGAGACAAAATTCTGCAAGCGGCTATGGAGCTTTTCATCGAGAAAGGATTCCACTCGGCCTCCATCGACGATGTGGCCAAGAGAGCGGATATTTCCAAGGGCCTTCTCTATAATTATTTCAAAGGCAAGGAGGAGCTCCTCGCCGCCATGGTCGATCTGCGCATCGAAGAGCTGCTCGAAGTGATGCGGGCCGCCGCCGCCAAAGAAACTCCTGCCGAGCAGCTGCGCCACATCGTCGAAGGGGCGCTGGACAACGTCCGGGAGCGTCCGGAGGTCTTCCGCTTCTATCTGAACCTGTTTACCTGCCCGCGACAAGACGAGGTCGTAGCCAGGCACGGAAACCGGCTGCTGGGCGCCTATGCGGAGCAGTTCGAGGCCCAGTGCGAAATGTTCGAGAAGCTGGGGGCTGCCGATCCCCGGAAACGGTCCCTTCACTTCTCCTCGACGCTCCAGGGAATCATGCTGATGTATACCAACTATTCTTCAGGATTCCCGCTGGACGACATGAAGGCGCAAACGATCGAGGAATTTTGCGGCGATCGGAATTTGCAGCCGGACGGCTCCTGACTTTCGCGGCTTCCGCTCCGTCGGTACGGCGGCGCGGGAGCTTTTGGGGGAGAGCGGGCAGCCCCCGCCCCTCTTAATCAAAGCCCCTCAGCTTCTTGCCAACGATGCCGTCGAACGATTCGTTGCGCTCCAGAGCGCGGTTCAGCTTCTGCAGCATGTCTCCGATCCCCTTACTTCCAACCAGCGGAAAATAAATCCGGGACTCTCCGGAAAACACCCCCGGAACGATTCCGGTAAACTTTTTGCCGCCGAGCACGACAATTTCCTCAAAACGGTCCAGCCGCTTTTCGCTGACTTGACGTTTCAACTCGCGCATTGAAATGATTTCCGGGTGACCGCTGCCGAAGGCGACGTCGTAATTTTCATCAAGCTTATCGTCCGGCAGCAGAAAGCCGTGTTTAGCCGACAAAATCGCCCAATGGTTAAAAAAGCGGTCCGCATACGCCTGACATTTTCGGTGAAAAGGTGAGATGTACGCCTGCTTGGCCGGGCAAGGACCTGCCGGGGCGGCGGCGGTATCCCATATTTTTTTGACTCCGCAAGGAATGATGCACAGTCTGTTCACGTTCGTCCCGCTCCTTTCATCCGCTGCGCACGACAACAGCCTTTGCATCCGCAGCTGTCTGCCGCTTACTGCTTCGCCGCGGGAGCAGTCTCCCCCTTCTTTTTTCCGTGTCCTGCAACCTTCCTTCCGTCTCGGACGTATATCCAGTATCTTCTATATTTTATTGGAGCCGAGGTGGATGCTAGAAATGACAACGCACGTGAACATCGTACATTACCACCCTGATTATGCGGAAAGCGTAGCCGAGATGTGGAACCGGAGCCAGGACGAATGGGGCGGCGGAGCGGCTGTCCGGACAGCCGAGCAGATTCGCCGGGACGAGGAAAGCTCGGATGCTTTGGCCGTCTTCCTCGCCGTCTGCGACGGGCAAGTCGTCGGATACTGCAGTCTGGGCGAATACCGCGTAGATTCGGGTGCCCTGTACATCCAGCTGCTGAATGTACGCCCGGACTACCATGGCCGCAAAATCGGCAAAATGCTCGTATTGCGGGCGGTGGAGGAAACGATTCGCCTGGGCTGGCCGCGTGTCGATTTGTACACTTGGGAAGCCAATATGAAGGCGGTGCCGCTGTACAAGAAATGCGGCTTTTTCTGGGAAGACCGCGAGGACGCGACGCACTTCATGAACTTCATCCCCCAGGTGGCCGCTTGCGAAGCGCTCGCGCCTTATCTGAAGGATATCGATTGGTACGCCGACTTGACGCGGACGATCGAAGTGAAACCGGACGGTCATAAAGTAAACGGCTTCGATATATACACTTATGCATGGTCCAAGAACGGACAATCGCTTCGCGTCGATATCGAGCGCAAAGGCCGCGGCATCTGTCTCATCGAAACGGAGGACTACTTGCTCTCCGCAGCCGCGGAGCAGGCCGAGCCGGTGTTCGGAAGCGAATACGTTATCGAATACCGCATCGTGAACAAATCGGGCGCCCCGCTGAAGCTTGAGCTCCAAGGCGAATCGGACCGCAATGTCGCATTCGATTGGAACAGCGAGATGCAGGTGGAAGGCGAGGAACGGATCTCCGCGCGCTTTTTCGTCGGAGCCATCGAGGAGGAGCAAAGCGAATGGCGCACCTGCCCTGCCGTCCAGACCCGGGTTCGCATTAACGGGCTGGAGGCGCTGCTCAAGGTCGGCATCGTCCCGAAGTTTCCGGCCGGCCTGACGATGCGGGTGCCGGATGCAAGGCATGCGCTTGACGGGGATTATGTCCTGTACCTGGACATGCAAAATCATTTCCCGGAAACGGCCTCGTTCTCCTTCGAGCTGCCGGAACAAGCTTGGCTTGCGCTTGGAGAACGGGTTTTCGAAGCGCGTTTGGAAGCGAAGGAGCGGATCTCGTTGGCGGTTCCGTACCGCCTGCTCGACTACGGCTTCTACCAAGCCCGGCTTCAAGTGCGGGCCGTGCCGGACAACGGGCCGGAGGTGACGTTCACCCGCTTCGTTGGCGGAGCTTTCGCCGGGCCCGGGGCGATGTTAACCGGAGAGACGGAAAACAACCGGGTTGCCGTGAATGGCGGCTACGGGATCGAATACGATAAGGATCACAATGAAGCGTTCTTTCAGGCATGGAACCGGATGGACGAACAGCTCATGATGTCGTCGCCGTCCATAGGCAAGCCGTATTCCCCCGAATTTACGCGGAAGAAGCCGGAACGGGTCGAGCCCAAAGAGGAACGGGGAGCGGTCGGCTTCCGTCATACATACCGTTCGGATGCGTTTCCGCAGCTGCTGCTGCATCTCCATACGCTGCTGTACGCCGACGGAACGGCGAAGGTGTGGCAGGAGCTGGAAAACGACTCGAACGCTCCCGTCGACAGAGAACTGTGGGTCTCCCAGCGTTTTCGTTTCGAACTGTACGGGATCGTTCTGCCTTACGACGGTCAAATCGTCGAAACGACGGACTCGCACGGCATCGATTACGAGTATTGGGACGGCTCCAAGGTTAGCGAGCCTTGGCTCTTCGCCCGCGGCACCAAGAACGCATACGGGATTTGCTGGTCCGGTACCCACCGGATGAACATGGGCGATTGGTATCTGGAGCTGGAAACCCGTTTCGAACGGCTGGAAGCCGGAGAAACGAAAACCTCGGATACGATTTTCCTGTCTATGGGCGGGTTCGACGATTGGACCCCGTTCCGGGAATTTGCCCTGAAGCGCAGCGGACAGGAAACGGCCCCAATGCCGATCCGGCATGTGGAGCTGACGGCCAACGAAGGAAATCCGTTCGTGCTTCCGGAAGCGCGGGAAGTGCCGGTCATGCTTCGGGATGCGAAGCAGACCGTTTGGGAGGGCGAGCTCTCCGCCCGCTACACGGATGGGGCGGAAACGCCGGAGCAGGTTCATTTGTCGCCCGACGACGAGGCGGCGGAAGCCCGCTTCATCCTGCCTCCGCCGGCATCCGGCTGCCTCGTGGTCCGGGTGGAAGCGCGGCTCGGCGCCCATGAAGAGGCGTATCATGCGGCATTGTTCCCGGTTTCCGGCGGGGAAGTCGGCAGCACGGTATCGACCGAAGCCGGTTATTCGGTGCTTGAGGCCGATAACGGAATCATCCGCATTTCGGCTTCGGCCGACTACTACCCCGGGCTGCGCTCGCTTGCGGTCGGGGGCCGGGAATGGCTCGCTTCCGGATTTCCCGAATACGGGGCCAAGTCGTGGTGGAATCCTTGGACCGGCGGCTTGTCGGGCCAATTCGAGGAGATGGGGCCGCTTTCCGTGCGCAAAGAAGAGCATTCCGCCGCCTTTGTCCGCCTCTCCGACGAAAAAGGCAACGCGTGGGCAGGCATCCGGGTCCGCCAATCCGTCCGGAACCACGAAACGTTCAAAGGGACGACCATGGACAGCTATTATTTGATGCTCCCCGGGGTGCCGGTGCTCGCTTATATGACAGACATCCGTCAGAACACGGGAACGTATCTGGACAAATCGCTGCTCAGCGAGCTGTTCCTTCGTCCCGATGAGACCGACGGCTACGGTTGGCTGCGAACCTCGGCTCCGAACGGAAAAGCGCTGCAATACCCGCTCGGAAAAGGGGAGCTCAGCGTGCGCGAAACGAAGGATTACTTGTTCGGCCAGAACGGCCGGAGCGGCGTTATGCACATTGTGACGGACGAGGAAGCCAACCGCCCCTCGGTCTATACGAACAAGGAGATCTGCTGCCTGTTGCTCTCGCGGAGGGTTCGTCTTCCTCACGGAAGCGTGAGCCGCTCGGCTCCGGTTTTCCTCGTCTTCCCGGACGACCCGCTGCCGGCGGACAGCTTGGAGGCTTTACGCAGACTCGCCTTCCCTCTTATACTGGAAAGCAATGACACGGAAGGAGAGTAGCGCGGAATGAAAATTATTGATGCGCACATGCACTTGTCCCATATCGCTTCGTTCAAGGAAACGGCGGAAAACCGCTCGTTCGTCAATTATTCCGTCGACGGGCTGCTGCGCGAATACGCCGAGAACGGCGTCGTGCTGGGGATCGGCATGGGGGTGACGGAGACCGCCCCCGGAGGCTTCCCCGACCGGGAAGCTTTGACGCCGATGGGACTCGATATGGTGGAATCGTATCCAGGGCAGATTGTGTACTGTCCGGGCGTTAACCCGTTCAAGCTGGACAATGCCGGACTGGATGCGCTGGAGCAGGCGCTGCAGCGGCCGGAGGCGGTCGGGATCAAAATTTACCTTGGCTATTATCCGTACTATGCTTACGATGACGTCTACCAGCCGGTCTACGAGCTGGCGAAGCAGTACAAGGTCCCGGTCGTCTATCATACGGGCGATACGTACTCGGAGCGCGGCCTGCTGAAATATTCCCACCCGCTGACGGTGGACGAAGTTGCCGTCGCCCACCGCGACGTCAACTTCATGATCGCCCATTTCGGGGACCCTTGGGTGCTGGACGGAGCCGAGATCGTGTACAAGAACCGCAACGTATTCGCCGATTTGTCCGGCCTGATGGTCGGCGATGCCGCGGAATGCGCGCGGCTCAAGGATTCCCCGCTCTTCTTCGCGCATCTGCGCCACGCCGTGACGTATTGCGACCATTACGAGAAGATGCTGTTCGGCACCGACTGGCCGCTCGCCCCCGTGCAGCCTTATCTGCAATTCGTGCAGGAGCTGATTCCGGAGGCGTATCATGAGCACGTCTTCTACAAAACCGCTCTTCGGGTGTTTCCGAAAATCGCTCCGCTTGTGGAGTAGCCGCATATACGACGCTTAGACGCAAAAAAAATCCCCGCCTCGTCGATGGCAGCGACGGCGGGGATTAAAAAGATATATGTTAAGTAACGGGATCTTTTTTAGTATGCGGCGGGAAGCTTAAGCCCACCTTAAAAGAAGCTCAAAATTGGATTAAAAAATGAGAGCGGCTAGTCCTTATACGGATCGAATTCGTCCGCCCCGGCCATGCATACGCCGATCGGCTTCAGCACATGCAGCACCTCGATCGTTTCCGCATGGGCGTCCAGCACCTCCTGCAGCTTCCGGTACACGAACGGGCTTTCGTCCGTGCCGGCTCCGCGAAGCTCGACGCCGAAGCTCCGCACGGCCTCGTGCATTTGCGCCTCCGAGATGAGACCGCCCGTACGGGCGCGCGTCTTCCAGTTCATTTTGCCGGCGGCTTGCGTCCGGCTCATCATTCTTCCCGCGCCGTGCATGGTGCTGTAATAGGCCGCCCGGTTCTCCTCCGTATCCTTTCCCCGGACGATAACCGAGATGTCGCCCATGCTGCCGCCGATGAACCCAAGCTGGCCGGGAGCGGACGGCGTCGCCCCTTTGCGCACGACGACCGTTTCCCGGCCGCTGTGGGTCTCTTTCCAAGCGTAATTGTGGTGGTTGTGCACCTCGAATTCCGCGTCCGCTCCCAGAATCGCCAGCACCTGACGGATGACGGCATCTCTTCCGGCGTACGCGTACCGCCCGGCCAGCTTCATGGCGCGGTAATACAGATCGCCAAGCTCGCTGTCCAGATCGAGCAGCACCGGCGGCTGGTCCATCTTTTCCCCCGGAGCATTCGCCAAAAACTCCCTGCCCGCCGCAAGGTTAATAAACCCGCTGGCCGTCTTGTGGCCGAATCCGCGGCTTCCGAAATGATTGCCGATCCACAGTTGCCCCGTCCCCGCTTCCTCAAACAAATCGACGAAGTGATTTCCGCTGCCTACGGTCCCCAATTGATCGCGTGCGAGCGCCTTCAGCTTATCGTGCACCTGACGCCCGATGGCGGAATATACCGCCCAGTCCGGATCATCGAACAGCTCGTGATCCACCTTCTCGCTGTTTACCCGCCCGATGCCGAACGAAACGTTCCGAGCGATGTCGTCCATGATGCGCGCCAAGCCGGGCCGGATATCCGCTGCGAGCAGGTTCGTTCGCACCGCTTTGTTCCCGCATCCGATATCGTACCCGACGCCGGACGGCGAGATTTGTCCCTCGTAGACGATCACCCCGCCGATCGGCTGGCTGTAGCCCTTGTGGTGGTCCGCCATCAGCAGCGCCTGCACGACATTTCCATGCTCCGCGCACGTTTTGGCTTGCGCCAGGGCGCCTGCCTCCGGGGTTCCCCAGACGCGGACGCCGTCTATGATTTGGTAGGCCATGCCGTCAGCTCCTTTTCCTGCCAAAGCTTCGCAATTCGTTCCTTTACTTGTTCATTCGGCTCGGAGGCGGCCAGTTCCTGCAAGGCGGCTGTCACTTCCTCTCCCCAGACCGGAAGAGGCCATGTTTCCAGACATTTCAACGCCATATTGCGGTTCATCGTGGCTGGGCTCCGCAAACCGGCGGCGATCAGCTTCGTCCCATACCCCTCGAAAACGTCCAGCGCCTGAAGCAGGCTCTGCAAGCATTGATGCGGCGCATACTGCTCCCCGTAGCCGATTTCGTCCTTCGGGCCGCTGGCGATCTCCTCCAGCGGAAGGTGCGCTTCCGCATACCGGACCAAGCAGTCCATCCGCTCGGGCACATCCGTTTGCGCAAGCTGGTAATACAAGCCGCTGTCCAGCGGATGCACCTGCAGCTGCCCGAACAGCTCCTCCCAGATGTCCATTCGAAGCTGTTTGGCCGCGCAGATCGCATGCTGGCGTACCGCGCTGTCCTGCGACCGGATGCTTTCCCATACGTTGGCCGGCCATTTTTCGTCGCGGATGACATTCTCGCACAGCCGCTTGCAGGCTTCGCGCAGGTCGCCGGACCAGCCCCGCTCGTACCGCCATTCCCAGCGCTGCCCTTCTTCGTTGAGAAAATCATAAATATCCGTCATAACCGTTAGCTGCGCCACGGTAGCGCACATCGTCTGGGAGTGCCTTAGAAAATCGCTCACCGCCGATGCTGCGTCCTCGTAGTCGTCGATATCTTCGGCAGGCCCCCCGGCCAGCAGCGCGGAGAGGATGACTCCTGCCCCGTCATACAGCTCCGGATCTACGGAGGCTTGCGACAGCGCTTCGGCCAGCCCGCCGTTACGCGCGCAATAGAAGGCCAAATATTCGTTCATGACGCTGTTGCGGCATCCGTGACGAAGCAGCCAATCCTGGATTTCCTGCGTCTGCGGCTCCAGACGCTCGACCAGTTGGATTTTTCCCCAGCCGTCCACGTCCTTGGCCAACTCGAACAGCGTCTCGTTCGCGCGATCCAGGCTGCCCCGGATTGCAACCGCCGAATAGAGCGTGAATTCGTCATGCTTGCCCAGCGTAACGATCAGCTCCCGGTGTCGCTCGGTTTCGAACTGGCCCAGCAGCGCAATCCCCAGCTTGACGACATTGCGGTGCGCCCCGAATCTCGCGAACCATTCCGCTTCCTGGTACAGATTCGGAATGACGACGCCGGGGTGCTCCCGCAGCGATTCCACCAGCGGGTCAATGACGCTCAGCACATCCTCCTGCATCAAGCGGAGGTATGTAGCGCGCCTTGTCTTGTTGCCCGGACTCCGGCTTTGCTTGACGAGAAGCTGCACCAGCGCCTGCACCTTCGCCGTATCCGTTTGCCCTGCGGTATGGTGGCTGAACGTTCCGTCCAGACCTCCCGCGACCCAGCGCACGGCATGTCCGGCCCAATACTCCTCGTCATCCGGCAGCCTGGCATCGGTGAGGCGGCCCTGACCGTCCAGCGCAGACGCGATGTACTCATAAATGGAAAGCTTGCCGGCCCATGGATAAAGCGTATTTTGATTCAAGTTGTTCATTATCGTCAATCACCCGTTCTCCCACACTTCGCTAAGCACGGCGCGGAACAGCCCGTCAAGCTCGCGGGCCTGTCCGCCTGCGGCGCTTTTCAAATGAACGGCCGTGCGCTCGGAATGGTTTATTTTATGTTCCAAAAAATCGTTGATGGGGTTGATTCTCGGCTCGTAGTCCATTTCGTCCCCCGCCATTTTGCGTTCCAGCAGCCTGCGAATGACCTGTTTCAGCTCGCTGCCCTCCGGCACCAAGCGTTCCACCAGCACGTCGAATTCCATCGGCGGCATCGCGTTAAACCGCTCAATCCATTCGCAGGCGAGAATCGGACGAAGCACGTAAAAATATTTTTTGATCTTCACCTGCTCTCCCTGCAAATAATCCCGGTAATTTCCCTTCGCCATATTGAGATAGTGGTACATGCACGATTTCGGGGAAAAGGTCAGCGGCGAGATGCGGCGGATGCGCTCCGTCGCGGAATACTGCTCGTAATACGGGATCGGCGATTGCAGCCACTCCAGCAGCGGCGGGTTCGATTTGCGGAATAAATTCAGCGCTTTCTTCAAATCCCAGCCGTTGATATCGAGCTTATCGCTGATCGGCCGCTCGATCACGTCCCGTTGTTCGAATATGGATAAATACCACTCGACAGGCCGGACGTACAGGAAACGGACATCGTAATCGCTGTCCTTCGACGGGAACCCCCATGCCCGGCTGCCCGATTCGCAGGCGTACAGGATACGCACCTGCTCCTGCCGCTCGATGCGGCACAGTTCTTCCAATATGTGTTGACGCAAGTCGGTCATCGCGTTTTTCCCTCCTTCGGATCGATCAGGCCGCTAATGGAAAAAAGCCATCGACCTCGGCGCGGTCCATGGCCCGATGTTAGGCATAGTTTTGCGGCGTTCGCGTAAAAGGCCGTTCCGGACCGGGGAGATTCGGAGGCCGAATCTGCCGTGATTCGGCGGACTGCCGATTTGTCGTAAGCTCTGCCGTCGTCTTCGGTCTCCTTTTTGTGGAAATTTACTTTTCGCCGCCCAGCTCCATGGCAGCGATCTTCCCGGTCATATCCGAGCAGCCCTGTACCGCCTGCGCAATATAGGACAGCACCGTGTCGCTCCAGCCGTAAATATAGAACGTGTTCCGGTCGGCCGGGGGCGCCATCGCATAGCGGTACGGCGCAATGTCGACAATGAACGCCTTGACGTGCGGGTTCACCCTGGAGCGGTATCTCGCCAGCTCGGCGTAAAACGGGCTGCCGCTATTCTGCTGCTCATCCGTGACGATAATGATCTGATCGACCCGCTTGTTTTCGTAAAACAGCTTGCGCACAGGCGCGCCGGTATCGGTTCCGCCGCGGGAACGGATGCGGTCCGCCTGCGTTAAAATGCTGTAGTGACGCGACGGCTTGGCATCGGTCACCTCCGTATCGAACAGCCAGAACAACGAATTCCCCTGCGTTTTCTTGTACAGCGCCAGGGCGAATACGGACCCGATCTGCAAATATTCCCCCTGCATCGAGCCGGAAATATCGAGGAAAATCGCCGTGTTCTCGCCGATCTCCGGCAAATTCGCGAACGTCAGTTCCACCGCCTCCCGAAGCGCGTCTCGCAGCTCCGGACGCTCCACCTCTTGGAACGCCTTGGCGAACCGGAACGGCAAAATTTTCGCTTTGCGCAGCGCCTCGCCGTTTGTCAGACGCTCCACCGCGAACGCCAGATTGGCTTTCTTGTCGAACACGCCCGCGCGATCCAGCGCGTTCAAATGGCGCAGCAGCGCGAACGTAGGCATCTGGCGCAGCAGCGCCTCCCAGACGGCCTTGGACGGCTTGATCGCCCCCGTTACCGTTTCGTACGGCAGCTTCCCGCGTTCAATGCAGGCAAGCTGCTCGGCTTCGCTGCTCGCCCGCTTCAACTGCTCCAGCGCCTCCACCTGCGGGAGCATCGCGAGACTTGTCTCCTGCCCGCGCAGGTAACGAAACAGCGCCTGCTGTTTGAGATCGGCCGGCTTCGGATGCGCCGTCGCGATCGCATCGCCCAAGCTGAACCCGCGTCCCCGGCCGTTGTACTTCAGCGCCCAATATTCGGACACTCCGGCAAGGAAACGGGCCACCTGCCGTTTCACGGCCCGGCCGCCCTGCCCCCGGCCAAGCCCCCGCAGGATCGTCAGGAAGTCGGACAAGTCGGAAGGAATGCGGATCACTTGGTCGAACACCTTGGCGAATAAATCCGGCCGGTAAGACGACAGGATGGCGAGTCCGAACAGCGGCTGCAGCCGCATGAAGCCCTCGTTGCGGGCGAACACCAGCGCTTTGGCCATAAATTGCGGGCTCTTCTGCGCCATTTCGTGATGCAGCTCAAGCGCGTCCTTCAGCAGCTCGTTTTGATCGGCATAAAACGTATTTCCGAGCGTATTGGTCAACAGCGTCTGCACGTACTGCTCTTCGGCCGAACGCGCATAAGCGGGGAATCCGTCTTTGTTATGTGTCGTCGGCATCATCGCGCCGAACATTTTTTTAGCGAAACTCACGGTTGAGAACCTCCTCCAAGTTTTGGCGCAGCAAAAAATTTTGCTTGGCAAAACGGTTTCGTCATAAACCCGGCGAGGAAAAGTGAGGAAGGTTGGCGGCAGGATTCGCCCCTGCCGTTTTGCCCGACGTTCATCAGGCCGCTACTTGGATTCGAAGGAACCCTCCCCGGCGCCTCGCCGTATATGAACTTATTAAGATCGAAGCGAGGGAAAAACGAAAAGGCGCATGGCGTCTCTGACGCCCGGCTTCCGCCGTCAATTCTTTTTCCATAAAAGTCGAAGGAGCCCTTTCAAGCGCCTCGCTTCGGTATTCCTGCGGTGAAGATCCCGAGGAAGTGGGCGGAAAGGTACAATAACCGCTCTACCATCTGAGCTATTCCGCCGTATAGCGGAAGCCGGACTCGAACCGGCGACCTGTCGCTTATCAGGCGAAGTAACCCTTCCTAGCGCCTCGGTGATCTTTTGGCGTAAGGCTTTTGCCTTTTCGGCCTCGGCCTTACATGTACTATCATCGCTTATTTTCGTCCCCGCGAACATGGCGAAAGTATTACGACGGAAGAGAAAGTTTTCCTTTTTCTCCAATTCCCTTCCCTGTTACAATAAAAAGAACAGCTACGAAAGCGGAGGTTGTCCATGGCCAGAGAAAGCTTCGATAAAGAAATCCAGTTTTTGCGCATGCTGGTGCTGACCAGCGGCGCCTACAGCCGTCAGCAATTCGCCCAGCGGCTCGGCATCTCCGTACATACCTTCGACAAAACGATTCGGCGGCTGAAGGACATCGTCAATACGGTGTACCAGCAGCTCCCGCAGGAGCAGGGCAAAGAATTCGCCGAGACGCTCCGCTTCAGCTACTACGAGTCCGCAGACCCGGTGCTGCTGTTCTTATACCGCGCCAAGTCGCTTAAGGAATCGGAAAGCCACCGGCTGTCGCTGCTGCTGGCCGCCATGCAGGATGCGGCCCGGACCGTCATGGAGCTGCTCGATGCATGCTGCAGCGATCTTCCCGCGGAGCTTCCGCTGCCCGACGAGAAAACGATCCGCTCGGACCTGAAATATTTGGAGGAAGTCGGCGTGATCGCAAGGGAGCCCGGAGGACGGCCTTACCGGTACCGCGTTCACGACCGGCTCATCAAGGAGCTGACTTACGAGGAGCTTCTCGATCTCTACGACTACGTCGACATTATGGCGAATACGCAGGTGCCGTCCGTTCAAGGCTATCTTTTGCGGGATAGTGTGAAGAAGGCTTTGCAGCAAACCGGCGGCACGGAAAACGTCACAGGAGAGCCTTTTCTGTACAAGTACCATTACTACTCGCGCATTCTGGATGAAGCGCATTTGTTCACCCTGCTTGGAGCGATCCGGCAGCGCCGGAAGGTGCGGTTCCTCTATTTCTCGCCCAAAACGCGGAAAAGCTACGCTTCAAAAAATACGAATCCGCTGTTCGAACGCGAAACCGAGGGAAAAGAGGTTGTGATCCTGCCGCTCAAGGTCATCTACGATCACCAATATGGCCGGTGGTATTTGCTTGGCTCGGAAAATCGGCAGGGGATCGTGAAGTTCCGTCTGGAAGGCTTGACTCAACTGAACGAGGACGAAGCCGTACCCGAAGAAACGTTCAACGAGAAGCTGCACCTGTTGGAGGAGAGAACCCGCTACAGCTGGCTTATCGATACGGGAAGGCCGCTTACGGTGCGGGTACGGTTTTTCAGTCCGGAGGCCCCGCAGCCGAATTTCGTCAAAGAGCGCGTGCTGCTCCAAGGGCAATGGGGACAAATTACGGAGGAAGACGAGACTTCCTTTATCTACGAAATTAGGGTGCACGGGACGACCGAGATCAAGCCTTGGCTTCGCAGCTTCGGCTCCAGCTGCGAAGTGCTTGAACCGGAGCACCTGCGACGGGAGCTGATCGAGGAGTGGAAGGAGATCGCAGCGTATTATGAATCCGTTTGAGAAAATTTTCAATTACCAAGTCATGTCCCGCCTGCACGAAACGGGCACGCTCGCCGTCACCTCCCACGAACGGACATGGCTTAAGGCGATGCTGGAGCATCCGGCGGCCGGGCAAGCTTTTACTTCCGAGACGCTGGCAAAGCTGCAAAGTATGCTCGAAGGCGAGCCGCCGCTGGATATGAAGGAAGGCTTCGGGGAGAAGGCCAAAAGCCGGGAGCATCAGGTCTATCATCCGCTTCTGCGCCCCTTGCGGCGGATCATGCTGAAGAGGGGCGGGATTCGCCTCAGCCACCGGATCAGAGACGGACGGATGTTCGAGGAGCAGCCAGGCTTACCGTTCAAGCTGGAATATTCGATGGTTAAGCGGGAATGGTATTTGATCTGGTATCATCTCCGCCATCGGGCCCTGATGAACACGAAACTGCAGCATATCGCGGAGCTTGCGGAAGAGCCGGTTCCGGCGGAGGAAGCCGCCGCAGTCGAAGCGGACATCAACCGCATGCTGGAGAGCCGGAAGGAATCGGCGGTCATCGAGGTGGTGCGCGAGTATAACAACGAGCTATCCCGCATCCTGTACGCCTTCTCCTGCTTCGAGAAGCAGGTCGGATACGACGATGCGGCCGATTGCTACACGATTCGGCTCACGTTCCTCGGGGACGAGAGCGAATACATTTTGTCCAAGCTGCGTTTTCTCGGAAAGCGGGTCCGGGTGGTCGAGGGCGGTAAGCTCAAGCGGCGCATGCGGGAATCGGCGGCCAAGGCTCTGAGCCGGTACGGAATTAAGGAGCAGCAGCCTGTTCTTCCGTGAACGGCGGCAGGCGGCGGAAGAGGGACGCGCTTCTCCTGCGCGGGCTTCAGCCGTGCAGCCGATCGGTAGTGGCGTCGCTGTTAGGATGACGCGTCGGGCGTCGGATTGATCTCTGCCGGGAAATCGAGTTACCCGAGCTCGTGGGACACCCTTGTGAGGCCCGGAGACGCTGGAGCGCTCGGTGAGTTCGATGGCTCGTGTGGAGCTCTCGACGACGCTGGATGGCTCTAGGCTCTAAGATGCGGTAGACGCTCGACGGATGCTCGTTGACGTTCTATGATACGTTAGACGCCCGATGGATGCTCGTTGACGTTCTATGATGCGCTAGACACCGGTAGATGCTCTTTGACACTCTATGATGCGCTAGACACCGGTAGATGCTCTTTGACACTCTATGATGCGCTAGACACCGGTAAGATGCTCTTTGACACTCTATGATGCGCTAGACACCGGTAGATGCTCGTTGACGTTCTATGATGCGCTAGACACCGGTAGATGCTCTTTGACACTCTATGATGCGCTAGACACCGGTAGATGCTCTTTGACACTCTATGATGCGCTAGACACCGGTAGATGCTCTTTGACACTCTATGATGCGCTAGACACCGGTAGATGCTCTTTGACACTCTATAATGCGCTAGACACCGGTAGATGCTCTTTGACACTCTATGATGCGCTAGACACCGGTAGATGCTCTTTGACACTCTATGATGCGCTAGACACCGGTAGATGCTCTTTGACGTTCCATGTATTCTTAGACGCTCGACGGATGCTCGTTGACGTTCTATGATACGTTAGACGCCCGACGGATGCTCGTTGACGTTCTATGATACGTTAGACGCCCGATGGATGCTCGTTGACGTTCCACAATACTCTATATGCTCGATGACAACATACTCTACGATAGTGCTATGTGACGCTCGATGATACCCCAGACTGTGACGCTCGATGACACTTTACGATATGACGCTAGAGGTACACTTGGAAGTACGTTTCAGTTCCCGGTGCACATTACTTCCGATGGTCTCTCTGTTCTCATGCGGCCGTTCGTAAGTCATGCGGCAATCCATAAGTATGAGCAACCTTCGCAGTACCAATAGAGGTACTCAGATGCGCTAAGACACCTCAAATAGCCTCATTCCGAAAAATTGAGGAACTCAGGTGAGCTATTGCCCCGACATGACAACATAATCCGGCCAATCCGGCATCATTCTCCAGAAATAGAGGCACCAAGTTCCTCTATCGCCCCCGGCAACGAGCAAAACAGCCGAATAGCGAACATCAGTTCCTCTATCCTCGGAAGTCTCTCCCTGCGATCCGTCATCCAATAGAAATCAACGCCTCGTAGGGCTTGTAAACCTCATACAGCAGCGCAGCGCCAATGCAAGCTTGGGATTTTCGCGTGCACCGAATCCCAAGCGCGTCGCCCTATGAGCGCACAACCTTGCCCGCGAACGATATTCTACAGCGGCCAATTGCGAAATGGAGCAAAAAGTTCCGCTCCAACAGCTTCACCGCAGGGCGTGCGAATGCTTCCGCCAAACAAACCGAAAAAAGGAGGTGTCCCGATGGGCGCAATTCACTGGCCTAATGCAATCTTGTTCGCCCTTCTATTCCTAGCGTTTCCGGTCTATGTCATTTACCGGCTCCAGACGATCTCCCGCAAGCTATCCCGGGTCGAGCAGCTGCTGCTCGACCAAAAGCGGGCGGAGCTCAAGGCGGAGAATGCCCGCAGCGCCAAATCGCAAGAGCCCCCCTCCGCCTAAGTCCGTTACGGCAACAGCCCTTAAGCGATGGGGAGCTCCTCGGCAAATCATAGTCTTAACTGCAAATTAGCTGCGAATCCGATCCGCCAAAACCACGCTTCCACGAATACGATGAACCGAAATCCGCTTGCATAATCTCAAGTCCGGCAGCTTATGTCGTCGCCGTTACAACCTGCTTGTAATAATCGTCGATGAGAACGGCCTTGCCGCCGTTCAAGCGGGACTCCTCGGCTGCGAACGCCATCAGGTGGCTGCGCACGGAGGCGCTGGCCGAGGTCAGGCTGTCCCCGCCGGCATTGCTCCGCACCTCGCGGAGGAAGCTGCGCACGATGCCGCTGTCCCCGCCGCCGTGGCCGCTGACCTGCGGCGGAATCTCGATCTCCGTCTTCTGGTGCGTCAGAAAATCCATCAGCGTAATGGTGCTCTCTTCCCCGCGAAGCTCGCCGCGCGTGCCCATGATCTGGATGCGGCGTTCCTGCTCCCGCGTAAAGCCGCACATGCTGAACATCGCCGTAGCTCCGCTCGCGAATTCCATGTTCACGACCTGATGATCGACCACGTTGTTGTCGCACTTATAGACGCAGCGGCCGTACGGCGACTCGCGCAGTCCCTTCACGATGTTCTCCCGCGTCAGCTCCTCCGTATAATGGCGCGCCCAGGCCTTCCCTTCGCCCAAATAGAACCGGGGGGCGGAGTAAGGACATTCCGCCTCCACCGCGCACCCGTCGATACAGTAATCCGTCGATCCGGCAGGCGCATTCCCCGAGTGGAAATGCATCAGCGAGCCGAACGAGCTGACCTTGACGCACGGCTGGTCCATCAGCCACGACAGCACATCCATGTCGTGACAGGATTTCGCCAAAATCATCGGACTGGAATTGTCCGAGTTGTTCCAGTTGCCGCGCACGAAGCTGTGGGCGATATGCCAATAGCCGACGTTTTCGTTCAGCTGAATCGATACGACCTCGCCGATGCGGCCTTCCGCGATGATCTGCTTCAACGTGGCCCAGAACGGCGTGTAGCGCAGCACGTGGCAGATCGTCAGCAGCCGTTCATTCGCCAACGCCCTTCGTTCCATCTCCACGCATTCGCGCGGGTCCGGGGACATCGGCTTTTCGAGCAGCACGTGGTATTTAAGGTCCAGCGCCTGCAGCGTCGGCTCACAATGCATCCGGTCTTGGGTGCAGATCATCGCGATATCGGCCATCTGCGGACGGCCGAGCAGCTCCTCCCACGTCTCGAAGCAGTTTTCCCGGGAAATACCGTGCTCGGCTGCGAACTTGTTCCGGCGCTCGGCGTTGGGCTCCGCGACGGCTACGAATTTCAATTCATGCGGACAATCGAGCGCGTACCGCGCATAACCGCCGGCTCCTCTTGCTCCGGCTCCGATCAAGACGGCTGTCATTGGTTTCATGTCTTCGGGCTCCTTTTTCCGAATATCGTACTAGCCGGCCTTAAGCCTTACTGCCAGCCGACCTTGGCGTTATTGTCCTTGACCAGCTTGTTCACTTCCTCGATGACTTCCTTGCCGCCCTTCGCCATAAATTCGTCTACCATCTTGTCCCAATCTGCAAACGGACGCTGGCCGACGATCATTTTCGTTTTCTCGTCGTTCAGGAACTGGGACAGCTCGGTCCATTTCGTGTTGTACAGCGGCGACTGCACGGCCATCACAGGGCTGAGATAAATTTTGGACGTCTTGAGATACGCGACCACCGATTCGTTAAACTGCCTTTCGAGCGGCGACTTCGAACCTTTGATGAACACTTCAAGATCCTGGTCGTTCGGTGCCCAGCCTTCGGTGTTGATGTAGGCGCCCGGCGCGACATTGGAACGGTTTTCCTTTATCGGAATCGGCACGCCGTCTTCCATTTTGTAACCTGTGCCTTCTTTGCCGTTCAGCCAATCGTACTTCTCATTTTTCGCGTTACGCTGGTCCGCCGGGGTGAATTCACGGAAATAGTCCATGATTTCGAGAATGCGCTGCACCTTCTCCGGATCGTTCTTCAGCTTGGCGCTCAGCAAGTACATTTTGTAGTATCCGGCCAGCGAGCGGATGCCCTGCGTGCCATCCGGCGCTTTGAAGGCGGGCAGCGGAGCAAGCACCGCATTCGGCGCGTTCTCGGCCAGCGTCTTGTAGTTGATCAGGTTGCCGCCCGGCTCCTCGTACCAGATGCCGACTTTCCCGGCGTTAAACGCCTTGAACACGTCGTTGTAATTCGTGACGGCCCAGTCTTTCTTGATCGCGCCTTCCTTGTACAGGTCCGCCAGGAACTTGACGACTTCCTTGCTGCCTTCGCCGATGTCGGGGATGTACTGCCCGTTCTTGTCCTTCTCGTACCAGGCGCCGTAATACGGGCTGAACGTAGGGCTGTAGTAGATGTTTTTGGCCAATCCCAGGCCGATCGTATCGTCCTTGCCGTTGCCGTCCGGGTCCTGCTTGGCGAACGCGATGGCGACTTTTTTCAGCTCTTCATAATTCGTCGGCATCGCCAGCCCCAGCTTATCGAGCCAATCCTTGCGGATAACCGGCTTTTTGCCGCCCTTGGCGTTGAAGAAATAAGGGACCGCGTATACTTTGCCGTTCACCTTGAGCATATCCCAGACGTTGGAAGGCACCGGCTTGAAGGAGTTATATTTGTCCAGATAGTCGTTCAGCGGGAGAAAAGCGCCCTGCTTCGCCCATTTCATATAATTGGCATCCACCAGCTCCATGCCGATGACGTCCGGAATATCGCCCGAGGCCATCGTGACGCTGAGCTTCTCGTCATACGTATCCCAAGGAACATACTGCGGCTTGAAGTCGACGTTGAACTTCTCGTTGATCGCTTTGACCGCTTCGCTGTCCGGCCCCGGCACCGGATTTTCCCACGTGCCGGAGAACCAGGTGATCGTAATCTTTTTGTTTTTGCCGTCCGCGCCGCCTTTGCCGGCGTCCGCCGCGCCCGAATTCGCTCCCCCGGAGCAAGCTGTCATACTGCCCGCTATGGCGAGCGAAAGCAGAACGGAAACAGACCGTTTCATTGTCATGGATGCTTATCCTCCTTCAGGTGTAATGCTATGGTACATCAGTCAAACCGAATATCCAACCCCCTAGCCTTTGACCGAGCCCAGCATCACCCCTTTCGCAAAATGCTTTTGCAGAAACGGATACAGCACGAGGATCGGGATCGTCGATACCAGAATCGCCGCCATGCCGATCGTTTCCGCGGGCGGAACCTGCAGCCCCCGGGCCGCTTGCACCCCTTCGGACAAAATATTTCCGGCCTGGCTCAGGATCACGATCTGCCGCAGCATCACCTGCACCGTCCATTTGGCCGGATCGTTCAAATAAAGCAGCGCCGAGAAATACGTGTTCCAATGGGCCACGGCGGAGAACAGCCCGAAGGCGGCCAGCGCCGGCTTGGACAGCGGAAGAATAATACGGGCGTAAATTTGCAGGTCGTTGGCCCCGTCGATCAAGGCCGACTCCGTCAGCTCGTGCGGTATATTGAGAAAAAACTGCCGCATGACGATCAGATTGTACGAGTTGATGGCGACGGGAAGAATTAACGCCCAGTAAGAGTTGATCAGGCCGGTGGCGCTGACGATCATGTAAGTCGGGATAATGCCCGCCCCGAAGACGAACGTGAACAGGACGAGGAACAAAAACACCCGTTTGCCGAGAATGTTGCGCGACAAAGCGTAAGCCATCATCGAAGTCAGGAACAGATTGACGAACGTGCCCACGACGGTGACGAAGACGGTCACGCCAAGCGAGCGCACGAACGAATCCGATTGAAAAATATAGGCGTACGCATCGAGCACGAAGCTTGTCGGAACGAGCAGCAGCTCGGTTTTCACGTACTCCGAGTAGGAAGTAAACGACACGATCGTCATATAGTAGAACGGGAACAGCATCAGCAGCGCGATGATCACAAGGAGCGCCCCGTTGACGGCCCCGAACGCTTTTTCCTGCCATGTGCGATTACGAATCATAGCGTTTGCACCTCCGTATCTTGCTTTATGCCCCAGCCGCAGGTAAGATTAGAACACGCCTTCTTCGCCGAAGCGCTTGGCCAGACGGTTCGCCCCGATGATGAGCAGCAGGCCGACGAGCGATTTGAACAAACCGACCGCGGTGGCGAAGCTGTAGTCGGATTCGGTCAGGCCTTTGACGTACACATACGTGTCGAGCACGTCGCCCACCGATTTGTTGAACGGGTTGAGCATCAGGAATATTTGCTCGAAGCCCGAATCGAGCACGCTGCCAAGCCGCAAAATAAGCAAAATCACAATCGTGCTGCGAATGGCGGGCAGCGTAATATGCCAGATTTGCCGCCAGCGGTTGGCTCCGTCGATGACGGCCGCCTCGTACTGGCTTGGGTCTACGGCGGCCAGCGCCGCCAGGAAGAGGATCGTGCCCCAGCCGGATTCCTTCCAGATCACCTCAAGCACGACCAGAGGCATGAACCAGCCCGGCTCCTGCAGGAAGGCAACGGGTCCGATGCCGAACAGCACGTGCAGCAGCTTGTTCACCAGCCCTTCGGACTGCAGGAACACCGTCACCATGCCGATCACGACGACCCAAGAGATGAAGTGCGGCAGGTAGACGATCGATTGAATGACGCGCTTGAACCATTCGCGGCGCACCTCGTTGAGCATCACGGCGAGCACGATCGGCACCGGAAAGGCAAAGGCGATCTGCAGCAAGGACAAGTACAGCGTGTTCCAGAGCACCCGCAGCACTTCCTTGTCTTGGAAGATACGCTCAAAGTGCTTCAGCCCGACCCACTCGCTGCCCCAGAAGCCTTGGAATGCGCTGTAATCCTGAAAAGCCATCATATTTCCGGCCATAGGCAAGTACTTGTAGACGATAAAGTACGCCAGGCCCGGGAACAGCAGCAGATACAGGTAACGCTCCTTCCACATCCGGGACAACAGCAGCCGCCGGCGCGAGCTGCCGGATACGGACTCCGCTGTAATACGGGAAGGGTTCGGATCGGGCGATGCCTTGGCTGTGAATTCCGTTTCCATAAAAAAACTCCTTTCTCGGTTTCATTGGGACTAGCGGCAGGTTCGTATCCATTATCTTGCAACCGCTTCCAGTCTATTTTGAGACTTAAGGGCCTGCCCCGATCCCGGGGCCGCAATGTTATAATATAGTGAGAATTCGGCTGCGAAAACCGTCGCTATTGCCGTTTCATCACGGTTTTCGGGATTTCCGTAAAACAGTGAAGCATTCGAAAAACAGACCTATTCCAGCCGATCCGCGGCACGAAGGGAGTAAACCGCCTTTGCCAAGCATCCTCCGCATCAAAATGAAAGCGCGTTCCGTTTTTTTCAAGCTGCTGCTCAGCTTTCTCGGGGTAATCGTTCTTCTGGTCATCTTCGAGCTGCTGACTTATGGATTTTTCCGGCAAAGCCTCCGCGACGAAATCATCAAATACAATACGGTCAATTTGACGAATACGACGAACGATTACGAGCAGCATTTCCAGCTGCTGGAGAATACGATGCTGAATTTGTACCTGAACCCCCGGCTGCAGGAGCTGAACAGCAAGCCGTATCTCGATTACGTGGCGGCCAACAAGGTGACGGACTATCTCAGCAATACCGTATCGAATCAGGCGCTGTATTTGAACAATTTGTTCATCTATGATGTCAAGCATTCGCTGATGCTGGAGAAATCGCGAGGCGCGACCCCCGAATCCATGTTCACCGAATATTACGTCAACCCGGTTTACACCTATGCGTTCTGGAAAAAGCAGTTCGAGCAGGCCGCCCCGATGACGATCTACCCGGCCGCTTCCTATCTGAGAAACGGCTCGCCGGGCGATACAACCGGTCCGGTCTGGCCCATGCTGGTCAAAAGCCGCTTTTATCCGGATTTCATGATGCTGGCGTTTGTCGATGCCGACCGTATGTTTCAAGCGTTCCACCGCTCGGTCAACGACAATTTTTACGTATTGGACGCAGACGGCCGTCTGCTGTTCGCCTCGGGCTCCGCAGCCGACAAGCCTCTGCCTGCGCTGCCTCCGGGACAGGATTGGGTGAAGGCGGATAATCAGTACTTCTTCTACACCACCGGACCGAAGACCGGATTCACCTATGTGAATCTGGTGCCGGACGGCCATATTTCGTCTCAATTGATCAAGCTGAATCTGACCTTCGTCGCCGTCCTGCTCGTCGCTATCGCGGCCAGCGTCACGGTATCCGTCTTGTTCACCGTCCGGTTCAACAATCCGGTCCAGCGCATCGTCGACTCGATCAAAAGCTTGAACGAGCAGGACACCGTGCCCCGGCACGACAACGAATTCGAGCTCATCCGCGGCAACATCGGATTTTTGCTCCAGCAGCGGCATTTGCGGCATCAGGATCTGGAGGAGAAGCATGCGCTGCTGCGTTATCACAGCTATATGAACAAGCTGAAAAAAATCCGCGGGCTGCCTGTCACCGGCGAGGAGCAGCTAGGCGAACAGAAGCCGTTCCGGGTCGTTCTGTTCCACCTGTCGTTCAATCACCCGTTTCACACGGAGATTCAAGCGGAGGAGGAACGCGCCGCCTCGTACATTCGCGAATACATCAACCATGTCGTCACGAAGGAACTGGAAGGGTCGCTTACGTTCCAAATCGAGCGAAATCAGATTTTATCGATCGTGCATCCGGAGCCGGGAGAGGAAGACCGCCTGAGCACGGCGCTGGACGGCATCGTCGGCGTGCTGAGCACGGACAAAGCCTACTGCTTCCTTACCATTGCCGTCAGTCCGCTGCATGCGCATCCCGCAAGCCTGACCGACGCCTACGAAGAGGCGCTGGGGATGATCCGTCACCGGCCGTTCGACGACGAGACGGTCGTGCTCGAAGCGCATAATGTTCCGCAAGAGCCGTTCGTTGTGCCGGATGCGCTGATGCAGGAAATTAAAGCGAACATGCAGGCAGGGAACGCCGTGAACGTGCAGCAGGCGCTGCGGCGTCTTATGGCGCAGATGGAAAAAAGAAAGGCCGACGCGCTCGCCTTCCGCGAGTTTGCCCGTGAAATCACGCATAAAACGACCCGGCTGCTGCATGGCATGGGGCTGGACAGCGGAAAATTGACGGATCAGGAGCCGGAGCAGCTTCATACCGTTTCCAAGCTGGACCGTTATTTCGAAGCGTTAATCCACGAAGCCTGCCGGCGCATCAACAATAAAAAAGAAGCCGCCGATCCGATTATTACCGGAGCGACCGCTTATGTAACGGAGCGATATACGGAAGATATTACATTGGATCTCGTTGCCTCTTGGCTCAACATTACGGGAGGCTACTTGTCCACTTACTTCAAAGAAAAAACGGGAATCAACTTCCTCGATTTCGTCAACGACGTGCGCATCGGCAAAGCGAAGGAGCTGCTGCGGCAGACCGATCTGCGCATACAGGATATCGCCGGACGGGTCGGCTATCAGAACATGAACTCGTTCAATCGGATGTTTAAGAAAATTACGGGCGTTACGCCGAGCGAGTATCGTCGGTCGGGGACACCGATGTAGACCGGGATTCCGGTCGCCTCCGGGCCATGGCGCTCCGTGAAAGCGACCGGAGTCGCACTTTCCTTTAGCGTCAAAGGTCTTCGGGGATCTCCAGGCCGGCCTTTTCGGCCTGTTCAAGGTGGTATCTCGCCATGCGCTCATCCGCGAATTCCTTTTCGTGCCGGTAGATGCGGGCCAGCTCGATATGGGCATGCGGATAATCTCTTTCCAAAGCGGCGTTAAAATAAGCGATGGCCGAAGGAATATTTTTGGGAATGCCCAAATCTTGACTATACACGATCCCCAGGTTGTAGGCCCCTACACTGCTGCCGGCTTCATAATCCTGGCGGTAATAATGCAGCGCTTTTTCATGATTCCCTTTCAGGCCATGAAGATAACCGAGCCAACCGTAATCCGGCGAGCCCAATTCTTCGCCCTGCTCATAATGCCGGAGCGCCTTGTCTAAATCGTACGGCGCCAGCTTTCCCTCGTAATAGATGGCTCCCAGATTGTTGCGGGCCAGCCCGAGACCTCGGTCTGCGGCTTTGCCAAACCAATACAGCGCCTTATCCGCATCCGGCTCCGTTCCTGCGCCGTGCTGGTAGCAGCATCCCAGACCGTTCATGGCGTAAGGGTTGCCTGCCGCAGCGCCCTTTTCGTACCAGTAGAAAGCTTTATCGTCGTCGAGATAGCCCTCCTGGCTGTAATACATTTGCGCCAGGTTGTTCATCGAGGGGGCGTAGCCTTTCTCGGCAGCAAGGGTATCGTAATGGAACGCTTTGTCATAATCGCCCGCGTCGTAAGCCTCCAAGCTCAGGTTATACAACGTTTCTACCGGGGTATATTCATCGACGCCGCCATTATCAGCGCCGGCCCCTTTGGCATAAGCCAGCAGACGCTTGCGCACGTCGCCGCCAAAATAATAGTCGTAATAGGTATCCTCGGCGTCCTCCAGCACTTCGGCTTGATCGGCTCTCGACAGCCCATGCTCTCTTACCGTGTAAACCTCGGGGCCTTTGAAGGCATAAGCGAAACCGTTGACCGGCGCTTTCCGCGCCACAAGATCGAATTCATAATCGCTCAGCCGGTTGTCGGGCGAATAGGCGATGCTCCACAGTCCGTTACGCTTCAGCGCAAAGGCATGCTCGTACAGCCAAACGATGTTTTCGTAATCGTCCAATGGAAATAACCACGAAGGCTCGCCGGAGTCCCCGTTAAAGACGCCTTTTTGCCCGTCCTTTTGCGCCAGTACCAGGTTGCTCGACCCGGAATCGACGACGGCCTGCAGATCGATCAGCGCGTCGTATTCAAAAGGCAGCAGAAGGCTTTCCTGCCGCTTGCCGTAGGCGCCGTGCTTTTTGCCTTTACGCAGGATGAGCAGATTCGGAAAATAGGTTTGCCGGTTCAGTTTATCGAAGCCCGACACGCAAACCGTGCCGTCTTTATTGTACAAAGTATGGTGACTTGCATCCTTGTGCGGCTTGATCAGAATAAGCCCCTCGCCGATCGGCTCCACCGCGGCTAACGGAAAGTCTCCGATATAGTTCCAGGCTTCGTTGAAGATTTTGCGCTTTTTTCTCCCTTTCACCGCCGTATGGTAATACTCCCCGCCGTACCTGAACGGTTCTTCATGCTCGAACGGTACAATGACGGAACCGGATTCGTCCAGCACGCCCCAGCCCCCGTCTTTCTGCGCCGTAAAATATGGACCGTCCAGCGCTTCCAGGCTATCGTACTCGGTTGGCGTCACCGTCCGGCCGTCGGCATGAATGAGGCCGAATTTATCGCCCCGTTTGACAATGGCGGAAGTCGTGCCGTATTCAAAATCGAAAGCGTCGTCCCAAACGAGCGGGATAACGATTTTCCCGGATTTATGCACATAGCCGTATTTGCCCGCCCGGGTAACCACGACAAGATCTTCGGAGCCGAAATCGTAAAATTCGTCAAACTGCGGGCTGAGCAGCACGCTGCCTTCCTTGTCTTTGAGCCCCCACAGTCCGTTCTCCTCAAACAGTTCCACGTCCGTCTCTTCTTCGTGAGGCTCCCAAATCGACGCCCAGCCGTATTCGTAATTCGCGTAATTAAGCAGCTCGGCAAACGAGGCAAATCCGGGGCTGACATCCATCAATTCGGAATAGCGCAGCAGCGAGATATCGTCGTTGTCCATGGCCTTGGCGATGATCCCGTTGTTGTGGGCAATATTCGCCCGCCACGCTTCCGCCTGCTCGGCATGGGGGATGTCGTCCATATTGAACACGTCCCATGCATCCAGATGGAAATAAGGGAGCTCTAGCTTATCGAGATAGTTGAAAAGCTTCGTTTTGGCTTCGGCAAAGGCCGCTTTGTCCGCAATCAGCCCCTCCTGTTTTTCCAGAAAATCCTAAAACCGTTTCAGATTTTCGATTCCCGTCCGGGCATTGTAATACAGTCCCGCATTGTCCGGCTCCGTATGGTTGTTATAATTGTTCCCGTCGATCAACCCTCCGTCAACCAAGAGAGGCTGTAATAAAAGAGGCATTTCATAGCCCCATTTCAAGTTCTTTTTTAACGATATCCTTGATGATTATTACTTAGAAAAAGTCTTGTTTCAAACGTTATTGTCAATATGGTTCAGGCCGGGACATGAAGCGGAGCAGGGAACTAATTAAGCAGACGGAAGGACAGATTCGTCAGGTATTATCAGCGACCGACTACAAGCTAGAGTCGGCAGATGGAATTAGCACCGTTACAGCGGCGGAACTGATTGCCGAAACTGGAGATATTCGTCGCTTTTCCTACGCTGACAAACTAGCACGTTTCGCCCGAATTGCTCCCGTCCGCTTTAGTTCAGGCGGCAAAGACAAAGACAAGCTAGCGGACAAGGAAATCGGGTATTGAACGCCATCGCAAGCACTGGTATGCGTCATGCGCCGTCTAGTCAACATCATCTACGGCATGATGAAGAATAAAACAGCGTTCCGTCTCCCTGAACAAGCGGAAAAACAAGCTAGCTGACAGGTGGTATTGCTAGTAAATCTAGCAACCACCGTTCCTTTTCAATCGTCCAGATTCACACCATCGCAGGACGTAAAAAAGCAGGGGCCAAAGACCTCCTGCTTTTTAACATTTTTTCTATACCTTTCCTTTTTTGCGTTTTTTGGCGTATTCGGCCGTCGCCGTAAAAAGGGCGTCGGAAGATGAATTAAGTGCGGTTTCAAATGAATCCTGTAAAACACCGATAATGAAACCTGCGCCAACGACTTGAATCGCAATATCGTTCGGAATGCCGAATAAGCTGCATGCCATTGGAATGAGTAAGAGCGACCCGCCGGCGACACCCGAGGCGCCTGCGGCTGCTACAGCGGACAGAACGCTAAGAATAAGCGCCGTACCAAAATCCACTTTAATGCCCAGCGTATGAACCGCTGCGAGGGTCAGGACAGAAACCGTAACCGCCGCGCCCGCCATATTAATCGTAGCGCCTAAAGGAATGGATACCGAATACGTATCTTTATCGAGCCCCAGTTTTTCGCATAATCTCATGTTGATTGGGATGTTTGCAGCCGAACTTCGGGTAAAGAACGCGGTGATCCCACTTTCCTTCAAGCAAGTAAACACAAGTGGATATGGATTTTTGCGAGTATTCAGGTATACGATTAACGGATTGACAACCAGCGCTATAAACAGCATGCATCCAATAAGAACGAGAAGCAATTTTCCGTAATCGAGCAAGGAAGAAAGCCCGTTTGTTGTAATGGAATCAAAAACAAGTCCCATAATTCCTAGCGGCGCCAAATTGATTACCCATTTGACGATATGTGATACCGCATCTGAAAAATTAGCAAGCATGTTTTTGGTATGATCATGAGCGCTTCTTAAAGCAACGCCAAGAAGGATGGCCCAAGCCAGAATTCCAATATAGTTGGCATTCATTAGGGCGTTTACCGGGTTATCAATCACCTGAAAAAGTAAAGTCTTTAATACTTGTACAATCCCTTCGGGTGGGGTCAACTCTTTGGCGCCTTTTACAAGGGATAAACTGACCGGAAATAGAAAACTTGCAATAACCGCCGTCAGCCCGGCAAGAAACGTACTTATCCCATAGAGGGCAATAACCGTTTTCATATTCGTTTGGTGGCCTTTTTTATGTTTAGAGATGGCGGACATCACCAGGACAAAGACCAGTACAGGCGCAACCGATTTTAAAGCGGTTACAAATAAAGAACCGAAAATGGCGATCCCTTTTACATTGGGAAGCGATAAAGCCAAAATAATCCCAACGATAATTCCAATTAGTATTCGTTTTACGAGGCTCAACCGGTTCCACTTTTGTACTAAAGTTGACATGAATTCCCTCCGATTTCAATATAGAAATATACCCAAGCCAGTCATCGGTTGTCATGAGGCAAGACTATTTTTAACGTTAGTTTATCATGAAAATTGTCCGTTGTGTGCTGCAGGTATAATTTATATTAATATCCTATTTTATAATTGTAAAGCTAAATTGAGTCTGTCATCCCAGATTATAAATCGTTTATTAACTTAAAACAACCTTGGTTCGGATCATTACCGAACCAAGGATAACTAAAAGAGGTCTTCCTATGCCCTACGATAAGAATAGCTTTTTTCAAACATTATTACCCCAATCCCTTGGCAATGATCATAAAACGTTCAGCGTTGGTTTTAATTCCTTTTTCGGTTTGATTTTCTGTAATAAATTGTTGAAGGATTTGAAAATCTAATTCGGTTTGGCCAAAGTTAGGGATAATTGGAGTATGTCTCAAAAGAAATATCAAATCTTCTACAGTCTGATAAAATTCAATGACACTAAAATCAATTGACTGTATATCTTTAAAGCCAGCTTCGCTTAATTCGGTAATGTATTGATGTTTTAATGTACCTTCTTTTGTCCCGAATGCCTGTCCTCTTCCGAACGATTTTTTAATATTCAGCTTGTCATTTTCGCCTACTTGCTGAGTCAAGAATATACCTTCTTTAACCAGCACCTTTGCAATTTCTTTTGCATGGAAAACCGAATGTCTACAAGAAACTATATTAAAGAAATTCTCAGGAAAATTTAGTTTCTCGGCGTCCATTTGTAGAAAGCGAACATTGGCTCTTCCCGATTTCTCCAAATTTTTAGCTGCGGTTTCGATCATTCCAGTTGATTGATCAATCCCCACTAGCAGCAATGCGGCATCAGCTATTGATAAAATCGCTTCACCACCGCCTGTGCCGATATCCAGTAACAAATCCGACTTCTTGCATGCTTTTGTTACTTCCCTGTAGAAGTCCCATTTTATTCCTTCCGAAATACATTTTACATTGCTGAAATCCCACCCGTTGCTTTTTCCGACTTTATCATAAAATTGTTTATAGTCTAATGAATTCATTATTTTTTCACCTTCCAATGAGGATAAAATGGCAGGACAGATGACCGTTATCATTCGATGCGCAGTTTCTGGATCAAAAGGGCAGACCTCCCCCTTGATGGCTGGTACGCGTTTTTTCCAGCCCGAAAACTAGATACCTCGAACAATACGGAAAAACATCCATTTCACCTCATTTAAAAGATATATTCAATTATATTTCCAATAGAGTATGTCAATCAAGGTAAAGAATTATTAAGCTCCGGGTACAATGCTTTGCCCCCATTCCGGATACTGATCTACGGGACCGGAGATAGCGGTTCGACCGGGATCCGCTCGAACAAACACGACATCCGGCTCTGAGGAGATAAGCTGCTTCTAGGTATATGTAACATTCATCTTGGTTCCTGGGGATTCTTCCTTCACTATATTTTCGCCGTTGGCTATCGCAAGAATATCATGAGTTAACGTTTGTTTGCTGGCGAGAAGCACCCTCTTTTGAGAGGATTGTTCCACTCACTGTAACCATTAATCCATGCTATCCGCTTGGCAGGAAGACGATTCACGGCATCCTTTACGGTTTGCATCGCCTTAGTCAGTTCACCGGCCGCCCGCTAATTTTCGGAAACGCTAATTGTTTAGTTCAAGCTTGAAGCGTATACTTGGTATATAAAAGGAGGCTGAAAAACATGGAGTTCAAAAACGGAAAACTTAAATAAGCTGTGGTGGTTGTGAGGTATGAGCGGCCACCAATTTTAAAGTGGGTGGTTAAATATGACAAGCATTCCGTACGAAATCGTCGAACGTCCCCCAACTGTTCTCGAACATCAGACCTTATGGGAAGCCGTTGGCTGGGGAAAAGTTAATGTAGAGATGACTGCGCAATCCATTGCCAACTCAATCTATTGTTTAGTTGCAATAAGCGAAGGAAACGTTATCGGTATGGGACGGATTGTTGGCGATGGAGCAATGTACTTTTATATACAAGACGTAGCTGTATTACCCGACTATCAAAATATGGGAATAGGCAGGCAAATAATCGAGAAACTGCTGCTCTATGCAACGGATCATTGTTCCGGAGCCGCTTTTGTCGGTCTGTTCGCCTCGCATGGAAAAAACGAATTTTACGAAAAATTCGGATTCCAAGACCATTCTCCCGGAATGACGGGAATGTTCTTCGTACTAGGCGGCTAAGATTAGCCGCCTTCCTTTGTTGGTCTCGCCTCGTCGACCCCTTCGAGTTCCGGAAGCCCCGCCTTCTGCCGCTGCTCGATGATGTATTGTACATACCATTCGGGATTTACAGTGTTCCCTCTTATCAAGGTTCCCGAAAGAAGTTCGGCTTTCACCGATTTCCAGTGTGTTTTCAATTAAGCTTGTAGCTCCGCTACCGTTACTCCGGATGCTCCTCCGTTTTGGACCACTCGCTTGTAAGTGAGCCGAAGGTCCTCTCCTTTGAGCATCCGCTCCGGTAAATCGTTTTGGACTTTATGAGAGAAAGGGGTTATTTGTGCCGACGAAGAACTCGGCGCTCCGACATACCCTGACAGCTTCACCGCTTCTTTTTGCCGACAGCTCTCTTTCAAGATATTCTGCTGTCGTTGCTCTTCATGCGAACCATCGGTTTCCTCTCTCCTTTCAGTTCGACCTTTCCTCTTTTCGGCGTCACGTACTCGTGTACTATGGCCTCTGCTAACTCCTGTGGATTCAGCGCGGCCTTGCAGCCGCGGTTACGAAATGACTTCGCGTATTCCGCAGGCCTCCCCAGATAAGAACGTCATCTTTCAGCCCGCACCGAAGTATACAAGGTTAACCCTTGGCGAACGGTAGGCGCTCGCCAGCCCCCGTTCAGGATTTTAACCCTAAAGATGACGCCCATGCTGGGCGTACAAAAAGAAACCTTGAAAGGCACGAGCCAATCAAGGTTTTAAACATTGACTATTCTAGGTTTCTTTGTGCTACATCAAGAACAACAATCATCTTAATTTGATCCATTTTACGTAAACCCAAACAACGCGAATATAAGGTTGGGCTAAGTGTCAGGAGTAAAACGGAAGTCTCTACGGATAATGGTTTTGTCGGAAGCGTTTTTTACTAAGGAACGATAGAAAGTAAGCTGTGCCTCGTTTTCTTTCGCCCAACGATCTATATTATGATTTTCTATTGTGGAAAAACTCTGATGCACAGATGATACGATGTTGTCTATCGCAAGAGCTACTTCCGTATTCCCTTGATTGATCTTATCCACTAGAAAGGGAAGAGCTGGTGCCCCTAACTTGGACAGATTCTCACTTTTTGTCTTTAAATTATCGTCTGATTTTATAATATCATCGACCCTCTGTTCCACTTCTTGGAGATGAAAATTCCAAGCCCGAACAAACTCCTCAGGGTCGGACCAACGATACTTGCCTTTTTTTAATTGGATACCGGCAATTTCTTCAGCAGCAATCGCAAGTAAATACTTCTCCAAGCCAAAGGAGTTACCATCTACAATCGTTCGTTCAATTTCGGGCAAGAACTTATATCCGACTTTTACAATATTATGATATATTTCATTGTTTTGCACATAGTCATATGGATTTGAACTATAAGCAAGGTTAGGATTGTTTTTGATCAGTCTATCCACTTCATTCCGAATTTCGACGATACTAATTGTTCTACTTGATGAACTATACGCCTTATCATTCAGAATTGTTCCTAAACAACCAATCACTCCTATTCCAATTCCAAGCAGCGCGCTAATTACCATTTTCTTATTCAATATATCCCCATCCTTTCGCACCAAGCATATTCATTTTACCAGTAATACTGAATAGCAGGTCCATAACCATTTGGGGTGGGGCGATACGGATCATAAGACTTTGTTTCAACCAACTCCCATGGTCCCCACTTTGATTTGGTTGTTTGTGGATTGCTATTGGTTATTTTCGCAATATGTCCGATAGCATTGCTTGATCCGTAGACAACAAGCCTAGGGGGAATGTATGAAGGACCCGGGCTTCTTGTGTTATACCCTTGATCCGTAAGCACTTTAGTTATCTCAGATAAAGTAGCATCGCTGGAACCCCAGGGCCATATCCAAGTTGAGGTTACTCCTAGTGCATATGCCAAGCAATTATAAGTAGAAGTTGCAGAGCCATCTTCAATTGAGTATTGGATTCCGGATTTTAATTGCCCCTCGAACCACGAATAATCATGTGAAGGAGCGGCAAGCACTTTAGTTGTAATAAAAGCGGATGCTGCGAACGCAAAGGTAACGGCACCGTATTTCAAATAACGTTTAACCGATAACATTCGTATCTTCTCCTTTATTGTTCGACTTTGTTTTTCAGCTCCGGGTACAATGCTTCTGTAACAGTGATCAAATCTTGCGGCAACTGCTTTGCTCTCGGAAATTCCCGAGGGAATTCGAAGACATTTCCTTGTTGGACGGCACTGATTTGCCCCCATTCCAAATATTGATCTACGGGACCGGAGATAGCGGTTCGACCGGGATCCGCTCGAACAAACACGACATCCGGCTCCGAGGAGATAAGCTCCTTCAAGGTATATGTAACATTCATCTTGGTTCCGGGGAATTCTTCCTTCACTATATTTTCGCCGTTGGCTATCGCGAGAATATCATGAGTTAACGTTTGTTTGCTGGCGAGAAGCACCCCTCTTTTTAGAGGATTGTCCCACTCACTGTAACCATTAATCCACGCAATCCGCTTGCCAGGAAGACGATTCACGGCATCCTTTACGGTTTGCATTGCATTCGTCAGTTCGCCAGCCGCCCGGTTTCCCCCTTCCTCGACTCCCAATAAAAGACCGAAGGCACGCATATCTGCTGCTACCTTCTCAAGCTTCGTCTGGTCTGAAACGACGACCTTAATAGATGATGATCTTAAAGCTTGGAAGCCCTCACATTCGCTCCTACTGATCGACGTCTCGCTAATATAAAGAAGCACGTCAGGATTTTGTGCGACAATCGCTTTCTGCCAGCCTCCTACAGTGCTGCTCCCCACCCCTTGATCCATCATAATCTTATCCTCACTTACCCCAATATGCTGCAAAAAGTCTCTTGTCCAAACATTCCATGCCAAGATCCGATCGGGGGGGGTATCAAATGAAACTTCAACGTTGCAAGCATCCCGATAGGTTATTGGATACGGCGAAAGCGTTTTAGCGAACTTAGCGTCTGAACAGCCTTGCAGCAATAGGAAAAAAGAGAAAGCTAGTAATGTGGAAAGGCCAGGCTTTCCCAAATCGGCGAGCTTCAAATGTTATTCCCCCTTTATTTTTGGGAGGATATGAATACTACATAATAAGATAACGTACCCAAACGTTAATATGGAAAGAAGGTCCATACTGGAACTTTGTTGAACTTTGTTAACAATATGCAGGAAGGTTTTAACGTAGTATTCGGATGTTGGAATGGAGTGGTCATTTACTATGTTTCCGGAGTTTCGGGCGGTTAACTATTGAAAGGCGCGCTGAAGATCCGTCCTGAGGGGTTTTCAACAGAATCCTAATTTAATAATTTATTGTAAATAATTCCAAAGGGATTAAAATGAGACATAAGAACTAATTTTCAGTACCAAGTATAATCTTTATAAAAGAAGGCTGAAAACATGGAGTTCAAAAACGGGAATAGGCAGGCAAATTATCGAGAAACTGCTGCTCTATGTAACGGATCATTGTTCCGGAGCCGCTCCAAGACCATTCTCCCGGAATGACGGGAATGTTCTTGGTACTAGGCGGCTAAGATTAGCCGCCTTCCTTTGTTGGTCTCGCCTCGTCGACCCCTACGAGTTCCGGAAGCCCCGCCTTCTGCCGCTGCTCGATGATGTATTGTACATACCATTCGGGATTTTCAGTGTTCCCCCTTATCGACCGGATCGTGCCAAGCCACCGCTCATTCCAACTCATGCCATTGGACATTTTGTGGCCTCGTTTTTCCATTTCAATCGTCCGGTCGTAGGCAAAGGCAGCATTTGCACGCATTCGCGGCGTATCGAGCAAGGTGATTTTCCCATCCGCATCCCGCTTGACGTCAATGTCATTGTCCGCGAACTTATTCGCATACGCCCCTATAACCAAGAGGATCAAGAAGACAAAGACCACGACCGCAATCAGGAGCCATAGCCATCCACTCATATCCCGCCTCCCGAATGACGTTTAAGAACATAGTTTCATTCATTACAATGCTCAAACATATGGACAACAAATTCTTCGAAAGTTTGTTCCTCTACAGGATTAATGGATAAATTATCATCATGCCATATTTCGACAATCGTCCAGTTATCCGTGGCTAGAAAGCCCACCGCATCCCCGCTAAAATTATCGCCGAACAATAATATATCTTTTAGCTCGGGATGCGAGTCCTCATCGTATAGATGACCTAAGATTTCGTCCACTTCAACTAAACCGCCGTAAAAATTAAAATATGTCCCGTTAACGGTCCCATAGCCAACTTCCCTAAGAAAATCGATATAATCTTCTGGAACGCCCTCGACTAGTTCTCTTTGTACTTCGGCCTCTGATAATAATTCAAAATCATGCTTGGAAGGATTGTTTCTTATGATTTCAAGAATATGGTTATATCTCATACGGGTACAGCTCCTTATAAAATTAGATCTATGATTAGTTCCATTATTTAACGTAAATTATATACGAACAAAAAACTTTTGTGAAAGGAAATAACAATAACAAAGAGGGGCTTCCCCCTCTTTTATCGGACAAATATTCTCACACGGACATCATCTCCCGGATCGGGATCGTAACGACAAGCTTCGTCCCCTCGCCCTCTCGCGAATCGAGCTCCAGCCGCCCGTTCAAATGGAGGACGCGGCCTTTCATCTGCTCTACCCCCATCCCGGAAGATCCAATCTCCAAGCGGCGCGCTTCCGCACTGTTGAACCCGACACCATCATCCTCATAAGTTAATACAAAAGCATGGTCGGCGACTGTCATAGTAAAAGTTACATGGGAAGCTTGCGAATGCTTTTTCGCGTTGTTAAGCAGCTCCTGAATGATGCGAAAAATATGCTTCTTCGTCGTCAAGTCCTTGGCTTCGATGGCGGACGCCCTCTCCTCCTTGAACTTAAGCACGAACGGCGTGTGGTACGCTTCCTTGTCGAGATACGACCTTACCGTTTCGATCAGTCCAATTTCCTTCAGCAGAAACGGATTCAATTCGAAGCAGCTCTGGCGCAGACTGTTGTTGATCATCTCTACGAAATTGACGATGTTGTTCAAATGCTCTTTATCTTCTTTATTCATCGCATATTTGTCCAGCAAGGAAATGAATCTCCGTTTGAGAAAAAACAAATCCTGCATCGTCGTGTCGTGAAGATCGGCCGCAATCCGCAGCCGCTCCTCTTCCTGCAATTCGAACATGATTTTACGGAACCACTGAATATCCTGCGCCGATTGCTCGTTCGGAAGCTGCGAAGCAAGCAGCTGCATTTTCGCCGTGAGCTTGCGTATCAAATGTACATTTTCCAAGCTCACTTCCAGGTACGAGGTAATCAAGTGCAGCCATTGAATTTCTTCCTTGCCCAGCAAGGTATTGGCTTTATTCCGTGTGATGACCAAATAGCTGGTATATTCTTCGTGCCGGTGAATCTCGATGCAGGTGTACAGCGGGTGCTCGGACAAAGCCGACGATTGAAGCAGCTGTTTAATCTCGGCCGCATCGATGTCCCCTTCGGCAATGATCTCGGTATCGTGCTCATATTGGAATACGATCGCCCCGCCCATCACTTCGAGCGTCTGAACAATATCGACGAGCACAATGTCCTTCAGCTCGCGGAAGCTCGAGATGACCCCGAGGTTCTTGGAAATTTTCTTCAAAGCGGTACGAAGTCTGAACTTTCTCGGAAATAAAAACGCTTCAAGTCTCGTTGTAAAATATTCAACCGAATACAAAACGAAGGAAATCATGGCCACAGAGCCTGCAAATATAAACAAAATCTGCTTCTCGTCAGCATATTTTTGAAATAGGAATGCGAAGACTGCCGTAAATACCGCCGACGGCACAAGGGCCAGCAAGCAGGCAAAACCAAAGCGCCGAAGCACAAGACCGATATCGTACAGCTGGTTTGAGGCAATCAAGTACGCAAACGAGATCGGGAAGAACAGGATGAACCAACTTGTATAAACGGCGTCTATTATTTTATGAGAGGCGACCAATTCAGGGATAAACGAGAAGCAGATCACCGGTAAAAACGAAATAAATAAAGAGAACAAAACACTTTTAACAATGCTGGATAGATAAGATTTTTCTCTCCGAACTTTGAAATACAATAACACCAAGATACTAATATTGGTTATAAACCCTGCAATAAATATCCACAAAACTACAGTGGCATCAAAACTGTAAATCGTGGTTACCATTGGGGGGTATATGTATAGAAGTCTTACTAAGAATCCTATTATAACAATTCCGTACAAAAATTTCAATATCCTGGCTGGCAACTGAATGTTTCCTTTTTCCCTAAAAAAGACAACTAAAAAATGATAAAAAACAATGGGCAGAACGATCATAAAATTACCTATGAGAAACTTCCCAAGAAGATCTCCTCTCACGGAAGCACCTCGACTCAGATAAAGGATAGCACAAGTTAGAAAAACAACCGCAAGTAACCTGGCAGAGGGAGATTGCCGCAATTTCATATACAGTAAGCCAGCCAAGAACAAACACAAACTTGCCTCTATTAACGGGACAATGTCGTAAGAAATCGAACTTTTGTTATCTACGGCAAATTCATATTCTTTCCCGTCTCTTAATACAACGACCTGGTGTACCTGTTCGACGGATTTCCATTTGTAAATCACAGGATTTTCGCTGGGAAGTTTTCCATCGACTCGCTTGATAATATCTCCAACTCTTACATCCAATTTCTTATTTGCCTTTTCTTCCGCCAGCTCCTCAATTACCCAGTCGTTCTGTTGATTTAATGTAAGATAAATTCCTACATAAGGAAATTTAAAAGTAATAAAAGCGCACCATATCAAACTCCCAGTTAGACTTAAGAAAAGTATCCAAATTAATAATTTTTTTAGCATAAAATTTCTCCCTAAATTCTTACTTTAATAAAAATTTCTTGATATACTAGTCCTAATAAAAATCATCCAAGAGAGGATGTCCCTTATATGCTAATCATCCAGTTGACTCCGCAATTGCATCATGTCGTTCACGGCTTCAAAAGCGCTAATCCAATCGAAATTGAAAGATGTCCCGTAAAGGATTTATCCCTGTCTACAGCAGAATCGTTGGCATTAATTAAAACGTTTAAGCAGTCTTCAAAGAATCGGCCGTTAGTTATAAAAGAACTTGGTAGAGGTTGGTTGTAAACTATAAGTATTATTTTACCAAATAAAAAATATATTGTATATTGAATCTTTCCCTCTATAAACATCTTTTTAGAAATATCTACCTGCTACTTGCGATCTGTCCTGCTTACGTGCATTCCTGATTCATGGAATAGAAGCTCCCAACTGTGTAGTACACATACACCATCAAAAAATCCCCGCCATCATAGGCGGGGACTGGCAGTTTTTACGATGAAACGAGTTTGCTTTGTCTAGATAAAAAGACCGCACCTGCTAACAGGTACGGTCTCCTAATTCACGATTCCCAGCGGCTGTAACTATTCCACCAAGCTCCACAGCGCCGGCACGAGCGGCGGCTCCCATCCCGGCAGCGAGGTATGGGCTTGAAGCGCTTTATACGTTTTGCCTTCGTAGGATACAAGATCGTTAACCTTATACGCTACGTTCAACGCCCATGGCTGCACTGTCGATGCCGTATCTGTCGTCACCGTGACCGGGTTGCTTGCGGCCGATACATTGCCGGCGGCATCCTTCGCTTTGACCGTGAAGGTATAGGCCGTTCCGGCTGTCAGTCCGCTTACCGTGGCCGTTGTGCCCGTAACCGATGCGGCTAAGGCAGAGCCATTGTATACGTCATACCCCGTCACGCCGATATTGTCCGTGGCGGCATTCCATGACAGGGTTACGCTCGTCGAAGTTTTGCCGGTCGAAATCAGCCCGGTCGGCGCGGTCGGCGGCTGCGTATCCGGTTCCGAGGACGTCGACGTCGTGACCGTGATCGGGCTGCTGGCGGGCGATACGTTGCCGGCGGCATCCTTCGCTTTGACCGTGAAGGTATAGGCCGTTCCGGCCGCCAATCCGTTTACGATAGCCGCTGTGCCCGTAACCGATACGGCCAAGGCCGAGCCATTAAACACATCGTACCCCGTCACTCCTACATTGTCCGTGGAGGGGTTCCATGACAGGGATACGCTCGACTGCGTTTTGCCCGTCGAAATCAGGCCGGTCGGCGCGGTCGGCGGCTGCGTGTCTTGTGCCGGAGGACTGCCTACGCCTACGGCGCCGTAGGCGGCTTTCACGGAGTTGACCTGCGTGGAGTTCGCCCCGAACAGATCGGTAGCCGCTTGAATCGCCGCTGCACGAATGGCTGCAAAATTGGAGCTGGGCGTCAGATATAATGTAAGCGTTTTATATATAATTTTTTCCGCATCGCTGCGACCGATTCCCTTGACCGTCACCCCGTAATGCGTGCCGCCTTCCGCCAATAAATAAAACGCTTTGTTGTTAATCCCGCTGTTAATATGCACACCTCCGTTATCGTCGGAGCCCCGATACAGCTTGCTGTAATGATCCGGCTGATTGTACAGCTCCGGATTTTGCATCGACCGCAAGGCGTCGCCCGGCCTGTTCGGCGTGTAAATGTCGTCGCCGATCAGCCAGTTTTTCCCTTGAATCGCATTGCCGAAAATATCCGATATCGACTCGTTGAGCGCGCCGGACTCGCCTTGATAAATCAACCCGGCCGAATGCTCGGTCACGCCATGCGTCAGTTCGTGACCGATAACGTCCAGATCCCCGGAGAAGGCGCGGAATAAGTTGCCGTCCCCGTCGCCGTAGGCGATTTGCACGCCGTTCCAGAACGCGTTGTTGTAGTTCCGGCCGTAATGCACGCTGGATCTGATCGGGAGGCCGTTGCCGTCCAGACTATTCCGTCCGAACTTGTTTTTGTAATAATCATAGACGACTTCGGCGTAAGCATGCGCGTCAACCGCCGCCGGATCGGTCCATACGTTATCCGCATCCGTCAGCAGCGTGCCCGGCAGCGACTGGGTGTAATTGGAGGAATACGTATAAATGCCTCTTCCGCGCGTATTGTCCTGAAGCAAATACTGCGACCCGCTTGCGGTAGTCGTAAAGGTCTTCGTATCGCCAAGCACCCCTACGCCCGTACCGGTAGCCTGATGGAGCATGCTGTACTTGTTGACGATATTCCCGTTGTCCGCATTGATGAAATAACGCACGCGCTGCGGGGAAGGCTCGAGCACGTTGACTTCGGTAATGTAAACGAGAAGGTTTTGCCCGTTGTACGGGTAAATATTCAGCTCCGCGGTTTGCTCCCTTTGCTGGCTGCCCAGCTTGCCGATCCGCTTCTCGGTATCTTCGTTGGCGATCGCAATCGCCTTCTCCGGGCTAATTTTCGGCGCCGGCGCGACAAGGGATTGCTGTCCCGAATCGGGGATGGTGCTTCCGATATACGCCGTTACATTGCCCTCCTTGTCAAAATGCAAAGTCTGATCCGCGCCGAATACGGGAATTCCCTGGATATACTGCTTGAGCCGGACGTGGTGCGTCCCGGTCTCGGCATCGGTCACCTGCTGCGTAATTCGGATGCTTTGCTTCGTCTCCCCTGCCAATCCGAGAATGCCTTTCTTCGATTCCAAATAGCTCCAGACCTTATCTTCGTTCGACAGTCCTTGCGGGGCGACCCACGTCTCCCCGATAAAACGCGGCGCCGTCATCTGCACAAGCTCGCCTTCGGAACCGGCCGGCGCGGTCGATGCAGCCCCTGCAGGCAGCGCAGCCGTCGTCATCATGGCCCCCAGGGCAATGACGGTGAACACTTTTTTCATAAATAAACTCATCTCCCATCGTTCGATTTAACTTCCAGTCCCCAAGCATTCAAACTATTAGTACTCATCCCTCCTTACCGGGTTTTAGGCCAGACTCAAGCCTTGACGCGAGTACAACAAGATGTCCGCATCAAAAAACAACAAAAAGGAAAGCGTTTACCATAGCGAAAAACGGGCTCACCACCGGGTGTCTGCGCACGTTTGTCTTTTTGGAACCGCTTTCCTTTTTTTAGAATACTGTAATCTTCCATTGGTGTCAATTAGCCTTAGGTCAATTTTTTATAAAAGTTGCGTTGACGCAGAGGTCAAACGTACTTCAATTCGACCACCTCTTTCATGCGCTCGGGGTGAAACCGATTAATAGTCGAAGGCCTGGACGTTGACTGCCCGCGATCCGCATCAATACAAAAAAAGGTGTCCCCCAGCCATTTTATAGCTTTTGGGACAGCCTCTCAGGTGGTTAACTTTGTGTCACTGCATACATGCTTCTGCAAGGTTCTTTATTTTAGCACTGATATTATTTCGATACGTCAGCTACGTTATATAAATATAGAGAAACAAGAAAAAGAACGAATAAGATTGCTAGAATAGCCGTTATAACAATTAGAATAATTTTAGACATTTTCATAATGCACTAGCTCTTACTAAATGAAGTGTCATATCTGCCGTCATGATAACCCCAAATTTTATGGGTAACCGTTCCGATCAAGGCGCCAAGTTTACTGTGGACGAAATTCCACGCAAAGTAAGATGTCTGATATGCTACATTGTTTGAGATATATGGTTTATCATTTGTCACTTTAATGTCAACAAACGGCCACCAGTTCCTAGTCACCAGACCTCCGCTATTAAGTATTTTTGTAATCTTGGAATCCTCGACCTCCCATTCAATATATACCTTGCTTTTGATGATATCTATACCAAGAACAGTAGAAGTCGCTTCGTTTTCTCTATAGTACTTGTTTGCGGCAAGCGAAATTTCCTCATTGTTATGACTGTTTACCGTAACTTTCACATCGCCTCCAAAGCCTGCTGCATTAGCGCCTTGGTTATCTAAAATGAATTTAATTACATCCGGATTATTGAGGTAGTCAACGAATTTTTGTTGGTTTTGTGATGACAAACTTGTGAATTGATGCAAAACCTGTGTTGACGAACGAACTTCATTTGGTGCAATAGACGCGTCAACTTTTGACTTCAAGTAATTGATATAATCCTTTGGAGTATTGATCTCGGTGATGCTTTGTGCCTGAGCAAAGCCGTTAAAAGGAACCAGGGCAACTAACAACGCAAATGCGAGAAAAAGACCCAGAAGTTTTTTCATTCAAAATCCTCCTTTTCAACTTGGATATAATGTATTATACATTTGATAATATCACAATATTACATAATTTCCAATTATATAGACTAATTGTAATTTAATCATAAATAAGTTATTTTTTTGCAATTATTTACTTTTCATTCACCGGCGTTGCATAAAAGTTGAACACTAAAAAATCTAATAATTCCGAAAAATACTTTCACATCCGGATCAAAACGATTGATTCCGGCTTTGGTTTTGCGAAAGATCGCCCGCTTGTATTTTTGCAGGCACAGTCCGATGTCTTCAAATCGACGATTTTAGAGCCATTTCGGCACTTGAAGGAACCCGCCTGCATTTGAATTCGAATGACCGGTTCAGCAAAGACCTGTCCTAACAAGCAGGAATCCAATTGATTATGTTTGCGGCTTAATTGAGATGCGGAAATCGAGTTCAACCCTGGGTTCCTTTGGAATTCTTCGGACAATAATGAATCTTGTCCATGTGCTTAATCCTTTTCAGTGAATTATGGACAGGAACTACCTGCTATTTCATTGTAAAGGATTTTTTTGTACTTGGACTTTAAGGAAACAGAGGATTGTGAACATTCAGAGAAAATGAATGCAATGCTAGTGCTTTTTATTATGAAAAATTAACCGTTGGTTAGAATTAGCCCGTTCGTACAGCACCCTGCGCAGCAATTTGCCTGACCCGGTCTTGGGCAGCTCATTCAAAAACTCGACCTTGCGCGGATATTTGTATACGGCCATGTGCTCTTTGGCCCACTCGACGACGTCCTGCTCCGTCGCTTTCCCGACGGCTTCTTCCTTGAGCACGACATATGCCTTCACTTCCTCGCCCCGGTAATCGTGGGCTACGCCAACGACGCACACTTCTTTAATGGCCGGATGCTTGTGCATGATGCTCTCCACTTCGTTAGGGAAGACGGAAAAGCCCGACGATTTGATCAATTCTTTTTTCCGGCCGGAAATATGGACATAGCCGTCCTCGTCCACGTATCCCAAATCCCCGGTCAAAAACCATCCGTCGACAAACGCGTCCGCCGTAGCCTGCGGGTTTTTCCAATAGCCCTTCATGACCATCGGTCCTTTGAAAGCAAGCTCTCCCTGCTGTCCGGGCGGAACCTCCACGGTCGGATCGTCCATGGCAACGACGCGAACATCCGCGTCCATCAGCGGGATGCCGGCTGAGCCAATCCTCGCGTTTTCCATAAAGTTCATCGTAATCTGGGCCGTTGTCTCGCTCAGCCCGTAGCCTTCCAGCAGCCGGGTGCGGGTGACTTCGTAGAAGCGTTCAAAAATCGGCTTCGGCACCGGAGCGCCCCCCGACAGACATCCCGACAGCGAAGACAGATCGTAATTCCCCGCGTTCGGGTGGTTAATGACCGCGATATTCATCGTAGCCGTGCTGACCCAATGCTGGATTTTCAGCTTGTGAATCGCTTCCAGAACGACGTCCGGCACAAAACGGTGGAACAGCATGATCGCTCCCCCATTGCAAAGCGGCGACCCCATGCAGTTGATCAGCCCGATAACATGAAACAAAGGCATCGCCGCCAGATGGCGGTCGCGCGGCTTCGTTCCCACCCCGTCCCTGAACGAAAACGCGTTGGCTACAATGTTGCGGTGCGTCAGCTCCGCGCCTTTGGGCATGCCCGTCGTTCCTGAGGTGTATTGCAGCACGGCGGTATCGTCCAAGCAGGCATTGGCCGGGGGGATCGGATCGTCGAAATGGATCAGCTCCAGAATACGCTCCTCTCCCGGAAGCCTGCTTATCGTTCTCTCCATTGGAGCGAACGACATCGGAAACTCCGGATGATCGGGGGCAAAATCCGTCAGCGCCGTCGAGATGATCCGCAGCCCGGGAAACTCCGGCAAAACCGGACACAAGTGCTCCAGCAAGTTTTCCTGAACGAAAATGGCCTTGGGCCCGGCGTCGCCCAGCAGATGGCTCAGCTCCGCCCGCTTGAACATCGGATTCATGGGCACCGCGATCGCGCCCAGACGCTGCACGGCCAGAAAGGCCATAATATATTGCGGGCAGTTCTCCATATAGAGGGCGACGGTATCGCCCTTGCCGACACCTCTTGCATGCAACCGGGAGGCGAGCCGCAAATACATGTCCGCCAGCTCGCCATACGTCATGATCTTGCCATAGAAGTAAACCGCCGTATCGTCGGGATTCGTTCGTGCATGTTCCTCCACATAGTTTTCCAGGACCTTGTCTTCAAAGATGAAATGCCGCGGAACATCTTTGGGCCACACCTTGTACCATGCTTTTTCCATGCTTATCCCCCCATATCGTTATTCGGTCATCGCAAGCCTGCCTTCCTCGTAAGCCATGCATGCGCCTTCGTAGATGGCTCGCTTGGCATCCAGCTCCCCGGGGAAGCGGGCCCCGCCGATCTTGACGACAGGAATGCCTGCCCGCTGCACGAGCGTCTCGTCCCACGTTTCGGACAATTGTCCGGCGGCGAGGATGACGGTGTCGGCGGGAATTTTTTTCGTTTCCGGCCCGCGCTCCGTCTGCAGCTGTATGACAACTCCGTCTGCGTCGATGCGCTCGTAGCTTAAGTCGGTCAGAAATTGAACCTTCTTCTGCCGCAGATGCGCAAGAAGCGCCCAGCGCGTCGTTTTGCCGAGGGTTTCGCCGGGCTTGCCTTTCCTGCGAAGCACATAAATCTCACGCTCCGCCTGCTCGGACAAGTAATGCGCCAGATCGCAGCCGATCCCCCCCGCTCCGATGATCACGACCCGCTTCCCGACTTCCGCCTCTCCCCGGAGCACTTGCTGATACGTCCATACATGAGGGAGCGAGGTTCCGGGCAGCTCGGGGATTCGCGGTTTGATTCCGCTGGCCAGCACGACCAGATCCGGAGCAAGAGCGACGATTTCCTCGGGCGACGGACGATGGTTTAAACGGATATCTACGCCTAAGCGGCTTAATTCATGCTGATAATAGCGCAGCGTTTCGCCAAACTCTTGTTTGCCGGGAATCCGCTTCGCCAGATTCAGCTGCCCGCCGAGCCGGTCTTCTTTTTCGTACAGCACAACTTGCTCGCCAATCTCGGCCAACGCCCGCGCCGCCTCCATGCCGGCGGCTCCTCCGCCGATGACCGCGATGCGGCGGGGACGGTGCACCCTGAAAGGCTTCCACTTCGATTCCCGGCCCGCCCTGGGGTTGACCAGACATGAAGCCGGACGTCCGTCGAACACTTGATCGAGACACGCCTGGTTGCAGGCGATACAGGTGTTGATCCGGTCGAACTGCCCGTCGCGGGCTTTGCGCAGCAGGTCGGGGTCTGCCAGGAACGGCCGCGCCATCGATACCAAGTCGCACGCTCCGCGCTGCAGCAGCTCGTCGGCCAGCCGGGGGTCGTTAATCCGGTTGCTGCCGATCACCGGAACGTTCACCGCCCGTTTGATCGTTTCGGCGATGTGAATGTATCCGGCCCGGGGCACCATCATGGAGATGGTCGGCACCTGGGATTCGTGCCAGCCGATTCCGACGTTAATCGCATCCGCTCCGGCGCCCGCCACCATGCCCGCGAATTGCAGCGTTTCTTCCTCTGTCGTGCTGTCCGGAACCAAATCCGCGCCCGATAGCCGGAATATGACCGGATAGCCGGGTCCGACCGCTTCGCGAACGGCCTGCACGATGCGCAGCGCGAATCTTGTCCGATGCTCGAACGAACCGCCCCAAGCATCCATGCGTTTGTTCGTTGCCGGAGATAAAAATTGATTGATCAGATACCCTTCCGATCCCATAATCTCCACGGCATCGAATCCGAGATCCGCCGCCTTCTTCGCGCCGGCCGCAAAACGGGCGATCAGCTCCTCAATTTCCTCGTTGTCAAGCTCCCTTGGCGTGTGACGATGAATCGGCGAACGGATGGCGGAAGGCGCTACGGCGGGGATGCCCGTCAAATCCGGATAGGCATACCGTCCCGCATGAAACAGTTGAGCCGCGATCCGCCCTCCGGCCGCATGCACCTGAGCCGTCAGGCTTTCCATATGCTTACAATGCCCATCGCGGTAAAATCCCAGAAAGTTATGCCCGCCGTCCCCTTCGGGCGAGACGGAAATGCCGCCTGTCACGATCAAGCCCGGCCCGTCCTGACCGGCTCTTTCCTTGTAGAAATCAATCAAGGCGTGACTGTCCGCCTCTTCCCCCTCCAGCCCGGTATGCATCGAGCCCATGATGACACGGTTGGGAAGCTCCAATCGGCCCAAACGTATCGGTTGAAACAAATGATCCAGCTTCATTGTCTCTCTCCCTTTCGTTTCGCAGGGCCCTGCCCTATTGATCATTTATATGCGGGACCTGCCATTTATAACATCCGCTTCGAAGGTCGGGTTTACATCCGGAATAAAACCTGCGTATAATTATATCTATTTGTATCTATTTATAATGAAACATCATCAATCCATACGAATTTGTCGAAGTTGAGGGTGTAAGATGCGTGAGCTTTCCTTAGAACTTTTGCCGAATCAAGCGCCTTTGTTTTTTCAAATTTACGGTTATTTCAAAGATGGAATCCGGTTGGGGCAGTTGCCGTACGGCTCATTTCTCCCTTCCATTCGAAGCTGCGCCCGCACGCTGAAGGTCAGTAAAAATACGGTTGAAACCGCGTATCAGCTTCTCGTCTCGGAAGGCTACCTCCGAACCATTCCCAAAAAAGGCTATCAGGTTGTTCATCAAGCCGAAACGCTCGTACATGATCCGGGATCGGCTTCAAGCGACGCCTTGAACAAAGATATCCAAATCGACTTTCGATACGGGAATATCGAGCTGTCCGCTTTTCCGTTCCATCCATGGAACAAAGCGCGCAACACGCTGATCGCGCATTATCAAAGCAAGTATGAAGTGGAAGGACATTCCCAAGGAGAGTACCTGTTAAGGAACGAGCTGTCCCGGCTGTTGTATGAATCCAGAGGCGTGGTTTCCGGGCCCGGGCAGATTATTATCGGCTCTACGCCTCGGCAGCTCTTATCCCTGTTAAGTCAGCTTCTGGACAAGAACCGGAATGTCATCGGCGTCGAAAACCCCGGCTACGACGGGGCAAGAAATACGTTGATCAACCATGGCTTTCAAGTCCGTGCGATTCCGCTGGCCGAAGACGGTATTTCGATCGAAGAGCTTGAGAAGAGCAGGGCGAATGTGGTGTATGTGAGTCCTTCCCAGCAATTCCGAAACAAGCTGGCGATGTCTCAAGACAAACGGCAGCAGCTGATTCAGTGGGTCCGGTCGCACGCAGGTGCGGATTCGGTTAAATACATCATCGAGGATGACTACGAATGGGAGTTCAGGTATGACGATCGTTATTTGCCGTCCATTCAAAGTCTGGCCCCCGAGAAGATCGTGTACATCGGAAGCATTTCCAAAACTTTGCTGCCGGTCGCCAATCTAAGCTATCTGGTGCTTCCCAAGGCGATGCTGCCTTTATTTCGCTTGAAAGTACGGGATACGACCAGCCTGTTTCGCGGCTCGATCAGCTGACCTTGGCCCACTATATAGCCGGCGGTTATTGGCATAAACATTTGCTCAAGATGCGGAAGCACTATGAAGAGAAACGGGAAGCTCTATTCGAAGCCATATCCCGGTACGAGTCGTTCTTTGTGGAGGTCGAGGGAAAAGATATCGGGCTGCACGCTCTCCTGACCGTGAAAACAACAAAATCCGAATCGGAGCTCCTTGCGTCGGCGTTGGAAAAAGGCGTCAAGGTTTACGGGACATCCAGATACTGGCTTCGTCCTGCAAGCGAGTATCCTACCATACTGCTTGGTTATGGAGCCTTGAGCTGCAATGAGATTCGTACGGGCATCCGGCGGTTGACCGAGGCTTGGTTCGGCCCCGTTTGAACCGGCTTGCGACTTGTCCCATCGAATTTATTCATTCTGTCCCTTTCGCCATCATCCGAAAGCATTATGATTGGTAGTATGACTGCCAGCGAGGTGAATTGACAGATGAACTTTATTTTCGACATGGACGGGACGATCTGCTTTAAAGGGCGGCCCATTTCGAAAAACATTCTGGATTGTTTGCTGGAATTGAGGAAGCCGGCCATGTTATCGGCTTCGCTTCCGCGCGGCCTTACCGCGATATGCTGCCCGTTCTGGACGAGCGGTTTCACGATCACCTTCTCATCGGAGCGAACGGAGCGATGGCTCATTACCGGGGACAGCCTCTTTACTTCAACGCCATTCCCGCCGAGCTGGCCCGCGAAATCGTTGCCCTGCTGGATGAGTATCAGGCCGAATATCTCATTGACGACAAGCTGAACTACGCTTTAAAACCGCATCGGCATCATCCTCTGCTCGCGAATCTGGACCAAAACAAGCTTGCAGAATGCGTAGATGTCACCCGGATCGAATCTTTCGTTAAAATTGTCGTGCTGGCGTGCGGCAGGTTTAATGAATTGGCCGAAATCATTTCCCGGCTGGACGTTACGATCCATTATCATTCGGCGGAAGGCATATTAGATCTTACTGCGAATCAGGTCAACAAAAAGAAGGGCCTGGAGCAAACCGGTCTTGGGCTGGAGCCGTTTATTTGCCTGGGCAACGATATGAACGATCTTCCGCTGTTCGAAAGGGCCCTCCATTCCGTCGTCATCGGGGAATTCGCGCCTCTGCTTCGTATCGCCAAAGAGCAGATTCCGATGGACGACCGGGTGGAGCAACATATTATTTCCAAGCTGAAGGAGCTTAGCGCATGAATTCTTATTTGACCCAACGACACTTGTCCCTGCGGGAGGCCGAGACGAAAGCGGCCGAACTGTTCAGAGCAATCGAAGACAAAGGCCTGCTGCGCAGCGGCGTCACCGAAAAGCAAATCAACCGTGAAATTTACGATCTGGCGTATCAAATGTTCGGCATCAAAAAATATTGGCACAAGCGCATCGTACGGGCCGGCAGAAACACGCTGTACCCTTACCGGGAAAATCCCCCGGACTTGACCGTCTCCGACGAAGATATTGTGTTTCTCGACTTTGGCCCGATCTTCGAAGACTGGGAAGCCGATTTCGGCCGGACCTACGTACTGGGCGACGATCCGAAAAAACTTAAGCTGCAGAGCGACATCGCTCTCGCATGGGCGGAAGGGAAAGCCTTCTTCCAATCCCAACCCCAGATTACCGGCAGCGAGCTGTTTGCTTTTGTAAGCGGGCTTGCGGCAAAATACGGCTGGGAGTTCGGAGGCCCGCACGCGGGACATCTCATCGGCGAATTCCCTCACGAGCAGATCCAGGGCGAAGAAGTCGAGAACTACATTCATCCCGACAATCACGTACCCATGAGAGCTCCGGATCAGAACGGCCATCCCCGCGATTGGATCCTGGAGATCCATTTCATCGACAGGAAGCTCGAAATCGGCGGGTTCATGGAACAGCTATTGACCGTTGAATAGGCTGAAGGAACCTATCAATCCAACCCTTCCAAGGGGTTGGATTGATTTCTCTCCTGTGAAGCGGGATGCCGGTCCCGGACATTCCTCCTTTCTTTCTGCAGCTTTGCGTTACTTTTCCCTTCTTTATAACATCCTTCGACGCTATCCCTGTAAATTCCTTCTATGGAAATATAATGATCATTTTACTTGCAGCTTCTCGCGGGCCTCTCTTTTAAACACGTCGATGGCATGACTATCGAGCGAAAAGAATGCGTCGTCCTCATCTTCTTCATCGATTTCCACTTCAAGATTGTCAACCTGACCGGCGAGCATATCAATAAACTTGTTAAGACTGGGCGCCAGCACATATTTGTCTTCTTCATCGCGTCCGAAATTGATGATCTGTCCGGGGGTTCCGTCCGGGCCGGGGTTCATGTCGAAGCCGATGGCATTGCCCGCCCCGTCATAAAATACCGGAATCCATCCGGTGTCCGCATAGACGGGCCGAATAACCCCTGCCGGGTGAGATTGGCAAAACTCTCCCAGCTCCCGCAAGCCTTCGTCCCCTTCCGGTTCGATAAGCTGCTTCCATTCGCTCCATCGGCGGTACATCTCCTCCGCCGATAAAAAATCCAAACCGTAAATGACCCCGTACTCGTGATTTTGCCCATTGTTCAGCCGGTACAGCTCTTTCAGCTCCGCAGGCAGCTCCATTCCCATTTGGCGCTCGATGTCGGCGATCTCCTCGGGCAAGGCCGGACCGTTTAAATAACAGTCGAAACGACCGGCTTTTTGATTCATGGCGCCAACAAATGAAGTCCATGCTGCAGCAATAGAAGCGTGTTTGTTCATAGGAATTCCTCTTTTCCATGAATTTTGTGTGTTTCATTGTGTTTTGTTGTAATTTGTTTGACTTTTTCCCGGAGCGAGGATTATGATAAACGTAACGAAAGGGGAGAACACATCCATGCATACTATCGCTCGTGTCTTTATTATCGGCTGGGACGGAGCGGGCAATTTCGTTACGTCCGCGAATACGCCGAATTTGGACCGGCTCGTCCGGATGGGAACGTTCGACTTCCAGGCCCGGACGGCGACGCCGACGATCAGCGCGCAATGCTGGGGGTCGCTTCTGCATGGCGTCGCGCCGGACAAGCACGGGTTGACCAACGATATCGCAAGCAGCCGTACGTACCCGGACGATTCGCCGTATCCGTCGATCTTTCGGGTCGTACGCGAAGCGGATCCCGCCGCCGTATTGGCAGCATTCAGCGCGTGGTCTCCGATTAACGGAGGGATTATCGAAGCGTCCGTCGGCGTCCATAAAGTATCGATGCGGGACCGCGAGCTGGCGCTGGCCGCGGCCGCTTATATCCGGGAGCACCCCGAGCTGAAGCTGATGTACGTCCAGTTGGATCTGCCGGACGCGGCCGGTCACCGGCACGGATACAATACGCCGGAGCAGCTCCGGGCGATCGAAGAAGCGGATGAGCATACGGGATTTATACTCGACGCGGTCGAGCAGACCGGACTTCTGGACGACAGCTTGCTGATCGTCGTGTCCGACCATGGCGGCGGCGGAGCGGACCCGCGGGATCACGGCAGCGATCATCCGCTGGATAAGACGATCTTTTGGGGCTGCGTCGGTCCGGGCATCGGGCGCGGCGTTTCATTCCCGGGCACGATGACGATTACCGATACGGCGGCCGTCGTCATCCGGGCGCTCGGCATCGAAGCTCCCGCCGCGTGGGAAGCGAAGCTTCCGGAACGGCTTTTCGCCGAAACATCCGATCCCGGCTGGTCCCGTGCCGAATAAACGACCGGGGCCGCCTCCGGTGCGGCAGCGCTGTAAGCACTTTCAAATTTCCTTCCCGTGCAGCGTGAAGTCGTTCAATGTCTTTGAAGGGCTCCCAAGGCTTGATCCTCTTCGCCTTGGGACCCGTAAATACAAGGAAATCCACATCGGTTTCACGGAAAACCGCCAGCCGTACGAATTCGTCGGCACACTCCAACTCCCTTTATTTCCAAACCCTATCAAACCATAGTGCCTGCCCGCCGAACCTGCTTCATTTCCGCAAGCGATGACGGTATAATTCCTCCTGAAAGACCGCTGCGAATAACCCCCCCGCTCTTTCTATAAAATTTTAACATACGTGGATGTTCCAATAATAGCGATCAAGCCCTAACATGTCTTTTTTGCAAAGATATCAACTATTCGTTCGGCGCAGGTATGCTCAATCTGGTGAAGAAAAACAACTACAAAGGAATTAACATCGACTTCGAAGCGGTTTTGCCGGAGGATCGCGCGGCGATGACAAAATTCGTCCATGCCGTCTACCAATAGCAAACGGCCGCTTCTCTCGCGAGAGACGGCCGTTTGTTGCTTCCCTTTTATCCCAGCAATCCTAATTGTTTGCCCGCGCGCTCCAGCGCGTTCAGCGCAAAATCGAGATCCTCCTGCGTATGCCCGGCGGTTACGATAAAGCGAACCCGGCCTTTGTCCATGGCGACCGTCGGGTAGACGATGCCTTGCGCGAAAATGCCTTCCTCGAGCAGCAGGTCGGAGAAGCGCATCGTTTTCGCCGGATCGCCCACGATGACCGGAACGATCGGCGTCTCGCTCCCGCCCGTATCGAATCCGAGCGCCTGCACCTTCGAGCGGAAATACGAGGCGTTCGCCCACAGCTTCTTGATCAGCTCGTCGCTTTGCTTGAGCGTTTGAATCGCCGCGAGGCAGGTAGCCGCCACCGCCGGCGTCTGCGACGTGCTGAACAGAAACGGACGCGCTTTATGAATCAGATAATCCTTCAATACTTGATCGCATGCGACGTAGCCCCCGACCGCGCCGACGGCCTTGGACAGCGTGCCCACTTGGATATGCACCCGGCCGTGCAGCCCGAAGTGGTCGGTCGAGCCTTTGCCGTACTTGCCGAGCACGCCGCTCGCATGGGCGTCGTCGACATAGACGAAGGCGTCGTATTTCTCCGCCAGCTCCACAATATGCGGCAGCGGGGCAATGTCGCCGTCCATGCTGAATACGCCGTCCGTCACCACGACGCGTTTTTTAAACCCTGCGCTTTCCTTGAGTACGGCTTCCAGCTGGTCCATATCTTTGTGCGCGAATATTTTCCGGTTCGCCTTCGTCAGCCGGATGCCGTCGATGATGCTGGCATGGTTCAGCTCATCGCTGATCACGACGTCGTCGGGACCGAGAATGGACGAGAGCACGCCTTGATTCGTCGTAAATCCGGATTGGAACACGAGCGCCGCTTCCGTTCCCTTAAACCGGGCCAATTCCTGCTCCAGCCGATCGTGAATGTCGAGCGTGCCCGTAATGGTGCGCACCGAGCCGCTGCCGACGCCGTACTGCTCGATGGCCCGGATGGCCGCTTCCTTCAGGTCCGGGTGGTCGGTCAGCCCCAGATAGTTGTTCGAAGACATCTGCAGCAGCCGTCGTCCGTTCAAGGTCATCCAAGTACCCGAGCGGCTCTCCCAGACCGTAATCGGACGATACCGTCCTTCCCGCTTCGCCTGCTCCAATTCATCCCGCAGTGAGTTCCAATTGGCCATGAACTAGCTCCCCCTTATTGGTAGATTGTGTATTCGTGTCGTGATAAAATACGATTTTGCCGCATTGTCCGGAAGCCGCGAGCGCAAAAGCTTCCTCGTACTGATCCAGTGTAAACGTGTGCGAGATAAGCGGCTTCAGATCGATCCGGGCCCGGTCGAGCAAGCCCTTGAGCTGGTACCAGGTCTGGTACATGCGCCGGCCGGTGATACCCTCCACGCGAAGCCCCTTGAAAATAATATGCCGCGACAGATCGAGCGAAACCTCCCGGGTCGGAATGCCCAGCAGCGAGACGCGGGCCGCTGGAGCCGCCGCTTCGAATCCGCCGCGGATCGCGTCCGGGTGGCCGGACATTTCCAGCAGCACCTCGGCCCCTTCCCCGCCGGTATGCTCCATAATCGCCTGCACCATGGACGTCTCCTTGCTGTTGATTGTCACGTCCGCTCCCATCGTGCGGGCCAGTCCCAAGCGGTAAGCGTTTACGTCTACCGCCATCACCGTGCCCGCTCCGCACGCTTTGGCGACCGCTACCGCCATCAAGCCGATCGGTCCGGTGCCGATGACGGCCACCGACTTGCCGACGATATCGCCGGAAAGCACCGTCTGTACGGCGTTGCCCAGCGGGTCCTGCAGACAGGCGAGCTCGAACGGCAGCTGCGGATCGTTGTGAATCACGTTGGTCGCTTTAACGACCGCGTAGTCGGCGAAGCAGCCCGGCGCCGTAATGCCGAAGCTTCTCGTGTTCGGGCAGACGTGCGCGTTGCCGGTCCGGCAGGACTTGCAGACGCCGCAGACGATATGCCCCTCCGCCGAGATGCGGTCCCCGGGCTTCACGTTCGTGACCCGGCTGCCTACGGCTTCTACGACACCGGCGAATTCATGACCGAATACGTTAGGCGTGACCACCGTTTGCTCCGCCCAGGCGTCCCATTGGTAAATATGTAAATCCGTACCGCAGATTGAAGTCGTTTTCACGCGGACCAGCACTTCATCGGGACCGCACACCGGAACGGGAACCTCCTTCAGTACCGCGCCGAACGCCCGCTTTTCCTTCACAAGCCCTATCATTGTTGCTCCCATCGTGCATCCCTCCGCCTGATGTTGTATAATATAATAAACCATTGTGCGCTATGGTGTACTTACATTATATTATACATATGTACGTGATATTGTACATAGATTTAAGCGGCGCCTTGCAAAAATTTTTTCTTCCCGCCGGCAAGTCCCTGCAGAAACGTTGTGCGCGACCGCCGTTCGTTTATAATGGAGAGAGTAAAGCAGCATGGGAGGATATCATGGAGCACGAACAAATTCATAAGAAAATCGGCAAAAGCCTTCAGGCCATCCGCAAAGCCCGCTCGCTGAGCCTCGACCAAGTCGCGGAGCTGACGGGGGTCAGCAAAGCGATGCTCGGACAAATCGAACGCGGCGATTCGAACCCGACGATCTCGATTCTGTGGAAAATCGTGAACGGGCTGCGCATCTCGTTTACGTCGCTGATTGAAGAAGAGCCGGCCAAGGTGACGCATTTCCGCTTTGAGAATTTGGAGCCTTTTGTGGAGGAAGAGGGCCGGTACCGGGCGTTCCCGCTCGTTCCATTCGACCAGCAGAAGCGCTTTGAAATTTACACGGTCGAAATGGAAGCGAACTGCACCCATATTTCGGAGCCGCATAACGAGGGGATCGAAGAGTACATTTTGATGATGCAGGGGGAGCTGGACATCACGATCCAGCAGAAGACCTATACGCTGAAGGTGGGGGACGCGCTTCGGTTTACGGCGGATCAAAGCCATATTTATACCAATAAAACGGATCAAAAGACGATGTACCATAACATCATCCTTTATCCTTCTTGATCCCGCAGCAAACCTAAGAACGGCAATCCGGGAAGCACCGCCTCCTTCGGATTGCCGTTTTTTGCTACGTCACAGTAACGGGTACTTAATAAAGTGTTTTCACTGCCTCGGACGTAAAGGGTATCAATTCGGCCGTTCGGCCCTCGCGAATCTTGTTTGCCCAAAGCGGGTCCACCAATAATGCCCGACCTACGGCTACCAGATCAAATTCCTGACGTTCCAGCCTGTCGATTAACCCGTCGATCTTGGTATTGCCGGCTCCCTTTCCTTCGGTAAACAGACTCATAAAGTCGCTATCCAGCCCAACCGATCCAACCGTAATCGTCGGTTTCCCTGTCAGCTTTTTTGTCCATCCGGCAAGATTCAGATCGGAGCCTTCGAACTCCGGCTCCCAGAAACGGCGCGTCGAGCAGTGGAAAATATCAACGCCCGCATCGACCAAGGGCGCCAAGAACTGTTCCAGCAGCGCCGGCGTTTCAGCCAATTTCGCTGTATAGTCACTCGCCTTCCATTGCGAGTAACGCAGCACGATGGGGAATTCCGGTCCGACGGCACGGCGGCAAGCTTCGATAACCTCCACCGCAAAGCGGGTGCGCGCAAGCATATCGCCGCCATAGCTGTCGGTTCGCGTGTTGGTATTCTCCCAGAAAAATTGGTCGATCAAATAACCATGCGCACCGTGGAGCTCGATGCCGTCGAAGCCTAGCCGCTTGGCTTCGAATGCCGCCTGTGCGAAGGCTTGGACGATTGCGGCGATGTCCGATGCCGAATAATCGCCTACATGGCCTCGCGCACCCATATGCCAAATCTGCGGTATAATCCGTCCGCCCGCTCCATGTACCTCAGTCACTACGTTTGCCCAACCGTTTAATGCGGCTTCCCCATACAAATGCGGTACGTTGGCCTGATTGGACGAATCCGGATGATCGATCACCGTACCTTCCGTTACGATAAGCCCGACACCGTTTTCGGCTCTGCGGCGGTAATAAGCGGCCACATCCGAACCCGGCACGCCGTCCGGGGAAAACTGCCGGGTCATCGGCGCCATCACGATACGATTAGGCAAAGTTATTTTTCCGGTTGCGAACGGTTCGAACAAGGCCTGAACAGATTGAGAATAACCCATAATAACCTCCAATTTTAATTATATTTTATTAAATTTTGTAAATAACTATTCGTGTTGTAAAAAGCAAAAAAAGTTACAATCAGCATCTTGAATACCGGAGAACCACCTCCTTTATTGACTACACAGTCAATAACTTCGTAAAAAAAAGATCAAGGTTCGAGCATCGCAAAGGACGTACGCAAGACCATATCGATCTGCGTCCGGGAAGCACCTGATCTCTCCATAATTTTCGCGCCGAGAAGAGCGTTATTCAGATAAGCGGCAAGCTCTTTACTGGTATGGCGGGTCGTAATGAGCCGCTGCTCCTGACCGCTGCGGATAATCTTCTCAAGTATTTGTTCGACATGGGCGAACATCGTCTCTATTTCATGGGTGTATACGTGATACTCTTTTGCGACACATGCTCCATGTTCAGATTAGCTTCCAACTGTTTTATTTCCTGCTCAGTAAACAATCTACCCATGTCCGTACCTCGCTTGTCCTCGATAGTTTGATTAAAACATAAAATGACCCGCAAGAGGGTCACTTTTTTCAAAGTATCCATCTTGCGGGTCACAGTTAAAATGATGCAAACAAGAGCCGCTTTTTTATCAATGTTCCGACCGTCAACATTACATTTTTCCTTGGATTATCCATTTTCTTATAGTGAAAACTCCCAAAATAATTACCCCTAATAGCAAAAATGAAAAAATGAGGTACATAAATCTTACACCTTGAAGTTCTTCCCACTTTATAAATGTAAATATAAAAAGAAAAATATCTAACAAGGTCAAAAATATTTGGGGAATAATCCAAGCCAAACGTAACTTAGTGTTCTTTATGTTCATCCCTCTCCTTTTCTAAAAATTAAGTAAGCGCGTCGATTTGACGCGCTTACTTAATTCTTAAAATCCACTAACGACGCTGAATGAGGTGTTTTCCCAGTATGCCCCACCGTTGAAATTCATCACTCTTGCATTTTCACAGTACTGTGCTGCTACTCTGCTCAAGTCCAGTCGAGAAACAGTTGCATAAACTGTGGACGTTAATCCAGCAAATGTGGATAGAGCGCCGCCATAATATAGTGCTATTGTAACCCAGCCTGCCGGTCCTGGGCCATAACCCACAACAATTGTAATAAGCCCCATAAGTGCCGATCCCCAACCTACTACCTCTGGCCATATTGGAGCTTCCATGTACTGATTAATGAAATTATTGTAGCCATTAATGTTAGTCTTAAATTGCGTTAAAGAATTTGCATTTTTAGAACTTCCATAAGTGGAACCTTCATATCTTAAGTACATATGCCCCTGTGCACTTAGCGTTTGTGCACGGAACCATCCTGTACTTGTATCATGGTTATAATAATTATCATATGCTCCGGCCATTTCGATAGAAGCGGCGGCGTTACTTAGCGCAGCAAATGCTTTTTTTGCTTCAGGATCATTTTTTAATTAGCAGCCTCGGGAAGTTTAGCTACATAGCCTTCAATTTCCTTCTTAATTTTAGTTTTTTCATCATCTGACAAGTTTACGAGACCGCCCGTTTTGTTTTACCCACTCCTTGCTGTCTTGCCAAACATGTCGTGTGAGAATCCTTTGTTTGTTCCTTGAACGTGTACACTGGGAAAGCAGCGGACAGTCTTTGCACATCTCAGGATCCGACTTGTACTGGCGGTAACCCTCCCGGTCTATCGTGGCATAGGTCAGCTCTTGTTTTTGCGGACAGATATACAAGTCGCGCTCCTTGTCATACTTAAATCGCCACTTGGCGATCAAGCCTTTTACTGGAGTGTAGCTTCGGCCGCCAATGACGGCATAAATCTTCCGAGCGTGGAGTTTCTTGCAGATATCTGCTGTATAATAGCCGGCATCCAGGGCAACGGTTTCCAGTTTTTGTCAAACCCAAATTTCTTTATTTGCAGTTCAAGCCGCTCAAGATAAGGCTTCGAGTCATGGACATTTCCGGGGATAATATGTACATCGTTAATCATGTTGTATTTATGGTCGACCGTCCGGTGATCCAAATAGAAGAAGCCTTCCGGTTTGCCGTCGCGCACCATATACCCACCGTCGGGATCCGTTGTACTCACTTTTGTCTCCTTGATCTGGGTCACCTCCTTCCGGGGCTTTAAAGCTTTTTTCCATGAGCTGCCCGATCGGCCTCGTCCAAATCGTCCAGATACGTTTTGACGCTCTTTTCGACTTCTTGCTTAACGAACTTACGTTTGTTGGCGCTGGCTTTGAGATGGGTTGAATCCGTGATGAGCACGCGGCCTGCGACCATCCGAAGTTCAATGGCTTTGAATACAATTTGGTCGAAGATTTCTTGGACAACATCGCTATCCTGAAGCCGCTTGCGATTCAAGCTCAAGGTGCTGTGGTCCGGAACGCGATCCGTCAAACCCAATCCGACAAACCAGCGATAGGCCACGTTGAGTTGAATCTTCCTGCTCGAGCTGTCGTTCAGAACGAATACCGTACAAATAGCCAATGAACATCATTTTGAAGAGCATGATCGGATCGACCGAGGAGCGTCCGTTATTTTCACAGTAATATGGCTTTACTTTTTCAAGAATAAAGGAAAAGTCAATGTGTTTATGGATCTTGCGAAGCAAATGATGTTGAGGCACCAGTTCTTCCAAACAAACGAATTCGTAGCTGTTTTGCACATTCGGATTGGAGCGAAGCATGCAATCACCGCCTTGTTAAGGATAGTTTTATTATATTATATTAACGCGGTGAATTGATAAATAACGAATACAAAGAAATAGCCTGTTGAGGGGTTTCTCAACAGGCTGAAGCATCCATAGGGATGCTTTTCCAGGTCAAGCCGTGGCTCGGTAGTTGCTAGATTCTGGTTTCAAAGGTTACACTTTTTACTTGACAGTCTCGTATTCTGCTCTTTGGCACCCCTTCTGCTTAATAAAGAAAGCACTGATCAAACTGCGCAGTGCTTTCTTTAATAGTATCCATTTATAGATAGTGGCGAAGTTTAATAATGATATGCATATCTACCTCAAAATCGTATTTAGGCTTTAAACTCTCTATTAATTTTTCTGCGGCCGTCAATGCATGAGTATATGCGTTCTCCAAATCATCTTTTTGTAACTTAGAGGTTATTAAAGAGTAATCTTTATATCCTTCCGAAGTCAGATCATTCTCTAGATTCTTAGTGCTATTTAGCCACCGTTCTACATTCTGTTCCTTAACTCTTAATAAATGCAAAATATACTTTTGCACATATGTCAGAACTTCTAAAGAACGTGCTAATTCTCCTCTTTTCAATACGTTGATTCCCATTAACCAAGCATTCACAAAATTATTAAAAGCAAAATTCACATTCTCATTTGTCATTCGCTCTGGGCCATCCCCACCTAGGTGATCCAGACATGGCTTCAACATTCCTGTCGTGTCGTAAATAAACATGGAACCGGTATCAGGAAAAACTCCGGTGGGCTTGAAAGTTTTTATTACTTCGATTTGGGATTCCGGCAAAAAATGAAATTCACCTCGAATCAAGTTAGAAAAAATAACAACTTCTGTTCCATACTCATTTTGAAACATCAAATCATAAGAAGCAATTTCGGCAATCCATTGTCTTGGTTGAAAATCTTCAAATTTATCGTCCTTAATAAATATATAAAACTCAACATCAGAGTATTGATCCCCCTCACCTTTAGTGAAGGAACCATACATCATACATGAAGCTACATTGGAGTTTTGTTCACAAGTCTCTTTAACGGATTGGATGATTCGTTTCTGTAACAACATTTATAAAACCCCTTATCTAAATTTTATCACTTAGATTCAGGGTACTTATCAATTACTGGAAAACATGAGCAACTCATGATAATGCTCCTTTCCTTAACCTTTAGGCATGATAACAAAAACGACCTCAAATTACAACTATTTCAATTAACCTGCCTGTTAGCACAATGATCAAAACCATTGTTTATGATACGGTTAAACGTATGCATCTGCGGGAATGTATTTTCCGAAAAGCTTAACCCTTGGCGATGCATCATTTTTGAGACACCACGAAGCGAGTAGGTATAGCCAAATTCTCGTTTAATAAACGCCGCGATGATTTCCAACGTCCAGTTGTGACGAGCCGTAAAACCCACATCGTGTGGAAGGGAGCTTACAATGGTCTGCTTCAATTTTTCCTGCCGCTCTTTCGTTAAGCGAACTGGCGCTCCTCGGGAATGATTCATTTTCAGAGCGGCAGACCTCCTGTTTCGTTGGTAAATTGTAACATACCGCATGATATGATTTCTTGTCTTACATCACTCAACAAAAACCAGTAATATATTACTATTTACATATTTTTTAAGTTATCTTACTATTTAAGCTGTAAAGTTTTTGCTTTGATTGAAATGCTGGCCAGCTTTCAAGATAGTTCAATGCATGGAGGGATAATATGAAGAAAATTGTATCGGCACTAATTTTAGTATTCGTAATGCTTAGTTCGGCAACCAGCGCCTTTGCTGCCCCACCTCAAGTAATAATAACCTCTCCATCGTCAGGTGACGAAAACCAACCGGATTACTTTGTCAACCAACCCCTTATCCAATGGACCCAACACGACCCAGATCCAGGTCAATATTTTAAAGAATATTATCTCTATATATTTGACCCTACTGATTGGAGCATTGTTTGGTTTTCAGGAATTATTACTCAAAATTCAACCTCAAATAATGTATCATATTCCGTACCTATTGATTTACCGAAAGGTAAAACTCTTGCTGTAATGGTAAACGTTTCCGATAACACGAGTGAATGGTCTCACACTAATATTAAGTATATGCATCTCCAGCCATAAAACTAACTTATGGGATAGAGTCGCCTTATAGTGACTCTATCTTTTTATTTCAGTTTGCAAGTACTTTAAGTTTTATTTCTCAAGAGTAACACCAAAAAATGGAGTGGCTATTTTTATGCTGATGACCGCTAATGATCTTTAGCGAACATGCCCTTAGAGCAGGAAAAATCTTAGCGGATCTTTTCGTTAAAATGTTGGAGGGCATCGTTCCTTCAAAGATTGTCGCAGTGTAAGCACTATCTATCCAAGCATTCTTTAAAGCTGCCAGGGGCCCAATGCAGCATGTTGGGATTTAACGATAGTGCTGCAGCAAATAACCCATATGATACAAATAGGTCATTTTGATGCCCCAATTATTTCAAGGGTTACTGCATTTCCTCTATACAAGGCGCTTATTCCAAAACAAAAAAACTTGCCTGATCTTTGGCAAGTTTTGTTTTAGTGTAAGGCACAATAAAGCATGCCGTTTTAAATCTGAGGGATAAAGGACTGACAAAACCTTTATTATTTGCGGACAACTCCTGTGCAGATCTACAGGCTGTCGAACCTTTTGCGAATGTCTTCGAGCAGCAGCTTGGCCGCTATAATGCCGCCGGACGTATTCCAGATCGGCTCGTTCACGACGAAGGCCCGGTTCGTTTTGACGACGTTCATGTTTTGAGCGAGCGGGCTGCCCAGCCACTCCTCGGCCGTTTTCTTGGCTCCCGTGTCCCCCTGGCGGTCCGTGACGAAATAGAACATCACGTCCCCGTCGAGCACGGTCATTTGCTCCTGCGTAATGTCCGCGGAGAAATCGTCCTTGTTCTGGGCGTCCGGACGGGCAAAGCCGAGTTGGCTCAAAATAATTCCGGCGAAATTGTTCTTGTAATAGACACGAACCTTGCCCGGCTGGAAGCGGGCGAGCGATACGCGCATGTTCGTCTTGTCGCCCAAGTACGCTTTGGTCTGCTCGACCGCTTTGCTGTAATCGTCCAGCACGGCCTTGCCTTCGGCTTCTTTGTTCAGCGCCGCGGCATACAGCTTGAAGTTGTCGATCATGCTGTCGCCCAGATTTTCCGTAAAGACCGTCGGCGCGATGGCGGACAGCTGCTGGTAAATTTTCTCTTGGCGCACCTTTGTCCCGAGAATCAAATCCGGCTTCAGCGTCGCGATGACCTCGACATTCGGCTGCGTCTCGTCGCCGATCATCTTCACGTCGGTCATCTGCTCCTTAATATGCTCGAACCACGGATCGCCGATCCAGGATTTTACAGAGGCTACCGGCTTGACGCCGAGCGCCAGCAGCGATTCGGTGCCCTGATTCGTCAGAACGACGACCCGCTGCGGGGTGCCTATGATTTTCGTCTCCCCCATAGCATGCTTAATCATCCGGGACGCCGGTTCCTGCGCAGGCTGCTGCCCCGCCTCCGGCTTCCCGCTCCCTCCGCCGCCGCAAGCCGCAGCGACCAACGCGAGAACCAAAACGATGGCTGGCGCGGAAATCTTTTTCAACCTGAATCCCCCAAATCCCTTGAACAACAACGATAACTTCCCCTTTCAGCGATCAACAAGCCGTTAATTTGATAATGATTATTATTATCAATAAAAAGTAGAAAAAAAAGCTCCCGTTCCGCCGCGATCCAGCCGACAAAACAAACAAGCGTCACAAGTGTCTCTTGTGTTACACTTGTAACATTAAACCAAATCGCCCGGTTATGCAATAACCCCGGCGCTCCCCGGAGGCGAAAATGGACAGATGAAAGGAAGTGTCACACTTGGGCGAAGCTGCGGGCAAGCTCTCCTTGCGGTCGCAGGAATGGATTCAGACCGCGCTGTTTCAATTAATGGAAAAAAAGCCCTACTCTCTCATCTCCATTACGGAGATTGCAGATAAAGCAGGACTTGCGCGTCAAACGGTTTACCGGAACTTTCAGGACAAGGACAACATTTTATTGAATTATTTGACCCGCCTGATGAGCGGCGTATGGAGCAATATCGACGGCGGGCAGCCGTATACGGAAGAGATGCTCGTGCTGTTGTTCCGCACCTGGAAGGATACCATTCCCCCGTCGCTGATCCAGAACATCAAGGGCCGGGACCGCAAAATCCGGCAGCTGATCTTCCGCAGCATCTGCGATTGCCACGACGAGCTGTTTATCGGCGGAAGCCGCGGCGGGGGCGATACACCGTCCGAAATTTACCGCCTGTACGGGCAAAAGTCGTTCTCGGCCCTCCTGCACATGATGCTGATCGAGTGGACGCTGCAGGAATTTCATTTGTCTCCCGAGGAGATCGGCAAGGTCGTCAGCGAGCTGTCGGCTTCGATGCGGAAGTTTCTGTGAGCTGCCGCCTATTTTAGCCCGGTGAGCGCGATGCCGCGGACAATCTGCTTCTGGAAGATCACAAACAGCAGAATCAGCGGCAGCACGGAGACGGTCGCTCCCGTCATGATCATCACCCAGCCGCTCGTATCCTTCAGCTCGCTGGAGAAGAACGCCACCCCGACCGGAATCGTGAAGTGCGTCTCCGTCTGCGTCACGATCAGCGGCCAGATGAACGCATTCCAGCTGCCGAGAAACGACAGGATCGCCAGCGTCGCTAGCGCGGGGCTCACCAGAGGCACGGCGATGCGCAGCATGATGCCCCATTCGTTCATGCCGTCGATCCGCGCCGCATCGAGCAGGTCCGAGGGCACCGATTCCATGAATTGCTTCATCAAGAAAATGCCGAAGGCGCTGACGAGTCCCGGAAACAACACGCCGACGTACGTATCGACCCAGCCGAGCTTGGCCGACAGCAAGTACCATGGAATGATCAGCATCTCGGTAGGTACCATCAGCGTACTGAGAATGGCGATAAAAATGAGCCGTTTCCCGGGAAACGAAAATTTCGCCAGCACGTACCCCGCGACCGTATCGAACAAGCATACGCTCGCCGTCATGATCACCGCGATCACAAAGCTGTTGTACACCCAGTCCGTAAACGGGGTCGTGGCGAACAATTCCGCGTAGTTGGCCAGCGTCGCGCGATCCGGCACCAGGCTGAGCGAGAACACGTCCTGAGGCGTCTTAAGCGAGGTCGCAACCATCCATAAAAAAGGAAACACCATCGCGAGCGTGCCTGCGGTCAGCAGCGCATAGCTTCCAAGCTGCGGAAGCCGGGAGGGACGGAACGCCGGTCCGGACAGCGGCCGGCTTTGGTTGGCTTGGCTCATCGGTCGTCCCCTCCTTAATATTCGATCTTCTTGCTTAGCACCTTGAGCTGCAGCAGCGACAGAACCAAGATCAACGCGAAGAGCACGACGGTAGCGGCCGCCGCCTGCCCCATGTTGAAGTGCTTGAACGCAAGATTGTAAATGTACAGCACGAGCGAAACGGTCGAGTTGAGCGGACCGCCGGACGTCATGTTGAGCACCTGCGTGAACGACTGCAAATAATCAATGCTGCCGATGACGGCGGAAAAGACGATGACCGGGTTGAGCAGCGGCAGCGTGATATACACGAACCGCCGCCACGCTCCCGCGCCGTCGATGGCCGCGGCATCGTAGTACATCCGCGGGATACCCTCCAGCCCCGTCAGGAAGATGAGCATTTGAAACCCCACGCCCTGCCAGATCATAGCGGAGATGACCAGATAGATCGCCTGGGACGGCGAGCCGAGGAACAACTGCGGATCGAGCCCGAGCGAGAGCAGAATGCCGTTGACGACGCCGTTCTTCATCAGCATCCAGCGGAACACCCAGCTGACCGCTACCACGCTGGTGACGTACGGGATGAAATAGATCGTGCGGAACAAGCCGCGCAGCCGGCCGATGCGCTGCAGCAGCAGCGCTACGGCCAGTCCCGCGGCGACCTGCCCCGGCACGCCGGCCAGCACGTAGACGAGCGTATTTTTCAGCGCTTGCAGGAACACTTCGTCCTGAAACAAGGCGATGTAATTGCCGAGCCCGACAAACGGCTTCTCTTCGGACAGCATATCCCATTCCCGGAAGCCGACGTTAAACGAATACAGGATCGGCAAAATGCGGATCGAGACGAAAAAAAGCAGCGGCACCAGCAGGCAGGTGTACACGAACACATACCGCTGCTTTTTCACGCCGAGCCCCCGCCGCTGGGGAGCCCGGCTCCTGACGGCCGGCAGCGCTTCGGCACGCTCCATAGTTTTTCCCTCCTCGTCCCTCTTGCAGCGCTCGCACCGCCTTATTTTTTATCCTGCTTCGCCCAGTAATCGTCGAACAGCTTCTGCGTCTTCTTCACCAGCTCGTCGTACGCCTTTTCGATCGGCACCTGCTTCAGCACCACTTGATCGACCGCCTCGACGAAGTAATCGCGCTCCAGCTTCTCGTCCACGAAGAAGTGCGCATGCGCATAAGGCAGCTGCTGGATGAACGGGCCGAGCTTCTCGTCCTTCGCGTATTTGTCCTGCAGCGCGACCTCTCTCTTCGCCGGAAGCTCCCCGACCTTCTCCACCCACTGCTCCTGCACTTCCTTGCTGGTCAGAAACTTCAGGAACTCGGTCGCCGCCTCCAGCTTCTTGCCTTTCACGCCCTTCGTAATCGAATTGGCCCAGAAGGACACCTGCGTCGCTTTCTCCTTGTAGGAAGGAAGCGGCGCAATCGCATATTTGAGGTCGGGCGCATCCTTCTTGATTCCGCCCAGCTGGAACGATCCGTCGATATTCATCGCGGCTACGCCTTTCTTGAAGGCCGTAATGTCGTCGTTATAGAAGTCCTTGGTGCCGACCTGATGCACCAGCGACAGGTCGATTAAATACTTGAACGCTTCCAGTCCGGCCGGGGAATCGGCCCACAAAATTTTGCGCCGGTCGTCGCTGAGATCTTTGCCGCCCGCCTGGTACACAAGCGCATCGCGGTACCAGTGGTGAAGCTGCGCGTTCGGCTGCCAGGCCAGCCCTTCAACGACGTACTGCCCGTTCTTGTCCCGCTGCGTCAGCTTCTTCGCGGTGTCGACCAACTCGGTCCAAGTCGCCGGCGGCTTGCCCGGATCGAGCCCCGCTTTGGCGAATAAGTCCTTGTTGTAAAACAAGGCAAGCGTGCGCACGGCCGTCGGAATCGCGTAATATTTGCCGTTCAGCTTGGCCGTATCGACGAACGGAAAAAACTCCTTTTGAATTTGCTCCTTTGAGAAGGCGCTCTCCGGCAGCGGCTGCAAATAGCCCGACGAGACGTATTTCGGCAGCCACCCGTAGTACAGGTTAATAATATCCGGCCCCTTCCCGGCGGGCACGAGCGTCGCCACCTTCTCGTTATACTGGTCGTACGGGAAGTTCGTCTGCTTGACGGTAATGTGCGGGTGCTTCTTCTGGAACTCGTCGATCAGCGCGTCGATCAGCTCGACCTTCGCCGGATACTGGTACTGCCAGTACTCGATGGTCACCTTCTCCCCTTGCCCGGATTCCGCCGTCTTTTGAGCCGCGTCCCCGGATTGGCGGTCTTCTGCCGGCGCCTTGGCTCCGCCGCAGGCGGACAGCCCCACAGTTAAGCCAAGCGCAAGCGCGGCAGCGCTCCAAGACGTATTACGATAACGCCGACGATGAGTGCTCTTCATAGTTTCCTTGTCCCCTTTTTTCTATATTAAGTTCAACAGTCTTCTCGCGTTGTTGCCGAAAATGTTCTCGATCTCCGTCTCGTTCATCCGCAGCTCGCGGCAGGAGCGCACCTGATCCTGCAAGTAGCGGTAGACGAACCCCCGCGGGAAGGTGCTGGAATCCGTGCCGAAAATAATCCGCTCGGGACCGATCAGCTCGTAGCATTTGCGGAACAGCATATCCAGGTTCAGCTCGTAAGGCGTCCAGCGCATCCACTGGTTCGACCCGGACGTGTCGATGAATATATTCGGGCAGCTCCAGCACATGTGCAGCAGCTCTTGAAAATAGCCCGCGCCGAAGTGCGGAATGATGAACGGAATATCCGGGTACTCCCGGGCCACATTGAATATAGCCAGCGGATTGATGTTGAGGTGCGAGGCGATTCCGCCGGTATGGCCGAGCAGCCCGAAATGAATGAGCACCGGCAGCTTCCGCTCGGCGAGAAACCGCCACACCGGCGTAAGCTTCGGATCGTGAAAGGGGATTTCCACAAGCGGGCCGAACAGCTTGTAGCCTTTCAGGCCGAGCGTGTCCACGGCCCTTTGCAGCTCTTCCGCCGCATTCGGCTCCTCGATGGAATGATGGGCAAAACCGGTAAACCGGCCGGGATATTTGCCGATCTGCTCGGCCAGATCGTCGTTGCTCCAGGCGGTCAGGAAATTGATTCCGCCGATGCCGTAGCGGTCCAATTCGTCCGCCCAGCGATCGATGAGCGGCCGGGCCGCATCCGGATCCTCTTGCGCCGGGGGCTCCGGAAAATCCCATGTCAGACGCATCCGCTCGGAGCGCAGCGCATTCTGGCTTCGGATCACCGGATTTCCGGACATAAACGGCAGCGGATAAGGCAAATGGGCGTGAATGTCGAACACTTGAAAGTCTTCCTTGAACAGCATCGGGGTTCCACCTTCTGTCTTTAGGTTAACAAGCGATACGAAAAAAGGAGATGACGCCCGCTTCTGAAAAGCAGCAAGGCTTCATCTCCGGCGATCCGGTCAATGGATAGGAAGATCCGGGCGGAACGAAAGCCGCTCCGTCCGCACGAGCGTATCGGCCAGCTCCGTTACGGTGGCGAAGCTGCCTTCGGCCCGGGCGCGCAGCCCTTCCTTGTTGATCTGAAGCGTCGCGATCACGCAGGCGAGCAGCCGGTAAACCGATTCCAGCGTATGCAGGCTTTTCCAGGCGTACGGCTGTATATCGTCCTCCGTAGCGACGATGTCGCCGAACGGCGTATTGTGCAGCATCGTCAGCACGGTCTGCGCGCCGTCCGTGCACCCGGACAAGAGCGAGCGCATGTGCTCGATCGAAACGGGATTGCGCTTCTGCGGCATAATCGAGCTGATCTGCACGTACGGTGCGGCCACGCGCAGCACCGCGAATTCCTGCGTGCTCCAGAGCAGCAGCTCCTGCACGAAGCGCCCCGGATTGAGCGCGGCGAGCTGCACGGCGGCCGCGGTTTCGCCGATATAATCGGCGCCGCTGACCGCATCGTATGCATTCTCGATCAGCCCGTCGAACGCAAGCAGCTCGGCCATCCGTTCCCGGCTGATCGGGAAGCCGGACCTCGTGAGCGCCGCGGCGCCCATGCTGCTGCGGTTGCAGTTGGCGTAAGCCGCTTGCAGGCGGCGGATATCCCGGCCGAGCGAATCCGAGACGGCAGCCGCGTAGTGGGCCATGGTCGTCGGCTGCGCCTGCTGCGTATGGGCGTAACCGATCATCACCGTGTCCGTATGCTCGCCCGCGAAGCGCAGCAGCCGGTCGTGGAGCCGCAGCGCCGACTCGATCGCTTCGAGCAGCTTCGCCCGCAGCGTCAGCCGGTAGATCGCGATGCCCATGTCATTGCGGCTGCAGGCCAAATGCAGATTGCCCGCCGCCTCACCGGCGTGCTGCGCAGCTCATGCTCCACTTGGAAAAACAAATCCTCGAACTGCCCCGTATACGCGCCTCTCCGCAGCTTCGGCAGGTCGACGGCTTCGAGCGCGGCGGCAATGCGCTCCGCTTCTCCTGACCGATCAGCCTCTGCTCCCGAAGCATCAGCAGATGCGCCTTATTGACCTCGAGCATCGGCTCCAGCAGCTCCGCCTTGGCTTGCTCGTAGGCGGGCTCAAGCACGACCTCGGCATACGTTTTGCCCGGAAAGCAGTCTCCTTCCGCCTGCAGCCATTCGTCCTTCTGAACCAAACGGTGCGCCCCCTTCGCCGGACGTCCGTAAAAATAAAAAAGACACATTTCGCCCAGCAGGCGATACGTGTCTCCGGTAGTCCGGTAGATTATTAACTATTCCCATAAAATTACTATGCTTTAATCGAAATCATACCCCCGAACCCCGGGAATTGTCAATAGAAAAACGGGATTCGCGTATGATTATGATTCGCCTAACGTGCGCTCCTTTCCAGAAGCCGATCCAACAATTCGTCCAGCAGCAGCGGCTGCTCCTTCGTGACTTGGATTCCGTTTTCGGACAAGAACATCAAGGTTGCCGTCCGGTCGCAGGTGACCAGTTGGGGAAACGGCCTTTCGCTCCAATCGACCGCTCCCGGGATATCCGCCAGACTCGGCAGCGGTTCTCCGGATAGCCAAAGCCGGCGCCACGATGCGGTCAAAGCATCTTTTTCGTAAGGGCCTTCCAAAGCGCCGTTTCTCAGCAAAAGAATACAATCCGCGAACTGCCGGATATCTTCGACCGAATGGGTCGACAGTAAGACGGTTCGTTCCATCATCTCCGCATCCTCGACGAGCATCTCCTTCAGACGATTGCGGCTGGCGATATCCAGGCCGTTCGTCGGCTCATCGAGCAGCAGCAAAGGCGCATGAGTACTCAGCGCGAGCGTTAGCGCCGCCTTCTTCCGATCCCCCTGCGACATCTTGCCGTACCTCTTATCGAGCGGAAGACGAAAAGCAGCCGCGCGCCGGGCGAAATCGTCATCATCCCACGATGGGTACCAGCTGCCGACAAAATCCCTCATCTGCCGCATCGTAAAGGGCTCGCAGCCGTCCAGCGGATCAGGGACAAAAGCGACCTGCGTCTTAATGGCCTGCTCCTCCCGCTCATAGGTATGGCCGAAAATTTCCAGTGTCCCCGAGGTCGGTCTCATCAGATTCATGAGGCACTTAAGCAGCGTCGTTTTGCCCGAGCCGTTCGGGCCCACTAACGCATACGTCAGGCCATGCTCCAGAACGACATCGATCGGTCCCAGCCGGAAATCGTCGCGCTGTTTCACGAAGCTCTCCAGCCGGAGAGGACTTGAGGAAGTCATCCGTTTCGCCTCCTTTCGTTCAACATTTCCGCCAAAATCCGCTCGAACGTTTGCCGTGTTTGCTCCGGATCGTTCTGCAGCCGGAAGCTCATGTCAATCGCCGCGCGGAACGCTTGGTGGAGACTGGCATCGGCGACTTGCTTCTTCTCGCCCTCCTGCACATCCGCTACGAACGTTCCTTTTCCTTGCACGGTCTGAATGAATTTCCGCTGCTCCAGATTTTGATAAGCCCGGTTCACCGTAATGACGCTGCAGGCCAAGTCGCTGGCAAGCGACCGGATCGAAGGAAGCGGCGTGCCCGGTTTGAGCTGGCCGCTCACGATGAACGAGATCAGCTGCTGTTCAATTTGATGATAGATCGGCTCCCGGCTGTGTTCTGAGATGTGTATCGGTAGCTGGATCGCTGCCGCCTCCTTTCTGCGAATTCCAGTGAACATCCGGCCGCTCCGATGCGAGCGGATTCATCTAGGGAAGATCCTTGCGCGCAAGCCGGTAAATTAAGGCCCGCTGGAACCCCGCCACTCCAAGAACAGCCATAAGGACGGACAAGATCATGGCGGCCGGCGGATTTCCCCGCACCAATTCCAACACCCAGAAATAAACCGATTTCCCGAAATACAAGTAGAACATGACGACCCCTGCGATGATCAAGAAAAGGGCAGCAAAAGAGCCGATAAGAATCGCTTTGCCGTTCGTTCCGAATTCCAGATACGGATTGATGCCGCTCACCGCAAAGGCATAGCCGACCCAAACAAGCACAAAGGCGGCATACTCTTCCACGGACAACAGGCCAAGCAGAGCAGGGCCGCTGAACGCGACGAAGACGGAAACACAGGCGAGCAGGGATATTCCAAGGCACATCAGCATGTACAGCATCCGGCTCCAAGCTACGACCTTCAGCGGGATGGCCCACATCCGGTAAAAGCGCAGCCGCTTCAAAAACGGTTCCTCCGACATTAAGTAACCGAAAGATATATACTCTCTGGAGAAGGCGAGCACGCCGAGCGCAGGAACGACGGCAATCAGCCATAAATCCACGGGAAAAGAAACGCCAGGCTGCATGCTGCCGCGCTCGTCTCCCCCCAGCACGCGCACCATATCGTGCGCCAGAACGAACCCGATCAAGGCCGAGAACAGAACGTTGGCCAGCAGCGCAATATATCTATGTTTTAACTCATTCCATGCGATCCGGCAAGCAGCACGCAATTCCACTCACGCTCCAGATGATTGATTCATGCGGGTCAGCCCGAAGAGATCGACGCCGTAAGCGGCGGCAACGGCAAACAGGATCGTCCACAACGCCAGCGAGCACGTCATCCAGAACAGGACGGGGCCGCGGGGCGCCTTGAACAGCATGGCGAAGCCCGCCGCAATCTCCGTCCCGATCAGAAGGGGACCGAGAAAGGCAAGGCCGGGAAGCCCGTACCGGACAAACAGGCGGTAGGCCCGCTGGCTTCGCTTGCTTTCGCTTCCTCCGCTGCGTTTGTTGCGCCATGCGTTCCAGCGGTCGAACAAGAAGACGACGAGCAGCACGATAACCCAATTCCCGAGAAAAGCCATAATCGTTGTGGCAACAGGATTTAAATCGAGCACGGCGATACCGAGCACCACGACGAAGGCCGATTCCACCCAAGGCAGCGCCGCCAGAACAAAGACGGCAAGATAAGACCATTCTTTCAGAAATTCAGCAAACATGCAATATCCACTCCTCTGAAGGTGTATAACTGTATATAATCATATATACAGTATATCATCAAGAAGCTATTGTCAAGAAAGCCTCCGCCCGGGAACCGCAAAAAGACACGTCCGCGCTGCGCTTAGGCGCTCAGGCGATACGTGTCTTTCTCCTGTTCCTTTGCATTATCGTGCCAATGGCGCTGTTAGACGTTTTCCGTCTGCTGCGCTTGGGGGGTACCAGACAAACGCGAAGCTTGAACTTCAGGCTTCCGGGAAGCGGGCGGACGGTTTTCCCAGCATTCGACGTCGGCCACCCCTTCAATGCTGTCTTTATAAAATACCGGATCGTACCCGGCCTTTTTCTGCTTCATATAGTCCTGCAGCGCGTCAAAAGCTTTTTTGGACAGCAGCATGATCGCGATCAGGTTCACGATAACCATAAAGCCCATGAATAAATCGGCCAAATCCCACACGAGCGGGACCTTCGCCACCGAGCCGAAGATGACCATCGCCAGCACGCTGATTCTGTAAAGCAGCAGCCAGATTTTGTTCGTGTGCAAAAATTCGATGTTCGTTTCCCCGTAGTAATAGTTGCCGATGAGCGTGCTGAACGCAAACAGGAGAATCATAATCGCCAGGCAAGCCGACGCCCAGCCGCCGATGTGAGAGCTCAGCGCAGCTTGGGTGAGCTCAATGCCGCCGAGTCCCGGCTGCTTGTACGCGTCGGACAGCAAAATGATAAATGCCGTGCTCGTACAGATGATCAATGTATCCGTAAGCACCCCGAACGCTTGAATCAGCCCCTGCTTGACCGGATGGCTTGTCGTAGCGGTCGCCGCCGCATTGGGCGCGCTTCCCATCCCCGCTTCGTTCGAGAACAAGCCGCGCTTGACCCCGTTCATCAGCGCGGCGCCGATTGCGCCGCCGGCGATTGGCTCGATGCCGAACGCGCTTTTCACAATCAACGCAAGAACCTCGGGCATCTTCGTAATGTTGGCCAAGACGATGAATATCGCGATGCCAATGTATAATATCGCCAGAACGACCACGATATATTCGGACATTTTGGCAATGCGCTTCACGCCTCCGAAAATAATCGCCGCGAAGACGACCGTGATGATAATTCCTAAAGTTAACCGGTCGGTGCCGAACGAGTTATTGAACGCGATAGTAATCGTGTTGGACTGTACGGCGTTGAAGACGAGACCGAAAGACAGGGTGATCAGCACTGCGAACAAAGCGCCCATCCAGCGTTTGTTCAAGCCTTTCTCCATATAATACGCCGGTCCGCCGCGGAACCCGTTCTTATCTTTTATTTTGTAGATTTGCGCCAACGTGCTTTCCACAAAGCTGGAGGCCGAGCCGATGAGGGCCACAACCCACATCCAAAAGACCGAGCCGGGGCCCCCTAAGGCAACCGCAATAGCAACCCCGGTAATATTGCCGGTTCCCACGCGGGCGGCCATACTGATACAGAATGCTTGAAACGGGGAAATGTCCTCCTTGGACCCCGTTCTTCCTTCCTTTAGCACGCGAACCATTTCTTTCAGCATGCGGACCTGCAAAAACTTCAGCTTGAACGTAAAATAAATACCTAAACAGAGAAGCATGACAATCAATAATTTCGACCAGAGAAAATCGTTTGTTTCACCGACAATGCCCTGAAGCAGCTCTTGCATCCTTTCACCCCATATCCCATGATAAAAGTTTACTTAGTCGCAACTTGGTTCCGTAAACTGGTAAACGCTTTCAACATGAAAACCGTGAGACTAATTTTACATCCCGGACTACGGCAAAAAACAAGAAACTACAAAAACGCCGAAAATTTCGGCCGGAATGCTTGTTCCAATAAGTCCAAAACATGGGCGGACCCAGGCGCGGAAAATCAAAAAAACGCAGTCCGTTTTCCGGCGGATGCGTCTTTTTCTTCGGAAAGAAAGCCTATACATTTCCATTTTTCTGCTTGTAAGGTGTATAATAACTTTAAATCTGACGGAGTCCAACGCTTGATTCTTTGATTCCAAGGAGGAGCCATTCCATGTCAGACTATCAAATCCGTTTATTGAAAGCGTTCTTCCTGCTGTTGTTTCTATTATTGGTGATCGGCATCGAATATTACAGGCAGCTTCAGGGCTAGACGCGCTCCTTCTGCTCGTCCGTCCCGGAGCGCTTGCGGCCGCGCAGCTGCTCCGTCAGCTTCCGTCCCGTCGGCGTCTGCGCCAGCCCGCCAAGCGCCGTCTCCCGGTGCTCGCGCGGCATCGCCCGGCCCACCGACAGCATGACGCCGATCACTTCGTCCGACGGAATGACGCTGCGCACGCCGGCCAGCGCCATGTCGGCGGCGGCCAGCGCATTGACCGCGCCGAGCCCGTTGCGCACGATGCACGGAATTTCCACGAGTCCGGCCACCGGGTCGCAGATCAGGCCAAGCGTATTTTTCAGCGCCAAGCCGACCGCATGCATCGCCTGCTCCGGGCTGCCGCCCCGCATTTCGACCAGCGCCCCCGCCGCCATCCCGATGGCAGAGCCGACCTCGGCCTGGCAGCCGCCCTCCGCCCCGGATATGGACGAGTTGTTGGCAATGACGTATCCGATCGCGCCGGCGCAAAACAATCCTTCGACCAGCTTCTCGTCCGGCCAGCCGAACCGTTCCTGCGAGCTGACGAATACGCCGGGGATAATGCCGCAGGAGCCCGCTGTCGGCGTCGCCACCACGCGGCCCATCGAGGCGTTTACTTCCGATACGGCAAGCGCATAGGCCATCGCGGTGCACGCTTCGCGGCCGGAAGACGGTTCGCCGCCTGCCGCGAAGGAAGCGACGCGGCCGGCATCCCCGCCGGTCAGTCCGCTCCGCGAAGCCGTCGGCTGTTCGATGCCACGCCGCACCGCTTCTTTCATCGTTTGGTAATACTCCGCCATCTGGCGAATGACCTGCTCCCTCGGCTCGCCTGTTTCCTTCACCTGCTCCTCGATCATGAGACGGGCGACCGTCGTCGATTCCGAGCGGCATAGTTCGGCCAACTGCTGCAGCGTTTGAAATCTCATGCTTTCCCGCTCCTTTGCGCCAAATCGATGATCGTCGCGTCCGCCACATCCGGCAGCAGACGAACGGACTCCAGCATGCCCTCCGGCGGAGCCGAATCCATTTCGATAACCGTCATCGCTTCGCCCTGACGACCCTTGCGGTCGACATCCATAAACCCGATATTGACTCCCGCTTCGCTGACAACCTTCGTAATCGAGGCGAGGATTCCCGTACGGTCCGCATGCTTGATTACCAGCATCGGGTACTGCCCCGTGCAGCTGACGTCAAAGCCGTTCAGCGAATGAATCTCGATATTGCCCCCGCCGATGGAAGCGCCCAATACCTCCGCATAACGGTCGCCCGACCACAGCTCGATTTTGGCCGAGTTCGGATGTGGCGCGGCCCCGGTTCCCGGCTCGAACGCGATCTCCATGCCGAGCGACCGCGCTTCGTCCAGCACATGCGGAATGCGGGGATCGTCGGTATCGTAGTCGAGCAGCCCTGCGGCGATGGCCAGATCGGTGCCATGGCCCCAGTACGTCTCCGCGAACGATTCGTACAGGAGCACACGGGCTTTCTCCGGCCTGCAGCCGAGCAGCTGCCGCGCCACGCGGCCGATGCGAACCGCACCGGCCGTATGGGAGCTGGACGGACCGACCATCGCCGGCCCGATAATCGTAAATACATGCTTAAAGCGCATTGGACATACCCTCTTTCAACGGTTCGTCCGCTTTAACCGCCGGTTTTTGATCCTTACGCCGCCGCCCGCTTTGCCGGGATTGCCGGTCGCGGACGGTTAGTCCTGGCTCGCGACGAATTCGCCGTAGGCTTCGGCGGTAAGCAAGCCGTCCAGCGCTTGGCCGATCTCCCCGTCGACTTCCACTTCCACGATCCAGCCGGCTCCGTACGGCTCGCTGTTAACCAGCTCCGGCGAATCGAGCAGCGCTTCGTTCACCTTCGTCACCGTCCCCGCTACCGGGCTGAACAGATCGGAAACCGTCTTGACGGATTCGATCGTTCCCATCGGCGCATGCGCCTCCAGCTTGCCGCCGAGCTTTGGCAGCTCGACGAATACGATGTCCCCGAGCTGGTGCTGGGCAAAATCCGTAATACCGATCCGCACGGACGCCGGACCGATCTTTTCCGCCCATTCATGCTCTTCCGTATAACGCAATCCCGCTTTTACTTCACTCATCGTCAGCACCCTTTTCTCCTGAAATAAATAGCTCCCTATCGCTTTGAACACGCGGGCAGCAGCATGACGGGGCTCTGCCCCTATCCTATTTCCGCTCCGCCTTGCTTACCTTCCGGCGAAGCAGCCTGCTTCCCACTTAGCGTATCCGCCAAGGCCGGCGCTTTATCCGCATCCGCCGAAACGCCAGCCTCGCCGTTGCCGTATTGAAGCGCTTCCACTCAGATTGTCCGGCTGCGCCGGCATGCCCGCAACACGCCAAAAAAGGACAGGAAAAGGCCTCTCGCCTTGTTCTCTGTCCCGGGTACCTGAGAGTTTAGGGCCGCTCGTCGCGCCGTTACCCCTTTGGTGGCTTACGCTCTCTCCAGAGGCGCGTCGGATGGCGGTACGTTTACCTGAGAGATTAATCGCCATTCGGCAGGTTTGGCGACTTGCTCCTTCGGTGCCTTGCGCGAGCCTCATCGCGGCCGCTCCGGTCTCTCCCAACCATCGTCATTCGCTGTATTCATATCTCTTTCAAGAGTAATTCAACCGGATAGGGATGTCAAGAATCCGTGCCAAAAACTTGCCTGACGTTTGCGGTTGACACGGGCCCGCTCTTTAGAGTATTAATGAATATAGAGCTATACAACCGAATAACGCGGATGAACGTAAAGGGAGAGATTACCGGAACGTACGGTAGCGCCGAAGGAGTAAGCCCGCCGAGCCGGGTGAATCTCTCAGGCAAAAGGACCTCTACCGGACGCATCTCTGGAGAGCACCCCGCTTGCTGTAAGCAAGCATGGGTCACCCAAGGGGAAACTTGTACGGCCGCTTCCTTCCGGAAGCCGGCGGCAAGGTAACTCTCAGGTACAAAGGACAGAGCGGAAAGACAGCGCAGGCATGCGGTTTTGGCATGCTTGGCTGCCTTTTCGTCCTGTCCTTTTTTGGCTTGTAGCGTATCGCAATCCCATACCACGACCGAGGTGATTTCGATGAATCCGTCATTGAAAAGAACGCCGCTGTACCCTTTGTATGCCGAGTATCCCGGCGCCCGCTGTATCGACTTCGGCGGCTGGGAGCTGCCGGTGCAATTCACCGGCATCGGGCGCGAGCACGAAGCCGTCAGACAGCAGGCCGGCTTGTTCGACGTATCGCACATGGGCGAGTTTCTCGTAACCGGCACCTTCGCGGAGACCTTCCTCCAGCGGGTGACGACGAATGACGTCTCGCGGCTTGCCGACGGCCAGGCGCAGTATACGCTGATGTGCTACGAGGACGGAGGCGTCGTCGACGACCTGCTCGTCTACCGGCTGTCGGCCGATCAATTTATGCTCGTCGTCAACGCGTCCAATATCGACAAAGATTTCCAGTGGCTGGAATCGCATCTGCTCGGCGATGTCGCCTTGGAGAACAAATCGGACGAGACGGCGCTTATCGCGCTGCAGGGCCCGAACGCCCAAGCGATTGCCGCCCGCGTTACGGACGCCGATTTGAATGCGCTCTCACCGTTCCATTTTATTCGCGAAGCCAGGATATGCGGCGTGCCCGCGCTCGTTTCCCGCACCGGTTACACCGGCGAAGACGGCTTCGAGTTTTATGTCGCCGCGGACGATGCCCCCGTGCTGTGGAGAGGGCTGATGGAAGCGGGCGAGCCGCTCGGCCTGACGCCTGCCGGACTAGGCGCGCGGGATACGCTGCGGTTTGAGGCCAAGCTGCCGCTGTACGGGCAGGAGCTGTCCGACAAGATTACGCCGCTGGAAGCGGGCCTCGGCTTCTTCGTCAAGCTGGGGAAGGAGGACTTTATCGGCCGGGACGCGCTGCTCCGCCAGAAAGAACAAGGCGTGCCGCGCAAGCTCGTCGGCATCGAGATGATCGACCGCGGCATTCCCCGCTCCCACTATCCCGTCTATGCCGGTGACCGGCAGATTGGCGAGGTGACCACCGGGACGCAGTCCCCTACGCTTAAGCGAAATCTCGGTCTGGCACTGGTTCAGGCGGAATATGGCGAGCCGGGCACCGAAGTGGAAGTGGAAATCCGGGGCAACCGGTTGAAGGCCGTTGTCGTCAAAGCGCCGTTCTACCGGCGAAACGTGAAATCCTAACAGAAGCGAGAACCAACAAGGAGTGAAACCCATACGATGAGCGTCAAACACCGGTATTTGCCTATGACCGACCGGGACCGGGCCGATATGCTTCGCACGATCGGCGTCGACTCGGTCGAAGAGCTGTTTCGAGACATTCCCGAACCGATCCGCTACCGCGGCACGCTGCCGATGTCCGGCGCGCTGGACGAAATTTCGCTGCTGAAGCATATGAAGCAGCTGGCTTCGCGCAATGCGGATACGAGCCAATACGCCAGCTTTCTGGGCGCGGGCCTGTACGATCATCACGTGCCCGTCGTCATCAATCATATTATTTCCCGTTCCGAATTTTATACGGCCTATACGCCGTATCAGCCGGAAATCAGCCAAGGGGAGCTGCAGGCGATTTTTGAATTCCAATCGTACATTTGCGAGCTGACCGGCATGAAGGTCGCTAACGCCAGCATGTACGACGGCGCGACGGCGCTGGCCGAAGCGGGCGCGCTCGCCAGCGGAGCCACGCAGCGGAAGCAGATTGTCATTTCGCGGACCGTCCATCCCGAGGCGCGCGAAATTATGCGCACGACGGCGCGCGGCCTCAACCTGAACGTCGTCGAGGTCGGCTATGCGGACGGCGTGACCGATCTGGAGCAGCTGAAAGCCGCAGTGACCGACGATACCGCCGCCGTCATCGTGCAGTCGCCGAACTTTTTCGGCTGCATCGAGGATCTGGCGGCGATCGAACCGATCGCTCACGGCAGCAAAGGGCTGTTCGTCGTCAGCACGAATCCGCTGTCGCTCGGGCTCTTGGAGGCGCCGGGCAAGCTGGGCGCGGACATCGTCGTGGGCGATGCCCAGCCGCTCGGCATTCATCCGGCGTTCGGCGGCCCGACCTGCGGATTCTTCGCCGTTGCCGAGCCGCTGATGCGCCGCATGCCCGGCCGGATCGTCGGCCAGACGGTCGACCGGGACGGCAAGCGCGGCTTCGTGCTGACGCTGCAAGCCCGGGAGCAGCACATCCGGCGGGAGAAAGCGACCTCGAACATTTGTTCGAACCAGGCGCTGCTGGCGCTGTGCGCTTCCGTGTACCTGTCGACGATGGGCAAGGAAGGAATTCGCGAGGTGGGCAGCCTGAATCTGCAGAAATCCCACTATGCCGCGCGCGAGCTGGCGAAGCTTGAAGGGCCGTCGCTGCCGTTCACGGCGCCCTTCTTCAACGAATTCGTCGTAAGCCTTCCGGCGAACGCGAATATCGCAGACTTGAACGAGCGTCTGCTGGAAGCCGGATTTATCGGAGGGCTCGATCTGGGCCGCTATTATCCCGAGCTTCAGAACCATATGCTCGTCGCCGTCACCGAAAAACGGACCAAAGCTGAAATTGACGAATTTGCAGCACGATTGGGGGAACTCGTATGAAACCGGAAAAAGCGCTCATTTTCGAGCTGAGCCAGCCGGGGCGCGTCGCGTACTCGCTGCCCGCCTGCGACGTCCCGGAGACGGAAGCCGCCGAGCTGGTTCCGTCCCGCCTGCTTCGCAGCGAGCCCGCCGCCCTGCCGGAAGTGTACGAGGTCGACGTCATCCGGCATTACACCGAGCTGTCGCGCCTCAACTTCGGCGTGGACAACGGCTTTTACCCGCTCGGCTCGTGCACGATGAAATACAATCCGAAGATTAACGAAGATACGGCGCGCTTCCCCGGATTCGCCGGGATTCACCCGTATCAGCCGGAGTCCAGCGTTCAAGGGGCGCTGGAGCTGCTGTACACGCTCCAGAACGACCTGGCCGCGCTCACCGGCATGGACCAGGTGACGCTGCAGCCGGCCGCGGGAGCGCACGGCGAATGGACGGGGCTCATGATGATCCGCGCTTACCATGAAAGCCGGGGCGAGACGCGGACCAAGGTCATCGTGCCGGATTCCTCGCACGGGACGAACCCGGCCAGCGCGACGACGGCCGGCTTCGATACGCTGACGATCAAGTCGAACGAGCAGGGCCTCGTCGATTTGGACGCGCTGCGCGCGGCGGTCGGTCCGGACACGGCTGCGCTCATGCTGACGAATCCGAGCACGCTCGGCTTGTTCGAGGAGCACATCGTGGAGATCGCGGAGATCGTCCACGAGGCAGGCGGATTGCTTTACTATGACGGAGCCAACTCCAACGCCATCATGGGCATTACGCGCCCCGGCGACATGGGCTTCGACGTCGTGCATCTCAACCTGCACAAGACGATGAGCACCCCGCACGGCGGCGGCGGTCCCGGCGCAGGGCCGGTCGGCGTAAAGAACAAGCTCATTCCGTTCCTGCCGAAGCCGATTGTGGCCCGTCGCGAAGACGGCACGTTCTATCTCGACTCCGACCGTCCCGACTCGATCGGGCGGGTGAAGGCATATAACGGGAACTTCGGCATTCTCGTACGGGCGTATACGTATATCCGCACGTACGGTCCGGAGGGACTCCGTGAAGTATCGGAATGCGCGGTGCTGAACGCCAACTACATGATGCACCGGCTTGCGCCGTATTACGAAATGCCTTATCCGGGCGTCTGCAAGCACGAGTTCGTCATGTCCGGACGCGGCCTCAAAAGGTACGGCGTGCGGACGCTCGACGTCGCCAAGCGCCTGCTCGATTTCGGCTACCATCCGCCGACGATCTACTTCCCGCTCAACGTCGAGGAATGCATCATGATCGAGCCGACGGAGACGGAAAGCAAGCAGACGCTCGACGCGTTTATCGATACGATGATCCGGATCGCCAAGGAAGCCGAGGAGCAGCCGGACCTGCTGTTAAACGCGCCGCACACGACCGTCGTCAGACGGCTTGATGAAACGCTGGCTGCCCGCAAGCCCGTGCTGAACTGCACCTGCGGGTAAAGCTTGAGCTTGGAAACATGCCTGGGTCGGGTCATTCGGCTCGAACGGATGTCTGATACCTGCATCCAGCAAAAAAAGAAACCCCGGCCGCCCGCGAAAGTCCGTTATATAGGACCTCGCTGGAGCGGCCGGGGTTTTCGTATAAAACGGGCTATGGACTTAAACCTAACTGGCTGCAGCCGACTGAGTCGTTCCCGGCAGGTCCGGCGCATAGCCGGGTTTGTACAGGACAGGCTCCATTACGGTCCGATTTTTGACATGCCGGTCCAAGAACGTCCGAGCCTCCGCTTTCGCCTGCTCAGACGCGGTTTCCGTAAAGCCATGGCCTTGGCCCGGAACGGCCGGATATCGACCGTCGGTGTGCCGGGTGTCCTTAACTGAGGCGATCCCGGGCCCCGATCCGGGTCGGATCGATGGAATATTGGCGGCATGGGGTTCTCAAATAACGGATCGCCAGAGCCTCACTTGTCACATAATTGCAAATGCCGCAAGCGCTGCTTACGGTCGCTATGGTTGCGCCAGACATGGCATTTTGACGCAAAGAACGATTCATGCATGATTAATTTTCATCCCGTTACTAACTCCGCGCCCCCATCAAAATAATTCGGTAAGCTGGATAGATCCCAACTATTTCCCGAGGCATATATTTTTATATTTTTACCGTAGGCCCCGAGTGTGGTGCTTTTGGAACAGTCGTGCATTTCATTACCGGTCACCGCTATCCTCATTTTTCCGTCACCTTGGAAATTAATACCATAATTAATAGGTCCAATCTTTCCTGTCGTATTATTATCATAGGCTCCACTTCCAGCTTTCTTAAGCGTGTTCCCACAAATAGTACCGGATGCCGTAGCTTCTGAAGAAGTAGTAAGAACCGAAATATGACTCTTACCGATATTGTCTATATTGGAGAATGTTCCGCCTCCTAAAAACCGACAACCTGTAATTGACCATCCCATTGCGGCTGTCATCCCATTTGTTAAACCGATGATCACCACCGAAGCCCATTTGTTTTCGTCAAAATTAATTCCTTGAATAACGGTACCTGTCGCCCCATAAATGACAATTCCTTTAGCGTTCCATTCAATTTTCCCTCCGCAATATTCAAATTATGGCAATAGTTTTCTACAAATACGCCACTACCAACCAAAAGGTCATCTCCCGAATAATCCACATTATTGGTATTAATAAAGTTTCCCTCATGATTGTTAAAAGATCGACCGGTAGAAGTCCGTTCCCCATATTCGATTCCGTAAGTGCCATCCTCACCGCCTATTCCGTTAATACCAATATTGCTTATAACAGTCTTATGGGTATAGCTGAAATCGATCACTGGAGAATTTTTCGGAAAATTACCCGCAGCCTTTATATTGGACAGCATAAGACTATTGTTATACGAATATTGAGAAGTTTCTCCTATTAAATGAAATTAATTGCGGGGGATTGGAAAAATTATTGTTCTTATTTGTTTTTATTGGTTCACTGAACTGGAATTGAGGGATTGGGGTCAATTAAGGGAGAATAAAATGATAAGCAGGTATTCGAACAGTTTAAACCCATTCACAATCCCAAAAGCTACGCCAAGAATGATGCCACTTCTCGGGGCGACGGAGAAACAACTGCGTCTCGGCATCGGGGTCCTCGAACCGGACAGGCATCCCGGAGCCATCGGAAAATACTCTCCATAAGCATCACGATCAAAAACGAGGCGGCCCCAATCGCGATAAACGGAGTATGCCAAGCGTATGCGGCAAGATAGCTGTCCATAGGCATTCCAAGCATCTGCGCAACCGCAAGTCCGGCCGTTGCGTCCCCATGCTTTTAACACTTGAAGCCAGCCTCCGCCGCGAAGCTGGCCTTTGGTATGTCCCCCTCCTGCCTTCGGTACCACCTAACGAATGTAATATATTATTTAAACTATACTTATTTTGTAAAGGTATATATTTACATATTTTACTTAATCGTCTACAATAATAGCAGGAAGCAGGCAGCTTTTTGCGCCGCGTTTTCTATCATTAGGAAACTTTAATAGAAGCACAGGGGGAATTCCATGAGAATAATATTGGTCCGACATGCGGAGGCGCACTGCAATATTCTTGAGGATGAAGCGATCATAGACAGCTACGACCCCGACTGCGAGCTCACCGAAGAGGGCATGATGCAGGCGGCCAAGCTGCGCGATGAATATCCCGTGTCGCTGGGGCCTGCAGTTATTTACTCCAGTTGCTGCAAGAGAGCTTTGCAAACGGCAGCGATCTTCCGCGAACGGTTTCCGGTTCCTCTGGTCGAAGACAACCGCTTAAACGAACTGCATGCCCCGAGCAAATTCAGCCCGCCGATCACGCAAAGAGAATGGGATACCTGGCTGGAAGAACGAATCCGGTTTCCGGAGAAAGAAATTGTCGAGGGCCTGGAATCGCTCGATCATCAAAGCAAGCGAATTGCCGATTTTTACACCGATTTGCTTAATCGGCATGAACAAGAAAGCGCCGAGACGAACTTGGTCATTTTTACGCACGCCTTCTGCATCCAACTATCTTTACTGCATTTTATGGGCTTGAGCAGCCGCTATCTGCAAAAATGCCAATTCAAGTCCAGCAACACCGCGATGCATATTGTCCAATACGACAGCCGAAGTAAGCATTTTGTTATCGAAAGTATGAACAACCGTTTGCATCTTCAAAAAATATAGGAGATTTTAATTTATGATGCAATCTGAAAAGCTGTGGTACTTAGCCGATAAAATCGCGAACGAGTACATAAGCCGCGAAGACACCGTAGCTGTAGCCGTCACCGGATCTTTGGCCAAGCAAACCACCTGGGAAGGGTCCGATGTCGATCTCTGGGTATTCAGCAGCCGTGAGGATGGTTTCCAAGAGGGGATGGACAACGGAATCTATTGGGAGGCCGACATTAAACATGCCAGCGTTCTGGAAGAACCCTTCGATTTACAGCGCTGGCTAACCCCGCCCAAACTAAAAGAAAACGACGGGAACCTGTACGATGCTTTATGGCAATGCAAAATCGTATACGACCCTACCGGAAAGCTTGCGCAGTATAAAACGCGGATTAACGAAACGATGGCCGACGGCGATTGGCTGGAAACGAGAAGAAAAAACTATCTCCTATACGGCCGCGGTTGTTTGGATGCTTTGAAATTTGCCGACCCTGTGCATACCATCGTTACCGCAAGAGATATCGCAACCATGTATGGAATCGCTTCCTACTGGATGGGGCAAAAACAACTGCTGTTCAGCCTCAGGCGGATCCCGGAAAATTTGTCGGCGGCTCCTCGCATTCAGACCTTGTATAAATCCATATACAGCTTGAAAGGCCGGCAAGGCGCAGAGGACTACTGGCGGCATCTCGATCGTTTGCCCGCTGCTGTCAAACAAAAAATACAAACCGATCTGGATTACGAAATAAGGCCGGTCTATCAGTTAGGTTATTGCGATGGATCGGTATGTAAACTGCTGCAATTATTGGCGAAGCAATTCGACCCGGAAGAGGTCCGGCCATGGTTGTGCCTCGATTCCGATCCCGAGTCCCATAAAAGACGAATTTTGCAGGAAGTACAAGAGCTGCTCACGCTTTGCAGTTCCTCATGACGAGAAGCGCGAACGCCGTTTAAGGGAGGCCTTTATGCTAGTTTTTAAGCCTTATCAAATCAAAAACGTTACGATAAACAATCGTCTGGTTCTGTCCCCCATGTGCACGTATTCGGCATCCGAATCCGGCGAAGCGACGGATTGGCATCTTGTTCATTACGGAACGCGCGCCATGGGCCGGGTCGGACTCATCCTGCTCGAGGCCACGGCCGTCGAAGATCGCGGAAGAATCAGCAATAAGGATCTCGGAATCTGGGACGACAAGCATATCGCCGGGTTAAGAAAAATTACCGATTTTGTTAAAGCGGAGGGAGTCAAAATCGGCATTCAGTTGGCTCATGCGGGCCGCGAATCCTTCTCGCCGGAGCTCGTCGCGCCAAGTCCCATCCCTTACCGGCAGGACGGAAGGATCCCCCGCGAGCTCACCGCCTCCGAGATCAGGCAGATCGCCGGTTCCTTCGCCTTGGGCGCCAAACGCGCTCTGGACGCCGGCTTCGAAATTGTGGAAATCCATGCCGCCCACGGGTATTTGATCCACGAGTTCCTTTCTCCTTTATCCAACACCAGGACAGATGGTTACGGCGGCGAACTTAAGGCGCGGTTTCGTTTTCTTGAAGAAATTATAGTTGCCGTGAGGGAGGTATGGCCTTCCGGAAATCCGCTGTTTGTGAGAGTATCCGCCGTCGATTACCATCGATCGGGCGTTTCCTTGGAAGATACGATTGAAATCTGCAAATGGCTGAGAGAACTTGGCGTCGACTTGATTGACGTCTCTTCAGGCGGCATCCTGCCGGACCCCCCGCCCCACATTTATCCCGGTTATCAGGTTGCTTTCGCCGAAGCCATCCGAAATCAGGCGAAGATTAAGACGGGAGCGGTGGGATTGATCAAGACGTTGGATCAAGCCGAAGAAATTTTAGGCAATCAAAGGGCCGATTTGGTCTTTATCGGAAGAGAACTGTTAAGAAATCCATATCTGATCGTCAATCAAAACAAGGAATGGATGCCCGCGCCGTATGCCGATGCGGTTAACGATTAATCGCCGCCATGGACCCTCTATTCGGGATTTCTCATCATTTCATGGGGGAACAAAGAGAGCCCATATCCTTATGCATTGGAAATTTGATTCGCTTCCAGCATACGGCGATGGGCTTAACTCAATTTTGCTCAATGCTCCGGTAATGATCACAACTTTTTCTTTTTATTCTAAGCGTCCGCGGGAGATTGCTTTTACGGGTCTGATCAAACCGGCACGTTCGCCCGGTCCCGCATCTGTAATTGATACATCTGATAATAAATGCCCTTCCGCAGCATCAATTCCTCATGCTTGCCGCTCTCCGCAATCCGGCCGCGGTCCATTACCAATATATTGTCCGCATGGCGAATCGTCGATAGACGATGCGCAATGATCAACGTCGTTCTGCCCTTTTTCACCACTTCCAGCGCCGCCTGGATCATACTTTCCGTTTCGGAATCAATGTTGGCGGTCGCTTCGTCAAGAATAAGAATCGACGGATTATAGGCCAATGCCCTGGCAAAACAAATCAACTGCTTCTGTCCTACGGACAAGGTGCTTCCTTTTTCGATGACGGGTTCATCCAGGCCGCCGGGCAAATTCGCGAGCACCCGGTCGGCGCCTACGGCCCGCAGCGACGCTTCGATAAGGTCGCGGCCGATGTCCGGGTTATCCAGACTGATATTGCTGGCAATGGTGCCCGTGAATAAGAACGGCTCCTGCAGCACGATTCCAATCTGCTGCCGCAGATGCTGCCTGGGAATCGTAGGAAGGGGCCTCCCGTCCAGCGTGACGGTTCCCTGCTGCACATCGTAAAACCGAAGCAGGACGTTCATGATCGAGCTTTTCCCGGAACCGGTATGCCCTACGAACGCAATCGTCTGTCCCTGCTTGGCTTCGAACGAAACATCGCGCAGAACGTAGTTTTGATCGGTATAGGCAAAAGAAACGTTCGCAAAACGCACGTCTCCCTTCATTCTCGGAGGCTTGCCGTCGACGACCTCCGTCCCCTCTTCCTCCATCAGTTCAAACACCCGCTCCGCCGAAACGAGCGAATGATTGAGCTGAGACAACTGATTTACCATGCCGACAAGGGGTTGGAACAATCGCTCGACATATTCGACGAACGCATAGATCATCCCGAAGGTGAAGAGCGCTTGCTGGCTTAGACTGGCTCCGCCAAAGTACCAAATGATCGTCGCAAGTGCAAGGCTTCGCAAGACCGTCACCAGATTGTTGGACGTAAGAGCTTTGAGGTTGAGCAGTTCATTGGAATACTTGAAGTATTGTTCGTTGATTTCATCGAATTCCTGCTGAATCCGGCGCTGCCGGGAAAAAGCGCGAATGACGGGCATGCATTGAATGGATTCGTTAATCAAGCCGTTCATGTCGCTCAGCCGGGAACGGATGACTTGGCTGTACTTGGACGCCAATTTATGATACAGATAAATCCACCCTGCAAGAATCGGAATAATAAGAGTGCAGATCAGCGCCAAGCGGACATCCAATAGAAACAAGGCCGTTAATATTCCGGCAATATATACGGCTCCGGTGAAGAAATTTTTCAGTACCGTTACAAATAATTCTTTCACCGCTTCCGTATCGTTCGTCACGGAGGAAACGATTTTGCCGGCCGGCAGTTGGTCAAAGTAAGGGATGGGGATTCGATGAATTTGGTTTAGAACGTCGATGCGCATTTTTTGGATAACCCGGTTGGAGGACACCTGCAGCCCATACATTTGGCCGTATTCAAAAAAGCTGGCCAACAACAACAATCCGAAATAAGCGGCGATCAAATGCAAGATATCGGCCAATTCCGGCTCATAAAACCGAAACAGCTCCTCCGTTGTCAGCACCGCTGCGGGATAAGCCGCGATGTCCCCATGACGCTTAATCGTCAGCCTCGAGCCATCCCAACTTCGCTCGCCGTCGAATCGCAACGCTTCCGGCACAAAGACAAACTGACGCTGCACCTGGACAATACGGACCTCCCTTCCCCTTTCCTCCTTTTGGTCAAAGTGATCGCTTCTTTTGTAGGCTTTGCCGTTATACGCTACGACGTGCTCCCCTGCCGCTTTCGTTTCGTACCACGGTTTTTCGATGCCCAAAATATGGATGTCGATCAATTGCTTCGCGATCAGCGGCCCGCTCAGCTCTGCCGCAACCATCAATAAAAGAAGAAGAAGCGCCCCTGCAAACGACTTTTTGTAATAAAGAACATACTTCGCCAATTTCTTCGTTACCTTCATGGCCCACGCTCACTTTACCAAGTTCATTTGCATTTGTTGCGACTCATACTGTTCTCTATACCAGCCGCGGCCGGCCATCAATTGTTCGTGCGTGCCGCGCTCCACGACTTGACCTTGATCCAGGACAAGAATGAAATCCGAATGCTCGACCGCCGACAAGCGATGCGTCGCGATCAGCGTCGTCCGCCCCCTCCGCTCCACCCGCAGATGATCGATGATTTTGGCTTCCGTTTTCGCGTCAACGGCCGATAAAGCGTCGTCCAACAATAAAATTTCCGGATCGGAAATGAGGGCGCGCGCCAAGGCGATCCGCTGCTTCTGTCCGCCGGATAACGATATCCCTCTTTCTCCTACCAACGTATCGATTCCGTCCGGGAGAGTGTAAAGGTCTTGAAGAAATGCCGCCAGTTCCAGCGCGTGGAAGACTTCCCGCTCGGTTGCATGCTCTTTGCCGAACTGAACGTTTTCCTTCACCGTTTTGGTAAATAATAGCTGCTCTTGCGGCACGTAACCGATCCATTGCTTCCAGGCTTGAAGCGGGATGCGTTCGATCGGGATGCCGGAGACCGCAATTCCCCCCCTGTCTATCGGGTATTCCCGGAGTAATTGCCTTAATAAGGTCGTTTTCCCGCTTCCTGTCCTGCCTACGATGCCGACGGTTTGCCCGCGGTCGATGCGCAGCGTGATGCCGCTGAGATTATCGGCTTGGGAGGAAGGATACCTGAAGCTGACGCGGTCAAATTGTATCGTATGGGGCAAGGCCACCTGCTCCAAGCCGGTTCCGTCTTGTACCTCCGGTTCGCAGCTTACGATCTCTTCCACGCGGGATAAGGAAGCGCTGCCCCGCTGCATGACATTGATTAACTCGCCAATGGCAAACATAGGCCAGATCAGCATTCCCAAATAGACGTTAAACGCAATCAGCTCGCCAAGTGTAATCCGCTGCTGAAAAACAAGATACGTCCCATAGCCAAGGCCGATTAAATAACTGAGGCCGATCAGCATGCGAATGGTCGGCTCGAACAAGGCTTCGACGCGGGCAATCGCTGCATTTTTGGCAAATACGTCTTCCGTCATGCTTTCAAACTTGTCTTGATTCGCCCGTTCCCGCACATAAGCCCGGATCACGCGGACTCCGGCGATGGTCTCCAGCACTTGGTCGTTCAAGCGGCCGAAAGCGTCTTGAGCCACCGTAAATCTGCGGTGAATGGTTTTTCCAAAAATTGTAATCACCAACGCGATGAAAGGGAGCGGCAGGATCGTCACGAGCGTTAAATTCCAGTCTATGACATACCCCATGGCAAACATGATCGTCATCGAGAATAAGCAGGAGTCGACCAATGTAAGAATGCCGGGCCCCGCCGTTTCGCCAATCGACTTGATATCCTGGGTCGCCCTCGCCATCAAATCGCCCGTTCGATACTTCTCGAAAAAAGGCGGCGCCATCTTCAAGAGATGCGTAAACAGGCGCGAGCGCAGCTTGAGCTGCAAGCGGTTGGCCCCCCCGTGCAAGTGGAACATCCACACGTAGTTCAGGCTGTAGATCACGACGGCGAGCCCCAGCATATAGCTGATAGATTGCGCTAAACCGGACCACGATAACGTGCTTTGCTGAATATGATCGAGAGCGACGCCCAGCAGTAAAGGCGGCAGCATTTCAACGACATTCACCGTCATCAGTACAATCACCGCAAGCGCATACCGCGCCTTGTGCTCCTTAAAAAACCAACCCAGTCTCCATAAAACGGAAAAGATAACCGTCACCTCCTTGCCTTAAGCTGCCCGATTTCACGATGATTTGAAGAAGGACATCTCCTTATCGGGAGCCATTCGCGCATGCGCCTTCCGCAATAAAGGATCGATGTCCTGTCCATAAGGGATTCGGTTTTTCGCGAGCCGGCCTACAAAGCCATATGTTCCGCAATTCTCAGCGCGTTGGCTTGAATGGTCAAGGTAGGATTAACGCCTCCGGCAAACGGCATGAACGATCCGTCTGCGGCAAACAAATTGTCGATGGCATGAAACCTGCCGAATTTGTCCACCACGGAGGTTTGCTCGTCGGTCCCCGCTCTGCAGGTTCCGTGCAAATGGGCGCTGCCTAAATAATAATAGGAAGGGTTGCACCGGATGTTTTCCGCGCCCATCGTATTCAGAAGCCCTTTCGCCCGTTCGATCATGTAGCTCAGCCTGTGCCGGTCCCATTCGTGCGTCTGGTAGTCGAGGATGATTTTGGGTACCCCCGTCGCTTCCTTGTCGTTGGACAGCCGGACTTTGTTGGACATCATGGGCTGGTCCGCGATGATGCATTCCAATTGAATATAGATTCCTCTGCCTTCGCAGCCGTCAAAGCTCCAAGGGTTGGCTTCGTAGATAAGTCCGCCCAGACCGGAAGGGCATTCTTTGTCCAGATAATGATCCGTAATCGAAACGGTGGAATATAAGCCTTTCAACGGTTCGTTTAATTTTTCGTAAGGATGATCCTCCACCCATCCGGATACGTATTCGCTGTTTTTGAAGCAGAGCCCCGAGCCGACCAGCCCCGATTGGTTTCCGACGCCGTCCGGCCACCATTGGTTGGTGGAGCGCAGCACCAAAGCGGCGCTTTGGATGGCATTTCCGGCCAATACAAAATGCTTTGCTTTAATATGAAATCTTTCTTTTGTGCTTAAGTCCAGGCATTCCAGGGTATCGATCTCCGTCGGCTTCTTCTGATGAAAGGCCAAGGCTTTCGTAGTTTTCAGGAGCGTCACATTGCTTCGCTGCAGCTCCGGCTTCAAAATGCGGGTATAGCTGTCCGCTTTCGCGCCGATCGGGCAAGCATAATCCGTACAGCTCGTCAAGTTGTCGCACCCCGGATACCCTTGATGGTCGGTCGTATTGACGGCTAGTGGCGTCGGAAACGGACGGAGTCCCAGCTTTTTGCCCGCTTGATGAATCAACGCGCCTTGCTGGCTGTAGGAGTGCGCGGCCCTTAACGCCCCCGTGCCGGACTTGTTTTTATACGGATCCGCATTCAGATCGCCGGAAACCCCGAGCCACTGTTCGATCTTGTTGTAGTAAGGGTCCAAATCGGAATATTGGATAGGCCATATCGGGTCCATGGCATCCGGAGCCACATATTCCCTTGCGTCAAAATCGACATCCTTATAGCGAAAGGAGATGCCCGCGTAAAAAATCGTTCCCCCGCCTACGGCGCTGGCTGACCACGGATAGCCGTTTTGCCCCCATGTTCCGTCCGCTTCCCTCGCGTAAGCTTTCTCCGCACTGCTCATAACCGAATCGATATTGGTTCCGGGTTCGATCAGATCGCCCTGCTCTACGATGACAACGTCCCAGCCCTTGTCCGCCAAACATTTCGTGACAACCGATCCGCTTGCCCCGCTTCCGATCACACATACGTCGAAGTGCCTATTCAACTTTGATTCCCCCTTGAATCTGCAGCAGCTTATTGACGATCTCGTCGGCATCCAACCTGTAAGGCCCTTCAAAGTTCATATCCAAGGTGCAGTCATACAGCGATTCAATGCGTTGGACGATCTCAAAAAAATCTCTCTTATCCACTTCCATCGGCCCCTGCCGAAAGATTTCGATCAGTTCGTCGCCATCCGTCCCCGTGACGCCGGAAACCGCATAGATGACTTGATAAAGACAGTTTCGTTTATCGTTATCCATCAGTTACCCTCTCCTATCGTGCTGCTTGCGTAATGCAAGATGCTTTTGACTTGATTAAAATGAACAAAATCTTCTTCGCTATACATCGAGCCCAACAAGACGGCTTTTACTCCGAGAGCGTAATAGCCGTTCAAATAACGGGCCACTTGTTCATAATCGCCGACGAGTACGGGGCTGTAAATTCCGCCGTTCATATAGCCGCCCATCCAGAACACCTCATCGTACGTTTCGCTCGCCAAGGCCAATTCGGCCAAGGTTCGCTGCCAGCTCGACTCCGAATTCCTTTTCAACCGAAGCTGGATGCTTCCATGCCGGTTGCTCGGGTACCGGGAATAAGCCGCCTTCCACGCTTCCGCCGAAGACGGCCGGGCAATGATTTCGAGGCGAATGGCGGCTTGAACTTCCGTATTGCGGAATTTTTCGCTGAAGCTCGCTTTGAAATGCTCCAACGGTCCGGGGTGGGTGACGACATAATCCGCGACCTTCAGCCCCGTCTCCATTCCTTCTTCGGAGGAGCCGGCCATAAATATTTTGGGACGAAGACATTCATCCGCCAGCCTTGGCTTAAAATCCAATTTGCTCACGCGGTAATAATCCCCTTCGAACGTCACGGGGGCGTCGCTTTCCAGCAGCATGCGCAGGACTTGCACATATTCATGCAGTTTCCTGTACCGCGACGAATGGTCCGAATGATCGCCGATTTGCTGCAGCTCGCCGGTGACGGCGCCGGTGATCATATTGAGATCGATTCGCCGGTTATACAAATAAGCGAAGCTGTGAATTAATTTTGCAACCGTATAAGGAGGATACATGTACGGTTGAACGGCAATAAGCGGAATATGGCTTGCCGTCTGCTGTATAACTATGGAGCTGACCGCCCAAGGGTCCAGCACTCCATGGTTAAAGAACGATAAAGAACCGACGATCCCATAAGTCTCCGACAATTGGGCGATATGGATGGAATTGCGGATATATTCCTCTTTGGTGGCATAGTGGTTCACACCCGGTATTTGGCAATAATATTGAACAGGACTCAGCGTGACCATCTCCCGTTTCAAATTTCACATAAAGCCGCTTGATTGCGGATTAAATCTTCGGCGCTGCCCCGATGCCTGATTACACGGTACGTCCCCTCCCGCTTCAAAATTTCCATAGGCGCAGGGTGCCCCAGGAAATGAACGGGACTGAAGCTCAGGCCATACGCTCCCGAATTCAGCACATAGACAAGATCGCCCGGGTACAGGCTTGGTAGCTTGACATCCTTGCCGATGCAATCCTCGGGAGTGCATAACGGACCTGCGATCGTGACCTTCTCGGGCTCACCCGGCCGATCTGCTTCCTGCAGACGGATGCATTTCATCGGGTAGTTGCTCCGGATATTTCGTCCTCTGAACGTAGAGGCCGCATGATGGTGCATGCCTCCGTCGACGATAATAAAGACTTCGCCTTTCGAGTATTTCCTGTAGAGCACTTTGGTCACATAGACGGCTGCTTGAGCCAGCAGAAATCTGCCGCTTTCGATAACGAAAGCGGTTTTTCCGAACAACGACGCTCTGGCCTGCCGCACGTATGCATTAACGGCGGCGGTAATTTTGCCGATATCCAGCGATTTTTCGTGCGCAAAATACGGCACCCCAAACCCTCCGCCAAGGTTGATCAACTCGCAGACGATGCCATACTGTTCAAAAATTTTGGCGCCCAAATCCACCGTATATTTCATCGATTCGATAATGCTGTCCGCATTGAGGTTCTGGGTTCCCGTATAGACGTGAATGCCAATGAATTTTACATGCCGGAGCCGGCCGATGGCGTCGAATACGGAATCCAGCATGGATTCGTCGATGCCAAACTGCCTCGGTACCCCGCCCATTTTGATGGCCGTATTCCCGAAGCTTTGGTCCGGATTGATACGGACGGCGATGTTTACAACCTTATGTTCGAGCCGGGCCAATTCCTCGATATAATGCAGCTCGTCGATCGATTCGACAATGATGCAGTAGATCCCCTTGCCGATAGCCAATTCCAGCTCGCTTTTCTTTTTTCCGGGACCCGAGAAAATAATTTTGTCCGCCGTAAAGCCGGCGTGCAGCGCCAATGCCAGTTCTCCGGCCGACGCTACCTCAATGCCGGCTCCCCACTGCTGGAACAGCCTCACGATATGCAGATTATTATTGGCCTTCAGCGACAAATAAAATTGAATGGCAGGGTCTGTCAACGCTCTTAACCGCTTATAGTGCTGTTCCATAAAGTCCCCGTCGTACAAATAAAAAGGAGTCTCGAAATCGTTGGAACATGCCGCAATTTCACTTTCCGTCAGACTCATCCGCAAGAAACCTCCTTCTTTTTTCACGACTTAGTGGCACCCGTTGAAATTTGCACATGCAGCTCGTCAAGCGCGCTTCGGACAGAGGACAGCCGTTCCGGCTTATTGGTGCTGACCAATAAAAATATTTTATACGTATTCTTGGCCGTCCCCGCCGCTTTGCAGAAATTGTATACGTCGATCTTCACCCTGAAGTCGTCCGTCAGCTTCGTCATATGGCGAACGTAATCCTCGAACGACAAATCCGCCTTGGAGTTGAAAACCGCAACCCGGCTTTCCACAAACGCATGCCGTTTCTTCTGCTCGATCACTAAAGGAAGAATATAAGTGACCTGGGTAAGTCTGGCGTTAATCTCGATGACCGGAATCAGGTCGCCGTTCGTATCGATGATCGAGTCGATCCCCAGAACGCCGTAATAGCCCATCTGCCGCATGATTTCCCCGATCTTGAGGAGCTGTTCCTCGTAAGAGGCCAGCTCGGGCGGGGTCAAAGCCGGCGAGAAATTGGTCCCTTTGTACACGCCGTGCTGGTCGATAATTTGCTCCGTCACCGCCAGAAGATGAACCTGCTCGTCCGCAATAAAAAGCTGGGCGGTCAGGCTGAGGCGGTGATTATGCCAGCCTTCGATCAACAGATCGATGTCGGTTTCGCGATGTTCAATATACCGGCGCAGCGATTGAAAATTCCTTTCGTTATCGATGACCTTGAGCCCTTTTCCGGAGGAGCCGTAAGGCACCTTCAACACACACTTGGCAAAGCCCGACGAAACGAGACGGCGGTAAGCCTCCTCCAATTGTTGTACGGTCGTACAGAAAAAGCCCGCAGTCACCTTAAAGCCGTTTTTCTCCATCAGCCTTCGCGTTTTAAATTTATGATTGATTTCTTTGCATACCTGCAAATCGGGAGCGATAACTTCCAGTTGCGGAAACCGCCGCTTCAGCTCCATAAGCTCGTCCGTCATGATGAACGGGATCAGGGTATACCCCGAGAGCTCCGGCAGTTGGGAGATATCGTCGAAGCATACGATTCGGGGATGGGTGACGCCCCGCTCCTCCCAGTACCGCAAAAAGGCCGGTTCCGGCATCTTGTGGAAAAATACGGTGTCCTCAGGCCTCGCCAAAAAAAGAAGCTGGTGCTCCTGCTGCACAACAATGTCCTGTGCCTGGGGATCGTGCATTGCCGGAAAATAACTCGATCGGCCCCAGTTCTGCTCCTGGCTAATGTTCATGTACCATAATACTTTTTTATGATCCAGACGATAGTAATCCAACGGATGCGGATGGGTGGCCGGAATCATAGACTCCCCCCGGCCTTGGCGGATACATGGGCCATAATTTTTTCCACGGTGGAAAAGTTTTCGACGATCAGCTCATCATCCTCGAACGCGATTCCGAACATGCTTTCCAAATTGACGATTAAATCTACGGCCGTGATCGAATCCAGTCCCAACAGGAATAAATCCGTATCCCGGGAAATGGGCTCTTCGGTTTGCAAAATTTCTTTCACGCAAGACACAATTTGAGATGCCATCCCATTGACTTGAGTATCCAAAGACATGGACAGGACTCCCTCCCATCATAAGGTTTCGGTTCTGCGGCATGCCGCCGCTCTAGCTTGCGTAATTGCGCTTTAGCCGCTGCAGAAAGCCTTCCTCCTGCTCTCTCAACTGCCGGATTCGATCGTTGAGACTGTTCCAGTCGATTTTGCGGGCAACCATATATCTGCGAACGATCGTGGCAATGTTATTGGCCAGTTGATGGCTGTTCAACAAGGCCGTGATTTCTTCCGGATGATAGTCGATATATCGAAGAAATTTGGAGAACACATAACGCGAGGCGGCAATTAACCGGAAGCTGTGATCCATTGAGGTAAGCCGCCGTTCGTCGTAATCGTGCATCTGGCCCCGTATCCGGTCGTAGCAGGCATAGTCGTCCTCGAAAGCTTGCAGCCACCGAAGAAAGCTGCGGATGTCTTCCGATTTGTCGGTGTCCCGGCCTTCCTCATGAATATCCAAATACAGAATGGATCTCATTTGCTCCGGCAAGCTGTCGAAAGCCGATTCTATGTGGAACGAAGACAAATAGCCGTACAGCCCGTCCCAATCCTCCACGTAATAATCACAGCTTGGCTCATGGTAGCCGGTTACGACAAGGGAATGGGCTGAATGAATCGCGTGAAAAGCTTCGGCGCGGTAGGGGAGATAATATTCATCTCCCCAGAGGAACACGACTTTTTGATCATGCAGCTTTTCATTCAAATACGGCGAAGCATGCTTAAAGCTCTCAAAGCACATCCGGTACGGCGTTATTCCTATTCGCGCCAAATCTTGATCGGACAAGGACGGCTCCGAATACTTCCATTTGGTTTTGTTCTCGATAAACAATTGCCGGTAGATCTCCGCGGTGCTTTGATAGCTGTTGTAAAACAGAGGAATGACATTCACATGACGAGCGTCCAAATAAGCGATGATTTGCGATTTTCGGCAATCGAAAAATTTCTCGTCATAACGTGTGAGGGACATCGCGATTCTCCTCCGGCAAAGTCGCTTGCGACCGGTACTGCTTCCAATCGGTAAACCTGGTTTCCGCATAATCGTCGCGATTGTACACATACGTCCAGGTCAGCAGCTTCCCGCGCTCGACGTTCACTTCGCATTCCACCCTGTAAAACTGATTTCTCGGATCCTCCGGGCCAAAGTATTGTTCCAGCTCGTCGATTCGCCGAAGGGCTTCCTCCGAAACCTCGTACAGCTCCCCATGCACCACACTGCTTTCCAGCAAAAGCCCGGGGAAGCCGTTTCCGCTATCCACCAAAGAACCGGCAATGCTGGCATTGCGGGAAAGCAAGGTGGCGTCTTTCATATATTTGTGATTATTTTCCCCTTCCCGCAAAGTTCCGTACACAAACAGCTTGGGCATAACAGCTCCCCCTTTACCATATAACAGCCCGCTTACCAAGGGATGGGATGTCCCAAATAATCGACGATGTAGTCGCAATGCTCCTTCTGAGGCATGTCGGCAATCCGGTCGTATAAATGACGCGCGATTTCCATCGGCTCGTAGGTTGCGTCCTCGCCCCCCATTTCGGTTTTCATCCATCCGGGGTGAACGGCCAGCGTCTTGAAATTTCTTGCCCGCAACTCCCGGTCAAGCAACCGGCTGAACATGTTCAGCGCCGCTTTGGATATGCAATACCCGTAGTACTTGAGCGGAATTTCCGACACGCTTCCGGCGTCGGAGCTAATATTCAGGATCGTTTTCTGCCGGCTGCTTTCCATCAGCGGAAGGAAATATTTCGTTACGGCCATCGGGCCCAATACATTCGTTTTCCACGTTTCTTCCAGGTCCGCCAGTTCGACGTCCTCAATGTTTTTGCATCGCATTCCTTCCCGTGCGGCATTGTTGACGATCACGTCCAATACGGGCGTGATAGCCGCAACGGCTTGTGAGGCCTTCCGGATGGACTCGTGGTCGCTGACGTCCAGCGGAAAGAGCTCCAGCTTCTCCCGATACGTATTTTTGAGCTGCCGCAACGATTCGGCCTTGTCGATCCGCCGCACGCCGGCTATAACGCGATGCCCCTGCTCCAAGCATACCGTGCAGAGGCTTAATCCCAGCCCGCGATTGGCGCCTGTAATGAGAACATTCATCGCATTCCAAGCCTCCTAGTAAGTTAAGACAACCTGCAGGACCTGCTCCGGATTTTTATCGATCATTTCATAAGCCTTCGGCGCATCGCGAAAAGGAATCCGGTGGCTGATCAGATTATGCAGCCTTAATTTGGACAGCAGGCCTTTTCCGATATTTCTTCTTCTGGCATCGTCGTACATGTGGCTGATGGAAGGATCGATGCCAAGCGTTTGCGAAGCCCGGATCGTGATGCGGTTTTGATGGAATTCTTCCGAGAGATTCAATACGGAATGCTCGCCTTGATACCAGCCCACGGCGGTAATGACCGTGTCCGGCGCCGCGATGCGAAGAGCTTGGTTCAACGCCGCAGAATGGCCCGAAACCTCGAATACGGCATCGGCTCCGCGGTTATTGGTAATCTTTCTGATTTCTTTAGCCACATCCGCATGCCCGGGATTAAATACATAATCGACGGTATTTTCCTTCGCGATCTCGAGTCTGTTTGGAAGCGGGTCCACCCCGGCCACCGTCGCTCCCGACAGTTTGACCAACTGCGCGATTAATTGGCCCACAACCCCTAAGCCGGAAACGACAACAACGTCTCCGATCTTGATTCTCGTATCCAGCACGGCATTGTAGGCTGTCATTAAGTTCGTGTAGAAAATGCCGAGCTCGGGATTTAGCCCTTCCTGAAGCTTAAATATTTTCTTGTAGTGCTTGCATACGATCGATTGGTGCCTGCCGTGCGAAAACACGATATCTCCTACGGAAAATCCTTCTGCCTCAGGGCTGACCTCGATGATTTTGCCCACGTTCGAATAGCCGATAAACCAAGCGTCGTCCTCGCAGCTGCGGATCGGATATTTGATTTTTTGCTCTTCGCGCAGGTCCTCAAAGAGCCGCGTTTCCGAATCCATATCCCTGGTGAAATACGGCGCTATGCCCCGGTAAGCGCCCATCTCCGTTCCATGGCTGATCCCCGAATAAAGGGACTGGATGCGGCATTCGCCGGGCTTCAGAGGAAGCTCCTCGATCGTTTCTACAATTAATTGATAAGGGGCGGTGTACGTCAATACTTCCATCAATTCATCTCTCCTTTTCGCTTACCTTTCGGTTGTCGTCGGTTGAAGCGGGGACGGACCTAACGAACCGAACAGCCGGAGCAAGAACTCGTCCGCTTCTCTGATCCAGAATCGTTCAAGCTCCGGAATGATCTCTCCGCTTCTAATGCCTCTTTCCGCCTGCTCGCCGAACAAGCCAAGAAGCTGCGTTTTATATTCCAATACCGCGGTTAATTTTGCCGGATAATAGACGCTGCTTTTTACATCCGCCTGCACCCATCCGTCCTCCGAAAACCGGTGATCCTGCTGCCAATAAGGAAATTCGGCATAAAAGAGAACGCGATAGCCCAAGCTCAGCATGGCGGTTCCAAGTTTGGTCAACAATTGATGGTCCACATGATTCGATACGGCCGGAAATACCCAGATATGGCTTTGATGCTTGCCATGCGATATTAAGCTCTTTGCGATTTGCGGCAGAAGGCTTTCCTCGTCAAGCGGATGAGGAATGCCGAACAGCTCCTCCTCCGTTTCGTAATAGGCTTGCTCGTTCGCTCCCCGATAAATCGCATCCGGAAACGGGAGCACCTCGCGCCGCACGGCTCCCAGTTGTTGAAAGGCCCGGCGGTCTTCCTGATAACGAAGCGCCACCAGTAAGGAAAAATGGCTTTCGTCAATCTCGGCTTCCGGCAGTCCCAAATCTTCGGCCGCGTATTGGCGGGCAATCTCACTGGCGCGAAACGAAAGCGGAGGATAGCCTCCGAATATCGTAAGAACTTGACAGGAGTGCCCCCGCTGCTGCAGCTCCATCAACGTGGTGGCGCACGATAAGACGGCATCGTCGTAATGCGGCGAAATAAACAGGAATTGATGTTGTTGTTCGCTCATCCTCAGATCCCTTCTTGGATCACTTCTTTGATCAAAGCTTTTCTTACCGGCGTCAGCAAGGATTGATTGTGGACATTGGGCTTTCCCACCCCGCCCAACAGAATCATCCCCAACTGCTCGTCGTCCAAGCGAATGTAGCCTCGTTTGTTATCGTGGATCAGGTAGTGAAAGACGGAATCCGGATGCGATTTGAGGGGTACATCGTCCAAAGCCCCGATTTTATTCAACAGCTTGTAGTGAACGGAGACATCCTCCTCGGACAGCAGCTTCATCCGGCTGGCGATTTTGGCGGCATAGATCATGCCGACCGCAATCGCTTCACCGTGGGTCACGCCGCCTTGTTCCGCAAGCTCCAAGGCGTGTCCTATCGTATGACCGTATTCGAAGATCAGGCCGTTTTTTTTCTCATAGATATCTTCGCTCAAATAAGACATCTTGGCGGATATGCAGTACTCGATGAAGGTTTCCAGTTGCTTGGGCGAGTAAACATTGGCCGCATTAAAATCGTCTTCGGTAAATCCGGCTCTCTCGCTCTCGGTAATCAGCATATTTTTGACCAGCTCGCACATGCCCGCCTTGATCTGCCGGGGAGGAGCTTGAGACAGCACGATCGTGTCGGCAAACACAAAGCGGGGCGGGTAATAAAATCCGACTAGGTTTTTCCCGCTTTTTAAATTTACGGCTTGCTTGATGGAAAGCACCGAATCCGATGCCGCCAAAAACGTGGTTGGCACATGAATAAGAGGAATTCCGCGAAACAGCATCCCTGCGGTGACTCCCGCGACGTTGCCGGTTAATCCCCCGCCGACCGCTACGATTGCACTCCGGCGGTTCGCCCCGAGCCTGATGGCTTCTTCCTGCAGCTTGGTGACGGTCGGCATCGTTTTCTGTTCTTCCCCGTCCGGGAAACGAAGAATGTGCACGGGCGCCAGTCTGCCGAATTGCTTGGCCGCGTCATGAACGACGGGGTCCGGAACCCCGCTGTCCGAGATCAAAAAAAATCGGTCAAAGTCGCTTTGTTGGATATAAAACGAGACCATCTCTAAGGCATTCTCGCCAAATATAAAATCAAAGCAGTGGCTCCCGAAACAAATTCGTTTATTGTTCATGTTTCATCCTCACCAATCAATTCATAGAGTATTGGAAGTTGTTCATGATAAGGCAAAATATCCGATGCGCCGTCAATCATGTTCCAAGCAGACCTGAACGTTTGCTCGGTTGTAACTTCGTTTCCGCGCAGAGATGCATATTTGTCCGATAGGATATCAACTACGTTCGTAAATCTGCGAACCAGATCTTTTTGCACGGCTTCGTCCATGCTTAAGGATACGGCTTGGTTATCTCCCTCGAACAAGATGATGCCTTGACGGTAGGCTTCCGCATAAAACGATTTTTCCAGGTCTTCATCGCCGAATACGAATTGAAACATGGCGCTGCCGTTTACTTCGATCGGCAGCAAGGATTGGGCAAATAATTCGCTTAACCCTTGCACCATACTTTTGCCGTAGGAACGAATGAGGTCGTATCCCTGGCACGCTTCCATTTTTTTCAACGTTTCCAACGCAGAAATAACAGGAAGCATCTGATAATAGGAAGTAAACGTGTGTTCCTTGGTGGCAAGCATAATTTCTTCCGTGCTCACGACACAGGAAATGCGATGTCCGTTCGACAAGCCTTTTGAGAACACATAAATGTCGGCTTTTTGTTCGGTTACCATTTCCAGAGAAGCGCCTTGGCGGTAACGATACCCTTGCTTCACATCGTCGCAGCATACCAATACACCGTGCGAACGGCATATGGAAATGATCCGGTCCAGCGTCGCACCCGACAAATACGTATAATCGGGCGAGAAGATGACAACGGCCACTTGATCTTTGTACGCTGCCAAAGCGCGCTCCAGCAGTTCGGGAATGAAATAAAATTCGATGACGCCCTCGGCGTTAGGCTCCAGGAAAGCGGCGTGTTGTTTCCACATCGGGTCCCAGCCGTGATATCCGGCACTGATGACGATCCTTTTCTTGCTATATTCCCGTGCGGCATAGACGGCCGCCCGGCAAGCGGCCGTTCCGGTGGCATAGAAGGAAACTTTCACATCCGGCAAAGGGCTGTCTTGTTTGATTCGTTCCGCCAAATCGACAATCGGCTTGGAAGGGCCCGTCAGTATTTCGCCGTCCTGCTCCAGAAAGCGCCGTAGAGCGTCGTGGATGTCACGATCGTTATGCCCCAATAAAATGGCCCCTTTTCCATTCATCAAGTCAATGTAATCTTTGCCGTTATAGTCAAACAAATAAGCACCTTTGCCTCTGGAAAACATGACCCTGCCATTGGAATGATGATCGATGGGCGAGTCGATATAAGTACCGATCACCGAAAGCAGTTGTTCCGTGTTTTCACACATTTCGTTCTTCATTGCGCTATACGCCCCTTTGTTTAGATATAAAGAATTTCTTTTCGAATGTCGTACCGGTACTTCCCGGAATTCGGGAGCAAGCTCTCCAGCGTTTCTTGAGCTTCTTCATTTGCATAAGGGACGTATTGCAAGTTGTCAATCCATTTGCGTGCAACTTCGGGCTGCAGGTCGTGAGCATGGGCGTAGAGCAAATACTGCTTTGCTCGTTTAAATGATTTGTCCAGATTGCAAAGTTCCTTTGCGACCTCGTGAACATCACCTGTTTCTTGAATATATTTGGCCGGGCAATACCGCAATAATTTGCCGACAATACTGCTTTTAAACTGCTTGTCGTAAGCGGGCAGCGAAGAAATAACGGTATAGGCCGCATCCTTGTGCTTCAGCAAGTTTCTGCAAACGATGTCGTACGTAAACGGTTGATGGTGGAGCGCACGCAATCGTTCAACCGTTTGCAAAGGGTATATAGCCGAAAGGAACAACGATGTGTAGTTCGCGGACTCGTAATGCCCGAGCCATTCGGAATAGCTTTCCGAGCGTGCCATCCCGTCCTCCAGCACGGCCAGCTCCCGCACCATGGCCTCGAAGCCTCCCCGGTACAAAGAAAGCAACCGTTCCCGCAAGGCGGAGGACAGGCACAGATAGGTAAAGAACGTGGACATCGCGAACAATTTCAAGTTGATGAACTGCCCCGCATCGTCGAAATTCACCCGATAATCGACTAGTTTCCCGAAGATATCTTTCCATTCCGGCTCATTGAAACGCTGCGGCAAATCCTCGACCTCGGATAACGGATTATGCGAGAAGTCATAAGAGCTGTCCAGAATAAACCGGATGATGTGAAAAATTCGCCTGTAGTCTTGTTGCTCCAAGGAAAGACGATTTTTGGCTTTGACGGTGATATAGCAAGTCCAGGTTCCCGCTACCTTTTCATAGTACGAGCGGAAATCGTAGGCTTCGAACCACCTGCCGCATTTCTCCATAAAGGAGGCAAAGGCCGACAGTCTTGCGATTTCGTCGTCGTCTACGGAAGGCGGCTCGCTAAATTCCACAAATACGGAATGCGGATAGAACAGGAATCCGGCCTTGTGCGTACACATCGCCAGCTCAATCTCAAAAAATTCCTTTTGAAACCGCAATAATCGATTCTCCTGCTCGGAAAAAGACTGCGCAAACGCCACCATTTCCCGGATGAAACGAGGCAGCAGAGCGCCACGGGAATCGGGAACCAGATTTAAGGACCATTGGTGCAGCACGTTATGCAGTTGGTGCAGGTTTTGCAGCGACAGCTCGGACGCCTCGCATTCCCTCGCCTCTTCAATTCTTGTTTTCCAATGGATCTCTTCCAGGAAATAATCCTCGATCTCTTCCTGTCTGCCTTGTTGAAGCTCAAGCCAGGCCAGGAAGGTCCGAATCACTTGAGCTTCCCGGTCAAATTGCCCGATTAAGCCAAGCCATTCGGTTAAAAGTCGGATATACGCCTGATAATAGGATGGATCGCCGTCATCAATAACGCATAGCAGGATTTCTTTGGCCGATTGGTCGTACGTTTCCACGACGGTATGAAAAATCGAGCTGCTCAAATCGCCGAGCGCATCATATTTCCCCAATTCACGGTGCAGGTCCATAAAGGCTTGGTTGAAGGACGGAAACTTGCCGACGGCGCTCAAGTCGTACGGAAGCAATGCGAATTCTTTGGCGGTTAACGAATAATTGCGGTACACGTCGAAGAGCTCCCGATGCTCGCCGGCCAGACTCAAAAATTGGCACAGATGCCCTGCATTAAAAAGCGCGTTGCGGGATAAATCGATGACGATGGGCAAATCTTCGTCGTGAACCGAGGCAACAATCGGAATAAAGCTTTGGATCAATTGCGTCTCTTCCTGCTCCGAGTAAATATCCAGGGCGTTTAAGCACGCATCAAACGAAAAGAGGATGTCCAAGCGCGCTTCCATAGATATCCGGCTTTCGTTCATTTCGGACCTTATCCGCGCCAGCAGCGTCTCCCGAAGCTCGTTCCCGCATGCGTTCAAAAGATGCTGAATCCGCAATGCCTTCCAATAGGCCAGGATATCCGTTTTTTGCATATGCCCGACGGACGGCCGATCAAAATAAGCGGCAAGGGTTTGGTTCTCCCGGATCGATTTGGCATGGAACAAAGAGGCGAAATAATCCTCCGATGCTTTGGGCCATTCCCGGCGGTTTAAAAAGGAGACGGCCTCCTTCTCCGTCAAACGGTCCGCAACGGCCGCATAGTAGCTTGGGGAGCTTGCGCCGTCTTTGCCGTGAAACACGAACCTGTAATCGGGATAAGCGCTGTTGGCAAGCAAATGGTTTCTCGTTTTTTCCGAGAAATACGGCTTGTTTAACAAGGTTTGAAAGTATTCCTCCGCCGGAACCTGCTTGGGTTGGCTTTCTTTCAGCTCATGGCGGTGATGAATAAGGATGCAGTTGTCCGGAAGCGGGATAATCTTCCTGGTATCATACGCCAATTCGTTCCTGACTTCTTGCTTGCGGCTGTACAAACGGCACTGCAAGGAGAACGGATCAAGAACGATATAGTTCATCGTTTCGGGGATCAGGGCAATATCGGTTCGAATAACCGGAATGCCCGCCTGATTGAACATGATGCCGGCATGCTCGGTTCTCGTGCCGAATTCCACCAGAACGGCCGCAATATCTTCTTTATTTTCCTTATTCATATATTGAAGATACGCATTCCAGGCTTCGTTCAGGGTGACCGCCTTGATGAATTTGCCGAAGAACGGCTTCCCGCCTTGGGAAATGATCTCTTTCGCATCCACACATACGGCGGAATCGCGCTCCAAAACCCGCTTCGCCGCTGCCGACAGTTCGTAGACATCTTGAAACAAGCTATAGTTTTTCGCCGGTCTTGTCTGCACCAGAAACAGGTTCCGTATCTGGACCTCTTGAAAAACGTTGCCCTGCCACAAGTTCAAATCCTCGTTCGGCAAAATGATTCTGACGCTGTTGCCCGCCGTAACATGCTGCGTAGAAAACAAGTGGAATCCCAACGCCAGCTGTCCTGCCGGTTTTCCTTCGATCAGCTCGGTCAAGCTTGTCATCGAGATCGTTCCGTAATCCGTATCTGCCACCCATTCACAGTCAAGAGCCATGCCCGGCATGATCGCGTGCAGATTGTAAATCAGCGAAAGCACCGTATTCAAATCGTCTTGGTGCAGGTAAGGCGTCGCATCGTAAGGAATGGGCCGTCCCGCATGCTCCGATTGAACGAGCGGTTGAATAAACACGGGGATCGGCTCATGATCATGCAAATGCCGGTTGACGAAACGTTGATTCTGGTTCCTCGCGTGCTCCGTCCGGCCGCTGAGCATCACTTCGGCCAACAGGTCGTAGAAGCGCTCCTTGCGATCGCACACGAGACTGAGATACGCGCCGGCATTCGTCGTTTCGTTCAAATCCTCCTCGCCAGAGCTCCGGATGATCCAGGGCAGCTCTCCGCATACTTCTTGAACCCGGTTAAACCAAAGCGGTTCTTTCCGTTCCAGGTACCGGGATAGCTCGGCGGGCAACTCCTCCTCCGCTCCCTCGTAATGTTCCATAAATTCGCATGCCAACGCATTATCAATCGGGTATAGCGGAGGAATGTAGGCTGTAAAGAGACTATGATTGCGCAGCTCCAACAATCTCACGCACTTGATGCCAAACTTATTCATACAAAGCCTCCCAATGTCGGTTTGATTCGATTGCCGAACATTATTATTCTTCCGATAGCTCCGCTCTAAGGTCGTGCAGATGTCGGAAAGACTCCATCAATTCCGAAAGCATCCGCTCTTTTCCCCAGCGGCGCTCTCCTTTCATTTCTTTCACAAGATTCGCCATTTTCAGCATGCAGGCGATCGGCAAGGCCCGGACAATTTCTTGGGTTTGCAAGAAAGGGGCGTACTTCCTTACCCCGTCTGCAAGCAAACGCACGCCGCACGCCTTGACCCGATTCTCCAAAATAAAGGAAGCAAGCTCCACTTCAAGACACGAAGTCCCTCCCCAAATGGAGTCGGCATGAAACCGGCAGATGGTTATGCGGCCGCCGGCCGTCCGTCCCGCTTTCCAATGCCAGTGCTGGTTGGCATAAGGCAAAGAGGAATAGACATGCGTCGGACGGCTCCATTCCGTATGCAAGCCATGCTCGAACCAAGCGCGGTCGCAGGGCAGGTTTGCCCCGACAAGCCGTTCCATTTCTTCAAGCAGGCCGGCCCAGCCTTCCGCCAATGAATGGACCATGCCATCCCCGCCAATCCCCTGATTTTCGAGCAAAAGCTTCCAATAAGGGGCAACTTCGTCCAAGACTTGCCGTTGAAGCGAAGCACCGCTCCGAGCCAGCGTCTCTCGCATTTCCGTTACCCCCGGCTCGTATCCGGTAATGACATAACCGTCGACGAAGCTCTCGACACGGGGGAAATACGGGGCGAACTTTTGCAATTGATGAGCTTGAAAATCCCCAAAGAGGTCTTTTCCAATAAATTTTGCAAAGGCCACAGGTTCTCCGTTACTTTTCCGCTTTACGATAAAGGGCGTTTTTCTCGGGTTAATCCGGAAGGGAACGTCACCCCTGCGGCTGGGATGGTTCCACTCCTGAATCGCTTTGTAAGGGACGATTTCCAGGTCGGATTTCATGTCCCTCCAATCCAATCTTTGCTCCAGAGCCTCCACCAATTCCCGGGCATTCCCCAGCATCTGCCATATCCGCTTCGGCTTGCCCGCAGCCAAAGGAACGCTATCCTTAATTCTTAGCAGACGGTCGTTCTCGACTCTGAACAGCCGACCCGGAGAGGAGACCCAAATCGGCTTCGCCAGCCGATACTTTGCAGCCAAGCTCCTGGACAACTCCAGAACCGTTTGCCCCGTATGCGGCTGATCCTCCAAGATCATAATTTCCGTTCCGGGCTCCAATTCGTCCGGAAGCAGCGAAAACTCTTCGGGCAAATACGCTGGAGCCTGCGGGTCCGACGGCTGCCGCAGCGGCCTTACCGTATAATAAAGAGCGTCATTCCCCCACCTCTGCCGGAAGGCCGATGACCAGAACGGCGCATAATAGGCTCCCCCGGTTCGAACCCCGATTAACAGAGGCGGCGAGGAATCAGCCGGTGCCTCGCGCAGCCAATTCAGGGCATCCTCGTAACAGACCTCAAGATCGCACAGATCATAGCCGGAACATTCCGGTGTACGAAGCTCCTGCATCACCTTCATTAAAGGAAGCAGCTCCGCTCTCCGCCGCCTGATCGATGCCGGGGAGACCGCTGCAACGGGCCATGCCGGCACAGCGCTTGGGGCTTGCGCTCCCCCTTGGATGAGGCCGGAAGCATACTGCACGCACACTCTTCGCTGAGCCGTTAACCGGGCGTTCAGCTCATGGTCCACCACGATGCCGCACCGGGTCAACAAAAGCAGATCCGCCAGGCGCTGCTCGACGATGCAGGAAAACATGTACCGATGTATGGGATCGCTTGTTTCATTAACATAGCTTTCCAGCCTTCGGAAGAGACTCGTTGAATTATCCATCTGCACTGACCTCGTTTTGGTTGTATAGCTTAAGGTAGTTCGGATACACATAATGAGGCAAAAACTTGCCGATCACCTCAGGCCGGGAGTGCAAACGAAGCGATTGGGCGATCTGCTCGTCCGTCAAAATTTTGTACGCCTCCTCCACAATGCCGTCTACGTCGGTAGGATCGGTCAAGATTGCAGTTTCGCCATGGGTGAATATATCCGCCGGACCTCCTCGGTTGGTCGAGATGATCGGAACGCCGGCAATCGCCGCCTCAATCAAGCTTCCGCCGAACTCCTCATGGTAGGAAGGCAGGATGAACAATTGCGCATGGTGCAGATAGCACGAGACAAGCTTATGGGAGACGAAGCCCGTAATCTGAAATCGGCCCTGTAATTGCGCCGATTCGATCTGTTCTTCCATGGCCTCGCGCTGAGGGCCGTCGCCGCAAACGATAAATTGCAGATTGTCCAGCTTCATTGAAAGCTCTTTGGCCACTTTTACAAACGTGACCCACCCTTTTTCGTGCGCGATTCTGCCCAGGAACAAAACCGTCTTTTTCCCCTGAAACTCCGCTTTAAGCTTCTTGCAAAACGGGCAATGGATGGAATGGCTGAGATGGTTCGTGCCGATGCAATCGCTGATCGCGATCATTTTCGAGGAATTCGCCAGCAGCTTGTTGTAGCCTTCCAGCCTTTTTTCGGTGAGCACGACCGCCTTATGACTGAGAAGAATGCTCTTTAATTCAATGGACTTGACATAATCATGCACCAACCGATCCCATGAATTCATCGGCTTATACGTAAACATCCGGCTGCAATGAATCGTGAGAATCAACGGCTTCTTTAAAAACTTTTGCGCAAACATGCCCGCCAGCAAAGGCCAGACGACGCCGCTCGCATGAACGTGAATCGCATCGTAATTTTGCTTCCTGCCATGCAGGACGATCCATTTGACGGCGCCGATAAACCAGCTCTGATCCAGAAATAAAGTTCCGGTTTGGCTTGATTTAAAGGGCAGCGTCATAAAGCGAACCGAATGTACGGTCAGCCCGTTTGGAAGCTTCAAGGTTCGGGGAATGCCGGGAATGCCTGTCGTTAATACGTCTTGCCGGACTCCCTGCTCGGCAAGCCATTCGGTCAAATTCGTAATCTGAACCTGCATCCCCCCCATGGGATCGAACCGGCTCGGCCACGCCGTCGTCTCGAAGTAGTAATGAGGGGTAAGTCTTAAAATATTCAAACCTACGCCCCTCCTTCTTAAAGGACATAATCGTATTGTTCTTCCGTTTGCACACTCACATTATTGCAGTTTTTGCATATTTCCGATTGGTTCCGGTGTCCTTCCCTCAACAATTTCCGGAACACGGAAAACCTTTCGTTGTTCCATATTTCCGCAATATGCTGCTCGTTAATATTCCCCATGACAAGCTTCTGGTTAAAATCTTCAAAGCACGGCAGCACATTGCCCATGACCGTAACGACCACCAAATTCGACGGAACCATGCAAATGGAACTCGCCTTCGACTGGTAAGGAACCTTGGACAACAAGCCTCCTCTGTTCGATAGCACCAGATCGGAATGATCGAGATAGACGACTTTTTCTTTCTCTTCTTCCGACAACTGGGCAAACACTTCCTTAAATTTGTGTTTTGCCCCGACGTGCTGCGTCACAATAAATTTCTTGATCCCCAGCCCCAACAAAGTCCTCAGCCGATTGGCATCCAGCAAATCGCCATTCGTATAAATAATGGGACGCGCCTTCGGAATGTATTCCGAAGTCATGCCTACGAACAAATCGAGATTTTTGCACAGCAGCGGCTCGCCGTAAAAATGAAACGAAATCCGGCCCGCAAAATCCAACGAGCGCAGCTGCTCCATCAGTCGTTGGAACAATTCGGGTTTCATCTCTCCGCTTTCTTGCCGTTTGGATATACTGTTGGGACAGTACCAGCACGTACGATTGCAATGTGAATTGACTTCTACCTCGATCATTGAAAAAAGCTTGTCCATAATTTCCCTCCCCGTTTCATGAATTGTTACTTCATCAGGCATGATTCGCTTGCCACTTCCGCGACCGCATTCACAATATGCGATAATTGGGACGGGTCGGCCAGTAAAATGGCGTGATGGATCACGATGGATTGCTCCGAAGCTTGTTCTGCGACAGGCATGTGCAAGGATCTCCAATATTCTTCGGTTTTCCGGATAGATTCGGGATAACGCTTCTTCGTCCAAGGACAGAACAACGGATTTTTGTGTACAGGAAGATAAGGCGGATGCAAGTAGAAGGTTCCCATGTGCAGCTTTTGACGCAGCATTTCGCTGAATTGATCGGCGTTCATTTGATTGAATTTGTGCGGATCAAACCGGAATACGTAGCCGTAATAGGTTTGTCTGCTGACTTGAGGAAGGCGCTTCATGACGTGAATTCCGTCAATTTTGCTCAGCTCCCTGTTCAGGTACAGGGCGTTAGTTTCTCTAATATGATTTTTGGCGTCCAATTCTTGCAATTGATCCAGCAAAATGGCGGATTGAAATTCGGACAAGCAAAAATTGGAGCCTTGAATATCGCCTTTGGCGACCAACTGCATATCGCCATAAATTAATTGCGCGGAGTCTGCGCAGTATACTCTCGAATCCGCTCTCAACTGTTGAAGCAGCTCGAAAAGACGGCGATTTTTCGTGATGATCACACCACCTTCCCCGGCGGTCAGCACCTTGCCTTGCTGGCAGCTGAACGCGCCTATGTCTCCCAGCGTTCCGGCACGCTGATGGTTCCAGAGGGAACCGTGACTTTGCGCGCAATCTTCCACGACGAATAGACCGTATTGGCGGGCGATCCGATTAATTTCATCCATATTCGCCATGCTTCCGAACAGGTGCACGGGGATGATCGCTTTCGTTCTTGTCGTAATGGCAGACTCTATCAATCGAGGGTCAATACAAAATGTATCTTCCTCCACATCAACAAACACAGGCAGCGCATTGACGTTCAGCACAGCGGTAGCCGTCGCAATCCAGGTCAGGCTTGGCACAATGACTTCATCGCCCTCGCCGATTCCCAGCGCTTCGAGCGCCAGCATCAATGCCATGGAGCCGCTGGTTGTCGGGATGCAATAAGGAACCCCGTTAAAATCCGCAAAAGCTTGTGCGAATTTGCGTTCCATACTTTCTTCGCCTGTCCAATAGCCGCTGATTGCCCACCGGTTGGACTGAAAAACTTCTTCAATCCGCTTTTGGGTGCTTTCCGAGTACTCCGGCCATTCAGGCCATTTCAACCTTTCGTCTGCCATAAAAAATCCTCCTTCCAACAATAAAAAGTAAAATTTTAGTCATTAATAATTAATTATGCAAATTTGTATAAATTTATGCTCATATTAATGCTACTGTTTGCATAATTGTTTGTCAATTCATATTTTGAAAATATTATAAAATTGTTTTATATTTGGAAATCTTTTAAATATTTAGCATAAAATATTTTTAAGCTTAGCTATCCCGCTTTCGCTTCCTCACCAGCGGTTGATGTCCATAGTCAAGCTAACGCAAACAAGCCGGCCGCAGCTTTGGATAACTGAGCCTCTGTCTAATCCCAAATATAAATAAATACAATATTTTCAAAATAACTCCATTCTCTTCATCCGTTCGACATTCATCGCGCAGCAAATACGATATAATAGACAACACGGTATCGAGATTTTTCGAAAACGGATGTGGAAGGATGCTGCCTCTTTTTGTCGACATGCTGGAGCGCGTCGGCTTCCTGATCGCGCTGGCCTTCGTCTTCTCGCGGAGCCGGTGGATGCGGAGCTACATGAGCTGCCAAGGGGAACAGGCTCATCCGTGGCGCTTCATCGTCTTTTTCAGCCTGTATGCGATTCTCGGCACATATTCCGGCGTAACCGTAACCCCGTATTCGTACCAGCCCGCGCCATGGATCGGCGAAGTCTCCCCTACCGCCGCCATCGCCAACTCGCGGTCGATCGGGGTCGTCATCGCCGGGCTGCTCGGCGGAGTGAAGAGCGGGCTGATCGTCGGCGTCATTGCCGGCCTGCACCGGTACAGCCTCGGCGGCTTCGTCGCCGTCGCCTGCATGCTGGCGCCTGTCGCCCAAGGCACCATGGCGGGCTTATGCCGCCATGCCGTCAAACGGCGATTCCCGCAGGCGGCTTCGGCCAAGCCGGCGTTTGCCGTCGGCCTGCTCGCGGAAATGGTTCAGATGGCGTTGATCCTGCTGCTGGCGAAGCCATGGAACGAAGCGTTCGGATTGGTCGCGCTGATCGGGATTCCGCAAATTATTGCGAACGGGATCGGGGTATCGCTGTTTTTCGTCGTATATCATACGATGGAAAGCGAAGAGGACCGGATCGGGACGGAGCACGCGCGCAAAGCGCTGCATATCGCCGATTTGACGATGCCGCTGTGGCGGCTGGATTTCGACCGGGCGGTCCGGGAGGTTGCGAGAACGCTGCATGAGGAGACGAAAGCCGTCGGCGCTTATTTTTACAAAAACGAAACGGAATGGGTCAAAGAAGGCCGCAAGACGCCGTATTGGGTCGATTTGCCGATGGAAATGCAAAATAAGAAGCTGATCGGGCGCTTTCGGTTGTTTTACGAGCGGAAGCAGGAGGATACCCCGTCCCGGCGGCGGATGATGACGACGCTGGCGAGGCTTATTTCCCAGCAGTATGCTTTCGTGGAGGCAGAGCGGCAGGGACAGCTGCTGGCCGATGCCGAAACCCGTTCGCTGCAGGCGCAGATGAACCCGCACTTTTTATTCAACGTCTTGAATACGGTCAAATCGTTCATCCGCACGAAGCCGGAGGAGGCGCGGCAGCTCATTACGCACCTGTCCAAGTTCCTCCGCAAAAATATGAACGGCAGCAGCAAAACGCTGGTCTCGGTCCGCGACGAGCTTGAGCTTGTGATGTCCTATCTGAGCTTGACCAAGGCGCGGCTTGGCGAGCGGCTTGAGTTCGTGGCGGATATTGACGAAGCGGCGCTGGACTGCCGCATTCCTCCGTTTACGATTCAGCCGCTGGTGGAAAATGCGATTGTGCACGGGCTCCAAAACATCGGCAGGCCCGGCATGATCCGCCTCGGCGTGAAGCAGGCGGCGGACGGCGGACAATACCGCGCCCGGATCACGGTGGAGGACAACGGCAGCGGGATACGCCAGGGCGAGCCGGAGACGGCGGACGAGCATGCGGGCGTCGCGCTGCGCAACATCGCCCAGCGCCTGAGCTACCATTACGGTACGGAGCAGCCGCTGGAGATCGACAGCACGCCGGGGAAAGGCACAAAAGTTAGCTTTTGGGTGAGGTGAGAAGAATGAACTGGAACGTGGTCATTGCCGACGATGAAGCGCCCTCCCGCGAGGAGCTGGCCTATTTGCTGGAGCAGATCGCCGACGTATCGCAGGTGACGCAGGCGTTCGGCGGGATAGACGCGATCCGCAAGGTGAAGGAGCAGACGCCGGACGTGCTGTTTCTCGATATGGAGATGCCGGACCTCAGCGGACTGCAGGTGGCGCAAATCGTAGGCGAGCTCGACCCGGGGGTCAAAATCGTCTTTTCCACCGCTTATGATCATTATGCGGTCGACGCTTTCAAGCTGCGCGCGTTTCATTACATATTGAAGCCGTATGACGAGGACGATCTCGGTGCGGTCTTTCAGGAACTGCGGCTGGCCGCGGGGAAGAGCCTTGCGCCGGCTTCGCGCAAGCCTGCGGCGGGCGATGCCTGCGTGAAGCTGGCTCTTGAATTGGACGACGGCATCAAGTACGTATCGCCGAGAAATATCGTGTATATCAGCAAGGAAGGCAAGCGGGTCCAGGTCCATACCGGCCAGGGCGCTTACGAGGTGTCCTATACCTTGCAGGAACTGGAGCAGAAGCTGGCGCCGTTCGGTTTTTTCCGCTGCCACAAAAGTTACCTCGTCCGGCTGGAAGCGATCGCGGAATTGAAGTCGTGGGTCAACGGAGCTTATGATGTCCGGTTGGACGATGAGGTCCACAGCCGCGTTCCCGTCAGCCGGAATTATGTAAAGGAGCTGCGTTTGAAGCTGGAAATCTGACATCTTGCGCCGGTTTCCGGACATCATGCTTTCCAAGCGGTTTCCCTCGGGCAAAAGACCGATTATACTTGTTTGCAAACGCTGCCATATGGAAGCAATTCACAGGTGGAGGGAACCGCTATGGTTAAAAGCTTGAAATCCATAGGTTTATGGGGACTCGTATCGGTACTCGGCGCCTTCGGATTCGCGGCGATTGCGCTGAACCGCGGAGAATCGGTCAACGCCGTCTGGCTCATTGTCGCCGCCGTTTCGTGCTATGCGATCGCTTACCGCTTTTACAGTAAATTTCTGGCCCGCAAGGTGCTCGGCTTGGACGACAACCGTAAGACGCCGGCCGAAATCAACAATGACGGCAAGGATTACGTGCCCACGAACAAATGGGTGCTGTTCGGGCATCACTTCGCCGCAATCGCCGGCGCAGGGCCGCTCGTCGGTCCGGTGCTCGCGGCGCAGATGGGCTATTTGCCCGGCACGCTCTGGATTGTGATCGGCGTGATTCTCGGCGGAGCCGTGCAGGACTTCATCATTTTATTCGCCTCCACGAGACGGGGCGGCAAATCGCTCGGGGAGATGATCAAGGAAGAGATCGGTCCGACCGCCGGGGTCATCGCGATGATCGGCATTCTGGCCATTATGGTCATTCTGCTCGCCGTGCTGGCGCTCGTTGTCGTCAAAGCGCTGATCGGCAGCCCCTGGGGAATGTTCACCATCGCGGCCACCATTCCCATCGCCGTTGTCATGGGAATCTACATGCGGTTTATTCGTCCGGGACGGGTCGCCGAAGCTTCGCTGATGGGGCTTGTCCTGCTTCTGGGCTCGCTTGTCGCGGGCAAATACGTGGCGGAAAGCCCGGTGCTCTCCGGCCTGTTCACCTTCAGCGGCGAGACGATTGCGATCATGCTGATCGTTTACGGCTTCGTCGCTTCCGCGCTGCCGGTGTGGCTGCTGCTGGCCCCGCGCGATTACTTGAGCACGTTTCTGAAAATCGGCACGATCGTAGGACTGGCGCTCGGCATCCTGTTTGTCATGCCCGATCTCGCGATGCCGGCGACGACGAAGTTTATCGACGGCACGGGGCCGGTCTTCGCCGGCAATCTGTTCCCGTTCCTGTTCATTACGATTGCGTGCGGGGCCGTCTCCGGCTTCCATTCGCTGATTTCGTCCGGCACGACGCCGAAAATGCTGGAGCGGGAAACGCACGCCCGGCCGATCGGCTACGGCGCGATGCTGATGGAATCGTTCGTCGCCATCATGGCGCTGATCGCCGCCTGCGTCATTACGCCGGGCGCCTACTTCGCCATTAACTCCCCGGCGGCCGCCATCGGCGCCGACGCGGTAAAAGCGGCGGCCACGCTGACGTCATGGGGCTTTACGATCACGCCGGACGATCTGACGAATCTGGCCAAGGATGTCGGCGAATCGACGATTCTTTCACGGACCGGCGGGGCCCCGACGTTCGCCATCGGTATGGCGCATATTTTGTCCGGGGTCATCGGCGGAAAAGCGCTTATGGCGTTCTGGTATCATTTTGCCATCTTGTTCGAGGCTTTGTTTATCTTGACGACGATCGACGCGGGTACCCGTGTAGGCCGGTTTATGATTCAAGAAATTCTCGGCAGCGTCGTTAAGCCGCTCGGCAATACCGAATCGACGCTCGGCAACGTCGTGGCTACGGCGCTCTGCGTGGCCGGTTGGGGCTATTTCTTGTACCAGGGCGTCATCGATCCGCTGGGCGGGATCAACTCGCTTTGGGCGCTGTTCGGGATCGCCAACCAGATGCTGGCGGGCATGGCGCTCATTCTCGGCTCGACCATCCTGCTGAAAATGGGCAAAAAGGCATACGCCTGGGTAACCCTGGTGCCGACGGTCTGGCTGCTGACCATTACGATGACGGCCGGCTGGCAGAAGCTGTTTCATCCCGACCCTAAAATCGGGTTTCTGACCCACGCTCAGCAGTATCAGGACGCGCTGAACGCCGGGAAGCTGGTCGCTCCGGCCACATCGGCCGCGCAGATGCAGCAGATCATCACGAATGATTACGTGGATGCGATCTTATGCGGCCTCTTTATGATCATCGTCTTGGCTGTGCTCTTCGCCTCGCTGCGGACATGGTACCGCGTGCTGAAGGGCCTGCCGGTCGGGCTGAAAGAAGCGCCTTATATCGCTCGCGCAGCGGACGGAGTCCGGGAGGTGCCGAAGTATGTTTGAGGCGGTCAAGGACGTGCTCAAATACCGCAGACAATTCCTCGATCTGCTGGTCGGGGTACCGAACTATGAGCGGTACGTCGAGCATCGGAAGGAATGTCATCCGGGAGAGCCGATCCAGACGCGGGAGGAGTTTTTCCGCGAAGCGCAGGAAGCCCGGTACAACGCCAAAGGCGGCAAAGTTTCGCGCTGCTGCTGAAAGCAATTCAAGGCCGGTCCTTAGCGGATCGGCCTTTTTAAATCATTTGCTCCCGTCTCCGGGATTCTCGGGGACCGGCATGGTAAATTCCAGTTCGGGAACATATTGCTTCCCTTCCCCAGCTCTATCAAAAAACGGCTTGACCGTTATCGATTTCGGTCTGGTCCGGAAAGCCTCGTAAGTATAATTTGCTTTATTCTCTTCATAGTAATCTATTCCTCCGCCGAGCGATTCGAGGAAATTCCCCTCGTCATCAACGATATCAAACCTTAATTCTCGCAGGAGGTACTCGTCCAAAATATTGACAGTGAGACGGGTCGTAATAGGGGTCATGTCCATTTTGGCCGTTAATTTCAAATTCTCGCCATCATAGGTTTTCGTCTCTTCGGATGTGAGAACCGTAACTCCGGCCATTTTGACGACCGGCACTTTCAATTCAAACGGCCGTTTATACCCTTTTAGCCCCATCTTGACCGTCAAATCGAATTGATCCGGAATCTCCCCCCTCAATTCTTCGATCTTTACAAGCACGGATTCGGAAGGGTCTGTAACTTGGTTCGTTCCCAAGGAAAGACTCCCATAGTGACCGGAAGGCAACCAAACCTGTATATTTTCAAAAGATCCCTTCTTCGCCGTATTATTCATGATCGAACGCAAATGATAGAGGGCGCCTTCGGTACCCTCCGGGGCCGTTCTTGTTAACTCCAATGCAATTCGTATTCCGTCGTAAGACACCTTCGTAGCCGTTATGGTGAAGCCGTCATGGCTTGCACTTTCATTTACGGTTGTCGCAAGGCCCTCCTCTTCTGCCTTTTGAAGCCCAAAATCCCCTGCAAGCTTGAAGATGTTCCCCACGATCGGCAATTTAATCAACGATTCGGCCATTGTCGGGGAAATCAGTACGGGACTCAGAACCAATAATCCAAGAATGGCTGCGGCGACGGCAATGACGAACCCTTTCCGAAGCGGCTTCCGCTTTTTTATTGTTTCACCGGGAAGCTTGTCTGCTTGCTTCTCCATTTCACGGATCATCATGTACGTTTCGTCCAAACGGGAACGCATCGTTGCCGTTATATGATCGGGAAGCTTATTCCTGCATTCGATCAAGTTTTTGTCCAGCTCATTGCGCGCCACAGCTCATCTTCCTTTCCGTACCATTTCCTAACCACGATAATAACTGCTTTCTTGCCCTGTGCAGGCGAGTCTTCACCGCTCCCGTCGAGATACCGAGCACGTCAGCCACCTCGGAGAGAGGGAGATCTTGAAAATAATGAAGGACAATGACGATTTGCAGGTTCTCCTCCAAATGGTCCACCATCTCCCGCAAATCGATATTTTCATAATCCTTCAGACCCGAAGAACGGCTGGGAAGCTCGTCGCCCGTTATCAACAGCATCCGCTTCTTCAGCAGTTTATTGCACTCGTTAATCAAAATCCGGTAAATCCAAGTTTTGAAAAAAGCAGGATCTTTTAACGTATGCAGAGACTTGTAAGCTTTCAGTATCGCCTCTTGTACGACATCGGCACAATCCGCCTCCTGCTTGACGATCCCCCAGGCCATTCGGTACAAGGGCAGCTCCAACTCCTTCATCAGATCGATGAATGCTTCGCTGTCCCCTGCTTGCGCTCTGAGGACATAGTCTTCCGTCAAATCCACCAATACAGCCACCTTTCCATAAAAAACAATCACGATTGCAATCTTCTTCTCTCTCCGTTCAACTATTAGATCCGCCAATCGCGGAAAAGGTTACATAAAAAAATAGACCGTCCTAAGAGTAACGGTCGCAAAAAAAGAGACCCGCCAACGGGGCGGGAAAGGTGACTGACTGATACAGACCTTAGCTATCACAAACCCTTGTATATCAAGGTTTTTTTCCGTTCTCATCTGTTCGCATTCGATCAGAATTTACCATAAGAAATCAGCATTTCGTCCCCAATTCGTCCCCAAGTCTCCCCAGCCTCCTACCCCGCGAAATCAAGATATCCATTAAATTCGTCTCGCTCCATCTTTTCTTTGATCGCTTCCAAGATATATGCGTTCCTGCTCATTCCGGCCTGCTCCGCAGCGGCATTGATCGTTTCACGGCCGCCCTTTTTGACGACGAATTTAACCTGGTCGTAATGAGCGGCGTTGTATTTTCCTTGGCACGCGTGGCGGCGTTCTGCTTTTTTTCAACCATGCTCCACGCCTCCTTCCTCTTACATCATAACAGAAAAAAAACATACTGGTACAAGTATAAAAATGCTTGAATATATACCGGTACCAGTATGTAATAGAGATAGAAAGGTGAACAAAAACAATATGAAAGATTGGGTACTCCTTCTTACGGCGATAATTCAACTGGTAACAGCAATACTCGCACTAAACAATGGCGTAAGAAAAACAAAAAAGGAACCAAAAAACGCAGCCGGCGGGGCAAACGTAAATAGGTTCCTTCGAGAGGATCGGAAGCGACCCGGCCCTCTCTTCCCAATCTTAACATAAAGCAAGATTAAAATAAATGGAGGGATAAGCCATGGATAAACTCTTTTGGATCGTTTGGGTTCCGGTTTTAGTCCTCTCAGTTATTGGCCTTATTCAGGCTTTACGGAAACGGAAATAGTGGATGGCCCCAAAGGGCCTCAATGACAAGAGGGAAACCATGGAAGAGTTGTTGCGGAAGTTGAGCGACGATTCTAAGGAGCTTCAAAAATTTTGGGGCTATGAAGCGCTGATCCAGCAGGTCGAAACTGGCCGAAAATATGCCGAGGGCGTGAGCTACGGATTCGAGCTTGCCGCGGCGATCCTGGGAGTACGGAAACTAAAATAGCTATCCAGGCTTTGACGCAGTGGGATTACCGTGAGTAAGGTCTTCGATTCAATGGGGACGAGCAATCAGCCGAAGTCGTCTCAGCCAGTCAGAGATTAGACGACGCCCTTAATAGGTATATTAAAAAATCCCCCCACCGGCCGAAGCTAGTGTGGGGGATTTGGGCTTATAGTTATTGCTTGTTTGCCATAGGATTTAATAATTAGTCCGCGTAATAAAGCCATCCCTCATAGGTGGCAATCCAACCTAAAAAATCATGCGGTTCCACATTAACCTTAGTCAATGTGCCATAACATCCACCCTCTACGTAATCAATAGTTTCTTTAATATCGCTTTTTTTAGAATAAAGTCTTGTCACGTTTTCCTTATACATGCATCTTTCCTTATCTTGTGCAACTACGTTGGGACTAACTTCACGGGGTTGAATTTGTTCCACGCTAGATGCAGAAGCAGAAGAAATAGAGACTACAGATAAAGCCGTTAGTAAAGCCAAGGATGCAATTTTTTTCATAGCAATCGCTCCTTTAAAAAAATTTTGTTCAAAAACCTTGAACAATACTTATTGTACAATATATTCCATTTACATTCGCATTTTTGATTATCTGGCAGAAAAGCTGCATTATCCTGTGCAAATTAAGTCGATTCTCCAGTTAATTTGTCAAAACTGTATGTCGTCGGCTGCCCCGACGCCTTCGCAGCTCGTTCGCCAGCCAATGGATATAATCGGCCTGTTCTTGCTGTGTTTGCCACCCAAATTTGAGCAAGTGCCTTTTTAACAAACAATATTTGTGGAGGCAAACAAGTTATGTCATTAGGGTTAAGAATAAGAAAAGTTCGACGTTTAAGAGGCTACACTCAGAAACAACTGGCGGAAAAGTTAAACATGACTGAAGCAAACTTTTCAAGCTATGAAAGAGATAAAAGCGTTCCACCAAGTGAGAAATTGAACCAAATCGCGCTGATTCTAGGGGTATCCACAGATTTTCTTCTCGGCCAAACGACTGATGTGAGTGGAAGATGATCCCGTCAAACCCAATGGATGTCGTAAAACCAACGGCGGAGAAAAATAAAGCAAAGTTTTATAACGATGAAGAAGCCCAGTTATTAATTGATACTCTGGATAAAGAGCCTCTCAAATGGCGTCTGTACTTTCTTGGCTGCTTGATCGGTGGGTTTCGTCGAGGCGAATTTATTGCGGTCCAGTGGTCAGATCTGAATTTTGAAGAGAACACCATCAGCATAAATAAAAGCGATCTCTGTATCTAAGATTGTAGACACAACAAAAAATGATTCTGAAGATGAGATCGATATGCCTGAATGCTACATGAATGAATTGAAAGTTTACCGCCAGATATGGAATGAGAAAAGGAGCACCGAGGTACTTTATGGTGCGGCGGAGAAAATGAATATATTTTTCACAGAGAATTTGGCGAACCTCTTTACCCAGGGACACCCACGAATCGCTGAACAAATTTCTTAAGAAAAGCGGTTTGAGACAAATACGATTGCATGATCTACGGCATACCTCAGGTTCACTTCTCTTTGAAGCAGGAGAAGATATAAAGTCCATTCAAGAGCGTTTACGCCATTCTGACTCCAGGATTACTGCTAAAATTTATGTCCATGTAACTAAAAAGAAAAAGAAACAAATTGCCCACCAATTCGATCGTTTTGCTCCGGCGTCCCCATTCGTCCCCAATAACGATTTTCGCCATTCCACGCCCCTAAAAACCCTTATATATCAAGGCTTTCCCGCCCCCAGACAAAAAAAGAGACCCGCCAACGGGGCGAGTCTTCAAAAGGTCTATATATTAAAAAGGGGGTCTTGCCTATTATATTACACCCCCAACATGTTAATTACGTAACAGGAATATTTCATTTATGTAACAAAATTGTAATCGCTGCCAACAAGCGAAAACGATAATCGCTTTCAGTCCATTGAGAAAAGTTATCAAAAAAGAGATAAAACTTCTCAAAAATGAAGAATAAGCCCATAAAACCGATGATAAACGATCTCAATTAAAGTATTTGCCAAAATTCAGAACTTGACGTATAATCCGTTACATACAGCAGCTCGAAAGGACGGTGTACCCATGCAAGATGATCATTACGATTTTCATCATCTTCATCATGTCAAGGAACAAAGCCGGTCCAAGAAGACGCTCTGGGTTACGCTCATTTTGACCGCCTTCTTTACGATCGTCGAAATTATCGGAGGCCTGCTGTCGAACTCGTTGGCCCTGCTTTCCGATTCGGCTCATATGATCTCCGACGTTATCGCTCTGGGGCTCAGCATGATTGCCATCTATTTGGCTACCCGGCCGCCGAATGCACGGTTTACGTTCGGGTACCTGCGCTTCGAAATCATCGCCTCCTTCCTGAACGGACTGGCCTTGGCCATTATTGCCGCAGGCATCTTCGTCGAAGGCATCCGCAGGTTCATTACCCCGGAAGAAATCGACTTGAAGCTGATGCTGATCATCGCGTCCATCGGCCTCGTCGTCAATCTGGTGCTCACCCTTGTGCTCAGCCGCAGCATGAAGGAAGAAGAGAACCTGAACGTCCAAAGCGCCTTATGGCACTTTATCGGCGATTTGCTCAGCTCGATCGGAGTTATCGTCTCGGCTGTCATCATTTATTTTACCGGCTTGAAATGGTTCGATCCGCTCATCAGTATGGTGATCGGCGGCATCATATTTGCCGGCGGCGCTAAAATCATCAAGGAATCGTACCTGATTCTTATGGAATCGGTGCCCGCACGTTACGACTTGGACGAGATCCGCCAGTCGATCCGTGACGTCGAAGGCGTCGAGGATGTGCATGAAATGCACCTGTGGGCCGTATCGACCGACCATTACTCGCTGACAGCCCACGTGTTTATCGACGACAAGATTCAACCGTTTTGCATCATTCTCGCCATCAATGAGACGCTCAAGGAAAAATACGGTATCGAGCACTCCACCATCCAAACGGAGCACGTCAACATTCATCCGCACGGCGAGTACGGCAAGCAATTTTTACGTCACAAACAAGCGAAGCAGCGCCCCTTCATAAAGCCATTGCAAAACTGACAAAAACTCCCTTACGCCATCCTATGCGGATCGGTTCGTAAGGGAGTTTCCCATTCATTCTAGCTTCTTTCGTACCAATAACCCGTGATGCCTTTTTCCAACCGGAGCAGCGCTTCGAGATAGTAGTAATCGCCCCAAATCATATAATCGTCCGGCGCCGCCCCGCCGCGCACGCTGTACGACCCGTGCTCCAGCAGTCCTTCCGCATCCGGTTGTTCGATCGTCGAGTAATTCTCGACCAGCGACTTCATCGAGCGGTGCAGCCCATCCTCCAGGAAAGTCCGGTCGGCATCCCCTGCGTCCAAATGAGACAGAAGCTCAATCAGCCCGGCCGATGCAATCGCGGATGCGGAGCTGTCGCGTTTCGTCTCCGGAGTAACCGGCGCATCGAAATCCCAATATACCACGTCGTCTTCCGGCAGCCGCTCCAGGAAATACCGCGCCATACGGCGTGACGTTTCGAGATACAGCGGATTTTTCGTATAGCGGTAAGACAAGGCGAACCCGTAAATCCCCCAAGCTTGTCCCCGGGTCCAGGTGGAGCCGTCCCGGTAGCCTTGATGCGTCCCCCCGCGAAGCGACTCGCCCGTTTCTTGATCGAAGTAAAACGTATGGAAAGACGAGTCGTCCCCGCGTACTAAGAAACGCCGCGATTTGTCGGCGTGCGTAACCGCTACGTCCAAGTACGCCTTGTTCCCCGTTTGCTCGTAAGCCCAATACAGCAAGGGCAGGTTCATCATGCAGTCGATGATGATGCGTCCGCCGTTCTCCGGGTCGCCTTCCGGTCCCCATGCTTGAATGTATTGGCCTTTCGGACGCCAACGCCGCATCATCACATCGGCTGCTTCCAGCGCCAGCTGCTTGGCAGCCGGGTCCCGCTCGATAATCCACTGCGCTTTGGCCGACAGCGAGTACAAGAACCCGATATCGTGATGGTCCAGCACCCGATGGGCCTCGAGCCGTTTCTTGAAGCTCTCGACCGTCCCGACCGCCGCTTCGCGGAACGCCTCGTCCTTGGTATGCTCGTAGCAAAGCCACAGCATCCCGGACCAGAAGCCTTCGGTCCAATCGCAATTATCGTTCAAAATGTATTTGCCGTTCTCGCTGACATGGGGAAACAGGCCGCCGAATTTGCCGATATTGGCTTTTGTTTTTTGAACCGCGTCTTCAATCGCTTTTTGCCATAAACTCATGAGGATCAAGCTCCTTTTCTGGTTGTCGTCTATGTAGGACCCGGGGGCCGGGCCGCCGTCAAACGGACTGGGTGGACATGCGCGGGACAAGCTGCATCGGAACGCGAACCTCGTGCGCATCGGTAATCTCGACGCGGTCGGCATTTCCATCGATCCGTACCATAGCATCGCTCTCCCCGAGCTGCTCCAGCATTAAACGGATGGCCAGCCGGGCCTGCTTGTCGTAAGGAATATTCATCGTCGTCATCGACGGATAGCAGACAGAGGTGAACGGGTCGTTATTGACCCCGACAATCTGCACGTCCTGCGGAACCTTGTATCCATGGCGCAGCACGGCAAATATGAACGCCAACGCCACATTGTCGTCGAATCCCATCACCCCGATCGGCCGTACCCCGTCGGAAAAAGCGAGAACCTGTTCCACCGCTTCATCCATCGTGATCCCGTCATCCATCTCCACGATCGCGGAAGGAATCGATTCCGGAAGCCGATCCAGCCCGTTGCGGAATCCGATCCGGCGCTGGCGGTCCGTTCCAAGCGATTTTGCTTTCGCCAAGTAAACCATCTTCCGGCTGCCTTGCTCGTACAAATGCCGCACAATCGCATCGCAGCCTTCCAGAAAATCGAGATTGACCGCGCCGGCCGCAATATCTCTTGGCCACCCCCATGCGTTAAACAGGACCAAAGGGGTACCATCCGATACGATCTGTCTGGTAGCTTCCTGAGACATAGCCAATCCGTGACAGAACAAGCCGTCTACCCTGCGCTGCAGCAGCACGTCCAAGTGACGCTTCTCGATCTCCGGATCGAAGCCCGCCGCCGAAAATACCGACAGATGATACCCGTACTGATGAGCGGTACGCTGCATCTCTTCGGCAAAGCGCCCGTAATACCCGCCGAAGCTTGGCACAAGCATCCCCAGCTCGTAGGACTTTTTGCTGCTGAGACTGGCTGCCATCACGTTGCGGCGGTAGCCGAGAAGCTCTGCCGCCGCTTCCACCTTCCGAATCGTCTCGGCCGACATCGGCACATTCCGTCGATTCAGCACATTCGACACCGTAGCAATCGATACGCCGGCAGCCTCTGCCAGATCCACGATCGTGATTTGGCGCTTTTTGCTCATAACCGGCACTCCAATTCTTTAACATAATTTAAACGTTTAAATTTATGTCTATTTTACCTTCTAGCCTACCTGTTCGTCAACGGAATTTTATAGATAGCTTTGGGTTATTTTGTCAATAGATGATTTAAATTTTAAACCCATGTAAAATTATTACTAAATTCGTGTTATTATTTCTAGTAACAATTCCATGGTTAACCATAATTTAGGAGCCTATTTTTTGTTAAAAAGTACACAAAAGGAGAGCCTCATGAAATCGCCCATGTCGGTTATTCAAACTTTGCCAACGGGAGAAAGCAGACTCGCCGTTATCGATCTCCAAAGCGATGTTCTTTATACCGAAAAGGATAAGTCCGGAAGACTGATTTTTCATACCTTGCATGGAGAATACCGGGCGATCTCCGATTTGGACGATCTGGAAAACCATATCGAAGACTTCTGGCAGCTCGATGGCTCCAATGTCGTGAATATGTCGAAGGTGAAAGGGGTAGGACACCATTTGAAGGCCTATTTTGACGATATCCCGACAGAGCAAAGCAAGTTCGCTTCCATCAGCTGGATGTTTATGCATCTGCTGCAAGACCTCGTTCATAAACGTATCAACCATAACCGATGTCAATCGATCCATGGAGCACTGCCCAAAAAAGACTAGCCTTTCAAGGTTGGTCTTTTTTCTTTTCCAAGATGCTTTAACACTTTTTTCATATTAGGCTCGGAAACGGGAGTGTATTTTGTGCTATCCGTCGTTTCCTCCTCAAAATAAACCGCCTTGCGTACGGCATGGTAACCTGCGATCCGGTCCATTCTTACGCTATAAGATCGATCCACCTTATCGAACGACAAATCTTGATACGCTTTGCTCAGCTGGTCGAGCGTCGTCGGAACGATAAATCGTTCCGTGAGGGTATGTACGCTGATGACATTATTATGAGTAGTGAAAAAAACGATCTCATCGTCGTCAAGTTCGTAACCCGAACCGTCCTCCCGGAGCACTCGCATTGTAAATCCAACTCCAAACTAATCCTTATTTTTGTCCATCAATTCTTTCGGGGCTTTGGGACTGAACAAAGCAGGCTTCAAAGTAACGGCGAAAAACATAGCGCAAGCATATAATAGATTTGAAACCCTTTTGGCTATCCGTTTCTTCATGCTTATTTATCTCCTTTTATAGGAATGAGGGTCAAACACTGAATTAGAAAAGAGACAGAGATAATCGAAGACCAAAATATAAAATTAGAGCTGACGATGCATATTGAGACGATTTTAAATAAACGTTTCAATTCAGGATTGAAGCCGGCTTCGCTATCCACTTGAGGTGCAAACCATAACAATAATAAAATACAAATCAAAGTAAACATTATCATTTCCGCCTTACTCAATGCAGGAAGACGGGGAATCGTTGAGCACAACACGATGGTTGTCACCATACATCCGAAACTGGACCTGATGTGTACCCCCCCGGAAAAAAATCTCAGCAAGATAAAACTAAACAAAGCTAGAGCGGTTTCGCCGTACTTCCCCGTGCTATATCCGATCCCCAACGAGATAATAATAATCAATGAGGTATTGATTAAAATACTTAAAGCGTACTCCATGACTTCAATGCTCGCGGTTTCCTCCGGGTTGGCCTTTTTTAACCAGACTGCGATAGTTCGTGACGGCCGTTTAATCATTAGTGCGATCCTTTTTATAGGCAAAATATAAGATGAAGTACATGATTAGAACTAAAGCAAAAGGCAAATAAAAAAGCTGGATGATCTGATTCGTTAAGTATAAGAGGGACAACGTAGAAACCGACAATAAATTCAAACCTAAAAATACGATGTTAATTTTATTCATTTTAACGACTTCGTACGGGGAGTGGGGAACAAAGTCGAATCCCTTGCGATTTCTTTTGACCCACAATCCCAATAAGAAGGTGGTACACGCCGTGATAATTTGAAGCAAGTATGTTCCGACAGCGCTCGAAATCGGTAGACGCGAGTCAAAAAGGCCGACTCCATTTAAAAGGAAATAATATGTAATTTGCAATATAACATATCCCACATAAACCGTACATGTCATAATGGCAGCATAGAAAATATGCGTTTTGAATAGCAACCACACAAACATGAACATAAGAAAAATTTGTACAAGAACATCTAAAGATTGAATCTCATATACATTTCGATTCGTATACGAAATAAACGACGCTACCGCACTCGCAAATACAATCGAAACCGGTGACATATCGAATTTGAACAAGCGGAACATCAAATAATACATCGCCATTGTTTCCATTATCGAAAAGACCATAAACAATATAAAATCGTCCAATGCAACCGCGCTCCCACAATTGCTATCTTAACATTTTTTCCTGATTATGCCTTTTATTAATATACTTCGATTTACAAATTTCGACAAGTGCATAATTTGGAAAAGATGATCTCATCTGCCTATTCCCGAATAAAAAAATCTCCCTGCTTTAACAGCAAGGGAGATTTTCATTACGGTATGATTACATGCTGAGCCATTTCTTGAACAAATGCTTCGTCGTATCGAGGTTCATCGCCGCGATCGACGTGGTGAGCGGGATGCCTTTCGGACAGGAACGGACGCAGTTCTGCGAGTTGCCGCATCCTTCGATGCCGCCGTCTTCCATCAAAGCTTCCAGACGCTCGTGAGCGTTCATCTCGCCTGTCGGATGCGCGTTAAACAAACGCACTTGCGAGACGGCTGCCGGGCCGATAAACGTCGTTTTGTCGTTCACGTTCGGGCAGGACTCAAGACACACACCGCAGGTCATGCATTTGGACAGCTCATAGGCCCATTGACGCTTGGACTCGGCCATCCGCGGTCCCGGACCGAGGTCGTACGTGCCGTCAATCGGAATCCATGCTTTAACCTTCTTCAGAGCGGCAAACATACGCTCACGGTTGATGACCAAGTCACGAACGACCGGGAATGTCGACATCGGCGCGATGCGAATCGGCTGCTCCAGCTTGTCGACGAGCGCGGAGCAAGCTTGCCGCGGCTTGCCGTTAATGACCATCGAGCACGCGCCGCACACTTCTTCCAGACAGTTCGATTCCCAGCAGACCGGTGTCGTTTTATTGCCGCTCGCATTCACCGGGTTCCGCTGAATTTCCATTAGCGCGCTGATCACGTTCATATTCGGACGGTAAGGAACCTCGAACTCTTCCGTGTAAGGTTTGCTTTCCGCTGAATCCTGACGCGTTACGATGAACTTGACCTTTTTGTTCGCTGCTGCAGTTGCTTCGGCCATGATTAATGACCTCCCTTCTTCTTGTCGGTCGTGTAGTCACGCTTTCTCGGTTCGATCAGCGATACGTCGACTTCTTCCCAATCGATTTGCGGGCCGTCCGGCGTCCATTTGGCCTTCGTCGTTTTCAGGAACTTCTCGTCGTTACGATCCGGGAACTCCGGCTTGTAATGCGCGCCGCGGCTTTCGTCGCGAAGCAAAGCGCCGAGCGTCATTGCGTGGGACAGCTCAAGCATGTTCCACAGCTGACGGGTGAATGCCACACCCGGGTTGTTGAAGCGGGCCGAGTCGTTGATATTGATATTTTTGTAGCGCTGCTTCAGCTCGTTGATTTTGTCGAGCGTTTGTTGGAGCTGCTTGTTGTAGCGCACGACGGTCATGTTGTTCGTCATCCACTCGCCCAGCTCTTTGTGGAGCACGTAAGCATTCTCGGTGCCGTTCATGTTCAAGATGCTTTCGTATTTGTCCGTATGTTCCTTTTTCACGCGATCATAGATCGTCGACGAAACATCCTCGGCATGCTTATCCAAGCCTTTGATATATTCAATGGCCTTCGGACCGGTGATCATACCGCCGTAGATCGCGGAAAGCAGCGAGTTCGCACCCAAACGGTTCGCGCCATGATATTGGTACTCGCACTCGCCACAGGCGAACAGTCCCGGAATATTCGTCATTTGGTTATAGTCGACCCACATGCCGCCCATCGAGTAGTGTACGGCAGGGAAAATCTTCATCGGAATTTTGCGCGGATCGTCGCCCATGAATTTCTCATAGATCTCAATGATCCCGCCGAGCTTGACGTCAAGCTCCTTCGGATCTTTGTGGGACAGGTCAAGATATACCATGTTCTCGCCGTTCACGCCGAGCTTCATATCGACACAGACATGGAAAATTTCCCGTGTCGCGATATCGCGTGGTACCAGGTTTCCGTAAGCCGGATATTTTTCTTCAAGGAAGTACCACGGCTTGCCGTCTTTATATGTCCATACGCGTCCGCCTTCGCCCCGCGCGGATTCGGACATGAGGCGAAGCTTGTCGTCGCCCGGAATCGCCGTCGGGTGAATCTGAATGAACTCGCCGTTCGCGTAATAAACGCCTTGCTGATATACCGCGCTGGCCGCCGTCCCCGTATTGATAACCGAGTTCGTCGTTTTACCGAAGATAATCCCCGGACCGCCCGTCGCCAAAATAACCGCATCGGCCTTGAAGGTATTGACTTCCATGCTGCGCAAATCTTGTCCGGCAATCCCGCGGCATACGCCGTCGTCGTCCAGTACCGCGCCGAGGAATTCCCAATGCTCGTACTTTTTCACCAGACCGGCCGTTTCCCAGCGGCGCACCTGCTCGTCGAGAGCGTACAGCAGCTGCTGGCCCGTCGTCGCGCCGGCGAACGCCGTGCGGTGATGCTTCGTTCCCCCGAAACGGCGGAAATCGAGCAGCCCTTCCGGCGTACGGTTGAACATAACGCCCATCCGGTCCATCAAGTGAATGATGCCGGGCGCCGCTTCGCACATCGCTTTAACCGGCGGCTGGTTGGCCAGAAAGTCTCCGCCGTATACCGTATCGTCAAAGTGCTCCCACGGGGAGTCGCCTTCCCCTTTCGTATTGACCGCTCCGTTGATGCCGCCCTGCGCGCACACGGAGTGGGAACGTTTAACCGGCACCAAGGAGAACAGGTCGACGTGAACTCCGGCCTCTGCCGCTTTGATGGTGGCCATCAAACCGGCCAAGCCTCCACCGACTACGATGATTTTTGAATTCGCCATGATCGTCCCTCCCCCTTAACCTTTCGCCATTTTCGGCAGCTGACTGAAATCCGGATTCATAAATGCTGTCAAGGACAAAATAAACATGATGGACATCACCACGAATACGCCCATCCATACGTACGTCGAAACTCGCTGCGCGCGCGGCCCCACGGTAATTCCCCAGCTGACGAGGAAAGACCACATGCCGTTGCTGAAGTGGAACACGGCCGCAACGATGCCAATACAGTACATAATGAAGTAAATGGTGTTGGTAGCGATCCCATGCATATGAACGCCAATCGCCCCTTGCTCCACGTTGCCGAGCGTGATCTGGAAGCGAGTCTGGAAGAAGTGAAACGCTACGAACAAGAACGTAATGACACCCGTAACACGCTGCAGGAAAAACATTTGGTTGCGGAAATAGCCGTAGTTGGACACGTTATTGCGCGCCGTATAAGCCACATACAACCCGTAGATGGCATGATAGGCGAGCGGAATCCAAATGCCGACAATTTCCAGCAGCAGCACGAGCGGCAGTTCATGAAGCCAGAACACCTGATCCAAAAAAGCCGCATGTCCGCCGCTGAACGCTTTGTAGTTCGTCAGCAGGTGCTCGATCAGGAAGAAGCCGACCGGAATGACACCCAGCAATGAATGCAGCTTCCGTGAAAAGTAAGAATTTTTAAACATTGAAACTCGTTCCCCCCTCAAATTAAGGCTTGTCACCGCTTCGTCAAAACCATTTACCATTGTACTCCCGCATATGGGGAGCGTCAACCAAAAACGCTACGCCTATTTTCCATGTTTCGACAAGCTTTTATACCGTTTGCGGCAAAAAATGTGAACAAGAAGTGACACATTCCATACTACTCCTGAATCGCTTATAATGGAAGTGCCGATTATTTATATATGCTTATAACTTATTAACATAAAAAAGGACGGATATCCGCTATGGAGCTTATCGACGTATTTGCCACGGTCGTCGAGCAGCGGAGCTTGAATAAAGCGTCGCAGCTGCTCAACGTTTCCCAGCCCGCGCTGTCGCGTAAAATTATGCGGCTGGAGGAGGATCTCGGCGTTCAGCTCTTCATCCGCAAAGGCAAGCGGCTGGAGCTGACCCGCGCCGGAGAGGTCTGCTACGAATTCGCCCTGGAGCAAAAGCGGCTGGAGCGCCGGCTGCACGAGAAGCTGCAGGCGTTCAAAACCAGCGTCAAGCCTGCCAGTATCGTCATCGGAGCAAGCCTGACGACGCTTCAATCGACATTGCCCGACCTGATTACGATCTATACCCGCGAATACCCGAATACGGACATCAAAGCCGTTACCGGCAAGACGCACGAGATCGTGCCGCTCATCAAAGAAAAACGCGTGGATATCGGTCTCGTCGCCTCTATGATCGAAGATCCGTCCATCGTCTGCGTGCCCCTCTTCGACGACCCGCTCTGTCTCGTGCTGCCCGAAGGGCATCCGTTCGCCGACAAGGAGGAGCTCAATATTCAAGATCTTCATGAGCTGCCGATGATTCTGTTTTCCCGGGGCACATGGTACCGCGTCTTGATGGATGAAATGTTTCACCGCTGCGGGGTACATCCCGACGTCAAAATGGAGATCGACTCGTTCGAGGCGATTACCCGGCTCGTATCCACCTGCAAAACGGCAACGCTCTTGCCCGAATCGTATTTGCGGCGCAACTTGATCGAAGACAACGAGCTGACCGTACGCTTCATTCCCGAGCTGGAACAGACGAAAAGAACGACCTCTCTGTTGTTCACGGAGGAAGCCGTTCTCGAACCGTCCATCCGCCGCTTCATCGATCAAGCGGTCCGGCATTACCATTCGGCGGACGAATATACATTATAAGAGCCGGGAAACGAGGCAGTCAGGTCTCTGCGTCCGCCTTTTCTTCCAGTCCGAGCCTTCGGGCGACATACGCCGTCGTTCCGGCCTGCAGCAGGATGGTCAGCAATACGGCGAGAAACGTAACCGACGCGATCACATCCGTATACTTCACGCCCATCCCGACAACCATGCCCGATAACGCTGCCGGGATGACCCCTGTTTCGCGCACCCAGAACATGAATAAAATCTCGTTGCGCCTCCATCCGGCCTTGCGATCCGGAAGCGCCGACGCCAGCACGGTCAGCGGGCGGGCAAGCAGCATGAATATGGCGATGACGGCAAGGCTCGGCCACAGGTGGTCGAGGATGACCCGGAAATTCACTTGGCTGCCCAGCATAATAAAGATGAGCATCCGCATCACCACCGTCATATTTTCGGTAAAATGAGCCATTTCGTGCAGCTTGTCGTCCAGCTCCAGCTTGAAGAGCCCGTGATTGCCCCAGATAAGCCCGGCCACGAAAGTCGCCATAAAGCCGCTGACGTGCAGCACGTCGCCAAGCCAATACGCGCCAAGCGCCGTGACGATCAAGGCGATGGTCGCATAATCCCGCAGCCATCCGAGCTTGAAGTGTGCCGTGACAAAGACCAGAACGAGTCCGACGAGCACGCCCACGACAATGCCCCCCACGGCCGTCTGCACAAACTCCATTACGCCAGTGCCAAGCGACAAGGCATGTCCGCCTGTAATAGCCCCAAGCACCGAGAAGGTCAGAATCGAGCCGGTCGCATCATTGAAGGCGGACTCGCTTTCGACCGTTTCCCGCACCTTGGGACGAATGCGCACCTGCTTGAAAACGGGGATGAGCGTCGCCGGGTCGGTCGAAGAGATGATCGCGCCGAGCAGCACCGCGTACATCATCGGAAGGCCAAGCAGCCAGTGTGCGGCAAAAGCAACGACGGCGCAGGTGATCAGAACCCCGGGTACGCTGAGCAGCGATACGGTGATCCATACTTTGCGTAGCCCCGACAACTTGATATTCCGCCCGCCGTCGAACAGGATAAGCGCCGATCCCGTCGTCAAAATGAACTGGTTCATGAACGAACTGCTCGGCTCGTTGACCAAATGCAGCCCTTGGCCCACGACGACGCCGGCGATCAAAAAAAGAGCGACGTCCGGCAGCTTCAGCCAGCTCGCTACTTTTCCGAAAATCATACCGATAAGGAGGATAAATATAATAAGAAAAAGTACGTGTTCGATCATAACGCTGTTTTCCATATGTGCCTCTTCGCCTCCCGAAAAATCGGCCCTGCTGACGATCACCGCCCGCTGCTAACGGATAACCTCGTTCTCGAACGTCTCGATCTGCTCGTTCGTTCCAATGATCACCATGACATCGCGCTCTTCCACCATGTCTTCGGCCGTGGGAGCGATGATGACGCCATCCTTCTTGTTGATCGCCACGACGCTGCAACCGTACCGCGCTCTCGGATCGAGCTCCTTCAACGAACGGCCGTTCAAGCTGCGCGGCACCGCGAGCTCCGCAATCGTGTAATCTTTAGACAGCTCGATGTAGTCGAGCAGATTGGGCGATACGAGCTGGTGCGCCACGCGGATGCCCATATCCCGCTCGGGGTATATGACACGGTCTACCCCGATCTTCTGCAGCACTTTGCCGTGCAGCTCGGACAGCGCCTTGGCCACCACCATGCCTACACCGCAGTCTTTTAACAAAATCGCCGTTAAAATACTCGCTTGAATGTCATCGCCGATGGAAACGACAGCGCAATCGAAATTCCGGATGCCGAGCGAGCGGATCACCTCTTCGTCGGTAGCGTCCGCCACCACGACGTGCGTCAGCTCGTCGCTCATCTCCTCCACGGCTTCTTCATCTTTGTCGATGCCCAACACCTCATAACCGAGCTTGATCAGTTCCTTCGCGAGGCTGGAACCGAAACGGCCGAGGCCGATGACTGCATATTGACTACGTTTCATTTGCTAGCTTCCCCTATCCGATCGTAATTTTCCCTTCCGGGTATCGGTACAACTCTTTTTCCGCTTTCGGTCCGAGCGCATAAGCGAGCGTAAGCGGTCCGAGACGTCCGGCAAACATGGTGAGAGAAATCATAATTTTACCAAAATAAGTAAGGTCCGGTGTCACGCCCATCGTTAACCCGACCGTGCCGAACGCGGAAGTCACCTCGAACAGCAGCTTCAGAAACGACTGGCTCTCCGTCGTGGTGAGAAGCATCGTGACGAATATGACCAGAAACAAGGCGATCATCGTAAGCGTAATCGCTTTAAGAATCCGGTCCTTGCCGAGCCGGTAATGGAACATCACGATATCTTCTTTCCCGCGGATCATCGCAACCATCGCGCCGATCAGGGTCGTGAACGTCGTCGTCTTGATCCCTCCGCCCGTCGACCCCGGCGAAGCCCCGATAAACATCAGAATGATGATAAAAAACTGCGAAGCCTGGCGCATTTCCGCGATATCGAGCGTGTTCGCCCCGGCCGTCCGCGGGGTTACCGATTGAAAGAACGATGCAAGGATCTTGCCCGACCAATTGAGCGAGCCCAGCGTCCTCTGGTTCGTTAACTCAAAGATAAAGATGACAACCGCCCCAACCACGATCAAAAAAGCAGTGGCCGAAAGCACGACTTTGGAATGGAGCGATAACCGTTTATGCTTCTTATAATCGATTACATCGGACATAACGAAGAAGCCGATACCGCCAAGGATGATCAAGGCCATGGAGACGATATTGACAATCCAATCGTCCGCATAGGTTGTAATACTCGTGAACGGGGCAACCACGGAACCGAATAGATCGAAGCCGGCATTATTAAAGAATGAGATCGCATGGAATATACCGAAATAAATGCCTCTGGTTGGTCCTAAATCGAACGACCAGCGAATGGAGAAAATGACCGCCGCGGTGAATTCGATCGTCAGCGAATAAACGATAACGCGCCGGATCAGGCGTACGATCCCTTCCATGCTTCCTTGGTTCATCGCTTCCTGCAGGATCAGGCGCTCTTTCAGCGAGATTCGTTTCTTCAGAACGAAAGCAAACAACGTCGACATCGTCATAAAGCCGAGGCCGCCCACTTGAATCAGCGAAAGGATCACGATTTGGCCGAACATGGAATAATGAGTCCCCGTATCGACAACGACCAATCCGGTTACGCAAGTAGCCGACGTGGCCGTGAACAACGCGTCCAGAAAGCTCGTAGGTTGTCCGCTTGCCGAAGAGATCGGCAGGGAAAGCAAGGTGGCCCCGAGCAGGATGATCGCCGCAAAGCCGATTACTAAAATTTGCGGCGGCGTCAGCTCGATTTTTTTGGCAATGGATTTCATCGTACACCTCTGTTAACAGGTTTCAGGCAATAAAAAAGACACTGGAAACCCTAGTGTCGTGTTTAAAGGTTCCTGCAAAGAAAGCCTACGAGGTTAGCTGACGGATTCGGGTTTACAGGCACCCTATCTACAAGCCCGCCAAGGACTTGCGGAATTCACCCCTAAAATCATGGTTCCCCCGTTTTCGTAAAGAAATTCGGCTTTTTATTCAATTGATATGAATTGAATTATAATCCCGTTTGCCCGGAAGTACAAAGCTGTTTTTGACGGAAATGGCACGAGAATCATAACCTTTGGTCAGATGTAAGCGTTCTTACACCTATGTCGCTTCGCTTTTCGCGTTTTTCCCCTGACATGCTCGCGATATCGATGGATTTCCCCGGAGCATGTATGCTAATTTAGAAGAATATACTGTTATTATTCCGGATCCGATAAGGAGCTCTTATGCTGAAACGATTATATTCCGCAACTCCCCTTCCGCTGCTTGCCGTCGTCGGATTGCTGCTGTACTTTGGCGTCATGATCGTCTCGCCTTTTTTTCAAGATGCGGAGCGGGCGGCCCCAGCTCCAACCAACAACCCGGAAGTGTCCAAGCAGCAAGCCGCCACGGCGGCGGCCGACTTTGCGCGCAACAGGTTTAAGCTGTCTCCGGAGTCTCAGACGAACGTGCTGTATCAAGCGTACACAACGATTAGCGGCTATTTGCAAAAAGAACGCCTGGACGACGAATATGCGAAGCGTTACGGCGACAAACTTCCGCTGGAGTATTACGAGGTCGAGATCAACGACAAGCGGAATGGATCGACCTATTATATCGCCGTCAATTACAAAACGCTGCAAATCTTCAGTTGGGAGCGAAGCAAATCTCCGGTTGCAAAAAGCGACACGGTAAGCTCGGCCGAAGCCGATCCCATCCGATTGGCCGAGCAAACCATCCGGGAGGCGGGCTATGCGCCGGAGCAGTTTATGTTATCCGGCGAAACGGGCAAGGACCGCGGCGGAGCTCTCGTCTACGTAAGCAATACGGAACGGATCGGCGAGGCGAAGCTGGAGCTGAGGATCGGCGTGGCCGACGGGCAGGTCGTATCTTTTAAACCGGCTTTTCCGGCTCCGGACAGCTTTATCGCTTGGCAGCAGGCCCAGGACGAGCGGTCGGCCTTGATGACCAGAATCAGTATGGGGGCGTCCTTGATGATGACGTTTGCCGCTCTGATTGTCATCATCCGTTATTGGAGGGAAGTCCGCTTCGGACGCGGCGCGGTGCTGACGATGCTGTTTTTGGCGATCTACCTGACGAACAACTTCAATATGCTGCCGGCTTTCCGCACGATGCACGGAAGCGGCCCCTCGGAACCGGAGGCCGCCATCTATTTGATCATTATGAATATTTTCATCACGCTGATGGCCGTCTCGACTTACCTGTCCTTCCTGGCCGGACGGCAGCTTTGGCTGAACCGGGGCTGGCATGCGTGGCCGGTATGGCGCGATCCGCAATTCGGAAGCGAGACGAGAACGGCTATGGTACGCGGCTACTTGATCTGCCTGTTCATTCTTGGCGTGCAGCAAGTGATGCTCTTTATCGCCTCGGAAGCATTCGACGTATGGGCGGTTAGCGAACCGGCGGACTCTATTTACAACATGCGCGTACCGGGTTTATTTCCATTAATGGCGTGGGCTGCCGCCATTTCGGAGGAAGCCGTCTACCGGCTGCTCGGGATTGCGCTTGTGCTCAGACTGACCCGCAGCCGGGTGCTGGCCTTGCTGCTGCCCAGCATCATCTGGGCTATGAGCCATACGCAGTACCCGATCTATCCGGTATACACGCGGCTGATCGAGGTAACGGTGCTCGGCCTTATTTTCGGATGGGCGTTTCTGCGATACGGCTTCCTGACCGCCATGTTCGCCCACGCCGCTATGGACAGCATCCTCATGGGACTGTCGCTTATGTATACGGGAGAGCCGCTGCAGGTTGTCCTCGGAGCGCTCTATCTCCTGGTTCCCGCAGCGGTCGGATGGATCGTTGCATGGCTTCACGGCCTGTTTAATCGGCGTCCGCCTGCTGCATCTCTTCCGGACTCTCCCCCGCTTCCGGAGACGCGTCCGGATTCCGGCCGTTTAACGCCGACAAAATTTGGCCCGCCAGCTTCTCACCGATTCCCAGAGGCTTGAAGTCTGCGACTTCGGCCTCTTTTATTTTTTTGAGCGAGCCAAAATGCTTGAGCAGCGCCTTGCGCCGCTTCTCCCCAATTCCCGGAATCGCATCGAGCTGCGAGACGGTCATCGATTTGGCGCGGGTTTCCCGGTGGAAGGTGATCGCGAAGCGGTGCACCTCGTCCTGAATGCGCTGGAGCAAATAAAACTCCTGGCTGTCGCGCGGTACCGGGACCACTTCGGCCGGATCGCCGATCAGCAGCTGGGCGGTTTTGTGCTTCGCGTCCTTGACCAGACCGCAGACGGGGATGTACAGCCCGAGCTCGTTCTCCAGCACGTCGATCGCCGCGGACATATGACCGCGCCCGCCGTCGATGACGATCAGGTCGGGCATCTGCAGCCCTTCCTTGAGCACCCGCTCATACCGGCGGCGCACCACTTCCCGCATCGTTTCGTAATCGTCCGGACCTTGAACGGTTCGGATTTTGTACTTTCGATACTCCTTGCGGTCCGGCTTGCCGTTCGTAAATACGACCATCGCGGATACGGGGTCCGACCCTTGGATATTCGAGTTGTCGAACGCCTCGATCCGGTGCACCGTTCCGATGCCAAGCCATTGTCCCAGGTTTTCGACCGCTTTGACCGTCCGGTCCGCGTCGCGCTCGATCAGACGGAATTTTTCTTCCAGCGATACCCGGGCGTTGTCGCATGCCATATCGACCATATTTTTCTTGAGTCCGCGCCGCGGAATATGCACTTTGACCTTGAGCCAGCTTTCCAGCGCTTCCTTCACGTCGGACTTGGACCCCGATCCCGCCGGATCGTCCGCTTCCGCCGGATCATCGCCGTGCTCCGAATCGTCGTCTGCGGAATACGTCGTTCCGGCTTCGGCCACCAACCCCGCTTGCGCCGCCCTGTCTTCCATCGCCGATGCCTCGACGGCGGCTGCCGCTTCCAAGCTTGGAGCAATCTGCTGCCCTTCCGTCCATGCCGGGAGGAACACTTCCTTCGGCAGCGCCGGGTTCTCGCTGTAATATTGCGTTACGAACGTCAGGAAATCGTCATACGCTTCGCCGTAATAGGGAAAAGACGACGCATGGCGCTCGATCAGCTTGCCTTGGCGCATATAGAGGATCTGTACGCACATCCAGCCCTTGTCCACGGCGAAGCCGAAGACGTCGCGATCCACGGTGTCCGTCGTCGTAATCTTCTGCTTTTCCATAACCGTATCGATATGCTGAATCTGGTCCCGCAGCTCCTTCGCCCGTTCGAAGTTCAGCTCTTCCGCCGCTTCGTGCATTTTGCGGGTAAGCTCCTGCTTGATCTCGTTATGCCCGCCGCCGAGAAACCGGCTGATTTCGTGCACCATCTTGTCGTACGTTTCCTGCTCGACCTCGTACTCGCAGGGCGCGATGCACTGGCCGAGATGATAATACAGGCATACGCGGTCCGGGAGCGTCTTGCATTTGCGGAGCGGGTACAGCCGGTCGAGCAGCTTCTTCGTCGCCCCCGCGGCGTACGGGTTCGGATAAGGGCCGAAATACTTGGCCTTATCCTTCAGCACCCGGCGCGTCACTTCCAGCCGGGGATGCTTCTCGTTCGTAATTTTGATGTATGGAAACGACTTGTCGTCCTTCAGCAGAACGTTATATCGCGGATAATATTTTTTGATCAGATTGCACTCCAGAATGAGCGCTTCCATGTTATTGGCCGTCACAATATACTCGAAATCGACAATATCGTTTACGAGCAGCTGCGTTTTGATCGTATGGCTCCCGGTAAAATAAGACCGCAGCCGGTTGCGCAGCACCTTGGCTTTGCCGACGTAGATGATCGTGCCTTCCCGGTTCTTCATCAGGTAGCAGCCGGGCTGCTCCGGGACGAGCGACAGCTTGTTTTTGATCGCTTCCAATATTTTTTTCCGGTCCTGACGATCCGGTTCCCCTGCATATTCCGTCAACGAGTATCTCCCCTTTCCCAACGGCAAAAAGCTCTTTTTCCAGCATAGCAGAAAAAGAGCTTTTTCTCACGCGATTCGCAGGCTGCCAAATTATTGATGGCGGCTCAATACGTTTTTCAGCGCATCTTTGGACTGGAAGCCGACGATTTTATCGACCGGCTGGCCGTCTTTGAACACGATCAGCGTCGGAATGCTCATTACGCCGAAACGGGAAGCGGACTCCGGGTTGTCGTCCACGTTCACTTTCGCGATTTTCACGCTTTCGCCGATTTCTTTATCCAGCTCCTCCAGGACGGGAGCGATCATTTTGCAAGGTCCACACCAAGGAGCCCAGAAGTCTACGAGAACCGTACCGGATCCTTCTACTTCAGTTGAGAAAGATTGGTCAGACACATTAACGATAGCCATGATTCAATTTCTCCTTTTGCGGAAATAATGTCAACATGTAAAGTATACCACAACGAGAGCCTTTTTCAACCGAACCAAAGTTTGCACAATTGTCACTTTGCATCCTTTACAATGGAAGGCGACTTTGGGTATACTAACCGTATATGAGTATCGCTAAGCTGCCTAAGCTGTATCGTCCGGCGGCTTTGCCCGGCACAACCCTAAGGAGGAACCTTGTATGAACGACTCGACAAGAAATCCCGAACTGCACGTGTACGAAGAACAACGGAATGACTTTATCGACGTTGCTACGGGCTTCGGCGTCTTCTTCGCCATCCTGCTCGTGATCGGCATCATCGCGACAGCGGCTTCGATTATGATGAAGTAACAATGGCTCGCCGTTGCGAAAAGCCTCTGCTTGATCTCCTACCGGAGGGCGGCAGAGGCTTTTTTGTGCATTGGATCGGAGATAAGCCATCGTCATCAGCCCAACCCGGATAACGAACTACTCTGTCACATCAGACTCGGCGGCAATCCGCCCGACGGATCCCTTTGTTTCGAGCATTGTCCATAGTCTCCGATAATACTGTTCGCGCAATGAATCACTCGTTGCTTTCAGCCACTCCATATCCTTCCGGTGCGGGAATGCCCTTTTCAGCCGACCTGCTCACAGCTTCCCAATCTTCCCATGTTTTCAAGCGTTCTTTATAGGCGTTCCTGGCGAAGTCGTAGACCACACTCCCCAAGATAAGTCTTAAAGGAGGATTCTCGCTTTCCACCACCTTCATAAGAGCCTCGGCAGCTAAGACGGGATCGCTAGCTATCGAGCCTTCCGCATACTGCTTAGCCAATTCTTCCCTAAGGGATGCATAGGCATCCAATGGACGGCTGTAACGCATCGTTGTATACAAATCTGTCCAGTATCCGCCTGGTTCTACGATCGTGAGTTTCACCCCAAAGTGGGCGGCTTCTTGTGCCAGGGCTTCACTCAACCCTTCTAGCGCAAATTTGCTTGCACTGTATAGACCGGACATCGGACCCGAGATCACTCCTCCAATACTGGAAATCTGAATCAAGTGCCCCGCCCTCTGTTGACGCAGGTAAGGAAATACCGCCTGACATACCCAAAGAGCGCCGAAGAAATTCGTTTCCATCAAATCTCTTGCATCGGTTTCGCTCACTTCTTCGACCATGCTTAAAGTCATAATGCCTGCGTTATTCACAACAATATCAAGCTGTCCAAAATGTTCTGCTGCCGCTTTAACCGTTGCGAAAACAGCTTCTCGATCCCTTATATCGAGATTCAAAAACAGCAGTGAGTCTTCGTATTGCTCTTTCAGCTTTTCTAATTTGCCAATGGTTCTGGCGACGGCCACAACTTGATCCCCTGCTTCTAAAGCGGCACCGGCGAAAGCATAACCAAGCCCCTTGCTTGCCCCTGTAATAAACCACACACGCCTTTTTCCAGTATTGCTATTCAAGAACTTATCGGAATTTTGTAATGTCATGGAGATTACCCCTCATAAAAAAATAAAAAACACAGACAATGTCTCTGCCTGTGCAAACCGTAATCGAATATGAATTTTACCATACGAGTCCAAGTCAGTAGCAGCGCAAAAGAAGCTTCTCCGGAAAAATAATGAAGATCCCCTGCTATGCTTACACTATTATATGAACAAGACAGCATATGGACAGACTCATCCCGATTACTCTGCTGCGGCAGAGTTGAATAAAGCACAAATGAATGCAAGATGCATTGTTGGCTTATCGGGAAGAATCAATCACACATAACCCTCCGTTTATTTCAGATAAGGGTAGTATAACAATGTCAATTGGATTGTGCAACCAAATACGGGCGGCAGATCAAACTTTTTGATTCCCCCTTAAATCGAAAATATTAAAAAATAGTCGGTACCATTCCCCCATCCATACGGATTGGAGAACCTTTAAATGCGGATGCATCAGGACTGCACACAAATGTAGTTAGTCTGCCTATTTCAATAGGTTTGATAAATCGCTGCATTTCAGATTGAGGCAGGTTTGTAGCCATAAATTCTTTCTCTTTTTCCGAAAAAGTCATATCTTCATTAGGATACATACTATCAATGATTTGATGCACATTTTCAGAGAGTGTCGGTCCTGGCATGATCGTATTGACTGTAACTTCTGTTCCTATAGTTAATTTCGATAAGCTTTTTGACAATGATAATAGCATTGATTTTGTCATACAATACTGAGGCATTTGTCCTGAAGGCATAATTGCTTCCTCACTCGCAATAAAGATTATGCGGCCGTAATCATTTTTCAACATTTTAGGTAAGTAAAATTTACATAATCCATTGGCGGCAAGAACATTGGTACGGAAATATTTTTCCCATATTTCATCGTCAACGTCCTCATATTGCATCATTGCATAAATTCCCATATTGTTAACTAAAATATCAATATTCGGGTATTTTTCAAATAAAGCTTCTTTTTGCTCAATTTCGACAAGATCGGCTGCAGCGTTTTGAGGAGAAGTAGCCGGGTAATCCGACTTGATTTCATTTACGGTTCGTACTACTTCTTCATAATTTCGTCCATTAATTAGTACATTAACACCTTCTTTGGCAAGTTCAATGGCAATAGCTTTACCTATACCTTTCGTTGATCCCGTAACTAAAGCTGTTTTGTTGTTTAAGCCCATATCCATAATCCATATCTCCTTAGTGTCATTTTTAAAACAGTCTTTTGCTCCGATAGCGATTATATTACCTTATCCGGATTATTCGGTAACTAGCATATGGCGCCAATGTTCTTGTTTAACCCGCCAAATGATGAAACTCAGTAAATAGCAGCTCGCTGTTTTGTACCCAAATGTTCCGTACGCCAATTTGAAGGAGTATCACCTTCCCAAAGGCGGAAAGCGCGGTACAACGAGTTCTGGTCTTCATATCCAAGCAAGAAAGCTACTTCTTTAATATCAAGCGAGGGGTCCGCCAAGTACGCGAGTGCCTGCTCATGCCTAGCTTGTGTCAACAGATGCTTGAAGCTCGTGTTTTCTTCGGTAAGTCGGCGCTGCAAGGTACGGTCGCTCATACCCAATTCCTTCGCGACAGCCTGTATGTCGGGGCGCCCTCCTGTGAGGCTGCGTTTCAAGATCCATTTGACCGTCTCGGCAATTGAGCGGCTTCGCTGCTGTTCATCCAACGATCGGTCCAGAACGGGAGTCAGGATCTCCAGCAACTCTTCGTTGTACGAAACAAAGGGGTGGTCCAGATCTCTTCGATGCAGCGTCAACCGGTTACATTTTGCACCAATCCGGATACGGCAGCCGAAGTAAGCTTCAAGGGCCCGTTCATCGCCCATTGAGTGCGAAAATTCGACGAACCGCGCCGTCAATGGTTGACCTGTGCCCCGCCGCCCAAGCTCCAGAAGATAGGCCAGCGTGATCCCAACCAGCATCGGCGGACCGGATTGCTCGCTATACAGCCATTCCAGTTCGATCGTACAATGCTCGCCCTCCTCGGTGATACGTAAGCTTTCAGGAGGGCACAGTCGCTTGTACCGGGCCATTCGGTTTAAAGCGTCGCGGTAGTCACGAGCGTGGTAAGTCGCTAAGACGGGCGGTGGGTACTTCGCTGTTTCAAAAACGGTCGCAAGCTTGATAATTCCTTTGGCCGTGTCACCAATGAGATCGGAATAAGCCTGCCAGATCGCAAAATATTGGGCGGTGGTAACTACTGGTTCCGTAATCATGCTGAGCGGCAGTCGTGCTTTGCGAGCTACGTCGCGAGCGTCAATCCCTAGTTGACGCAGTGCTGCCCAAAATCCTGACGGAATTTTAATGTGGTCAGAGGGATGAGATTTCATACCTATGGGCCTCCTTTAGCTCGCTAGTTCAATAAAAAAAGGACGTCCCGCGCTTCGCTTGGGCTACGTCCTCCTCGTGTTACCATTTCCTATTTTTTTTAAAGCATTTACGCGAGCAGCCTTGGTCTTTTTCAGGATCGCGCTCCCCGTTTGTTATATCCGTTCACCATGACCACGTCGACAAACGGCCGAATCCGGTCCATGATGCGCCGTCCTTTGAATTCCTCGTCCCCGTCCTTGCTGGTAAAGCTGAAGTGCTTCTCCAGCGCGTCCAAATCGTGATTGGACGTGAAAAACGTCGGCTTGCGGTTCATCCGGTAGTTCAGGATCGCTCCCATCACATGGTCGCGAAGCCAAGGATTCAAATTTTCCGCCCCGATATCGTCGAAGACGAGCAGGTCCGTCTCCTTCAGCACATCGATCGTTTCCTTAAGCTTAGACGGATCCTGGAACATCGTTTTCAAATCCTCGGCAAAATCCGGCATGTACACGATCGCCCCGCTGTAGCCTTCTTTTGCCAGCTCATAGAGCAAATAGCACATCAGAAACGTCTTGCCCGTTCCAAAGTTACCGGCCAAATACAAGCCCGTGGGCTGAAGCCCCTGCTGGCGAATGCTGAAAATATAATCAAACACTTGTTCGACAGCATCTTCCCTGTCTGGGTCTTTAGTGAGAATTTCAATCGAGGAATAGCCTTGGGACAACGCCCGCTCGTCCACATAAAAGCTCCGAATCCGGCTGCGGACCGCATCCAGCGTCGCTTTGGCGATAAATTTCTTGCATGCGACCTTCTGATCGTACACCCGGGTCCAATCGTCCCCCGGCTCGACGTTGAGCATCGTGTAATGACCTTCCATATCGTTCGGACACCGGTCCAGCCCCGGGCAATTGTTGCAATTGTTGTATTCCGTAATATATTGGTGCAGCTTGTTCAGATTCAGCTTGATCGTCTGGCTGTCAAGCTCCGGGTGCTTGGCTCTCAGCTTGACGATCAGCGGATCGGATGTAATTTCCCGCACCTTTTGTTCCGCCTGCTGCAACAACTGACGGCCTTGGCCGCCCCGTAAAAGTTCCCCAAGCGACTCCATCCGCTGCACCTCCCCATGAATTGCCAGCCGGGCTTCCGATTATACCATTTGTCTAAAAGTCCGGCCGTTACCGTTTTTCCAGTACAATTCCGAACCGCTTAGTCAATGTTCACCGGCAACTACAACTTTCCATCAAGCTGCTGCGCCTTTTTGAGCAAGGCTTCCCGCTCCGCCGCTGTACGCTGCTTAACAACCGGCGTATCCTTGACGATCGGGATGACCGGCTTCTGCCGCCCCCGGCCTCCCCTGGCCGGAGTGCCCGTGCCGCTTGCGCCTGCGTTGCGGCGCGTCCGCTGCTGTTCCTGATATTTCATTTGCTCGCGGATGTACTGCACGGCGTCTTCGAACGTGTTGACCTGCTTGGCCAACATGTCCGTAACGCTGAACTCGATAGATGCTCTCGACCAGGAACGCTTATTGACATACATGTAATGAATCAGCACGTTCATGACTTCCTCGCGCAAGCCGTAGTTCAAATCGACCTTGGCCAGCGTATCGAGCAGCCCGTCCGGTATGGAGCCCTGACTGAAAATTTTCTCCAGCAAAAACGTATAGGGCTCATTGCGCAAAATGTAGTTGTATTGATGCTGATTGCATTCCCCTTGGAACAGATCGGGCACATCGAGGTAATATTCCATCTCGACGATCTTGTCTCCCGCCGGCGCCGGGCTCTTGCTTGTCGGGTCCTTGTCGCCGGTCTTGTCCGCAATCCTCGCCATATACCGCGTCCGCTCTTCGGTCCGCTTTTTGTCCTGCCGGAACACTTGGTTGGCCTTGTGCTGCAGCAGCTCGAGCACGATGCGGCCGTCTTCGTCGAACACGCCGTCTTCATCCAAAAGCCGGCATACGTCGGTCAGGAACAGGTTGTATTTTTTCGCTACAAAATTGATCGTCGCCAGCTGCTCCGGCTCGTACTTGAGCCGCTCCACGAAGTCCCGGTTTACCGATTCCCGCGGGAAGTGCATAATGATCTCCGCATACGAGTAGCCCTTGTACATAACCTCCGGCTTCGCTTCGGCAGGCTTGGCCGCCGCCGATTCGAAGAACGCCTTCTCCAGCTCGTGATCGATCACCTGCGTGTTCAGACGGAACAGCTCGTAGAACGGGACGGACAAATTTTCGGCATTGGCGTCCGCCATTTCCTGCGCCTCCGGCAGCACCAGCTCGTCCCGCAGCGCAAACACCGCATATTTGCCGACCTTGTCCCGCAGGAGCAGCGTCAGATGCTGATTCCGGAAAAATTCCGTCGGCGGCAGCGGCGCAAACAGCGTGTACTCATATACATAATCATCCGAAGCGGCCGCAAACCGGCGCGACGTCTTGAGCAGTCCTACCGCCTCCAGCCTCGAAGTCTGCTCGATGAACAGCTTCCGGCCGTTCTCGCTCGCTTCCAGCTCCAGGGCCAAAAACAGCTTGCGCTGCTGCTCCATCGCCGAATGCCCGACCTTGTCCGCAGGCAGCTGCTGAAACAGCGTCATGTATACGCTGACGGCGTAAGCGCCGATCATCGGCTGATACACCGCAGCCATCATCTTATAATCCAAGCTGCTCAAAGCGAAATCCCGCACAACATAGAAACGGTGATATTCGGAAAAATGCAGCAAATTCGTTATCCGCATTCGGTCAAAACTCCATCCGTGATTCAAGTGTTTACCCTCCATTTTACCACACAAATCGACAAAGAGGATAGAAGGAAAAAGCAGGCTTTTTGGGGTTGGCAGAAGTAGTTTTTCAGGAAGCGAGGATTGGGGAGCTGCGCTGCGAGCCGTGCCGGCTGCCTCCGGCCGCTCTTAAAATCGGATCGATTCTATCAAGCTTCCTTGCGGCAAAGAATCCGATTGTAAAGGCAGCATGTAGATGACACTCCTTTCCCCCTCAGCGCGCAGCATAGTTAACCCCGCGCCCCAATTGATTGGCCGAATATCTTTTTTATCATCCATTGGCAGGCAGAGTTGCTCCGCCTTCTATATGAATACACAAAAAAAACCGTATCCTTTTGTAAGTGATGGGTGCAGCTTCCATTTTACCAAGGAACGGTTTCTAAATGATCGGATAATTTGCAGCAATAGCGAACTGTGGATGCTTTATTCGGCAGTATTGGCCTGGAACCGGCAGGATAAAGGAACTGGGATGCGTTATACCCGGTCAAATCAAGCAAGATTCGTAAATTTCGACACGGATAACGAACGCACGTTCCTTTAAATTCCCGCAGCCAGCTCTCCCGACCTTCTTAACGCATCACAGTTCCGCTAAATCGCATGAAACTTCTTATTTTAGGAGGCATCGGCTGAACCGGACAGCGCCAGCGGCAATAAGAAGCAGCCAGCGGTACCGAATCAACGTCGTTGAAAGCGTGCTAAAACATTTTAAAGCCTTTTTGACGCAAGGATTTGATCGTGGAACCGCTGAGAATGGCGCCGATCAGGCCGCCGACGGCAGGGACGTAATCCGCGAAGGAATATTCGGCCAGGTTCGAAGCAAGCGAGCCGGTGCCCCAGCCCCAATAAATGACCAAGCCGATCACGAGCGCTATATAACCGTAAATGGGGAACCAAGTCGTTTTCATAAGCATGTTTAGTATAAAACCGAGCCCGAAAAACAGCACGAACAGCAGCACGGTTACGATGATCAATTGCAGCAAAGCGGACAGCTCCTTTCCTTATGCCTATATTGTATAAAAAAACAAAGGCGCGGTAAAGTGAGCCGTTGTGAACGATATATGAAACCTCACGGAGCGGAGCCGCTAGAAAAAGGAACGGATGAAGCGGTACCAGCCGATCGCCGCGATCCAAAAAGGGATGCTGATAAGCGTCCCCATCAAAATGCCTAGGGGTAACCGGTTTGTCATGACGGACGCCTCCTTATAACGAATACATCGGCATACGGATCCCGAATTATAATAGCGTTTTTTCGGGAAGGCGTTCACAAAAAGTTTGCCGATTCGTCACGCAGCCGCATTTGCCCTTTGCAGCCGATTTCGCTACAATAAAACAAGCAGCTGGCAGCAGTGCCCATTCTGAAGGAATAAGGGAGTGTCCGTTAATGAGTGAAGTCATACATCCGTTGGATGGCTGGTATAGCCTGCACGATTTCCGCGCAATCGATTGGAATGCCTGGAAAAGCTTGACCGCCCAAGAAAGAGCGCGCGCCGAGGATGAGCTGTATACCCTGCTCGGCAAATATCAGAGCACCGAGGACCAAAAGCAGGGCAGCACCGCCTTTTATTCCATTGTCGGACAAAAAGCCGATTTCGTCTTCATGCATCTGCGTGAAGCGCTTGAGGAATTGAACGAGCTGGAAACCGAGTTCAACAAATCCATGTTCGCGCAAGTGACGATCCCGACGTACTCTTACGTCTCCGTGGTCGAGCTCGGCGCTTATATGGCCAAGCCGGGAACCGATCCGATGCAGGACCCGGATGTTGTGGCGCGCCTGAAGCCGATCCTGCCGAAAGCGGGACATATCTGCTTCTACCCGATGAACAAGAAGCGCGAGGGCAACGACAACTGGTATATGCTGCCTGCCGAAGACCGCCGCAACTTTATGCGCGGACACGGCATGATCGGCCGCAATTATGCCGGCAAAGTGAAGCAAATCATCGGCGGCTCCATCGGGCTGGACGATTGGGAATGGGGCGTTACGCTGTTCGCGGACGATGCGCTGCAATTCAAGAGAATCGTCCACGAAATGCGCTTTGACGAAACGAGCGCCCGATTCGGGGAGTTCGGCGATTTCTATGTGGGCAATTTGCTGAATCAAGAGAAAATGGCTTCGATGCTGAAGCTGTAACGGGCCAATCGGCCGAAAAAACCCTTGCTGGCATTCGTCGAAACGAAAGCTGCAAGGGTTTGCTCGTTTATTCGTCGTCTTCCTCCAAGAGCTCCAGCTCTTTGCGCCGCAAGTACTCTTCCGTGTCCCGGTCGCGCTGCCGCGATTTTTCCTTCAGCCGCTCGATGGCCGGAAGAATGAGGATGTCGATTTCTTTCTGCACGATATACGACAGGTCGTAACGGTTCTGCGATTCGAGGTAATGGCCGACTTCAAGGAGGGCGTTGTACCGGTCAAGCTCCTCCCGGGTCAGCAATCCCCGAACCTGAATGCTGCAGTTGCGCATCGGTCTAGAAGCGGCCTTTCTTCAACACAAGCGGAATACCGCCGATAATGTACAAGTAGCGCAGGTCGATGAGCTTTTTCATGACGGCCGCGGTGCCGCCCTTGATTTTCTTGGAGCCGACGATCCCGATCGCTTCGCCGCGTCCGAGAGAGGCTACGGTGCCTTTCGGCTTGTACTCGAACTTTTTCAGTTCGGAGCCGCGGATTTGCGCTACCAGATTGTGCGCGCACACTTCGGCTTGCTGCATCGAGATTTGCGCCGTCGGCGGATAAGGCCGCCCTTCCGGGCTCATCACGATCGAGCAGTCGCCGAGCACGTAGATGTTGTCATGCCCCGGAGCATGCAGCGTGTCGTCGACCTTGATGCGGCCGCGCATCGTCTCGAAGCCGGCTTCCTCCAGCATATGGTTGCCGCGGATGCCGCCCGTCCAGATGACGGTCGCGGATTTGATTTCTTCGCCGGTAGCAAGCACGACGCCGTCCGGGGTGCATTCCTTGATGGCGGTCGCGATTTTGAACGTGACGCCTTTGTTTTTCAATACGTTCATCGCGTACTCGACCAGCTCCGGGTCGAAGCCCGGAAGCGCCGTCGGAGCCGCTTCGATGTTATATATTTTTACGAGGGATGGATCCACGTCGAATTCTTTGCACAGGTCCGGAATCCGGTCCGCCAGTTCACCGACAAACTCGATTCCGGTGAAGCCGGCGCCCCCGACAACGAAGGTCAAATAGTCGGTGCGGGAAGGCTCGCGCTTGAACTTGGCGAATTGGTATTCCACATGCTCGCGGATGAAGCGGACACTGTTGATGGAGCGAATATTCATCGCATATTCCTTCAGCCCCGGGATGCCGAACGTTTCCGGTTCCCCGCCCAGGCCGATGACCAGGTAATCGTAAGAGAGCGTGCCTTCTTCCAGAATGACTTTTTTCTCTTGCGGCCGAATTTGCACGACCGTCGATTTCACGAAATCGATCTTGAACTCGTCGATCAGCTTGAGAATGTTCACGCGTGCATTTTCCGGATTATCCGTCCCTGCAGCAGGCATATGCAGATGGGTCGTAATGTAATGATAGTCGTGTTTGTTTACGAGCGTGACGTCGGCTTCATTATAGTTCAGCTCTTTTTGCAAACGAATAGCCGTTACGATCCCGCCGTAGCCTGCGCCTAAAATGACTATTCTTGGAATTCGACTCATGGTTCTATCCCTTCCATCACATATTTTTCTATATAGTATATGAGTTTGAAAACTGTTTGTGAAAATTTACACAAGCGACGCCGAAAAATGGTTTTCTTCCTAAAAGGGTACCCTTCGGCATTTGAAAATATAAGCAAATGTTGTGTATTTATACCAACAGTTTTAACCAATTCAAATGCAATAATATAATGATACGAGGCAAATAGCAAGTTTTATTTTGTTTAAAAACCTAGGAAAATCGCCAGACTAACCAAGGTATCCCCTCGATTCCTTCGGCTGCTGCCTTTTGCCATATAAAAACTTTATCAGGCTAATTAATTATATCACTCATTGAAAGGTCTAATTTATATTTTCAATGCCGCGACCGTACGATTATAATTAGAATGGACTTTACTATGTTTCGGAGGTGTTTGACCCACCATGAGCAGCGAAATCGTCGACATTATTATCGTGGGCGGCGGCCCGGCAGGGATGTTTGCGGCATTTTACGGAGGAATGCGCCAAGCTTCCGTTAAATTGATTGAAAGCATGCCACAACTGGGCGGTCAGCTCGCAGCGCTTTATCCGGAGAAATATATCTATGACGTAGCCGGGTTTCCAAAGGTAACGGCGCAAGAGCTTGTCAATAATTTGGAAGCTCAAATGAAGCATTTCCCGATCTCCATCTGCCTGGAAGAAAAGGTATTGAAGGTGGAGAAAAAAGACGAGCGCCTGTTCGAAGTTACGACGGACAAAGGCGTGCATCAATCTAAAGCGGTCATTATTACCGGCGGCGTCGGCGCGTTCGAACCGAGAAAGCTCGAACTTCCGGAAGCCGCGCAGTACGAGAAGAAAAACCTGCACTACTTCGTCAGCGACCTTCACCGCTTCGCAGGCCAAAAAGTGCTGATCAGCGGCGGAGGCGATTCCGCGGTAGACTGGGCTCTGATGCTGGAGCCGATCGCGGAGAAGGTCACGCTGATTCACCGCCGCGACAAATTCCGCGCCCATGAGCACAGCGTCGAGAATTTGATGAAGTCCAAGGTGGAAGTCATCACCCCGACCGAAATCAAGAAGCTCGAAGGCCGCGACCAAATCGAGCAAGTCCTGCTTGCCGACTGCAAATCGGGCGAAGAGCGCGTCATCGATGTCGATGCCGTGATCGTCAACTTCGGCTTCGTCTCCTCTCTCGGTCCGATCGCCGAATGGGGACTCCATATCGAGAACGGCTCCATCGTCGTCGACTCGCGGATGGAAACGAGCATCCCCGGCATTTTCGCGGCCGGCGATATTACGACATACCCCGGCAAGCTGAAGCTCATCGCCGTCGGTTTCGGCGAAGCGCCCACCGCCATCAACAACGCGAAGGTGTACATCGATCCGACAGCCAAGCTGTCTCCGGGTCACAGCAGCAATATGAAATTGTAAAAATGCCTTCATCTATACAGGCTTTAACTAAAAGATCGCTCTGCTCCGGCAATGAGCGATCTTTTTATTATTAAACAGCAGAGTTCCCGCTGAATCGGCTGTCCCTTAAACTCCGGGAAACGCTATTCCATGGCTGAACTTTTTCCGGTGAGGAAGAACAAAATCATGAGAGGTTTTCTTAAGGGAGGTGGAGAACGGAATGTATACGATGGCATTGAAAATAACCGGTCGGGTTCCGGCTGCGTAAATGAGACCTGCGGAAAGAAATAGGTGCAGCAGCCGCTAGCGGCGGAAATAATTACCGGCCGCCCTGCACTTCCTTGACCCACCGCTCGATCAGCCGGCTGCGGTTGGCTCCGGCCCAAGTCTGATCGTACGGCACGACGCTGAGTGCGTCCAACGAGACCGCTTCCTCGGGAGATACCGCCTCCCGGTTCGTCAGCCACTGGTAGTTGCCCACCTGCTTGCCTAGCTCCTGCGCCTGCTTCGTGAGCGCCCAATCGATAAAGGTTTGCGCTTCCTTCTCGTTCGGACCGCCCCGGATCAGCCCCATCGCGCCGATTTCGTATCCGGTCCCTTCGCCCGGATAATGGATCAGCAGATCGCGAAAGCCTTCCTTGTAAAACTTGACGGCGTCGTGCGCGAACATGACGGCCGTTCCCGCCTCGCCCATCCCGACGCTGCGTCCGGGCGTGCTCCCGCTTGTCGTATAGCTGCGGACCTGCCCCCGCAGCTTCTTCAAATAGTCGAACGCTTTGTCTTCGCCCCACAGCTGTACGAGCGTAGCCAAGATCGTATAAGCCGTACCCGAGGATCTCGGATCGGCCATGACGATCATGCCTTTATACTTCGGATTAAGCAGATCCTCCCACGTTTGCGGCACGGATAACCCGACGTCCTGCAGCCATTTGCGGTTGGAGACCAAGGCCAGGGCGCCAACGTAAACGCCGATCCAATAGTGGTCCGGGTCTTTATATTTCTCGTCGATCCACTTGGCATTCGGCGATAAATAGGGAGCCAGCAGCCCCTCCGCCTTGGCTTGGACGAACGTATCCGCGGGGCCGCCGTACCAGACGCTCGCTTTCGGGGCGCTTCGCTCCGCTCGGATGCGCGCCAAAATTTCCCCGCCCGACATGCGGACGTAGGAGGTTTTGATGCCCGTTTCCTTCTGGAACGCTTCTACGACTTTAATCGCGTGATCTTCATACAATCCTGCATAAATGGTTAACGTTCCTTTGCGCTCGGATGCGCAGGAGGTCAGCACAGCCGCGCAAAGGATAAGGATTAACGCTCCCTGCCATCTCTTGTTCATGCCTGCTGCCCCCTTGCTGTCTGTAGATTAGGCCGGAACGACTTGAATCGAATGCTCGGGAAATTCGAGCGTCACGTGCTCCCCGGTCGGGTAGACCGAGCCTGCGACCGGATTATGCTGGGTGACCTGAAACGTTTTGCCGCCGAAATCGATCTCGTATTCCTGCGTTTGTCCCATGAAGACGCTTTTCGTAATGACCGCGTTGTTGGCCGCCGTCTTCGAAACGACAACGGATTCCGGCCGGATAACCAGCGCGACCTGCTGTCCCGCCGCAACTTCAGCATGATTCGCTGCTACAATTATACCCATTGGCGTCTCGATCTCCAAGCAGTCCCCGGCAACCCGCGCCACCTTGCCTTCGACGAAGTTGGCCGAGCCGATAAAATCGGCGACGAATTTCGTCTTCGGCCGCTGGTAAATCTCCTGCGGCGTGCCGATCTGCTCGATCCGCCCTTTGTTCATGACGATGACGACATCGCTCATGTACATCGCCTCGCTCTGGTCGTGCGTGACATAGACCGCGGTAATGCCGAGCGTCCGCTGAATGCGGCGGATTTCGTCGCGCATGACGATGCGCAGCTTGGCGTCGAGGTTGGACAGCGGCTCGTCGAACAGCAGCACGCTCGGCTCCATCACGAGCGCCCGGGCCAGCGCAACGCGCTGCTGCTGGCCGCCGGACATTTGGGAAGGCATGCGGTCCTTATATTCGTTCAGGTTCATGATTTCGAGCACACGCGACACTTTTTCCCGAACGACGGCTTGATCGCATTTTTTAATTTTAAGCCCGTAGGCGACGTTGTCCCAAACGTTCAAATGCGGGAACAAAGCGTAGGACTGAAACACCATCGTGCAGTCCCGCTTGTTCGGCGGAATTTCGTTGACCGGCTGGTCCCCGAATAAAATTTCACCGGAGGTAATCTCTTCGAAGCCCGCAATCATGCGCAGCGTCGTCGTTTTGCCGCACCCGGACGGGCCAAGCAGCGTGGCGAATTGCCCCTCTTCGATGATCAGATTGACATCGGACACCGCATTCGACGGCTGCTTGGTGCCCAAGCCCGCATAAGCTTTCGTAACCTGTTTGAGCGTGACCGATTTGGCTGCCAAGTCTTTCTCCCCCTACATTAACGTTTTTTCATTGCTGCCGCCGACGAAGCGAAGCAGCAGGTTAAGCAGCAGCAAGGCTGCGATCATAATAACGATCAAAATCGTGCAGTACGCGCTGGCGACGCCGATCCGTCCGGATTCCACCTGTGTGAGAATGGAAGCCGTGATCAGGTTGTACTTTGCCGAGATGAGGAAAATGACGGCGCTCATCGCGGTCATGCTTTTGACGAACCCGTACACAAGGCCGCTGTAAAAGGCCGGCTTGATGAGCGGCAGGACGACGGTGAAAAAGTTGCGCGCCTGTCCGGCCCCCAAATTCGTCGCCGCCTCTTCGATCGACGGATCGATCTGCTGCAAGGACGCGATCCCGGACCGGATTCCGACCGGAATGGCCCGTACGACAAAAGCGACGATAATGATCAGCGCCGTGCCCGTGAGCGCAAGCGGAGCCTGGTTGAACGCCAGAATGTACGAAATCCCGATGACCGTCCCCGGAATGGCGATGGACAGCATGCTGACGGATTCAAGGGCTTTTTTCCCGATGAACTGCTTGCGTACGACCAGGAAGGCGATGATCATGCCGAGCAGGCCGGCAATCGGCGTTGCGATGATCGAGAGCAGCAGCGTATCCTTCATCGATTTTTGGCCGAGCGAGAACACGTATTTGTAATGATCCCAAGTGAAGCTGTTGTTAATGCCCCACAGCTTGATGAACGAGCCGATCGGCACGAGCAGGTAGAACGCGATGACGATGACCGACAACAGCATGCACAGCACGAACAGCGCCTGCCGCGCAGCTCCCTTCTCGATCAGACGGCGGCCGTGGGCCGGTTTGCCCGTAACGGTGACGTAGCTTTTTTTGCCGATCCAAAATTTTTGCAGCGCGTAAATCAGGAAGGTGATGCTCATCAGCACCATCGCCAGCGCCGCCCCGGCTTGAATGTCGTAGCTGCCGACCGCCTGCAGGTAAATTTCGCGAGCGACGGTCGTATAGTTGCCGCCGAGCGTCATCGGATTTCCGAAATCGGCCAGCGACTGAACGAACACGAGCAGAAAAGCATTCGCAATCCCCGGCAACGTCAGCGGCAGCGTGACGTTCAGGAACGTGCGCAGCCGCCCCGCGCCCATGTTCATGCTCGCTTCTTCCAGCGACGGGCTGATCGAGCGGAGCAAGCCGGCCAGCACGAGGAAAGCGACCGGGAAGTATGTCAGCGTTTGGACAAGCACCAAGCCTTTGAGGCCGTAAATGTTGGCGTTCTCCAAACCGAGCAGATGCTTGGAGACGAAGCCCTGTTTGCCGAACAGCAAAATCGCGGAAAGCGAGATGACGAACGGCGGGGAAATGACCGGCAAAATCGCGACGGCGTTAAACAGCTTTTTGAACGGAACCTTCACGTACGCGAACGTATAAGCGAACATGTAAGCGATGGCCGTCGACAGGACGGATACGATGACAGCCAGGAGCAAGGAATTTTTCAATGCCTCGAACAGCTGTCCGCCCGACAAAACGCCTACATACGCGCTGAGCGAAACCTCGCCGTCCGGGCTGATAAAGCTGCTTTTCAATATTTGATAAAGCGGATAGACGATAAATACCGCCAGACACGCCATGACGAGCAGGATGCAGAGCAGAAGCAGCGGTTCCCGCGTCAGTCTGCGGAGCTCGCTTGCGGTACGGTTCCATGACATGGGCCACAGGCTCCTTTCTTGGGTGGGCCGGGACGGTCCTTGGATTCGGGGCGGAGAAACCTGCTTCGCGTAGAGATTCTCTGAGTTAAAGCGGTGCAGTATATCCCTTCGGCCGCTCCCCCTCCCCAGAAAGTGAAGGAACCCTTCGAAGCGGATTCCGATTACTTTCCGGGGACCCCATATTCCGCGAGATTTCGATTAGACTGTCATGGTATTTTCACGGATTTCAAAGGCGGACGTAAACTCATCCGGGATATACTCCACCTAACTTACCAGAAAATTTTTCAAAGCTCGCAGGCTTCCCGTGCCCGAGAAAATCCAAAGACCGTCCCGGAAGTATTATTTCTTCACTTCGCTGTTCCACTTGTCGAGCAGGCGCTTGCGCTCTTTGCCCGCTTCCGAAGGATCGTATTGGATCGGCTTGATATCGGATAGCTTGATCGCCTTCTCCGGCTCTTTTGCGTCCGGATTCGTCAAGTTCTGGTAGCTGCCTGTGCGCTGCCCGACTTCCTGCGCGCTTGCGCCGAGCGACCAGTCGATGAATTTTTGCGCCAGCTCTTGGTTTTTCGTATTTTTGATGACCGCGACGGCGCCGGTTTCATAGCCCGTTCCATCCTTAGGGATGGTCAGCTCCAGCGTATCGAAGCCTTCCTCTTGGTACTTGATGATGTCGTGCGCGAACAGCACGCCTACGGCCGCTTCGCCCATGCCGACCATGCGCCCCGGAGCGGAGCCGCTGGTCGTGTACTGCTGGATTTGCGGGTGCAGCTTTTTCAGGTAATCGAACCCTTGGTCTTCCGAGCCTTTCACTTTCAATACCGTGTAGAGAGCACTGTAGGCCGTGCCGGACGAAGCCGGATTTGCCATGACGATTTGTCCCTTATACGCGGGATTGAGCAGATCTTCCCACGTTTGCGGCGCCTGCAGGTTATGATCCTTCAGAAACTTCTTGTTCGACGCAAAGCCGAGGAAACCGACATAAATTCCGGTCCAATGACCGTTCGGGTCTTTATACTTGGCATCCACCTTCTCGGCGGCCGGCGATTTGTAAGGCGCGAGCAGCCCTTCGTTCATCGCGGCGACGAACGTGTCCGCCGGACCGCCGTACCAGATATCCGCCTGCGGGTTGTCTTTCTCCGCGCGGATTTTGGCGAGAATCTCGCCCCCGGACATACGGACCATGTCGGCTTGAATCCCGGTGTCCTTCGTAAACTGCTTCATCGCCTCGACGGCATGATCTTCCTGGAATCCGACGTATACGGTCAGCTTGCCTTTCGACTTGTCCGTCTTCGAGGCTTCGCCGGATGCCGGAGCGGATGCGGCTCCGCCGGAAGCAGGCTTGTCGGCGCTGCCGCAGCCGGCGGCTACGGATGCGGTCAAGATTACGGCGAGCGTAGCGGATAGTGCTTTTTTCATCTTTAGTAACGACTCCCTTCGGTTGTTTGAATAGCTTTATCATAAGTGAAGCGTTTCCAACCGGGAAGTTTAAGTCTTTGCCACATCAAACGGCAAAAAATAAAACCTCCAGCCCATGACCGCAAGATCATGAACCGGAGGCTCAAGCTAGCAACAACCCGTATCAACCTGCCTCTATGCCGAACAAGCGAAGCAGGCCGTTCAAAATCAGCCCGACGACGGCAAAGTCCGTATCCGCGAACGTCGCCCGCACGAAGCCGAGGCTGGAAAGCAGCGGCAGCAAAAAGACCGGCAACAGCGTAATGACGAAGCCGTGGCACAACGCGGCGACGATCAATCCCCTCCGGCCGCCGACCTGATAGGCGATGACGCCGGAAGCGCCCCCCGAGAAAAAGTGCGGGATAACGCCGGGGATGATGACCGTGTACTGGAAGGCCATAAGCGTGCCCATTGCGGCAAGCCCTCCGATAAAGCTGAGCAGGAAGCCGAGCGCCGCGGCAATCGGCGCGTACGTGAACAAAACCGGGCAATCCAGCGCCGGTATCGCTCCCGGCACGATTTTTTCGGCAATGCCGTTAAAGGCGGGGATAATCTCGGCCAGCATCATTCGCACGCCCGACAAGATTACGAACACGCCGGCCGTGAACCAAATCGCCTGGATGGCCGCGACGACCACGGGATGACGCCCGGAAAACATCTCGGACAGCGCCTCGGCCGGCACGAACAAGCTGGACAAGCCGAACAGCAGCAGCGTAAAGACGGCGATGACGACCATATGGTCCTGGAAAAACGGATAAATCCGCTTCAAGCCTTCCGGCATCGGCTTTTTTTCCTTCGTCCCAACCGTCTGGGCAATAAAGCCGGAAAGCGCATAGCCCATGCTGTTGAAATGCCCGATGGCGAATTCGCTGCCGCCGGTTGCTTGCCGAACGTAACGCTGGCTCACCGCCGGTCCGAACGACATGGCCAGCGCCAGAAACAGTCCGCCCCAGGCGTAAAGCTGCCACGCGGGAAGCTGGGCCGAATCGAGCAAAGCCGCCAGCATCGAAGCCATAAAAAGCATATGGTGGCCGGTAAGGAATACGTATTTGACCGGCGTCCAGCGGGCGATAGCCAGATGAAGCGCCATGCCGATCAGCATGATAACCGCGATCTCGCGGCCGTAGTTGATCTGAGCGAGCCCCGCGATCGTCTCATTGTGCGGCATAATTCCGATCATTTGCAGCCCGCGCTGCACGATGATCGATAGATTGGACAGGGACGAACCGGCGGCAGAAGCTCCGATCTGCAGCAAAATATACCCGAGCATCGTCTTGATCGTGCCGCTGAGCAGCTTTTGCGGAGAAGCTTTCTGCAGCAGCAGGCCGATCAAGGCTATGACCCCGAGCAAAAAGGCCGGTTCCCCCAGCAGCCCTTTATTAATAATTTGCGACCAGTTCATTCCCGCAATCCCTTCTCCCGTTCCCGCCAGGCCAGAAAACGCGGGCTTTCCATCAGCTTGGTCCGCAAATAATTCCGGTCCGTCATATTTTCCAGCGGTATCCATTCCGCTTGCTCCAGCAGCCGGGGAGGCAGAGAATCGGCGATATGTCGGGCGCCGACGATCAGATCCGCGGCCGGACTTAAGCCGAGCGACGCGACATCCATGTGCTCGATGTCGGCGCGGAGCCCTTGCTCCCGAAGCAGCGCTTCGAGATGGATGCGGATCATTAGACTGGTTCCGAGGCCGCTTGTGCAAACCACGTTAATTTTCAGCGTCAAGCGTCTCCCCCTCCTTTGCCTTCAAACGATCCCATACGGCAGATGCATCGTCGGCCCCTCTCAAAAATTTCATGAACGCCGCATCGCCAAACACGTCCAGCAGCGTGGATAACGCGGTCAAATACGACGTCTTGTCGGCCGCGGCCAGCGTAACAAGCAGCCACACCGGCTGCCCCGACGGTCCGAGCGGCACAGGGTCCGCCAGCGTGACCAAGCTGAAGCCGGTGCCCCATACGCCGTCCTGTGGCGATGCGTGCGGAAAGGCAATGCCTTCCCCGATGACGAAATGATGCTTCTGCTCCCCAATCATTTGAAGCAGCTTTTCTTCGTACTGAAGTCCGATGATCCCCCGCTCGCGCAGCAGCCTGCTGCCGAGCCGCACCGCCTCTTCCCAGCCCTCGGCCGTTTGCCCGGTCAGGATGGAGCCGGCGGGCAGCAGCTCCGTCAGCCGCCGAAGCCCTTTATGACTGGACATGCCTCCGCCCTGCAGCAGATGGATGAGGTCCTCCAGCAGCCGGTTCCGGTTGCGTACGTCGGCATGCCGCTCGACGATGCGGACGATCTCGCCCACGCGCTGCAGCGTATCGGCTTCCATCGGCCGCCCCAGCGGCGATACGCCGAGCAGACGGCCGATGCGGCTCTCGTCCTCGGGGCTCAGCAGCGGCGATACTTTAATCACCTGCACCGGGAGCGGCAGCTGAATCTCGATGGTCGATAAAATCGCATCGATGCGCTCGAACGGCAGCTGCTTGAGCTCTTTGTATGCGAACCTCCCGGCAATTTCCAGCACGGGGAACATCGACTCCAGCCTCCGCTGAAGGATCGCCGACGAGCCGAGGCCGGAGCTGCATACGATAGCGATCCGTTTCCGGACCGCGCTTACGGCATGCGCCAGTCCGCTGCTTAGATGCAAAGAGATGTAACCGATTTCATCCCGGTCGAAGCAAATCCCCTGCTCCTGCAGCACCCGGTTGACCACCTCTTGCGTTACGTCGAGCAGCGAAGCATATTCCTGCTCCAGCTGCGGCAGCAGCGGATTCGCGCTTTGCAGCCCGAATTTGGCGCGGTACATTGCAGGCTTCAAATGAACGGACAGCCCGTGCACCACTTGTTCGGTACGCTGAAGCGGGCGATGCAGCTCCTGCTCCACCTCCATGACGATCCGCTTGGCCAGCTGGACGTAAACGGACTGCTCCGCCTTGGCATCCTGCGCTTTTTGCGCGCCCAGAATGTGTTGGGTAATATAACCGGCTTCCTCCACGGGGACTTCCAGCTGAAAATATCGCTCCATTTCCGGCAGCGCCAGCTGTCGGACAACCCGGAACTCCTCCGCTCCGCTCACTTCGCCGAACAGCTCCGGGTCCATTTGAATGCGATGGTTGTTTTTCAGCCGCTCGATAGCCATCAGCAGGTGAAGCACCAGCGCCGAGTATCCCGCGTCCGTAAATTCGACGTTCAGCTTGCGCTCCAGCATCCGCACGATATCGAATAAAAACTGCGCATCCTTGGGCGAGAACCACGGGTTCCACAGGTTCGTTCCCCCCATCCGGTCTTCCCGGTCTCCAAGAACGACCCGAAGGACATTCTCGTCCGTAATTTCCAGGCGCAGCAGTTCGAGATAGGCCGACCTTTTTTGCCGTTCGTCCCCCAGCACCCGAATCCATCCGCCCTCTCTGGCGAGCTTCAGGTCTTTGCCGCCCAGCAGCCTGGTGACTTCCGCCAAATCGCTCAGCAGCGTGCTTTTGCTGATTTTCAGCTCTTCCTGCACCTCGTCTGCCCGCAGCTTGGACGATTCGAGCAGCCGCTTGGCAAGCCAGCGGGACCTCCGCTCCGCATCGAGATGGTCGGGCCGTTCTGCCAGCAGGCGCTCAAGCTTCTCCCGTCCGTCCTCGTCTGCGATAAGAGCAATGCCGTGCTTGCGGTTGCGCTCGATCCCGATGCCATACCCGGCCAGCCAGTCTTCGATCTGCAGCAGATCGTGGCGAACGGTCCGCGCCGAAATGCCATACTCCGACCGAAACCGGTCCACAGGCACAAATCCGCGCTGCTCCAATAGTTCCGTCAATATGCTCTGCTGTCTTGCGGATAACATGTCTTTGCCTCCGTAGCCGTCAACTTAAGCGGAAAACGATCGCGAGGCCAAGCCTGCAAGAGCGGCAAGCGCCTCATGCTCGTCCGGTCCGTTTGCGCACACCTCAAGCTCCGCACCGTTCGGAACGGCCAGCGCCATGAGCCCGAGCGCGCTTTTGCCGTCGACCGTTTTGTCCCGGAACGTCACGGTAATGTGACTTTGAAAGGTCTGCGCGAGGCTGACCCACCGCGAAACCGGTCTGGCGTGAAAGCCAAGAGGCACATTCACAGCAATCGTTAAACGCTCCATCGTTTCTCTCCCACACCCCGTTATAATCGGAACTATTATATCATAGATATTGACGATAAAAGAAAAAAGCCCGATCAGCTGACCTGGGCTTCACCTTTTTTGTAGAAGTCTAAGTTGATTTGTCTCCTCTTGATCTCGTCTAACAACAATTCGACAAAATCTTCTTCGAGTTTCAAATCGACGGCTTTGAAATAGGAGTCCACTAAAATCTCATTACTGATCAGTTTCATGGGACAACTCACCTTATTCCGTAATGTAAAATTATATTAACATGCGCCCAAAATTAGAACAAGCGTTCCGTTATCCACAAAAAATTGTGCATATCCTGTGAGTATTGTGTTAATAAGTGTCGAATATACGGTATTGGCGGGGTGCGTAATGTGGACAAAGTTATACACAAGCAGCGTACCGTTTTCGCGATAAAAAAATATGATCGGGTCAGACCATTTCAAACCAGTTCAACTAAATTAGGGGAATTATGGAATGCGCATGTTATTTAATGTTTAAACATCCCCAGGTCGGTTGAAACTATGCAGCGTGGCGATGCAAGCCTGAAACCCTCCGCCGTTTCCGACGTAAGTAGTCATACCGCCGGTGATTTTGGTATACGAAGAAGGGGGGATCCCTCATGGAAGCACGTAAACTGATCGCTTCGCTTTGTTATTTCAGCATCTTTTTTGCCGGATTTCTTGTACCGGTTATCGTGTATTTCGTCACGAATGACGGCTGGCTTCGCGAACACGCCAAAAAAGCGCTTCTCTCGCACATCTTGCCTTTCCTCTCGCTGATCTTTTTCCTTATCCTCTGGATGGCGACGGTCTCGGTCACCTCCACGATTTTTCTGGGCGTGCTCAGCCTGGTTCTGTATTTCGTCGTTATCATCTGGAATGTGATCAAAGGCATTCAAGTTTTGCTGGAAAGGTAACGCCACGCTGCGCGCCGACGCCACTTCGACCAAGTGGCGTTTTTGGCGTTCGCCGCTAATCGGCGCGCCGGGCTGTGCCGCAGTCCAAGCAATCGGACCGTGCGGTGCGTATGCTGGAAGTTAAAAAGAGGCGATGGCAAATGAAAAACGTGTACTTGGACGACTTGCGTCCTTGCCCGAAAGGATTTACTCTCGCGAGATCCGTCGAGCAGTGCATCGATTTGATGACGGCCGGACCGGTTAACATCTTGTCGCTTGATCACGATCTGGGCCTCGGCAAAGCCAGCGGCTACGATCTGGTCAAATATATGGTCGAGAAAGGCCTGTATGCAAAAGAAATTATTATTCACAGCGCGAACCCGATCGGGCGGCATCTCATGTGGACGCTTCTGCACAGGCATAAGCCGGACGATGTCAAGCTGTCGGTTCGTCCGCAGCCGTTGGCGTTTAAGATTTAACCGGCGGGGGCGAGTATGATACAATGAAGTATCCGTTCGCATGTTCGCTGCCAACTGCGGCAGGAGCCCGCGGAATAATCCATGGCTTAGATAGGAGCAGTCACGTGAATGCCAATGTGCTGAATTTTGAAGGAGACTCGCCGAAAACGGAGGCCAAAGCCAAGCTCACCGCCAACCCGGACATCGTATTCGAAGAGCTTCAAACGGTTGCGGTCCGGCGGGAGGACGCCGATTTTTGGCTGAAATTCGCTTCCGAATGGGGCGGGGCTTTGTATTTGCTGGACGAAAAAAACTTCAAGCAGTTCGAGCGCGGGGACATCGACCCGCAGGCGTTTGAATTTGCAAGAAGAACGTACCGCCTTGGCCTTATTACGCTAAGCGCCTTGTATGACAAGCTGAAGGCTTGGTCGGATTCGAATCCGCAGGAGGACTACCGACTAGCGATGAATGTATTGGAATGTTACTTTTTGCCGAGCTATCTGGACGACTATGGCCGCGCGTACGCGCCGGGAAAGAAGCAAGGCCGAGCTTACGTCGAAGCGATCCGGCAAACCTTTGGCGAAAACGGCAGCCTTGAGCAAAAGGCGGAAGCCCTGCAAACGCTGGTACATGAATATATCGAGCATCTGCATATTTATGCCAAGCAGTGAGCGGGGCTGCGGCACTCGGTAAACCAATCCGAAAAAAGCGGACACCTTATTCAGGATCGTCCGCTTTTTGCCATGGGTCCGGGCATTTTTCCGGCTTGCTTCTCCGCGAGCCGCTTAATGTATAGATTTCGTGTCAGCAAAAAATGTTTCATGTACGCCTCCAGAAACATCCGGTCCGCCAGCCTGCCAAGAGGCCCTAACGGCGACGTGTAATCAAATTCGTCGATCATCAACGTCCCCGAATCGACGGCGCAGAATTCATGCGTATGCCGAAACCGCTTGAACGCGCCCTGGACCATCTCGTCCACAAAATAAAAAGGCGACTCAAACTCCGTTATTTTTGCCGTTAACCGCTGCTTGATGCCAAAATGGACGGCCTCCCACGTCACCGTCTGCCCCAGCTCAATCAATCCGCTCGTGACTCCGCCGACCGCTCTTTCTTTCGTTTGCGAAGTCGATTGGGCATGAACGTCGATGCTTCGCGCCAGATCAAAGCAGGCTTCGATCGGCGCTTCTATGTACAATTCGGATCTGATTACCGGCATAGTCGTCCTCCTCTCCAGATCGAACGAAGCGCTGCAGCTTCCACGCTCCCCGGAAACAAACATCTGTTCTGATATTACTACAAAATGGTTATTTGAGCAACGGAGCCGTATTTTTCTACCAACCAAGAACATGATGTGCTGCAACCGCATTCAAACTTCCGCGGAAGCCAAAAAGCGCCTGAAACTCACGAAACTCGCGAGTTCAAGCGCTTTTTGGGCGGCCGTGCGAAAGAACGGGACTACGGGCAGTCCGCTCCTACCCGTCCTTCTCGTACAGCGAGCGGATAACCAGCCGAAGCGTCCGCACCGCACCGGCTTCCCCTGATCCGGAACCTTCCTCCAATATTAGCCAATTGGGCGCGAGCGTCGAATGCAGAAGCTCTGCCGCCGCGACAGGAAGCTTGAGCCCGTTTACCCGGCCATGTTCGGGCACCTCGTAATCGACGCCCGCTTCAAGCCCGTAGCGGTGCTGTAGCCAAAGCTGCACCCCGCCGGGGGTATTGAACTTCATCCGGTAGCCGCTGCGAATAGCCTCCTCCAGCGCCTCGCCATGCCGATCGGCGTAGGAATAAAACTCGTCATAGCTGTACCATTCGCCCACCGCAGGCTGCAAAACAGCCGTATCCCCGGCCGCAAGCCCGGCGAGCAGCGTCTCGTCCGCAATGTCGAAACGGCGCGCCCGCTCCAGCAGAATGGCCGTATGTTGCGAAAGCTTTGCCGTTGTGCTCATGCTTTTGTCTCCATTTCCTGCTTATCTGATATTTTTATACCATAGCAATCCGCCCCGCTCCTCGAAGGGACGTTGACCAAAACCTCATCCATCGTGCAAATGGCATGCCGCGTAATGACCCGGCGCAATTTCCTTCAGAGCCGGCTCCTCCGCGGCGCACCGCCCGTTGGCAAACGGACAGCGCGAGCGAAACTTGCAGCCTGCGATTTCCTCCAGCGGGCTCGGCAGCTCTCCTTGCAGCAGCGGAATTTCTACGTTTGCCACCTTAGGGTCCGGCACCGGAATCGCCGCAAGCAGCGCCTGCGTATACGGGTGTGCCGGGCGCCGGTACAGCTCGTCGCTTGAAGCGACCTCGACCAGCTTCCCCAGATACATGACGCCGATCCGGTTCGAAATATGCCGCACCATGGACAAATCGTGCGCGATGAACAGATACGTCAAGCCGAACTCGCCTTGCAAATCCTCCAGCATATTGACGACCTGCGCCTGCACCGAGACGTCAAGCGCCGAGATCGGCTCGTCGCACAGGACGAACTCGGGGCGGGGAGCAAGCGCCCGCGCGATGCTGATCCGCTGCCGCTGGCCGCCGCTGAATTCATGAGGATACCGGTCCGCATGCTCGCGCTTCAGCCCCACCTTGCCCAGCAGCTCTAGTACAACCTCCCGCCGCTCCGCACGGCTGTAGGCGGTATGGATTTCCAGCGGCTCGCTAATAAGCTGAAGCACGGTCATCCCCGGATTGAGCGAGGAATACGGGTCTTGAAAAATCGCCTGCATCCGTCTGCGGTAAGATCTCAGCTGCTTCTCGTTCATCGCCGCCATATTTTGGCCTTCGTACCGGATCTCGCCCGCGGTCACGTCGTACAGCCGGATGACGCTGCGTCCCGTCGTCGATTTGCCGCAGCCGGACTCGCCGACGAGTCCGAACGTTTCGCCGCGGTAAATCTGAAAGCTGATGTCGTCCACAGCCTTCATGTGCCGCGTCGTCCGGCCGAACAGCGAGCGCTCCGCCGGGAAATACTTTTTCAAGCCGCGAACGTCGATCAATACATCCTGGCCGGCCGGATGAATACGGTTGCCGCTGCCGCTCATGGCGCTTCCCCTCCCTGCTGCGATGCCGCCGAGCCCGCGAAAGCCAGCGGCCGGGACGGATAGCCTTGACCGTCCTGCAGCCAGCATAACGAGCGGTGACCCGGCTTCGATTCGAAATAAGGCGGCAGCTCGCCGCATTTGTTCATGGCATGCGGGCAGCGCTCTTGAAACGGACAGCCCTGCGGCGGGTGCAGCAGATTTGGCGGCGAGCCTTCGATGGATACAAGCCGCTCCCGCTTCCCTTCGCTCACACGGGGAACCGACCGGAGCAGCCCCTGCGTGTACGGATGCTGCGGCGCTTCGAAAATATCGCCCACCGCGCCCTCCTCCATTACCAGACCGCCGTACATCACGACGACACGCGTGCATACTTGGGCCACGACGCCGAGATCGTGCGTTATCAGCACGACCGAGGTGTTCGTTGTCCGGCACAGCCGTTTCATCAGCTTCAAGATTTGCGCTTGAATCGTCACATCCAGCGCCGTCGTCGGCTCGTCGGCAATCAGGAGCTCCGGCTCGCAGGATAGCGCCATCGCGATCATGACCCGCTGCCGCATCCCGCCGCTGAATTCGTGCGGGTACTGGTCGATCCGCTTCTCCGCCGACGGGATACCGACCTCGCGCAGCCAATCGATGGCGAGGCGGCGCGCTTCGGCCCGCCCAACGTTCCGGTGGCGGCGTATTACCTCGGTCAGCTGCGTTCCAACCTTGAGCACCGGGTTCAAAGCTGTCATCGGGTCCTGAAAAATCATCGCGATCCGTTTCCCCCGCGCCGCTCTCAGCTTGGACTCCGGGAGCCGGAGCATGTCCTCGCCGCGGAGCAGCACCTGACCATCGACAATCTTGCCCGGCGGTGGGACGAGGCCCAGCAGCGACTTCGCCATGACGCTCTTCCCGCTGCCCGATTCGCCGACGATGCCGACCATCTCGCCCTCGCCCACGGCGAAGCTGACGCCGCGGACCGACCGCACCTCGCCGCCGCGGGTAAAGAACGACGTATGCAAATTGCGAACTTCCAATACTTTTGCCATCTCGCTTCACTCCGTTGCTCTCACGAAATTATCGCCGGCCGACTTTCGGCTCGAATGCGGCGCGCAGCACGTCGCCCAAGAAATTAAAGCTGAGTACGGTCGTTAAAATGAACAGCCCAGGAAACAACGCCAGCGTCGGCTGCTCTCCGATGTACCCTTTTGCATGATTCAGCATGCTGCCCCAAGACGAATCCGGCGGCCGGACGCCGAGCCCCAGGAAGCTGAGCGACGATTCCATCATAATGATGCCCGCGATATTGACCGTCGCCGCCACAATCACCGTAGGAATGACGCCAGGAATAATATGCTTCGTCAGGATGCGGAAGCTGCTTTGTCCCGATACCCGGGCGTACAGCACGTACTCCCGTTCTTTGACGGATATCGTCTCCGCCCGCACAATGCGCGCAATATATAGCCAGCTCAGCAGCCCGATGATCAGAATCATCGTCAGAATGCTCGGCTTCAGGTAGGCATTCAGCACGAGCATCAGGAAAAAGGAGGGCACCGACAGCAGCACATCGATCAGCCGCATCAGAAGCTGGTCGAGCCTGCCCCCGAAATAACCGCTGATCGTCCCGACAAATGTGCCGACCACAACCGAAATAATCATACCGATAAAGCCGATACTCAGAGAAATGCGTCCCCCATATAACACGCGGGCAAAATAATCGCGCCCGTTATCGTCCGTCCCGAACCAATGCGCCCCGCTCGGCGGGAGCAGACGCTCGGTAATGCTGATGGCGTTCGGATCGTGGGGAACGAGAAACGCAAACGCCGAACCCAGCGCGTACACCGCCAGCAGGATAAGCGCGGCCAGCCCCGCCTTTTGCTCGGTCAGTTGCAGACGCAGCATGCGCCATCTCAGGCGGTTCATTTTAGCTTCACCTCCTTATCTTAATTCGGGGGTCGACCAAGCCGTAAAGCAGATCGGCGGCCAAGTTGCCAACGATCAGCAGGAACGAAGACAGCATCGTAATGCTCATGATCAGCGGATAATCGAGCCCGAATACGGCATTGACGCCGAGCGACCCCATGCCCGGCCAGGAAAAGATGCTCTCTACGAGGAAGGAGCCCGCCAGCAGTTCGGGAAGCGACAACCCCATGATCGTAATGACCGGCAGCAGCACATTGCGCAGTACGTGGCGAAAAAGCACGGTACGCCGGCTGGAGCCGTACGCATACTGAATCTGCACGTAATCCTCTTCGAGCTGGCTGATCGTGCTGGAGCGGATATAACGCATGTACACGGAAATATGCGTGGCACAAAGCACCATGCACGGCATAATTCCGTGCTTGACGATGTCCCAGACCGAATTCACGCCGATCGTCCGCATCCCCATACTCGGAAGCCAGTGAAGCTTCACGGAAAACAGGTAGATCAAGAGCATCGCGAACCATAAGCCGGGGAGTGAAATCCCGATATACGCGATCAAGCTCAGCGCGCGATCGACGAAACTGTTTTTGTACAGCGCCGAGATCAGACCGAGCAGCGTCGCAAAAATCAGCGACAGCACCGTGGCCGAGCCCATCAGCCCGATCGTGGCCGGCAAACGTTCGGCAATCAAGGTCAGCACCGGACGGTGATTGTTCAGCGAATAGCCGAAGTCGCCTTTCAGCAGATGCAGCAGCCAGTAGACGTATTGCATATACAGAGGCTCGTCCAGCCCCATGCTGTGCCGGATTCTCGCTACATCGTCCGGGCTCATATTGGGCGTGACGAACGACATTACCGGATCCCCGGGGGAAAGCCTGAGCAGAACGAAACAAACGATTGAAATAATAAACAGCAGCGGAATCATTTGCAGAATGCGCCGAATTGCATACGTTTTCAAGTCGGAATTCCCCCTGAACGACGCCGGCTGACTTTACCGCGCAGACAGGCGTGTTACTTCAAGTAAATTTTCGTAAAATCATCGAACAGCACCACTTGCTTCGGCACCGCTTCCTGCAAACCGCCGAACCTTTTATCGACCGCGACGATCGATTTGCCGTAGGCGATCGGATACGTCGTCACTTCGTCTGCCGCCATTTCCTGAATCTGTTTGTATAGTTCCGCGCGTTTGTTCGCATCCGTTTCGACCGCCGCCTTGATCCACAGCTTGTCAAACTCGTCGTTCTTGTAGTGCGAATAGTTGTAAGGCGCGTTGCCGAGATAAATCGCTTTGTAGGCATCCGGCTCGTAGCCCATGCTGTAGCCGCCGAAGGACAGATCGTAATCCGTATTGTCCTTGTTCAGCGCCTTCTTGCCAAGCGTAGCCCCGTCGAGCGGGATCAATTCGACTTGAACGCCGACTTCCTTCAGCTTTTGTTGAAGGTATAGGGACATATTGCCTTCCGCCTTGCTCGCATTGTAGTAAGCGAAACGAATTTTCAAATTTTCCGCGCCGGCGGCTTTGAGCAGCTCCTTCGCTTTGGCTTGATCGTAATCGTACGTTTTGAGCTCCTTCTTCTGGTACAGCGTATCCGGGGAGAAGATCGACGCGGCCGGCTCGGCAAAATCAACCGACGAAAATCCCATCGTAATCAGCTCTTTCTTGTCGATCGCATGAGCGATGGCCTGGCGCACTTCCTTCTTCTTCATCACATCGATGTTCGTATTGAATACCATCGTCGTTACCCCGCCGGACGGGAACATGAGCAGCTCGGATTTGCCGGTATCCTTCACCTTGTTGTAATCCTGCGGCTCCACCAGCATCATGTTGATCTCGCCGTTTTGCAGTGCCAATATCGCAGCGTTGCCGTCCTTTGCCACACGGTACGTGATCGAGCCGAGCTTCGCCTTGTCGCCGAAGTAGTTATCGTTACGCTCCACAATCACATACTCGCCCGAGCGGTATTCCTTGAATTTGAACGGGCCGGAGCCGACCGGACTGTTGTTCTTCGCGCTTTTCTCCATATCCGCTTCGCCATCGAAAATATGCTTCGGAATCGGCGAAATCTGCACAAGGGCCCCTTCGAACGAAGCCGAAGCTTGAGGAAGGACAATCTCCACGGTGAGCTCGTCCAGCTTGTTTACTTGCACCGGCTTGCCATCCAGCACGAACAAGCTCCGGAAATAGCTGTGCTGCTTTTCATCCAAGATGCTGTTAAGCGTGAATACTACGTCGTCCGCCGTCAGCTTCTGGCCGTCATGCCAGGTTAAGCCGCTGCGCAGCTTGAGCGTGTAGTTCGTCAGATCGGCCGAAGGCGTCAAGCTTTCCGCCAGCACGAACGTCTTTTTGCCGTCATTGATCGTGAACAGCGGCGAGAACAGCGCTTTGCCGATGGTCAGCGACATCCGATCGCCGGCGTAGATCGGGTTGAACGTTTTCGGATCGTCCTTGATGGCAACGATCAGGTTGCCGCCTGCTTTCGCGGCGGACGTATTCGCTGAGCCCTCGTTCGCTTCCGGCTCGGGGCCGCACGCGCTGACGACGAATCCCAAAGCGATGATGAGCGCGGCCAGGAAGCTCCGTTTCTTTTTCATCCATAAACCCCCTACGAAATAGTAAAAACGCAATGGATGCCACTAGCCGTCCAGTAGGCACTTCGGACAAAATTTTTAATTCATATACGATTACTTGGTTAAACATTAGCAAAAGACCGCTTCGTGACGGGCACAAAACCATGCGCCCGCACGTCGCGCCGAATCTTAGAGCTTTTTAAGCTTCGTTGCGGGCAGCCTCATGCTTGCTGGGAGTTTGCCTTTTCCTTCAACACGTTCTCTAACAATTCGTTCAGCTTCGTCAGACCATGCACAATATCTTTCAAATCGTCTTCCGACGCGTTCTTTACGAACAGCTCCTGGAAGTCTTTCACGTTCCCGAGAATTTCCTGCATCTTATCCCGGGCCGTGTCGGTCAATTGAATCTTCACTACCCGCTGGTCTTCCTTCGTCCTCACGCGCTCGATCATATCCATCGTCTCGAGCCGCGAGCACACCGCCGATACGTTGCTGTCCACCATATTGAGCTGCGCCCCGATATCGCCCACCCGGGTCGGGCCTTCATGATGCAGCAGCAGCAAAATGTTGATCGATGGGCCGGTAAGATTATGCGGAGAGTAATGCTGGTTCACGATCTTCGAATGCTTGGTGTCAATGACCCGGAGCAGCTCCCCAATCATGATACAGTAGTCGATTAGACTCATTGTGTACCCCTCACTGGACAATTTATTTATCACAATAAATATTATTAAAATAAATATTATAACGATAAGGACTAGCCGTCAATCTTTTTCCTATTTTACATATCAAAACCAAGCTTCAACGGATAAGGCTCAGTTTATCTGCATCGTAGAGCACGTGGAAATTTAAAAGTTCGTAAGCCGTCATGGCATGGATCTTTTCGTGCAGGTCGAAAATAGTGATTTCTCCTTTATGCGTCTTGCCTAAAATTAATCGGGCACCGCATTCCACGTAAATTCGATGATTTTGAGTACGGGAAGCCATGGTATAATGAACAATATGGTTTGAAATAAAAAATGCATGCGATTCGTCCGGCGTCAAATAAGCGTCTGTAAGTTCAAAATCATTATCGCCTGCTTCGAGAACAAGGGTTATCCTCTTCAACATGTTCTGCCACTCCTTTTTGTTTTAGTTCCGCCTACGGTATCGAACGCCAACTTCCAGTGAAGCGATGAGACGTGACATCAGAGCTTCTTTAATTAAATTACGTTTTTCGTAATTATCTTGCCTTTATATTAATTCCGAGTTTCGTAATTGTCAATGTTTTATTTTCTATCTTCTCTAATTTTTTGTATACTCTACTTGGGGTGGATATTAATGAGAAAAGTGCGCTGCAATCTAAAAGCAATACTTGAAGAACGGGGTATGGAGCAAAAAGAGCTTGCACAACTAACGGGGATAAGAGAAGCGACCATTTCCGAGCTCTGCCGCGATATCAATAAAATGTTTCCGCGTTCCGTGATCGACAAAATTGCAAATGCCCTGCAAATCGACGACATTAATCTATTGATTTGTATCCTAAACGAAAAAGACGACAGCCAATCGGAATAATCCGAAAAGCTGACGTCTATTTTGTTTCAGAATGTTTTATTTCAAGTGGAATGTGAATAGGAGATTATTGATATGGATATGAACGATGTGAGATTACACTGTCATCTTGGTGAAATCATCAAGAAGAAAAATATCTCGGCGCTTAAACTCTCAACCGAAATTAAATATCGCCGATCGACAATTAATGACTTAATTAATAATGTCGATATGGAAAATAAACGAATCCCTCCGGAACTTATAGCCAAATTGTGCGCATATTTTAACATCACTCCAAATGAACTTTTTAGCGTAATACCAAAAGACGGCGGCCCCATTGACTATTTCCTTAGTTGAAAATAGATTTAGAAAAAGGGAGGGATTCCATGGTAATTATAAGACCGTTGGAGAGACAGGAATATGATTTTTTTATGGATATGCACTATGAGTCGATTTATATATTAGAGGCCAAGCCACCCAAACATGAGCTTCTGAATGCGCCTTATATCAAAAAATATAGTGAGGGGTGGGGAAGAAGAGGAGATCGAGCTTTGGTGGCATTGAGTGACAATCATTTAATTGGAGCAGTTTGGTATAGATTATTCAATGAGGAGGAAAAAGGATTCGGGTTTATCGATTCTGAGACCCCTGAGTTAGGAATCGCTTTACTGCCAAATTTCAGGAAACATGGCATAGGATCTATGCTAATGAAAGAGATAATTCAACAAGCTAAATCCGATGGTTATAAATCGCTTTCTTTGAGCGTTGATCCAGATAATCATTCGGCGGTTCGGTTATATGAAAAACTAGGATTTAAGTATGTTGGCATGTCGGGAACCTCCTGGACGATGAAGCTAACCTTCAGTTAACGGAACGTAAAGCACGCAAAATGACGGTAAAAATAAGACGTAATAAATAACGCCACCCGAACGGATCATTCCGCTTGAGTGGCGTTTTTGTGTTACGTTATGTTGACCTCTTTTGATCTTTTTTGACTTCGTTGCGTGTCCCCCGCCTCAATCCTCGCAAGGCTGCGCCAGCGCTTCTTCCTCCGGCTTCGTGCGGAAGCTGGAGCCGCAGCCGCATGTGGCTACTGCGTTCGGGTTGTGGATGCTGAACCCGCCGCCGATGCCGGTGTCTTGGAAATCGATCTCCACGCCGTACAAATATTTGGCGCTCTCTTCGTCCACGACGACCTTCAGCCCGTGGATGTCCATGACTTTGTCGCCTTCCTGCTCGTTGTCGTCAAAGCCCATCCCGTAGGAAAAGCCGCTGCAGCCGCCTTCCTTGACGCCTACGCGCAGGAACAGATTCGGTGCTTCCTCCGCCGCGAGCATTTCTTTAATTTTATCGCAAGCCGTTTCGCTGATTTTAATCATATCGCCATGCCTCCCTTACCTGCTCGAAAATGTACTTCTATATAGAAGTATACTCCTTCCGGCGTCGGTCCTCAAGGGCTGCCTCATCGTCTGTCCGCTTTATGGGCTTCATAATAACGAAGCACCAATTGATCCAATTGTCTGCTGCAGTGCTGCACTTCCGGATGCATGAGCCCGAGCCGTTTTCCTAAACTTACCATCTGTTCACGCATGTCTTCGATTTCTTCGGAAATGGAGGCCTGCTCGTCGAGAGCTGGAGTAAGCAACTTGGCACCATCCTACCCAATAGGTTTTCAGTCTCATAGTATACTAAACTCTCCAGCCTTTGAAAATAGGAATCAAACCCTATCTTGTTCGTTTTTTACAACAGGAATATAGTTTTAGCGATTCATGTATTGCCCCTCTCCGGCAGTAGGTTTATAATAAGGAGTATTGTTTTTCACACATGTCATTCGGGAGAAACGCATCGTCGGCTAACCAAGCGCTTAAGCGAAGCTTCGTATTTTACAGAATACGTCCAAGCTTCGCCTGCCTGTGCGTCTTTGGCCGGTTGACCATGTGCAAGCTTTCACAGCTTCCGCGGCTCGTCCGCAGCAGCCTGTGAAAGAAGCGGTTCCCTGTATCATTGTACAACTTCATCGACAGAGCGTCCCGTCCATGAAAAGCAGGGGCGCCTGACCCATTTACGGAGGTGGCTAAACCATGAGTATGACCATCAACAGCCAGGAAAGGCGCATGGCCGAAATCGCCGAAAAAGTGGAGCACGGAGAGCGTTTGACCCTGGAAGACGGCGTTTTTCTGTACGAAACGGACGATTTATTAACCATTGGACAATTAGCTAATCAGATGAACCTGAAAAAGAACGGCAAAAAAGTGTATTTCGTCGACAACATGAGTCTGTACTTCACCAACGTTTGCGAGGAGCACTGCGCGTTCTGCCATTTCCGCCGCGACGAGGGCGAGGAAGGTGCGTACACACTGACGGCCGAGGAGATGTTCGATTACATCGACAAGCATTACCATCCGAACATGCGGGAGTTCCATATTACGGGCGGCCACAATCCGAACGTGCCGTTCCAGTATTATGTCGACTGTATCAAAGGACTGAAGCAGCGCTATCCGAATGTGACCATCAAGGCTCACACGGCGGCCGAGATCGAGTTTTTTTCCCGGCTCAGCGGGTTAAGCTATAAAGAAGTGCTGCAAACGCTGATAGATGCGGGACTCGGCACGATGCCGGGCGGGGGCGCGGAAATTTTGTCCGAGCGTTACCGCAAGAAAATGCATCTGGTCGATAAAGCCTCGACCGAAGCATGGCTGGAAGTGCACCGCACCGCGCATCAGCTCGGCATGAAAACGCATGCCACCATGCTGTTCGGCTCCATCGAGACGTTCGAGGAACGGATCCGGCACATGATGTACCTGCGCGAGCTGCAGGACGAAACCGGCGGCTTCATGGTCTTTATACCGAACTCGGTTCAGCCGGCCAGCGTTAACGCCAGCATCAAACGCCGGGTATCGGCGTTCGACAATCTGAAGACGATCGCAATCAGCCGTCTGATGCTGGACAACATTCAGCATATCAAAGCGTATTTCATCAACCTTGGTACGCAGCTTACGCAAATTGCCCTGACGTTCGGCGCTTCGGACGCCCACGGCACGATTATCCAGGAACGCATCAGCCATTCCGCCGGAGCTACCTCGCCGGAAGGCATGACACGGGATGAGCTGGTCTGGCTTATTCAAGGAGCCGGCCGCATTGCCGTCGAGCGCGATACTTTCTATAACGAGATCAAGGTCTACTAATTAAGTCATAAAAGAAAGGGTTAACCGTTGTATGAAAAAACTTGTCATTTTGGGCGGAGGCTACGGCGGACTGACGGTAGCGAAAGAATTGCTGGAAGGAGACATCCCGGCCGACACGGTGATGATCATGATCGACCGGATGCCTTATCAGGGACTGAAGACGGAATATTACGCGCTTGCTGCCGGGACGGTGTCCGAACAAGACATTCGGGTGCATTTTCCGGTAGACCCGAGATTGATTCTGAAATACGGCGAAGTCACAGCCGTCGATCCCGAGCAGAAAGTGATCCGTTTCGCGAACGACGAACCGCTGTCTTACGACTGGCTGGTCATCGCGCTCGGATGCGTGGACAAATACCATAACATTCCCGGGGCGCAGGAATACTCGAACAGCATTCAGTCGCTGTCGGCCACCCGCAAAACGTATCAGGCGGCCAACGATACGGCTCCTTACGGCCAGATTACCATTGTCGGGGGCGGTCTCAGCGGCGTAGAAATGGCGGCGGAGCTGCGCGAAAGCCGGCCGGACTTGAACATCCGCATCCTGGACCGCGGCGCCAGCGTGCTGTCTCCTTTCCCGGAAAGACTGCAGCGGTATGTGCGCGAGTGGATGCTGGAGCACGACATCGAGCTGCGCTCGCACGTATCGTTAAGCCGCTTGGAAGGCGGGCTGCTATACAACCAGCAGGAAATCATCCAGACCGACATTACCATCTGGACTGCCGGCATTCAGCCCAGCCCGATCGTGCAGAACCTGAATCTGCCCAAGGACAATCAAGGACGGTTAACGATTAACGAATATCACCAGCTGCCCGATTACAATGAAATTTATGTTGTCGGCGACTGTGCGGCCCTGCCCTTCTCCCCGAGCGGACAAGCGGCAGAAGCGCAAGGCAAGCAAGTGGCGGAAGTACTGCAGGCCGTATGGAAAAACGAAACTCCCCGGCTCGGTAAAATCAAGCTCAAGGGAGTTCTCGGATCGCTCGGCAAAAAGGCCGGCTTCGGCCTGATGGGCAAGCGGACGGTCATGCTCGGCATGGTGCCCCGTGCCTTGAAGAGCGGCGTACTCTGGATGTCGAAGCGTCATTTGGGGTAATTTTATTCGTCTTTAAAGAGATCGAGCATCGCCTCGATCTCTTTAATTTTCAGCTGAATGGCCGCCTCCAGCTCCTCGGCGGTGGCTGCCGCTACGATTTCGCCGTTTACCAGCGCAAACGGAGCCAAATAGCATTCGCCGCAGTTGCCGAGGCATCCGTACTCGATCACGTCGTATTCGGGATTTTGCTCCAGCTGCTGCATCAGCTTGGCTGTCCCGTGATGCATATTGTTCGTACAAAATTCAATGATCGGTCTCATCGCACATTCGCCTGCCTTACAGCCATTTTAATTTTCGGTCGATTGTACTATAATAAAATAAGAAGGGAGATGATGCAAATGAGCGAGAACACTCAGCAAAGCACCATGTACGACGAGGTTCTTGAAGTTTTAGATAAGCTGCGTCCGTTCCTGCAGCGCGACGGCGGCGACGTAGAGCTGGTCGACGTTGAAGACGGCATCGTGAAACTGCGCTTGGTGGGCGCTTGCGGCAGCTGCCCAAGCTCGACCATCACGCTTAAAGCCGGTATCGAACGCGCCCTGCTTGAAGAAGTGGAAGGCGTTCAAGAGGTTATGCAAGTATTCTAATGCACTAACCGCCGAATCGCTGTTTTTGCGGAGAACAGCCCTGGCCCGCATGCAACCATGCGCCGCTCAGGGCTGTTTTTTTGTGCCGTTTGCGGCTGCTTGCACGGTCCCGTTACCGATCATGGCGCGGATCGGGTCCAACCCTCCGGACACATCCATAATGTTTCCGGTAATGAAATCCGAACGCTCTTCGCATAAAAAAGCGATCACCCGGGCGATATCCTCTCCCGTCCCGGGACGTCCGCGCGGGGATTCGTCGTCCTGCAAATGCTCCACCTCGCCGATCGTCCGCTCTTTATTGGCGCCGCGAATGTCCCCCGGGCAAATCATGTTGACCGTAATCCCCTCCGACGCTTCTTCCACGGCCAGCGTTTTCGTGAAAGAGACGAGACCGACCTTGGCCGCCGCATAGGCTGCCCGGTGCGGCCATCCCCGCGCCTCCGCCGCATGGCCGAAGCCGAAGTGAATGATCCGGCCCCACTGCTTCCGCCGCATCATCGGAATAACCAGATGATCCAAATGCATCACGCCGAGCAGGTTGCCCTGCATCAGCTCGTTGATTTCCCCAAGCTCGTACTCCATGAACAGCCGGCGCTCGCGGATGAACGGACCGGCGTTGTTGATCAGAATGTCGATCGAACCGAAATGGCGGACCGCCTCCTGTACAAGTCTCTCCCGGTCAGCCGGAACGGCTACGCTTCCCTGTACTGCCTCGCAGCGTACACCCATGCGGCGTATCGCCGCGCGCAGCTCGAACGCTTCCTTCTCGCTGTGCACGTAATTCAGCACGATATCGGTTCCCCGTTCGGCAAGCAGGAGCGCAGTCATTTTTCCAAGGCCTTTGGCGCTTCCCGTAATGAGGGCGGTTTTCCGCTGTCCCTCCATGCTCCCACCTCCCGCTTCTCGTTCGTTCCGTTCTATACAAAGTATAGTGCAAGCCGGAGAGCGATTCAACTTGACCCGCGGCGCTACCCGGCCCGGCGGGTCACCGGGCCAGGTAACGAAATACGGTCGACACCGAACGAAGCGCCATGTCGCAGCCTTGCCCGAGATCGGCCAAATTTTCGCGGACATCCTCCGTCTCGAAACGGAGCCGTTCTCCGTATTTCGCTTCTTCCGCTTTCATCAGATCGTCCAGCAGGTCGGCGTTTATCGTATGGATTTCCATATTTCGCTGATTGCGCAAGCGCGTGAGCGGCTCTTTGCAGCTTATTTTCAGCTCGTAGAGCTTCGCCTCCAAGTCCGTAAACAGCTTGTGCTGATGCATATTGCGAAGAACGGTGAAATACGAGAAGCGCGATTTGATCTTCTCCGTCTTCAAAGCAAAATGCTCGTTCATGAAATGCCCCAGCTTGTCCAGCACGGCGAACAGACGAATCAGCGCGTTGTTGTAATAATATAAATGGCGGTGATAATCGTCCAGCTCCTCCCGTTCCATCCGGTCGACGAACTCGGTCTTCACCCGTTCCCCGTAGCGGATGGCCGCGTACTGGCTTTGTTCCAATTCATCCAATGCCCGCAGAAAGCTTTGGCACCAGATCGCATCACGTCGCTCCTGGGGGGTCGGAGCCGCCCCTTTTTTCATCCGGGTGACGGTTCGCAAATATCCCCGGATCGCCTCGTTGGCCTCGAGCAGCAGCCCGCTGTCCTGCCTGGGCGGCTCGCTAAAAATCGCTCTTAACATAGGTGTCTCCATCCTATCCCGTTGTCCCATTCAGTATACCCGATCCCGTTTTGCAAAACCAATCGCGCCTGCAAAAAAACGACAGCGGCGCATTGTCTATCCAAAGGACACGCCGCTGTCGTCGGTTGCGTTCAAAAAATTAAGCAAAATATTCGCTCCACCGGGAATCGACCAACTTCACGATATCTTCCCGCGGGAAAAGCTCGTCCGGGTATCCGGGCTTCATTCGCGCGTCAATCACAAGCGGCAGCTCGTAGCCGATATGATGGCGTTTGACCTGCGTGCGCGCATAGATGTCGGCCGCCGGGTTAAATCGTGTGAACACCGTCCAGAGGAAAGCCGTTTGATCGCCGGCAATGGACGTCTCGTCCGCCACGATGACCAGCGGCCACTGGGCCAGACGATCTCCCGCCTCCTCCGCCAACCGGTTGGCCAATCCGGGATCGTCCGTATAGGAGGCCCCGGAGACGACGAGACAGCCGCGGCAATAAACGGCGGCAGCCGAAACGCCCGGCAGCTCCCCGCCCATGTAGACGGCCGGCAGCTCCCGCTTCGGTTCGCCGACCCCGACCAGCACCGCTTTGCTGCCGTGGTTAAGCCGGTCGCCGGTATAATCGAGCGTATCGTGCGACGTATTGCCGAAGACGTACAGGTCCTGCAGCGGGTCGAACCGCTCCAGCACCGTCTCCAGCAGCGCCGGGAAACGTTCCAGATCCAGTTGCCGATCCGTCACTATTAAAAACTTCGTCAGCGACAGCTGACCTTCGCCGAGAATCCGGAACGCCGAGACGATCGCCTCGCGGCTGTAGCTCTCGCGGACAATCGCCGCGGCAAGCGCATGAAAGCCGGTTTCGGCGTAAGTCCACAGGTCCTTGACGCCCGGCATCGCCATCGGGAAAGCGGGCGACAGCAGCTTTTGCAGAAACTCTCCGAGATAGTAGTCCTCTTGTCTCGGCTTGCCGACAATCGTAGCCGGATAGATGGCGTCCTTGCGGTGCCACATATGGCTGACATTGAACACGGGAAAATCGTGGGTCAGCGAATAATAGCCGTAGTGATCTCCGAACGGCCCTTCGGGGCGGCGCACATGCGGCGCTACCGAGCCGCAAATCGCAAATTCCGCCTCGGCGACGAGCCGATGTCCGCCGTGCGGATTGGCTGTGAGCGGCAGCTTCTGGCCCATAATGAGCGAAGTCAGCAGCAGCTCCGGCAAATGCTCGGGCACAGGCGCAATCGCCGACGCGATCAAGGCCGGCGGCCCGCCGAGAAAGACCGTCACCGGCAGCGCTTGTCCGCGCTTCTCCGCCTCGTGGTAATGGAAGCCGCCGCCTTTATGAATTTGCCAGTGCATCCCTGTCGTCCGGTCGTCGTATACCTGCATCCGGTACATGCCCAGGTTATGATGGCCATTCTCCGGGTGCTCGGTATACACCAGCGGCAGCGTGACAAACGGCCCTCCGTCTTCCTGCCAGCTTGTCAAGACAGGAAGTCCGGCAAGCGGCGCCTCGGTCTTGCACTGCTGCAGCACCGGAGCCGCGTCGGAGGACACGTTTTTGGTCCCGACTTTAAGAAGGTCCAGGAGAAGCTGCCGCTGGTCCCAGACCGCCTTCGGCGTAGGCGGAAGCAGCGTGTCTTTAGCGGCGATAATATCCTTCATCAACTGCTCGGGACGCGGCCCGAACGCGAGGTCTACCCTCCGGCTTGTTCCGAACAGATTGGTCGCCACCGGGAAGGAGGCTCCTTTGACATTGGTGAACAGCAGCGCAGGCCCTTGCTCGTCGATGACCCTGCGGTGAATTTCGGCAAGCTCCAAATTCGGATCGACCGGCGCGGAGATGACTTTTAATTGATTTTCCTTACGAAGCGCTTCCAGAAAGCTGCGTAAATTTTCGAATCTCATTGGCCGAGTGTCCCCCTTCTTTCATCCCATGAAATGAATTATATCATTGCCCAATGTCCCCGGACAGGATTTATGGTAAAAAAGAGAGGCTTACGGCAGCCGAGGAGCCGCGTAAGCCCGTACCTTCCCCTCTGCCGCATGCAGAGACGTTATCCCCAAGTAACATAGAATACCGAACAAGCAGGAGATCAGCAGCGCATGCAGCATGCTCGCGACCAGATAAATGTCGTATCCCATGGACAGCGTAACAAAGCCGCCGCTTAAGATTTGCAGAATAACAAACACAAGGGATAAACGGGTCGCCCGATAAATTGCGCTATCCGTATGCGCCTGCATCCGTACGACCAGGTACAGCACCAGAATGGCGATCCCGAGTACCGCAGCAGCGGCGCGGTGCATGAATACGATGCCGGTCGCGCCGGTCAGCTCCGGAATGACTTGTCCGTTGCACAAGGGCCAGCCGATACAGCCGCCGGTTGATTCCGTATGCCGGACGAAGGCTCCCAAATAAACGACGACATAAGAGTAGATCAAAATGCCCCAGATGGCCGCACGCACTCCTTTGGTCAAGCTCGTTCCGTCGCCGCGGTGCATCGCCTCTCCGAATTTCGTGTAGACCAGGTACAGCAGCAGCGTAAAGGCAAACGACAGCAGCGAAAAGCCGAAGTGCAAAGCAAGCACCGGGCCGGATTGCGGCCATACGACGGCCATGGCGCCGAGAATCGCCTGCAGCACCGTGAACGCCATCGCTCCGCCTACGTACCATTTGGCATCCTTGCGGTTGCTGTACAGCAGTACGAGAATGGTCGTAGCAAGCAAAATCAAGCCCACGACGCCGACCACAAAGCGGTGGCTGTACTCAATCATCGATTCGATCGTATAAGCAGGAATGAACTTTCCGTTGCACAGCGGCCAATCGTCGCCGCAGCCGCGGCCCGATTCCGTTTTCGTCACCAGCGCGCCCATCAGCAAGATCAAAAACATGCCGGCCATGCTCGCAAAGGATAAGCGTTTCAACCAACGTTGTATGTTCATGCGTCACATTCACCCGCTTCTTCTATAAATTACGTCTATCAAAATTTGTCGACAACATTAGACAAAAGCGAACGTCCAACCCCTATTATAGCGATAAAAACTACCTAAATCCATGCGGAAATGTTACAAAGCCTTGAAACCGGGCGAATTGGCGGCACCGCCCTCCCGAACGTACAAAAGCCCGGCCGGAACGGTTTCCGGCGGGCTTTTGGAGCTTGAAGTCTATCGCTGTTACTTCTGCAAGGCGTTCGATACTTCCAGCGCACGGTCCAAAAATTGCTCGATTTCGTCGCGCGTTTTGCGCAGCTTGCTGACAAAACGGATAAGCTCTTGACCGTCGCGGAATGCGATAAAGCTCGGGATGCCCAAAATGTTCAATTCCGAGCAAAGGTCCGGCAAATCGTCGCGATCGATATGAATGAAGTTCAGGCGATCTTGGTACGCTTCCTCCACTTGAGGCATGAACGGATCGATGAAATGGCAATCCTTGCACCAGGTCGTTTTGAAAACGGCAACGGTCGGCTTGGAGCCGGCGATTACTTCTCTAAATCGTTGTTCGGTTGTCACTTGTTCCATGGAAACACCGCCTTCGGTATCGGTATATTGCATTTCTTAGCCGCTTACCCCACTTATAGCACTCGGAACGTCCACTGTCAAACATAAATAGGTTCCTCGGAAAAAGTTGGTAGCCGCCGATCTTCCCCACGTAATCAAAGCATAAGTGCCTCTCCAAAAAAATCGGAGCTTCAGACCTTCATTACAACTATCTTGCTGACACAGTTCACTGGCATTACTTGAATGTGCTGTACAGCAATCTTTGCGGCTTACCGTTGAAGACAATCTCCTCTTAGGCCTTGGACTTGTTTCATAGGATTTACTATGAACAACAAATAGTAGCATCCTCCAATTGTTTTTTTAGTACAAGGACATTTCCGTTTTCATCAATCTGATAGGAAATATTATATTGTTCCAAACGTTTAATAAGATAGGGCCTTAGTACTGCATCTTTACCTAGATTTTTTGAATACGCGAAAATAACAAACTCAGTAGAATCATCCGGCTTTGAGAGCCAGTAGATAAAAACAACAATAAATGCGAGAAATAAAACAACTATTATTTTTTTCATTTCCACAATGTCCCTCCTAAGGTTTATATTACCATTTCAATGTTGCTAAAGCAAAATTAAACCTGAAAGTAACTTTTTTGAAAATATGAAAGTGCCCCAAACTTTGGTAGAATGGTGTTTGTCGAAGAACATCATCCACAAAGAGAGGAGCACCCATAAGGTGAAGTCTATATAAGTTGAACTAAAGATTATAACCTTACAAGAAGGCGGTCTATGACCTTTTGAGGGGTTGCATTTAATCGTTTCATGCATTTTGAAACGTGCAAGCGAATCAGGTAAAACTTTTTAAAGTAGACGTTATTAATGACATCCTGGCGAACCCACTTCCACAGGCCTTCCGTCAGATTTAGCTTAGGGCTATAGTTCGGAAGGAGTACTAAGTGTAGCCGTTTATGCTTGTCAAGAAACGGCTTGAGTTGGGAGGCATGATGGATGCGGCTGTTATCGAGAATCATGAAGATCTTACCTTCGGGATATTCTCAAGGATATCGTCAAGAAAACGCAAGAAGGCATTCACATCACATTGTTCTTCTTCTCGATGCGTAATGTGGCCGGTCTCATTGTTGATTGCTGCAAATAACTTCGCACCTTCATGCTTGCCTGTCGTGATGATCTTTCGCTGCTGCCCTTTGCGGAACCAGTTATACTGAAGCGCTTGGTAGGCTCGTATCATGGCTTCATCTTCAAACAATAGATGATCGATTTCCCCTTCAAGAAGCTGTTTTTTGAGCGCAGGGAACGTGTTGGTGCGAAATTCTTCCTGTTCCTCGGCACTTGCATTCGCCAGTGTATACGTCGCTTTCGTATAGATGAATCCGAGACGTTGTAACAGCTTTGATACGCCTTTTTGGGTATACCGTTGCTTAAATTCTCGTTCAATCCAGTCCGCAATAAGCTGCAGGGTCCTGTGTAATGGGCTTCAAAACCAACATCAGCCGGTTGCTTTTTTTCAACGGTGTTCGCAAGTTTATCCAATTGCTCATCCGTTAGCTTTACTGGTTTGCCAGGAGAATGATCAAGTTCTAGTCCTTCGAGTCCGTTTTCCCTGTAGGTAGCCCAATACCGACTAATGGTTTGATAAGCACAATTAAGGAGCGTACCTATTTCCGCGAACATATGTCCCTCTAAATGAAGCCGAACAGCCAAATAACGTTCGTATAAGCGTTTGTTGGATGTTTCTCTCATGGCTTCATTCAGATTCTCAATTTCATCACGTCGATTCATCATTATCGCCTCCGGGCTGGTCCTTTTCTAAACCATTACCCGATTCTCGCGGCTATGAATGTTAAAAGTTCAACTTATATAGCGGAGAAATTTCAAAAATCAAGACCGAATTTTCGATACAAAATGGAACAAGCGTGGCAGGAGGTAAAGTGCTCTTGGAATATTTGTAACGAATTTGTATTGCTGACGCCTTTGCTGCACTTCTGGTTTAAAGCGGTCGAACTCCATATTTTCACTTCAACGTTTCCTGCTTTACTTGATTGTTGGCTGGATGCTTGATTGCTAACGACTTTTCCATTTTCGGAATCTACAAACGAACCGGTTGATTTAGCGATTTCTCGGGAGACGTTGCCCTCACCACTCCTTGCTGTCAAAGAACTGCTTCGACTGGGCTCCAAGTCCGTCTTCATGACGGAACTGAAGAAGTTGAGCATTCAAGTCGTATCCCCTTGCCTGGACTCCACGTTAGAAACGTAGTATGTCCAACTTCCCTCGATTTCAAAGGTTCCATCCTTTATTTTACAGACCCCCGGAGCCTGTGTTTTGGGGATATCAAGAATAATCATGGATTCAAAAGATTCCTGCTTCGAGGCTTACCTAAAGTGAGTCTGAAGGTCCCATGGCTTTCGTTTGCCCATAACCTGCTGAAGAAAGCAGAAATAGACGCCAAAAAGAAAGAAGCTAGGCACAAACACGCGACTTAGCTTCTTTCTTCATTCAACTATTCACCATTTTTACCATCTGAAACTATCCAGAAATTCTAAAATAGTTACTTTGGGGACAGCCTTCTTTTATTATCATTGATTAGTCCACCTCAGAGTATAATCATCTGGCATGTACAGGAAATCTCCGCGTGCAATACCATCTTTTATCGCAGATTTTACTGTCCAAGTAAACCATTTATCATGTCCTAACTCTCTTCCTTTATAATTATTATGAGTATCCATTGAAAATTCAAGATGCGGCCCTGGATAATCGGTTTCGTGTGCCTCACCAAATCTTTTAGCATAATCTATCCCACTACCAGAAGCCGCCAATCCTTGCCAAAATCCATGTCTAAATGCATCCCCTTTTCCATTATGGAGATCCGTATACTCTGCTTGTGCTGTATCAAAAGCAAGTTGAGCGCTTACTAATACATTAGCACACTTGATTGCACTTTCGTTACAAACAGCTTGCTCTGTTGGACCAAGTCTTTTTCCTATTAATGCCACCCAATCACTATAGTCTTGAAGCTCTGTTGATTCGCCACTTACCTTTGATAATTTTTTCTTAACCTTTTCTTGCGTCATTTCAAACACTTTCTGATCGTATTCTTCTTGTTGCATTGAATGCACACCATTCAGTTGTAATTTTAATTCTGCTTTTGACGAATCGGCAAGTTCTCTCACAGCTTTACGGATTTCAGGAGAAAACACTCCCACACCATCATCAAGACCTTGCTTACCTTCGGCAGCACTAGCAGAAGAGACGGAGGCAAACATTAGGGTTGCTGTAGCCAAAACCAGTAACTTTTTCTTCATTTACTATCACCTCGTATTTTTTTGCCTCCAATTTAGATAGTTCTCTTGGAGGATTAACAAATTTTATCATTTTATACATATTATTTTAATAGTCTTTAATTACCATTTTTTACCCTTAAAGTTAATAGTTCTCAAATACTAATTTATAGTCACACTACCATATATAGTAATTTATTTTAGTCGAATATTGAGTCAGTATTTATTTCAGTTCTTGCGTATGCGGTCCAATTTCATTAATCAATTCAACTTCCTTTTTATATTTACAATTATTTTCAAAAGTGATATCATATAAATATCAAATCAATATGATTCCCTTAGACAAAGGAGTGCTTGCGATGAAGGAAAGAAAAGCATGGGTGATGAACGGGTTTCTCGGGCTGCTGCTGGTGCTTGCGCTGATCGGAGCTGGACTTTTTCTGCTGATTACGGAGACTTCCCCCGCGCTGGGTATCGCCTTGATCGTGCTGTCGATGCTGCCGTTGTCTTCATTGACGGTCATTCAACCGAACCAGGCGATGGTCGTAACGTTCTTCGGCAGCTACGCCGGAACGCTTCGCGAGAGCGGCATGTGGATAACAGTTCCTTTCTCCGGACGCAAAAAGGTATCGCTGCGCGTCCGCAACTTCAACAGCGCCAAGCTGAAGGTAAACGACATCGACGGCAATCCGATTGAAATCGCCGCCGTCGTCGTCTTCCGCGTCGTCGATTCGGCTAAAGCCAGCTTCGATGTCGACAATTACGAGCAATTCGTCGAAATTCAAAGCGAGACCGCGCTGCGGCACGTAGCCAACAAATATCCGTACGATTCTTACGAGAACGGCTACTCCTTGCGCGGCAACTCCGAAGAGGTGGCTCAAGAGCTGAGCCGTGAGCTGCAGGACCGGCTGTCGGTGGCCGGCGTCGAAGTCCTTGAAGCGCGTTTGACGCATCTGGCTTATTCCACGGAGATTGCCAGCGCCATGCTGCAGCGTCAGCAGGCGACCGCCATCATCGCCGCGCGTGCCAAAATTGTGGAAGGCGCCGTCGGCATGGTGCAGCTGGCTATCTCGCAGCTGCAGCAAGAAGGCGTTATTGAGCTTGACGAAGAACGCAAAGCCGCCATGATCAACAATCTGCTCGTCGCCATCGTGTCGGACCGTTCCGCCAATCCGGTCATCAATACGGGAAGCTTGTATTGACGGTCCGCCATGGCCGGCAAAAAAAATTTTCCGCTGCGGCTTGATCCGAAGCTGTACGAAGTGTTGGAGAAATGGGCGGCCGACGAATTTCGCAGTGTCAACAGCCACATTGAATACCTGCTGCGCGAGACGGCCGCCCGAGCAGGCCGGCTGCCTTCCCCCCGGTCTCCGGGACCGGGAACGGAGACGAAGGCCCCGCCTTCCGATTCATCCCAGGATTAAGCCTGATCCTCGTATGTAAAAAGAAACAGCCCCCCATCTTTCCGAGGCGGAGTCGGATGGGAGGCTGTTTTTCTGTTGAAGGCCGGAATAGTCCGGCCTTTCGAGCACATATTAAGGATAGGCCAAATTAATCGCGGGTAATTTTAACGGTTTGCGTTTCTTGCTCCCAGCCTACTTTCGCTCCGAGGCCTTCGGAAACGGCGCGGACCGGAACATAAGTAACGCCTTCTACAAGAATAGCCGGCTTCTCCAATTGAACGGTTTTGCCGTTAACGGTAGCTTCGTTGCTGCCGATCGTTAATACCAGTACGGCGCCGCTGAGCGGATCGGTCACGGTGACTTGCTTCGTGGCCTCATCCCATTTCACATCGGCGTCCAGCTCCTCAACGACGAAACGCGCCGGCACCATGATCGTACCGTTGTCGTTATAAGGGAGCGTACCGTACGAAAACTCTTTGCTATCTTCGACGATCATGTCGATATTTTTCTTCGTTACCCCAAGATCGTCTTTAAGCAGCTTGTACAGTTGGGAGTTCGGGTCAAGCGATGCGACAAATTTGCTTGGCGTCAAACGGCCTTCCGCACCGTTCAGTTCGATAACTCCGCCGGCGGTGTCAATCGAAGCCGCTTGTACCGGTTTGTTCACATTCCAGAGTTCGTAAGCCGACGTAATTTTGACGCTTTTCAAACCGTCTCCCTTGCCTTGCGGAAGCATGAACCCGATTTCGGTATTGGATTTGCGGGTGATGTAATCTTTATCTACATACAGGTCCGTTTTAAGCGACAGGCTTTCGCTCAACCAAGCTTTGGCTTCCGGATCCATCGACTCGACCGATGCGTCAAACTCTTTGAGCACTTGCTCCAAGTGAGTTTTAAGGAACGTATGAATGAAATCTACGGCCAGCGATTTATTGTTCAAATAAGGCGTAAGCGTCTCGTCGGCATTTTCCTTGGTTACTTCCTTCAGGAGCGGCACATACAAATCGTACAGCACGCCAATGAAATCTTTCAGGCCCTGATCGTCGGCAAGCACGTTCGTCAGGAACCCTTTTACCAAGCCCAGCAGCTCGTTGCCGTAAATTTCGGCATGAATCTTTTGCAGGGTCAGCGCTTCGCCGTTCACGGTTTCGTTAACTTCCGCAGCCGTAATTTTGCTCGGGTTCGGGAAGTTGCGGGTGAAGAACGACGTGAGCGAAGGCATCGCTTCAACCGCTTTCTTGCTAAGCTGCTGGATCTGCTCCTGCAATTCCTTCGGCAGCTCGGCCGCGGAGCCGTTCATCGCCGTCGCGCCGTTGCGGATGACGATCGGCTTTTTCGCGCCTTCGATTTTAAGCGTATAGTTCATGTCGGACATTACGAGCTCGAACGGCACGCGGCCCTTTTGATACTCGAATGCGCCTTTCAAAGACATGTGCAGCTGATCCTGCATCTTCATTTCGGTAATGTCAATTTTCACCTTGCTGAACAGATCGAACATCCGCTTGCCTTCCGGCGTCATCGTGACGGCCGGGTCCGGCGTCAGCTCCAGGGTAACGGTTTGCTTGCCTTCCGAAGATTTGACGGCCAAGCTTCCGGCCATCGCTTTGCCTACGTCGACATTGCCGACCGGTTGGCAGCCGGCGAGCAGGACCAGTATGCCTACCAGCACGAGGCTGAGCATGGCGTTCCAACGTTTTGTTCTCATCGGGAACCTCCTAAAAATATGTAATAACATGCATGTGGCCTACCGTCTTATACGAAATAATTGGCAGAACGTTGCGCACTTGCATATGGAAGTATACGACGGCAGTTTGGAAAATCCTTTTTTTAAGCGGGAGGTCTCGGATCATGAGCCGGGGAAAGTACCGTTGGAACGGCATCGATCTGCTCCATAAGCTGGCGGATTTGCCGCAGGAAGCGGTGGAGTGGGTCAAAGGAAAAGCGCAGACGGTAGCGCATGAAAAAAAACTGCTGGCCGCGGCGCACCGCATTCCGATCGATCCGCTATCGGTCGAAGCGCTGCGCAAGAGACTGCAGTGGAAGCTTGCGCTGCAGGAGGGGAACGCGGATGCGGCCAAAGAAACTCCGGAGACCGGACTTCATGCCGCGGAAGAGGAGCAGGAGCTGCTGGAGCGCATCCTGCGCGAGCGGGACGTGCATATCCGCAACAACGTGACCCGGACTGCAGCTTATCTGCATATGTACCGGGAGCATCCCGAGCTGCATTGGGCGTTTCTGGCCCATATGGTGTCGCGCAACGGGGGCTGGAGCATGACGGACCTTCGGGGAGATTTTCTGCCGTATCTGCTCAACGAGGAGCAGCGCGAGAACGTCTTCGCTTTTTTGGAAAGAGCTAATGCGCTCATCTTCCGGGACGCTTATCCGCAGCTTCTTCTGTACCGGGCGAGCTTGCAGATGAAGCGTCCGCTGTTTCATTTGCTGCCCCGGCTCGGCGTCTCGCGCTTTATGCGTCCGGTCTGGGACCGCTTCTGGATCGAGCGGGAATCCGGGCTGTTGACTATCGCGTTAATCGTGAATGAGCAGCATTACATTGAGGAGCGCGTCGTCCGTCATCCCGTTTTTCGAAGCAGCGTGCTCGATACGCTGTTCTTTCAGACACAGACCCTGCTTCAGCTGAACCAGGTCGTGTTTCCTTATGTTCAAGGCAACCGTATACGGCTCGCGGGTCTGATTCTGGAAAATTTCAGCAGCGTGCGCGAGCGCATCGAGGTCGGCAAAAAGCTGTACGCCATTCTATTCGGGATACGTGCGGTAGCCGAAGGCGCTCAAACGTTCGCCTGCGGACGCCGTCACAGCGGCTCCCGCGCGGACTACTGGCCGCACCTGTTCGCAGCCGTGCGCAAGGAACCGCCCCCGCCCCGCGGCCGGCTTCTGGAGCGGCTTGACGGCTGCAAGCTGCGGCCCGGCGCGGCCCCGCTGTACAGTCCGGCGCTGACGGATGCATGGAAGGACAGGGACGTTGAACCGCCCGAACCCGGCGACTGGTTTCGCGACTTGTCCGTCCTCGATTATTTTAAGGAAATCAGCGCGCCGTTCTCCTTCGAAATGACGCAGGAATGCGGCTTCGGACTGAAAAAAATCGAGCTCGCCGTCCTCGCCGGCGATCTGATCGTTTAACGAGCCGGCTGCGGCGGGCGCGTTTAAAGCTCCCGAAAGCCGTATCGCTGCGCCGCGCTCTCGTAGAGCCAGCCTTTGGCGACCTGCAGCGCCGTCTCGCGGTCGATCCAGCCCCGCTCCGTCTGCTCGAAGAGAAACTCGGCCATCAGCCGTTTGACAAGCGCGATTTTGCCGTAGCTCCATTCGATGCAGCGCGCGTCGGAGACGATAAGCGAGCTTTTCAGCGCGGGCAGCGCCTCAAGCCGGTACTGCATCGCATCGCGGTACGTGCTGGCGCGGAAATTGAACCACCACTGCCCGCCCGTATGCACATTGGGGAAATTCCACGCCGCTTGGACGATATCCAGGTTGTTCAGCTCCGAGGCGACCACCAATTCAAACGGAATAGCATACCGCTCGAACAAGCCGGACAGCTTGACAATCTTAAGCGGATCGTTGACCGGGGTCGCGGTGCCGCACCAGGACCGTTCCACGCCCACGAAGATTTGCATCACCAGCCGGTGACGCTCGGCCGCTCCGCAGACCGCATGGAGAAGCAGCATCAGGACCTGGTCCTCCGTCGCCCCGGCTTTCAGCGAATACCTGCGGTTAGCACTGGCCTCGAAAGCGGGCAGCGTCGTCATCACGCCCGGGCACCCCTGCTCCCGGTACGACGCGAACAGCTTGTCTATGCTTTGCCGCGCCTCCTCGTACGCTTCCTCCGGCTGCGCCGACGCCGCGATGGTCCGGGTCCACAGCGGCAGCTTGCCGTCGATCCGCGGGAGCAAAATCGCGTCGCGCTTCATGCCGGCAAACTTCGCATGGTCCGGATGATTGACCACGAAGGCCCGGACATTCAGCTTATCGGCCACCTGCTGCGCCCAGCCCGTCTTGCGAGCCGACGCCCGCACCGCCTCATCGGCCTCGTAGACGGAGCGCTCGTCGCGAAGCTCAATCCCGTACAGCTCCCTGAATATATGCGTAACCGTCCAATTCATCAGCGTATTCCGCGTGGCGCGGTATGCCTTCATGAACGCTTCGATGCGCTCCTTCTCCGGCAGCTCCGCCGCGGCGGCGGGATATCCGCCCGCCTGCATTTCCCGGTTAAGCCAGAAATAATGGGCGATGTCCCAAAAGCTCTGCGCGCACAGCTTGTCCCCGATCAAATGGGTGTGCGTATCCAGCGTTTCGATACCTTCGACTTCCGCAATCCACGTTTCCCGCGCGGTCATAACGGATCTCTCCTTCCTCTAATCCATGCTCTCTTCATCATACCGCTCATTTGGACGGAGGAGGATGTATCCGTTTGGGAAGCGGCTGTATTTTTTTAAGGTTTGCATCCCGGACGCCTGTCACGCTCCTTCGCCGGCAGGCCTTTCCCCGCCTCGCGCTCTTTTGTCCCAAGGCTTCACGGACAGCAGGACGGACGAAGCGACGATGAACAGGCCGCCTATGATTTGAAAAAACTTCAAAGGCTCCGCAAGCCAGAGCATCGAAACGACGATCGTCACGAGCGGCTCCATGACGGACAGCGTGTTCGTTTCGGCGGGCTCCAGGTAATGAAGGCTCTCCAAATAAAACAAAAAGGCCAGGCACGTCCCGAACAAGACGATAAACAGCACGAGAATCCAGGAGATGACGTCCATGCCCTGCACGGCGTAATAGAAGCCCCCGGAGACAGGCAGCGCGTTAAACACGATCCCGCCGATCAGCATCCCCCAGCCCAGCACGAGCGTGCCGCCCCAGCGGCGGATGAGCGGAACCGGAAACAACGTATAGAAGGCGAACGCCACCGCGGTGGCCAGTCCCCAGCCGACGGCTTGAGGCGACAAGGAAATTCCCGCCAATGACCCGTTCGTGACCATGAAAAACAACCCGATGATGCAGAGCGAAACAAGCACCGTCTCGATCCAGGTCGGCGGCCTCCGCTTCTTGAACGCCAGCACCAGCATGACGACAGCCGGGCTCAAAAATTGAAACAAGGTGGCCGTCACGGCATTGCCCGTCTCGACGGTGCTGATGAACGCGTACTGCAGCACCATGATCCCGCAAACCGAGAAGATGATTAAAGACAGGACCATGCGAAGATCGGTCCAAACCTTCCATATGTTCTGCTTTCTGGCCATGGCAATCGTCAGCAGGATGGCGCCCGACAGCATGAACCGGATTTGCAAAAGCGCCGCGGCCGACATTTTCTGATGAGAGAACAGCCATTCCATCATAGGGGACGACAACCCCCAACAGCCGGCGCCGATAATGATTAGCGCCAGCCCGAGACTTCTTCCTCGATGCGACTTTTTCAACATGATGCCTAGATCCTTTCGTGTCCGTGTTTTTTCGATTATAATCGTTATTTGAACGGATCATAAGTATCAGTTTTATGCAAAACGATGAGGTCAGTTTGAGGAAGGAATGTCGTTTATGGACATGTTCATGGTTCATTTGGACCCGGGACGCAAGCAGCCTTTATACGATCAGCTCTACATGCACATTAAGCGGGAAATTGAATCAGGACATCTTCCCTACGGGACGAGGCTGCCGTCCAAGCGGAAGCTGGCCGGGTATTTGCGCATCAGCCAAAACACGCTCGAAGCCGCGTATCAGCAGCTCGTCGCGGAAGGCTACGTCGAAGCGGTCCCGAAGCGCGGATTTTTCGTCAGCAAGACGGACGAGGTGCTGCGGATCGGCGCGGAAACGCCGGTATCCACTGTACGAACGCCGTCAACGGACACGGAAGCCTTTGTTCCCCGATACGATTTTTCGCCGACCAGCATCGATATGGACGTGTTCCCTTTCAGCATATGGAAAAAGCTGGCTAAAGAAACGATTCAGTTCGAGCACAAGTCACTGCTGCAGCTTGGACATCCGCAAGGAGACGAAAGGCTTCGCAGCGCGATTTCCCAATACCTGTACTACTCCCGCGGGGTGTCCTGCACCCCGGAACAAATTATCGTCGGCGCCGGGACCGAGAGCCTGTTTCAGCTGCTGCTGCAAATTTTGGGCCGGGACAATTCGTTCGCCGTCGAGAATCCGGGATATTACCGGATGTATCGCATTCTCCGAAGCTACGGCATCGACGTTCAGCTGCTGCCGCTGGACGAAGAAGGCGTCGACGTTGCGCAGCTTGCGGACGGACGCTCGAACATCGTGTATACGACGCCCTCTCATCAGTTCCCGATGGGCATGGTCATGCCGGTCAACCGCCGGATGCGGCTGCTCCAGTGGGTTAACGAGCAGGGAGGCCGATATATCATCGAGGACGATTACGACAGCGAATTCCGCTACAGCGGCAAGCCGATCCCTTCGCTGCACGGGATGGATTCGAGCGGCAAAGTGATCTATATCGGCACGCTGTCGAAGCCGTTGTCCCCTTCGCTGCGCATCAGCTATATGGTGCTGCCCGGCCGGCTTCTGGAGATATACCGCACGCATTACATTTCATATGCCTCGACCGTTTCGCGCATCGATCAGCACGTGCTGTACCGGTTTATAAAGGAAGGGTATTTCGAGAAGCACTTGAACAAGATGCGCCGCATTTACAAAAGAAAAAGAGACCGGCTTGTGGCGGCGGTGCGCAAGTTTCCGGAACCAGTCGATATTATCGGGGAAAACGCCGGCCTGCATCTGCTCCTGAAGGTGCGCAACGGCCTGAGCGAGGAGGAGCTCATCTCCCGCGCAAAGGAGGCGGGCGTCAAGGTGTACGGCATCTCGGGCTATTGCTTCGAGCCCGTGCCCGAAGGTTCGGACCCGGTCATCCTGCTCGGCTTCGCCGGGCTATCCGAGGAAGATATCGACGCTGCGGCGCGGATCTTGGAGCAAGTCTGGTTCTCCGCGGAGCTTCCGTCGAATAAAGCCTAAAAAAATCCATGTCTTTCTTAAATTCTTCAATTCCCATCGCTGCCCGAATCGGATATGATCATGACGGCATTCACTCTTTTTCCAATAAACGGAGGGACACCGCGAATGAAAAGATACCGTTTGAGCGAGCTGCAGGACGCCCGAGAAGGACATATTTTGAATCAAGTGCTGCCTGGCGCCTATATATCCTCGGGCGGGCTGGCGTTCAGCAAGCCGGGCGAGCGCAGCCATACGAACGACGGACCGGGCGGCCGGGATTATCACGTTCATGCGGACTGCGAAGCGTTCCTGATCGTGCAGGGCTACGGGACGATGGAGATCGACAAGACCTTCCACCCGGTAGCCGTGGGCGATATTGTCATCGTGGAGCCGGGAGAAGACCACCATCTTCACTCCAGCGTCGAAGACCCGATCGTGACCCTCTGGTGTCATGCCGGCCCGGTACGGCACAAAAATCAGCAGCAATGAGCGGCAAACGGCCAGTTCGAGCAGCCCGGCGCACGCTGAAGTGACAGCGCTCTCAGGAGACGGTTCCTGACAGCGAACAGCCCCGAATCTTCTCAGCGGCACGATGTGCTTGAGAAGATTTCGGGGCTATTTTCACAATCGGCTACCGACGCTGCCGCGTCGCTCAGCGCTTTTCTTGCTGCGCCGTGCGGCCAAGACGGGCGAGCAGCGGCTTCGCCAGCTTCCGGAGCGGTCCGGGCAGATGATGCAAATCCTGCAGCGTCATGACCCGCGTCAAGAAAAGCAGGGCGGGGTAAGCCGCGCCGACGATCGCACAGATGATCAACGCTTGCACCATATCGTTCAAGCGTTCGATTCCGAACGGATGGACGTAGGCAACGCAGAGCTGCTCCAGTCCATAGCCGATCAGGCAGATCAACGCCGTCGCCGCCGCCAGCGACAGCCAGCGTCGCAGGCCGAACACCCGGAACGGCACGGCGGACCGCAGCACCGCAAGGTTGAGCCAAGTCATCACGATGAAGCACAAGGCGGTCGCGGCAATGATGCCGTAGATGCCCCAGTACGGAGCCAGCGCATAGCTGCCCGCCAGCTTGACCGCGATGCCAAGGATCACGCTCAGCACAAGCGGCTTCATCCGGCCCATCCCCATCAGCACCGCGCCCGAGGTCTGCATGACGATCTGGAACATCGCGCTGACGGTGAGCACGGCGATAATCGAAGGGGCATACGCGTCGACAACCAGTGAACCGGTCGGGTTCGCGAAAATAAACCCGTTGATCGGGCGCGCCGCCAGACTGATCAGCAGCACCATCGGCAGGCCGGTAAGAATCGATAATTGCAGCACCTTGGCCGTCTGATCGGATACCTGCTTCATGTCTCTTTGCGAATAGGCGGACGAAATAATCGGGACGACCGATTGACTGAGCGCTACCGCGAGAATGATCGGAATGCCTGCCAGCGATTGCGCCCGGCCGGTTAAAATACCGAGCATTTCACGAGCTGTGTGCTCTCCGAACTGATCTTTGAGCAGCAAAGTCACGATGGACGAATCGATCGTATAAATCAGCGTGACGGTCATCGAGAAAATGACGATCGGCACGGACAGCTTGAACAGCTGCGCATAGATCGCTTTGAATGTCAGCGGTGCGGAGCTTGCGCTCTCTGCGGCTGTGTCGGCGCCCTCCGCGGACCGTTCGCGGCGGTCGCTTTGCTTCAGCCGCATCGCATAGTACAGCATCACGGCCGCTGCCGCGACGCTGCCTGCTACGCCGCCGAACGAAGCGCCGGCGACGGCATAGTCCAAGCTGTGGCCGAGCAGCAAATAGGCAAGCGCCACCGAGGTGACGACGCGGAACAGCTGTTCGATGATTTGCGATATGCCGTTCGGCATCATCATCCGGCGCCCTTGGAAATAGCCGCGCATGATGGCGATCAGCGGAAACAGCAGCAGCGCCGGGGCGATGGCTTGGATCGGCAGCGTCGCCTGCGGGTTGAGGATGCTGTCGGCAAAATACGGCGCTGCGGCGTACAGCAGTACGGTCATCGCCACACCTGCGCATACGGCAAACCACAGCGCCGCCTTGTAGATCCGGTCCGCCTCCGCATGCCGGCCGAGCGCGGTCCTTTCCGAGATCATTTTGCTGAGCGCGCTCGGAATGCCCGCAGTGGCGACGACGAGCAGAACGGAGTACAGGTTGAAGGCGATGCCGTAGGCCGCCATGCCGATATCGCCGAGCAAATAAACGAGCGGAATGCGCTGCACCACGCCGAGCGCCCGGGCGACGAACGCCGCCAAGGTCAGGATCAGCGTTCCTTTGACTAATGAATCTTTGGACAAAACGTTCCCTTCTTCCCTTAATGCCTTACACGACCCAGATGATAAACAGCACGATCATCAGAAGCTGCAGCACGAATTTAACGACAAGCCCCGAGAAAAAGCCGACCAACGCTCCGATGCCCGCCCGTACCGCTTGCCGGAATTCCGTTCCGACGATCAGTTCGCCCACGACGGCGCCGATAAACGGACCGATCAGCAGCCCTGCGACCGGGATCACGAACGGTCCGATCAAGAGCCCGATCGTGCTGCCGATGACGGATGCCCGCGTGCCGCCGAATTTTTTGACGCCAAGCGCACTGACGGCATAATCGGCCACCATCAGCACGGCTACGATCGTCGTTTGAATAAGCCAGAACCAGACCCCGAACGGTTCGAAGCCGATCATAAAGCCATAGACGAAAAATCCCGCATAAATCGCGAGCGCTCCCGGCAGCACCGGGTATACCGCCCCGGCCATGCCGACGAAAAACAGGACGACGATGATAATCCATGCGGCGATGATCATAGATAGATGCCTCCTTCTCAGCTGCCATGCCTGTCTTGCCGGATGGCACGTTTCGCTATTTCAGCGCATACTCCCTGATAATCCGGGCGACGCCGTGCTCTTCGTTCGTCCCGGTCACCGTATCGGCCAGCCGCTTGACTTCCTCCTGCGCGTTCCCCATCGCCACGCCTAGTCCCGCTTCGCGGATCATGGCGACATCGTTCAAGCTGTCGCCCATGGCGATCACCTGCGACATCTCGATTCCCAGCATCGCGCATACTTGTCTCAGTCCGCTGGCTTTGCTGATTCCTTTCGGATTCACCTCGATATTGAACGGATGGGAATTGGTAATTTCGAGCTTCTCCCACGATTCCAGCTCCCGGCGGATGGCAGCCAGGCTTTCTGCGTTTTCGATATAGTAGCCGAACTTCAGCCACTGCTGTGCGTCAATCTCCGCTTCGGGCAGCCAATGCTCTTTGTTGTAGATCTCCTTGACGCAATAAGCCCAAAACCAGGTATCGTAATGAACCGCGAGCGCATGCATCTTGCGGATCAGCTCCGTGTCCAACGTATGACGCTCAAGCAGCTCGCCCGGCGCTTTCCATACCTCGCTGCCGTTCACCGTGACGAGCGGCGACTTCAGACCGAGCTCCTCCGCATAAGCCTGACAATTCTGAATGCCCCGCCCGGTCGAAAAGACGACCGTTACTCCCGCGTCTTGTACCGCCAGAATGGCCGCGCGGTTTTCCTCCGAAATCGTTTTTTCTTCCGTCAGCAATGTGCCGTCCAGATCCAACGCTACCATTTTGAATCGACTCATGTTCGCTTCTCTCCCTTTTCGTCCGTTCCTCGGAGCGCGTACCTGCCGCACTCTGCGGCCGCACGGGCTCCTCTGCGGACCTTATCTTATTGAGCGTGCGCGAGGGTTCGGGCCGGCAGCTCCTCCATGTAGGCCGCATGCCAAAGCGCGAACATATAAATCGTCCAGATGCGCCGGGCGTAATCGCCCTTGCCGCTCTGATGATTTCCGAGCATCGCCCTTACGGTATCCATCCGGATGTAGTTGTCGATGCCGCTTGCCGCGATTTGCTCCATCACGACGTTTCCTTGCGGACCTTTCAGCCACTCGCGCATCGGCACCGGAAACCCGAGCTTCGGCCGATTCAGAATAAAGTCCGGAATAATGCCTTCCATCGCTTTGCGGAATACGTATTTGGTCGTGCCTTCCGCAATCCGGTATTTGGCCGGAATCCGGCGCGCCGCCTCGTACACCTCCACGTCGAGGAACGGCACGCGCAGCTCCAGCGAATGCGCCATCGTCATTTTGTCCGCCTTCATCAGAATATCGCCGGGCATCCACAGGTTCATATCGATATACTGCATCCGGGACACGGGGTCCAGATGCTTGCTTTTATCGTAAAACGTTTTGGCGATGTCGAACGGATTGCGGTACCGGCTCAGCAGCTCGCGGTCGGCGCGCACGATTTCGGCCTTCATGTCTTCCGTGAAAATTTTGGCGTTGCCGAGGAACCGCTGCTCTAGCGGCGTCGTACCGCGCAGCACGTAATTGCGGCCGTAGACGCCGTCCGGCAGCAGCCGGGCCAGCGCATGCAGCAGCCGCTTCACGCCGTGCGGCAGCCGCTCGATCGGCGCGAGCGACTGCGGCTCGCAGTAGATGCGGTATCCGCCGAACAGCTCGTCCGCGCCTTCGCCGGACAGCACGACGGTCACATGCTCGCGCGCAAGCTGCGCCACATGGTAAAGCGCAATCGCCGAAGGGTCGGCCACCGGCTCGTCCTGATGCCAGGCGGCTTTGGCCAGGGTGCCGAAATAATCTTCCTTCGTGATGATTTTGTCGTAATGCTCGGTGCCGAGCGCCTGTGCGGTCTGACGCGCGATGACGGTCTCGTTGTTGGCCCCCTCGAAGCCGACGGAGAACGTGCGGATCGATTCGATCTGCCGCATATGCGCCGCAATCGCCGTCGAGTCGATGCCGCTGGATAAGAAGCAGCCCCGTTCGACGTCGCTCTGCATATGGTGGACGACCGAATCCTTGAGCACCTCGCGGATCCGCTCGACGCATTCGTCAAACGGCCGCTCCTCCGGCTCCAGCATCGGGTCCCAATACCGCTTGACCGACATTACGCCGTCATACGATATGGTAACGGTATGCCCCGGCGGCAGCTTATGTATGCCTTGAAACATCGTCGTTGGCTCCGGCACGTATTGGAACGTCAAATAGTTCAGCAGACTTTCGGTATGAACCGTCCGGGCGACTCCGGCGGCCAGAATGCTTTTGATTTCCGAGCCGAACAGGAACTGGCTGTTGTCGCGGTAATAATAAAACGGCTTGATGCCGAAATGGTCCCGCGCGCCGAACAGCTGCTTTTTCCGGCGGTCCCAGATGACGAACCCGAACATCCCGCGAAGCTGCTTGACGCATTCCTCCCCATACTCCTCGTACAGGTGGACGATAACTTCGGTGTCCGAATGGGTTTTGAATTGATGGCCTTTCGCCTGAAGCGTATCGCGCAAATATTTATAGTTATAAATCTCGCCGTTGAACGCAATCCATACCGTTTCGTCTTCGTTGGCGAGCGGCTGATGGCCTTCCTGCAAATCGATGATGGACAAACGGCGGAAGCCGAGTCCGATGCGGTTCTCACTCCAAAATCCAAAATCGTCCGGTCCCCGATGCACGATACAATCGGTCATGCTCTTCAGTATGGACGGGGAAGGCTCGCGGTCTTCAAAATACATGACGCCGGTGATCCCGCACATTGTTTTTCCTCCTCAAGCGCTAAAAAATAGTCCGATACAACAGTATACCATATTCGTACGTATTTCAGGAAATGGAGGTTTCCTGAAAAAATCATGTCGCTTTTTCCGAGTAGACAGCCTGGGGAGCGGCGGTTTATGATGTGGGCGGATAGACCTTGCGAAGGAGAGGACGAACGGATGATCAAAGGATTGACCAGAGCAGGCATCGGCGAGGCCGGGACGATCCAGCAGTTCGCGGAGCTCGCCTCCCGCTTCGGGTTTGCCGCGGTCGACGCGCACGGCCAAGAGCTGGAAGCGTGGATCGCAGCGGCAGGCTTGGAGCGGGTGAGAGGCTTTTTGCAGGAGAAACAAGTGCGCATCGGCGCGATCGGACTCGCCGCGGAATGGCGGCAAACCGAGGAGGCGTTCCGGGACGGCTTGCCCCGGCTCGCAGCGGAAGCGGCGGCGGCGGGCAAGCTAGGCGTAACCGCCTGCTGCACGCACGTGCTGCCGTCGACGGACGAGAACGCCGCGCGCTTCATGGCCGTCGCCACCCGGCGGCTGCGCCTTTGCGCGGACATCTTGGAGGCGTACGGGATCCGGCTCGGACTGGAATTCGTCGGGCCGCACCATCTGCGCACGCGATGGAAGCACCCCTTTTTATGGGATGCGGAGAGCACGCTGGAGTGGATCGATACGATCGGCAAACGCAACGTCGGCCTGCTGTTCGACTCCTATCATTGGCATACGACGGGAGGCACGGCGGCCGATATCGCCAAGCTGCGCGCCGATCAGATCGTGCATGTCCATATCAACGACGCCAAGGACGTTCCGGTCGCCGAGGTGCTGGACAACGACCGGGTGTATCCGGGCGAGGGCGTCATCGACCTGACGGCGTTCCTGCAGGGGCTGCGCCGTATCGGCTATGCCGGCGTCGTGGCGCAGGAGATTTTGACGCCGCAGCCGCCGGCAGAAGCCGCCGAAGCGTTGGCGGCGCGATCGCAGCAGGCGTTTGAGCGCGTATACGAAAAAGCCGGGCTTGGGTAAGCCCGGCTTTTCATTATACGACAGCGGCCTGCTTCCGTCTGAATTTGCGCCAGACGACGCCGTGAGTCGGCGAGAACAGCAGCGCCAGGATGAACAGCACGCCCGCGGCGACGATCATGCAGCCGGCGATCGAAGCGTCCAGCAGCGCGGCGGCGAGGTAGCCGAGCACGGCGCTCAGCACGCCGACTCCCATGCTGTAAAAAATCATGCGGCTGAGCTTCTCCGTCAGCAGGTACGCCGTGGCGGCAGGCACGACCAGCATGCCGACAACCAGAATGGCGCCCACGCTTTCGAACGATGCCACCGTCGTCATGGAGACCAGCCCCATCAGCAGGTAATGGAACAGCGCGACCGGTATGCCTACCGCGGCAGCCATGGCCGGGTCGAACGCGCATATTTTGAACTGCTTGTAGAACAGCCCGATGATCAACGCGCTGAGGGTCAGCACGATGCCGAGTCCCCAGACCGCTTTCGGACCGATATCGATCCCGTTCCACTCCACCGTTTCCCACGGCACATGAATAATTTCCCCGTACAGCACGCAATCCAAGTCGAGGTCCACCTGCCGCGTATACAGACTCACCAAGACGACCCCCACGGCGAACAAGGCGGTAAACACGACGCCGATGGAAGCATCGGATTGAACGCCGTTCTGATGAAACCATTGGATCAGAAACACGGTCACGAGACCGATCACCGAAGCCCCCAGCATCATCCACAGCGAGTCCCGCGAGCCGCTGAACAGAAACGCCAGCACAATTCCCGGGAGCACCGAGTGGCTGATCGCATCCCCGATCATCGCCATTTTCCGCAGCACCAGGAAGCAGCCGAGCAAGCTGCAGGAGCAGGCCACGAGCGAGGCCGTCAGCAGGATCCAAAAGTCGTTCATGCCTGGCCCTCCTTCCGAACCGGTTCGCCTGCCGCGCCCATGCCGTGCAGCTGCGGCCGAAGCTCCCGTTCGCTTAACACGCTGCGTTTGACGGCTATTCGTTCCAGCAGCTTGGCCAGCAGCCCCCGGCGCGGCGCGAACAGCACGGACACGACGAAGAAAAGGGTCGCGGCCAGCACCGTAAGCGGTCCGGTCGGCATATTGTTCGCCATGCCGCTAAGCAGGGTGCCGAACAAGCCGCTGAGCGCGCCGAAGACGCCTGAGAGCGCCACCATGACGCCCAGCTTCTCGGTCCAATACCGGGCCGAAACGGCCGGTGTAATGAGCAGCGCCGACATCAGCACGACGCCAACGGCTTGAATGCCGACAACGACGGCCACTACGATCAGAAACATCATGAATTGGTCGAGAAAAGCGACCGGCAGCCCGATCCCTTTGGCAAAGCCCGGGTCGAAGCTGAGCAGCTTGAATTCCTTGAACAGCAAAGCGCAAACCATTGTCAGCAGCAGCGCCACAACCGCCATCGTGACGACATCCGAGAGCACCATGGACGCAGCCTGCCCGAACAAAAACTTGTCAAGCCCGCTCTGGTTGCCGCTGCCGCCATGCTGAATTTTGGTCAGCAGCACGATGCCGAGTCCGAAAAATACCGACAACACGATGCCGAGCGCCGTATCCTGCTTGATCCGGGAGTTGCGGGTGACATAGCCGATCCCGAAGGTAGCCGCCAGACCGGCGACGATTGCGCCGAGCAGAAAGAAAAAGATCGACTTCGAGCCGGTAAGCATAAAAGCGATGCACACGCCCGGCAGCGCCGCATGCGCAAGCGCGTCGCCCATTAGGCTCTGTTTGCGCAGATAAGCGAAGCTGCCGAGCACGCCGCTGCTCAGCCCGAGCAGCATGCTCCCCATCAATATCCACTGCGCGTTCGGATCGCGGAACAATTCCAGCCATGCCATGCCGCTCACCTCGCGTTCACGACGAGCGCGCCGTCACGCTGATCCAGAAACGCCAGCCGCCCGCCGTAGGTTCGTTGAAGATTGTCCCGCGTAAATACTTCTTCCGCAGGCCCGATGCCCTGAAGCTCTACATTCAGCAGAATGACCCAATCGAAATATTGCTTCACGGTCGCGAGGTCATGATGCACGACCAGAACGGTCTTCCCTTGCTCCCGGAGCTCGCCGAGCAGCATAACGATCGCTTTCTCCGTAGCCGCATCGACGCCGACGAACGGTTCGTCCATAAAATACAGCTTCGCGTCCTGCGCCAGCGCCCGGGCCAAAAACACGCGCTGCTGCTGTCCGCCGGACAGCTGGCTGATCTGTCTGTCGGCAAAGTTGGCCATGCCTACTTTGGACAGGCAATCCATGGCAATTTCCCGTTCTTTGGCGCCCGGCCGCTTGAACCAGCCTAGATGCCCGTACCGTCCCATCATCACCACATCGAGCGCGCTTGTCGGAAAATCCCAATCGACCGATTCCCGCTGCGGCACGTAACCGATGAGCTTCCGCTGCTCGGCGTAAGGCTTGCCGTAGATCGAAACTTCCCCGGTGACGCTGGGAATGAGCCCGAGAGCCGCTTTGATCAGCGTCGATTTGCCGGCGCCGTTCGGCCCGACAATGCCGATCAATTTTCCTTCCGGCACCTGAAGCGATATATCGCGGAGGACCGGCTTCTTCTGATAAGCTACGGTCATGCCCAGTATGGATAACGGTATCCGCTGTTCTTTCATTGGTTCCACTCCCCTTTTCGTTCGCCTGTTTTTCGCTCTCTCCGCCCTATTTCAACGCTTGAACGATCGTATTAATGTTATGCCGCACCATGCCGATATAGTTTCCTTCCGGCGTGCCTTCTTCCCCCATCGCGTCGGAGAACAGCTCGCCGCCGATTTGAATTTCGTGTCCTTGCTTCTTGGCCCCTTCGATGACGGCCTCGATCGATTTTTTCGGGACGCTCGATTCGACGAAAACCGCCTTAATCTTGTTCGCTACGAGGAAGTCGCGCAGGTCGCTGACGTCCTTGGAGCCGTACTCCGAAGCGGTGCTGATGCCTTGAAGCCCCATCACTTTGATGCCGTAAGCATCCCCGAAATAACCGAATGCGTCATGCGCCGTAACGAGTACGCGCTGCTTTTCCGGAATCGAAGCGATCTGCTCCTTCGCGTACAGATGCAGCTCCTCCAGTTGCTTGATGTACGCCTCCGCGTTTTTCTTGTAATCCGCAGCGTTCGCCGCATCGTGCTTGCTGAGCTCGTCGCGCACCGTCTCGGTAGCGCTGATCCAATGGTTGACGTCGAACCATACGTGGGGATCGTGCGCTCCGGTTCCGTCCTCCATACCGCGAAGCTTCGACTCCGGAATATTTTTTGTCACCGCCACCGTCGGCTTCGTTTTCTCCATTTTCTCGAAGACATCGGTCATTTTGCCTTCCAAATGAAGCCCGTTATAGAAGATGATATCCGCCTGATCCAGCTTTTTCAGATCTCCTTGCGACGCTTTGTATAAATGCGGGTCGACGCCCGCCTTCATCAATCCGGTCACCTCGACGTGCGTTCCCCCGACCTCCTTGACAATATCGGCGATCATCCCGATCGTCGTCGTTACCTTCACCTTGCCCGGAGCGGCGTTGTCTTTAGACGCCCCGCACGCCGCAAGCGATAAGGCAAATGCGAGGAACATGATCGTCATAATAAATCGCTTGAACGAAGACGATAGCCTCGGTTTTGATTTTACGTTTTTCAAAGTACCCCTCTCCCATCTCTCCAAATAAGTTGTATTAGCTCATTTTTATTTCCCCAATGACTATATGTTTATAATATACAAATATGTTGACCTAGTGCAACATTTTTTTTATAAAAAAGAAATCCCCTCTTCGCGAGGAGATTTCGGGTGCTGCGTTATGGCGTTTTTTTCGTGATCGGAGGCCCTTTCGGTTTTCCGTCCAATCCGTAATATTGATCATAAGCGTCGAACATTTTGCGCGCGATCGGCGCCGCTCCGTAGGAGCCGAATCCGCCCTCCGGAACGACCACGGCGACGGCCAGCTTCGGATTCTCCGCAGGCGCAAAGGCGATGAATACGGCGTTATCGATTTCTTTGCCGCCGGCCACTCTTTGCGTGGAAGTCCCCGTTTTTCTGGCGAGCGTATATGGAAAGTCGTTAAAGCCTTGAACGCCGACCTGCAGCATTCCTTTGATCACGGCATCCCAGTACGCTTTCGGGAAATCGGTCTGATCCAGAACAACGGTGTCAAACTTCTTCACAACCTGGCCTTTGTCATACGTTTCGATCCGGTCGACAAGCAGCGGTTGAAGCCGTTTGCCCCGGGTCGCCAGCGTAGTCGCATACTGCGCCAATTGGAGCGTCGTATACTTCTCGTTCTGCCCCCAGGAGGCGAATACCATCCGCGATTGAACGGTCTCTTTCGTATTCGTCTTGTACTCGCTAATTCCCGCGCTTTCCCGCGGCAGACCGCTACCGGTAAGGACACCCAAACCGAATTTGGCCAAATACTGATCCCAAATTTCTACAGCTTTATTAGGTGAACGCATATATAATGCATTACCAATCATCGCCGACATGAACGTATTGGACGAATGCTGGATCGCTTCGCTGGCATTGATAAGACCCCAAGCGGCTCTGCCGGAGTTTGTATGTCTGGAATTATTGTCTTTCCCGTAGGTGAAGACGCCCGTATCGTTGTACCGGGTACTCGTCGTGAACAACCCTTCGTTGAGCCCTATCAGCACCGAGAGCGGTTTAATGACGGAGCCCATATATACGATGGACGTCGGATGATATTTTTGCTCCTCCTCCGGATAGTCGGGGTACGCCGTCGTAATCGTGCCGTTGTTGATTTTGGTCTGCACCTGCTTGTAATCGGCATCCGAGAACGGATTGCTCCAGAAGGTCGGATCGTAATCCGGCATACTGGCCATCGCCACGACCTTGCCCGTCTCGACCTCCATGGCCACGGCATAGCCCGCGACGGCGTTGACTCCTTTGTTCGCGTACGGATTGGAGCGGTAAGCCGGGCTCTTCAGCGCCGCCAGATGGTCCATGATCGCCTTCTCGGTGGCAAGCTGGACGTTCTTGTCGATGGTCAGGATCAGATTGTTTCCCTTCTCCGGCGGGATGACCGGGGGCGCTTCCGCACTGCCGATAATTTTCCGCAAGGCGTTGACCGGATACGATTTCACGCCGTTTTTGCCGCGGAGCTCTTCCTGATACATCAGTTCAATGCCGTCATAGCCGACGTATTCCCGGTCCAAATAGCCTTCCGTTTTCGTTTTGTCCTTGTAAAATTCAAGCCCGTTCTTCGCTTCTCTCGCCGTCGAGAACGGCCGCATGTACCCGACAAGCTGTACCGCGACCGTATTCTCGCGGTCGTATGTGCGAAGGCTCTCCTCCATGATCTCGATCCACTTGAGTTCGTCGCGGTGCTCCAAAATATACGCCATTTCCGCTTGCGTCAAGTCGGTCTTGATCCGTCGGGGGACCGAGTAATAGCTGGGCTTTTTGGCCGTTTCTTGCAGATTCAGATCAAAGCCGACATCCATTTCCTTGATGATTTCTTCCGCGGTCGGCTGCTTCACATCCTTGTTGCCGTACTCCGCAAAAATGTCCGCCAAGCGTTTGGCCAGAGCAACCACTTGCTCCTTGGGCTGGTCCTGCTCGATGCGGAAGTAGAGCGACTGCGTCGATGTCGTATAGGCGATCGGAGCGCCGCTGCGGTCGAAAATATTGCCGCGAATCGGCGGGATCGGCGTATCGGCATTATTTGCCCTATCCTTTTCCGCCGACAGCTCTTTGCCTTCGACAAACTGCAGCATCGCCAGCCGCACGATAAGCACGGAAAACAGGAAAAACGTAAAGAAAAAGAACAGATTGATTCGGGTCGTAAAATGACGCCGCTTGTTTCCGTCCTGCTTGCTTGAGTCGTCCATGCCGATAGGTTTCTTCATCTTGCTTGCCGCTCCTTCCTTCCAAAAGTGGTATGCTACTTCACGTCCTGCAGCAGCTCGCGCAGAGAAAGAATGCCGTCCCCGGTATGATAATCGTATCGTTTGATTTTGACGGCATCGATGCCGACTTGGGCGGGGGCCCAAATGTCGTTGCGCTCGTGGTCCCCGATGTACAGCACATCCTCCGGCGCCAGCCCGGCGCGCTCCAGCGCCAGACGGAAGATCGCCGGATCCGGCTTCTCCAGACCGACCTCCGTCGAGACGATCACCGGATCGAAATGATGCAGAATGCCCTTGTATTCCAAAATCGAGCGCAGGGTCGGCGCAAAGTTGGAGATGATGCCTAGCCGCAGCCCTTTTTCCTTGAAGGCCGGGAGGCTTTCCTCCACGTCTTCGAACAGCGCATACTGCTGCGGAGCCGTGAATAAGTCATAGAGCTCGTGGCAGCAGACGTGAATCTGCTCCTCCGTCCAATTTTCCTCTTCGACGCCCAGTTTTTTAAGAATATAATCGTACAGCTTCATCCAGAAGGCCCGGTCCGATTCCGGCGTACAGGCTTCAAACGGGTCAAGCTGTTTCCCGTAATAAAATAAACGAAACGCCTCGGTAAAAAGTTCCCCGATTTGCTCTTGTCCGCGATGAAACGACCGGCTTGCCAAAAACTGCTGCATGATGACTCGGGCCGCCGGAATCGTCATCAGCGTATCGCCGACATCGAAAAATATCGCTTTATATTGCGTTAACGGTTTGCGCAGCAATGATAAACCCACCTTTTACAGACTCATTATCTTAACAAGTGTATCATATTCGAGGAATTTATAGAAACGCAGAAAAAAGGAAAAAACCGGTTCGTCGCTTGCGGCGGCCGTCCGGCTTCGATGATTACGTATCTTTGATATGCGTTTCCTGAAAGCGGGGCGGATTGAACCAATTGCCTCCGCTGGCTACCCAGGTGGAATCAAGCGGCACCCACTCGCTTTTCTCCCTGAGATACACTTCGTTCCATGCGTGAGGGCCGTAGCCCCCGCGTCCGTCATAGCCGAGCCCGGTCACAACCTTGACGTCAAGTCCGACGGCTCTCGCCATGACCGCGTATAACCTGGAAAAATCGATGCAAACGCCCTTCTTCGTGTTAAACGTATCCTCCGGCGTCTGCTCTTTCCAGATGCGCTGTTCCTCATACGCCTTCACTTTGTCCCAGTCGTATATGATCCGCGTGCCGACCCAGCGGTACAGCAGCTTGGCTTTCTCTTCGTCGGTCCGCCCCTTGGCCGTCACCTGCTTGGCCGCTTCCGCGACATCGTCCGGAATGCGCGCATCCACGACCTCGTATTTCCGCTGCAAAATGTTGCTGAATTCCTGTTCCACGGCCCGCGTGAAAACCGGAAGCTGGTTGGCGAGAAAATCGCCCGTCATCGGACGGATCACTTCGATCGCCCCTTTTTGAAAAAGCGACGAATCCTGAATATAAGCAGCCACCGGCGTCTGCGGGAACAGCGTCGTGACAATAAACAGCACGGCAATCATAATCATTCCCCGGCCAAACCCGGTCACCGAGCCGATGACGCCGCCGATCAAGCTGCTGAGCAGGGTAGGGGAACCGTGCCGCCCCCCGCTCGGGGAGTCCGCGTTGGACCGTTCCGTCAACCAATCGTCCACCAGCGGGTCGATGATGCGATAAACCAGTTGCTTAATCACCCCGTAGCCCAAAACAAACAGGACGCTGAACCGCAGCAACGAAAAATCGCGCAGTCCCGTTACGGCGGTATAGTACAGCTGCTTCCAGAAGCCGAGTTCCTCTGACGGGATCGTCAGCCCTCGCCCTACAAGCCATGCCTGCAGTTTGGGCGACAGCCATGACGTCAATTCCCAAGCCAGAAACAGGCTGAGCAGCGTCACGGCCCCTTCCGTGACCATAAGCGCGAGATGCTTCGCGGAGGAGGACGCCCCGCGAAGCAGCCCCTGTACAATCGATACTACAAACAGTGCGGCGATGAGCACGGTAATCAAATTGATTTGCGCGAGCTTCTCCAGTTCATTCACCGGCGTCCTCCTCCTTTCTTCTCAAGGTACGTTCCGTCAGCTTATTGGCCGGCGTTTTTCTTCGCTTGATCGATGAATCCTTTCAGGACATCGTCTAACTTCATCGTGAACGTTTGATTCATAAAAGTAACCTGTACATCGCTCGAGCCCGGTTTGCCTTCCAGCTTCACGCTTTTGGTGCTTACGGTATACGAGCCGTCGGCGTTCTGGCTGTATTTCGCTTCTTTCACTTCGTCGGTAATCGCTTTGACCGCTTGATTCTTGGCCTCGGCGGCGACCTTCGCTCCCACCGTCGTGCCCAGCTCCAAGAGCTGATCCTTGTAGCTGGCGCCGTACCAGACAAGACCTGCCAATATCGCCAGCACGAGAACCCACTTGATCACGGTTTTCACCACTTTGATGACGAGAAACAGCACAATCAGCGCCCCGACGAGCACATACCACCGCTCCGATAAAAATGCCGTTACAAATTCCACTTGCATCGCTCCCCCAAAAAGTCCGTCTTGAATCGCTTATGTACATCCTGGACAGCGCTTCTCCGCGCCCTTGCATACACTAGCCCCGCGTCACGCTTCATCTCTTTTTTTGCGGAGCTCGGCGAGCCTGCGCTGGATTTCCGCCCCCTTGTCTTCTCTTCGCCTGGTCCGGCGTAACGATCCGAACAGTCTCCACAGCGCCAGCGCCAAGACGGCCGCCAGCACGATCCGGATAAACATTTCCATCCGGCATCCCTCCTTCAGTGCGCCGGAACCTTCGTATTCTTATACGCCAAACGATCCCGCACGTTGCAAAATACTTGTACTATCCCTTTGCCGGCGGACGTAAACGTATAGAGTAGCGGCAGACGGACGAACCCCGTTATGGAAAGAGGTGATTTCATGAAAACCGCCGTATGGCTCTATCTGTTCATGTTCGTCGCCATTTTCGACCTGCATGCCCAGTACCCGATACTTACTCCGTTTGCCGTGTCGCTGGGTGCGACGCCTTCGTTCATCGGGCTTGTTCTCGGAGTCTATTCGATCACGCATTTGCCCGGAAACCTGATCGCAGGCTACGGCGTCGACCGCTATGGAAGCAAAGGCTTCATTGTATTCAGCCTGATTGTAGCAGGAATCGTGCTCATAATTCAATCCCGCGTCAGCGATCCGTGGGGGCTGCTCGCCGTCCGTTCGATCAGCGGCTTTGTTCTCGCATTTCTATCGCCGGCCTGCTTGTCCCTGCTCGCCAAAATCGCCAAAAATCAGATTCAACAAAGCAAGCTGATGGCCGGCAACGGCATGGTACATACCATCGCGTCCGTGCTCAGTCCCGCCGCAGGGGCCTACCTGGTCTCGCAGCTTGGCTTTGCCAAATCGTTTACGTTTCTCGGCTGGGGTCTTATCCTCACCGGCCTGTTCGCTTGGATCGGAGTCAGGGAGCGGAGGAGCGGGCAAGCGGCGATCGTGGGGGAGCCCTCCCTTCCCGCCGCGTCCCAGACTAATTCGGCGGTATCCGCCCAGGAAAACGTTCCTTGGCTTTTTTACGCCGTTCCTCTTGCGCTTTCTTGCTCCCAAGGCATTTTGTTTTTCGAGCTTCCGTTAATGAAGGAAGCAAGCGGCTCCATCATGACCTCCGGCGTGTTCTTTTCCGTTGTTTCCATGGGGGCGCTGGTAACGCTCAGCCTGTTGTTTTTGAACCGGATCTTTCCTTTGTACCGGGTGATGTTCGGCTGTCTGGCGCTGGCCTTCATTTTTTTCGGGATGTCCGTTCATTGGCCGCTGCCGCTTTACGTCTCGTTGTTTCTGATCGGAATGACCAAAGGGGTCATTTTTCCGGCCATCGCTTCGCTGCTTGCTGCCCTGACGCGCGAGGACCGTTACGGTCGCGTCTTCTCGATTCTGTCGGTTTCGTACTCGATCGGCGCCTTTATCGGCCCGATTGTCGCCGGGCATACGCGGGCACAAGTATCGCCGTATTTCCTCGCCTTTCTCTGCCTGATGCTTGCGCTCTCTCTGCTGCCGTCCCGCTCGTTCTCCGCTCCCGTGCGAGTGTAAAAAACGATCTTCGGGATAAGGAGATAGCTTGCCGTCCGGATCGGGCAGTTTTTCCGCATTTTCAAACGAAACGAGAATCATAATCTACATTCCCGATTCGATATCACATAGGTATTAAGTCTTGTTTTAATAGTCCAAAAGAACCAATAATCGATTTGGAACGCAACTTTACTTCACTCTCTGCCGTTAAAGATGCCGAGATGTTTCACTGCGGGCAGATTTGGGTAATGTTCAAACGGCTGCCGTAATGGATCATTCTGCCATTGGCGCGACGGACATAAATAGCTCTGTCCGATTCGAAAACATCTAAATGATATTCAAATTACTGGCTGAAGGAGGTGAAAATACATTTGTCCAGGAAACCTATTCAACGTATGAATAATAATCCATTACTCGTCAAAAAAGATAGGAGTGAACCCTGCATGAAGCCTGCTGTGCTTAAAAAGACAGCACAAGTGACCGTACTGATGCTTATCATCTCTGTTTTGGTTCCCGTCTTGGCCTTTGCCGCTACGGGCTTCAAAGATTTTAAGTACAATAGCAACGGTACAGTGACCGGTGTCGTATACTCCACCGTATATGATCCAACTGCAAATACTGAGGTATATATTTATGACCCGAACGGAAACCGGGTAGCTGTAACCACGGTTACGTACGATACGTACGATGAAGTCAACAAGCTGTATATTTATAAACCATTTAACGTAACGGCCGGAGTATACGATTTCGTTTATATGCACGGTTTGTATGTAAATGGAACTGTCGTGGACGACGTTTACCAACGGGTAGGTCGCGATACGGGAACCGGCACCTCCCCTGGCGGTGGCTACTATGGCGGAGGAGGCTACGGTGGCGGAATCTGGGGTTCGGAAACGATCAACGTTGGCTCTGACGGTTCCGTCGATGCCGATCAATTGAGAAATTCGTTCAAAGACCACGACAAAGTGACGCTGAAGCTTAGCGGCGACCTCGCTCTGATTCCGGCTAAAGCGCTTGTCGACTACGTAACGGATTCCAAAAAAGTACTGGTCGTCGTTAACGACCACGGCGCGTACATCATTCCGCTCAACGTGCTGAAGCTGCAAGACTTGGCCAGCAAGCTGTCGGTAACGACGGATGAGCTGAAGCTGAAAGTAACCATCGCCAAAGCAAACGATACGGCGAAGGACGGCGTAGACAAGGCTGCTAAAGCGCTTGGCGGTACGGTAGCCAGCAATGCTGTCGATTTCGATATCGTCGGCCTTGGCAAAGACCAACAAACAGCTGCGCTGGACCTCGGCAACAACTACATCAGCCGGATTCTTCCGCTGAGCAAGGCTGTCGATTCGTCCAAAGCAACAGGCGTTCTCTACAACCCGACAACGAGCAAATTGAGCTTTGTTCCTGCTGTCTTCTCTTCGGTGGATGGTAAAAACGAAGCGACGTTGAAACGCAACGGCAGCAGCATCTATGCTGTCATCGAGTTGGATAAAACCTTCTCCGACATCAACGGCCACTGGGCTGAAAGCTACATCAAGCTGCTGGCTAACAAGCTTGTCGTTGACGGGGTAACCGATACGACATTCCAACCGGAGCGCAACATCACTCGTGCGGAATTCGCGGCATTGGTTGTTCGCGCGCTGGGTCTGGATACGAACAGCGGCAGCAGCACATTTACAGACGTAGCAGCCGGGGAGTGGTATGCAAGCGTAGTAAGCGCAGCAGCCAACGCACGACTGGTTGACGGCTACGAAGACGGAACGTTCCGTCCGAACGCTACGATCAACCGCGAAGAGCTCGCAGCCATGGTTGTACGTGCTCTGAACTATGCCGGTGCAAAACCGGACGTCTCCGCCGACAAACAAACTCAACTGTTGGCGAAGTTCAAAGATGCAAGCAAAATCGTATGGGCGAACAACGAAGTCGCCACTGCGATTGATGCCGGCATCATCGACGGCATGACGGATGATACGCTGGGCGCCCGCGATACGGCGACTCGCGCACAATCCGCAACCATGCTGAAACGTCTGCTCTCCAAAGCAAACTTTATCAACAACTAATTTCCAACATCATGAACCACTCTCCATGAAAAAGGGCCGTTTCTTTTGTCTCTTGCAGACAAGGGCAGCGGCCCTTTTATCAGCACGGGTATTATTAACCATCGACTAACGCTCTTTTTTCGCTTGCCGTCTTCTATTCGTGCATCTATTGTTTCTTCTCATAGACACGACCAGCTTCCGACATTTCCTGGGAAATACATACACGAAGGGATTGGATCGGACAGCAAAAGGGGGTATACTACAAGAAACAAATTCATTTGCAGGAACGGAGGCAGCTGATGTCTATCGCTATCATTGTGGAAGGGAAAAACGATAAAAGCAGGCTTCGCCGCCTGCTGACAGAGGACATCGTCATCGTTTGTACCTTCGGATCGTTGAATACGAACCGTTTGGAAGAGTTAAAGAAGAAGATCGGAACGCGAGACGTATACTTGTTTACGGACAATGACCCCTCGGGCAAAAAAATACGGGCCATTCTTCGGGATGCGTTTCCCGATGCCGAACAAATCTATACGCGGCGCGGCTATGCGGGTGTCGAGGGCACACCGGACGAGTATCTTATTCAGCAATTGGAAAAGGCCGGGCTGGAGGAGTTTATAATCTATCCCCCGATGATCCCGACCTTTGAGAAGTTTTAGCCTATAAATTTCATCAAATAGATAACCAACGTGACCGTAAAAATACTAAATATCGTTGAGGAAAACACAGCTTGCGACGAAAATTCCGGCTCGTTATCGTATTCGACGGCAATGAGCACGCTGCTTAGCGATGTCGGCACCGCACAGGATAATACAAGCGCCTGCGCCATGACCCCTTCAATCCCCATCAACAGGACGATCAGAAAGCCGACGGCCGGGCCCACACAGAGCCTGAGCACGTTCGACAGCATAACATCGGTCAAATTGAATGTCCATCTCATGCTTCCCAATTGCACGCCAAGCGTTAAAAGAGCGGTTGCAATGAACGCATCCGATACATAATTGATTGGCGCATACACCGGTTCCGGGATCGGAATGTGCAGCCCCTTCATCAAAAAGGCGATCGGAATGATATAGATGACGGGCAGCGTCAGGATCGTGCGGAGCGTCTGCCTCATGTCATTGCGCTTTGAAGCATTGACCGCATAGATCCCATACGTGTTAGGCAGCAAGCTCTGCATCATCATAATGATGATCTGAATCGACAAGGTGAACGCGTCCCCGACAAACACGAGCTGGTTCAGCGGGATCGCATAGTTCGCGCTGTTATAAAAAATAACGCTGTTGCGCATCGCCGGGACCATGCCTCCCTGATATCCCCGCAGACGGATCACCACTTCCATCAAAAGAAACATCGCGGCAAAAAACAGGGCGAAAAACAGCAGCGTTTGCCCGAGAACTGCGAGCGACAAAGTCGATTCATAAAGCATTTTAAAGACAAGCGCCGGGGAGAATAAATAAAAATTCAATTTGGACAGCGTCTTGATATCGAGCTTGAATGCCCGGTATAAGATAGCGCCTACCGCAATCATGATGGTCAGCGGAATGACATTATGGAGCAGAATGTGCGTAAAATAAGCCATGTCAAATCGATGCCCCTCCTGCCGTCAACCTAGGATTCCTTGCTAACCTGAATCAAATCGTTTGCGATTCCTTCGATATCGATGTTTTCGTCGTTACCCGAATAGTAGGTACGCACGTCGCCTTTGCCATCGACCAACAGAAATAAGTTCGTATGCGTAAAATCGCCGGTTTTCGGGTCTTTGGCTACAAGGACGTCAAACTTCTTGGCAAGGTCTATCGTATAGGCCTCGTCGCCGCGCAGGAAGTACCAGCCCTTGTAATCCGGATGAAAGCGGCCGGAGAATTCCTTGAGCCGTTCAGGGGTATCCCTCGTCGGATCGAAGGTGATGGAAAGAAGCGCCGTTTTTGTGCCGAACACACCCTTTTTCACCAATACGTCCTGAATTTTCGACAGGTTATAGGTTGTCGGAGGGCAGACGTCAGGACAATGCGAAAAATAAAAATAAACCAGCTTCGCTTTTCCCGCCGTATCGGCCAACGTTACCGTCCTGCCGTCCAAGTTTTCCAGCTTGAAATCCGGCGCCTTCTTGAGCACCCCGATTTTCTTCTCCGGCCCTTTCACCAGCATATAAGCCAACGTTGCAATCAAACCAACCAGCAGTACCATGACGACGATTTTAAACCCGGTTTTTTGCATATGAGCGCTCACCTTCCCATTGTTCAAAAAATAAATCCCAAGGCCGGAGCCAAGGGATTGTCATCCACCGTTTTGCACCGTCCGCAAATACCCTACGGTAAAGGAGTGGTGCTGATGACCATGATGATGTACAGCAAGGTCAAGTAATTAATCGAGTAAATAAACATTTTTTTGGCCCATTGCACTTCATCCTCCGCTTTGAACCCTTTAAGGCTCAAGAATGCCCAGTACAAGCCCATGATCGTAGCCGCGAAGAAGTAAAGCGGCCCTACGTAACCGAGCCAGTACAGCAACAGCGAAACGGGCACGAGCAGCACGATATAACGGACCATCGCCATTTTGGTAACGTACGTTCCTTTGACTACCGGCAAAAGCGGGAAGCCCGCAGCGCGGTATTCTTCCATCCGACGAATGCCGAGCGCCCAGAAGTGCGGCGGCTGCCACAGGAACATAATACCGTACAGAATAAGCCCCGCGGCATCGATCTGTCCCTGAACGGCACAGTAGCCCAGCAGCGTAGGCATCGCGCCCGAAAAGCTGCCGACGAACGTGCTCCATACGGATGACCGCTTAACCCAGGCGGTATAAATCCATACGTAAATAAACAAACCGAGTAAACCGAGTAAAGCGGTAAGGTGATTCGTCAGAAACCACAGTACCGCAAGACCGACAACGCCGAGCACGATACCGTACCATAATACGGTCTGCGGAGCAATGCTGCCTGCTGCGGTAGCACGCTTTTGCGTCCGGGTCATCTTCTTGTCCATGTCCCGGTCCAAATAGTTGTTCAGCACGCAGCCGGACGCCATGACCAACACGGTGCCGAGCAGCATATATATCAATGTATCCCACTGGATATGCCAGCCGGAAGCGACCCAAAAGCCGCCAAAAGCCGTAATCGCGTTGGAAAATAAAATGCCGGGTTTGGCCAGATTGACAAAATCTCTCCACGTAGCCGACGAATTGACAGCGGTGTCCGCCTCAACATTCGCCGTCTCTACGCCCATCCCCAAGCTTGCTTGTTTTTCCACCTCTATGCAACCCCCTTGTATGAGGAATTCGAAAACAAATGTGATATCCTTCACTCTAAAAAAGATCCTCTTTATCATAACAACCCGCGGACCGTTTGACAACAACGGATGGCGTTGTTCAAAATATTGTCGAATCCCCCATCAAGAGGACAGAGCGGCTATGCGTTTCCAGACGTGGGCATTGCAGCGTATATTTTTATAAATATCATCGAAAAATACAAAAAGTTTCCGTTTGCGTTGACCGGCCGAAGAGTTGTCTCCACAGAAAAAAAGACCCCCGGCAAAATCCGGAGGGCAGAGCTGGTGAGAAATCCGCTTCGCGTTATAAAATTGTATTCATGCAACAAGCGCGTACGCTACCGCTCGACGCGAACGGGGAACTTGGCAAGATTTCCTGTCTGCCCAAGATTTTCGCGCAAGCTCCAATGCTCGGGCAGGGTCAACCGGGAATACCGCTTCATGAATTCGGTCAAGCCGATGCTCGCCTCCATCCTCGCCAGCGGCGCGCCCAGACAGAAATGCGTCCCTTTACCGAACGACAGATGCTGCTGATTATTCGGCCGGTTCAGATTGAACTGCTCCGCTTGAACAAAATGCTCCTCATCGCGGTTGGCCGAGCCGATCCATGCGATAATCGATTCCCCTTCTTTCATTTCTGCGCCGAACACATTCGTATCCTGCGTCACTCTGCGCATCATGAACTGGGCAGGCGACCGGTAGCGCAGCACTTCTTCCACCGCCTTCGGGACGAGCGATAACTCCTTTCTGAGCAGCGGATAAGCGGCAGGCCGATCGACAAGAAAGCAGTAGAACGCATTGGAGATCAGCCTCGTCGTCGTCTCGTTCCCGGCAAAAAGCAGCCCGATGGCAAAATGAATGATTTCTTCGTCGCTCAAACGCTCTCCTTCGAGCTCGGCGATCGTCAAATCGGAGATGATGTCATCCGTCGGACGGCTTCGCTTTTCCCGGATGACAGGCTGTATGTAGTCCGCCATTTGCTTCAGCGCCTGCTCCCTTTCCATCACGCTTTCGGCGTAGGTGTCGCGACCGCCCGGTGTGATAATCGCATCCGACCACAGCTTGAATTGCTTCCAGTCGCTCGCCGGAACGCCCAGCAGCTCCGCAATGACGGTCACCGGCAAAGGAATTGCAAGATCATAGGCAAGATCGATCGTGTCCTGCTCCCGGATCTGATCCAGCCAATACTGCGCGACGGCGGCAATTCGCGGTTCCCATGTCTTGAGCGATTTTGGCGTAAACGCTTTCGCGACCAGCCCCCGTCTCTTGGAATGCAAAGGAGGGTCCATAGAGGTCAGGCTCCTCTCTTCCTTCCCTATAAGCGGGAACGACGACAGCCTCCGTTCGTTTTTACTGGAGAACAGATGATAATCGGACAGCACCCGCTCCACGTCCCGATATAAAAAAACATTCCAGACCTGTTGCTTCGGATCGAAATAGACGGGGTGGCTCCTTCTCATCTCCCGATACCACGAATACGGCTCGAAGCGCTGCTCCTCCGTACGGAACCCGGTGATCTCATCGGGATAAACGATTTTTTCCGCGACTTCCACATTTACCGCTCCCTTCGTTTTTTTCAAACAAAAACAACGACGGACGAATGACAGACCTGCCATGTAAACCAAAACCAAATCCCCTTAGCCGTGTCATGATAAAGATGGTGCCCGAGTGAAGTCAACGGCAGCGGATATTATGCAGGATATCATCAAGCGACTCATAAAAGGCGAAACCTCATACGTCCCTACAAAAAGTATATGAATAATTTCAACATGAATGCCTCTTCGCTCCCGGGCAGGCACCCTTATTGGCCGTGCAAGGGTAATAAAAGTAAAAACGCCACCGTTCCTCGGCTTTACCGATTTTAACGGAGGCGTTTTTTCAGAAGGAAATTGACGATGCAATCGGTCGGCTGGTTAAATAACAAGTTCTCCTCTGATTTCGGCTTCGATTTGTTCGCTGCTGTCTCTGCTGTCATTGTCGATTTCCAAGTAGTAAGCATGGCCCGGAGTAAGATTTCTCCATCTAAATTTCACTTCCGAATCTGTCACATCGCCGTCGATCTCAACCTGACCGTTTTCCTCATCGACCCTTTTTCCATACCCGTCATACAAGCGGTAGTCGACATTCGTTCTAGAGCTGCTGTATTGATAATTGACATATAACGATACGATCCGATCATCGGCAACAAACGCGATTTGTTTTTTTTCGTTAGGTCCCAATGTCCCGTCAATGGACTGTTTGGCCGCCATGGCCGGCAAAGCCGAACTCAAGAGAAGCGTCAAAGCCGCCAGAGCGCTAACCGCCATTTTTTTCATTATCCTCTTACCTCCAAACCTCAACGGTAATTTTATAACAGACGGGTTGGCCAACCTTCTGTAATTCGATTATAAAGATTAAAGCCGCAGAATAGTTTATTTTGCATTATCCCGCACTAAAATCGTATTTTCCGGATTAAAATTTGTCGAAGCCTGCCGGTTCGCCATCATCGCGCTGCGCGCCTGCTCAAACTGAGCATAGCAGCTCCTGCTGAGCGTCAGCGATTCGGAAACGTTGTGAAGCAGTATTTCATAATTTCCCGGCGTAAGAAGGTCCGCGCACAGCTTTCGGACGTATTTTATATTGACCAATTGACTCTTATTGCACTGAAAAATACAAGGTGAAGTGATCTTGTTGAGCTCCTTCAAAGTAGAGGCGATGTGAAGGGTTTGAATCGAATTGCAGTCCGTCCATTTGATGGAAATGTGTTTGCGTTCTTTGGTGATGTAGAGAATTTGTTCCTCGTTGATGTAAACCTCCCGCAGCAGGTTTCGCCCTTCCAAATCGCAGATTTTTTGCTTGCAGCGGACCAAACGTTCGCCGCTTGCTCCGGCAGCGGGCGATTGCTTTCTTTTCTGCATCAAATGCTTCTTCGCCTTCTCCAAGCTTTTCTTGAACCGTTCGGTGGTTACAGGCTTCAGCATAAGGGAGAGCGAATCAATCTCGAAGCTTTCCTCCGCATATTTCATGTCCGTTAGCGCCGTAACCACAATAATGCAAGGATCGTATCCCTTCGTCTTAATCCTGCGGCAAGCCTCAAGACCGGAAATACCGTCCAGGCTAATATCCGTAAGGATGAGGTCCGGCTGCAGCTCGACATACTTGTCCACCAGCTTGCTTCCGGATGAGACCGTATCGACGACGATGAGATGATGCTCCTCGGCAAATCGAATTAAAAGCTGCTTTTGTGCAAAATCGTCCTCCGCAATTAATGCAGTCAGTCGTTCCCCTTGATTCAACGTCCGGTTCACCGCCTTATGGATCATGGATTCTAAATTTGAATTTTGAACATAAACGTAGCTCCCGCGTTTTCAAAATCTTCGACCCACAGCTGCCCCTTATATTTTTGCACCAGCTCTTTGACCACCTGCAAGCCCAAGCCTTCGTGACTGAATTTGGTGGAATAGCCTGCGCTTAGAAGCCGGGGCAGCTCCTCCTGACTGATCGCTCTCCCGCGATTGGATACCTTGAAATACAGTATACGGTCCGCGGTCCAAGCGGACATTTGAACCAGCCGCTCCTCCGCCGGCAGCTTGACGGTTTCATCAAACGCATTGGATATCAAGTTCGTTGCGATGCGAATCAAATCGAGCGACTTCTCCCCGTTCAGCTTCAGATCGCCCGTGACGGCGATGTTGTGCTCCAGCTTCACCTTTTGCTTGATCGCGCTGCTGGCCGCGAATTGTACGATGGCCGATAGCGTCGGGTGGCGGATCATAACGACATCTTGAATTTCAACGACTTCCTTTACCCACGCTTGCGTTACTTTTTCCAGCTCGTCGTATTCCTTCTTCTGCACATGGGCGTGAATGGCATTGACAATGTTGCCGACATCGTGGTTTAGCCCCCGGATAGCCGTAAATAAGCTGTTCATGCTATCAAGATAAATTTTCTCGGCAGAAACGATGGCCGCCGCAAGCTTGCTTTTTCGGATTAAAACAAGCACCAACGCCCCGAGCATCAGGAAAGACGCGACGCTGACCATAAGAAGCCGCTCCGACTGGCGCCTCAGCTCGTTCTGAATATAGCTGTAATCCGAGACGAGGCCGATCACCAGAGGCAGCTCGGTTTCGATCGGCACAAAGCTCTTGATCACGTCTCTTCCTTGAACGTTTGCCTGGTAGCTGATCGTCTTTTTTTCCCGATGCGCCTGTCTGACCTTCTCCACATCATTGTCCGCCTGCATGACATACTGACCAAAGAAGATCGGACGCTTCGGATAAGGAATAACCAAACGATCATTTTGCTTGACTTCGTACATTTCTTCTCCAAAACGCTCGGCATTAAAGCCCGTAAGTCCGATCAGGAACGGTTTTTCTTTCTGCAGACGTTCGATCATGTCCATGTAAGAAGCCAAATCCACATATTCTTCCATATCCTCCTGTCTGTAAAACGGATTGATCATATAGTCCGTCTGCCCGTCATGGTAGTATCCGAATTTATGGAGCGCGTTCGGGTCCGAGGATGCAACGTCCATAGGGCCTGACCAGTAATGGGGAAGTGTATAGCCTTCGGAAACCGTGACTTCCTCCCCATCCAGCAGTTGGTTGAAGGCGAGAAACCAAAAATCTTCAAATTCTTTGGCAGATATATTTCGTTGTGCGAGATTGGAGGAGCGCAGGGCAACGATATCGTCGCCCTTGCGCTGAAATAGCGTAATATCCGACACGCCCAGCTCCTTGCTTAGTTCCGTCAACTCCTTATTGCTCACCTGTTCCAAGCGCGGAGGCAGTTTGCTTTGCGCAAGCATGGCCGCCAGACGCAAATTTTCCGCCAGCAGCTTTTCGGCATAGTCGGCGGACCGCAGGGAATGCTCGAAATAAATTTTGATATTGCTCGTGAAGTTTTCGACTTCGTTATAGTGGTTGTTCATCAGCATCTGTTTCGTCGCGTAATAATAGAAGACGTTGCTCAAAGCGAGCAGGCACGTCACAGGCACGACAAACCACAGGAAAAAGAACGTCCGGAGCTTCATGCTTATTCCTCTCTCCTTGCCGATGCAGTGCGGCGACCGTTATGATGAATATGAAACCGCCTCACAATATTACCGTTAGATTCTAATTTTTCCTTAACTTACATAATAAACTCTTTTATACCTTCGTTCAATAACGAAGTTTCAAGTAGCGGTCGTCCGGGCGATCCGGACCGTTATTTTTCGTTCCGCACCCGATTATGTTATCATGAAAGAGGTAAAATTTGTCCAAGGAGGGAATTTGCACATGACCGCGATTCAGCGATTCAGCGACACTACGGTGCTAAACAACGGCGTCCGCATGCCATGGCTCGGACTGGGCGTCTGGAAAACCAAGGAAGGCGACGAGGTCGTCCAAGCCGTACGGCATGCGCTGGAAGCCGGTTACCGCTCCATCGATACGGCTGCCGTCTACGGCAACGAAGCCGGGGTCGGCCAGGCGATTCAAGCCAGCAGCATTCCGCGCGACCTGCTGTTCGTCACGACGAAAGTATGGAATGCGGACCAGGGCTACGACAGCACGCTTCAGGCTTTCGAGGAAAGCCGGCGGAAGCTGCAGCTCGAGGTCATCGACCTGTACCTCATTCACTGGCCGGTGAAGGGCAAATATAAGGAAACCTGGAAGGCGCTCGAAAAGCTGTATAAGGACGGCCTCGTCCGGGCGATCGGCGTCAGCAATTTCAAAGTGCATCATCTGGAGGATTTGCTGCAGGATAGCGAAATCGTTCCTGCCGTGAACCAAGTCGAATTCCATCCGCTACTAATCCAGCAGGAGCTGCGGACGTTCTGCAAGGAGCACAAAATTCAGCTGGAAGCCTGGAGTCCGCTGATGCAGGGCAATCTCGATCTGCCGCTGCTAAGCGAGCTGGCGGACAAATACGGCAAAACGCCGGCGCAGATCGTTCTCCGCTGGGATCTGCAGCACGGGGTGGTTACCATTCCGAAGTCCATTCGCGAAAGCCGCATCCGCGAAAACTTCGACGTCTTCGACTTCACCTTGTCCGACGAGGATATGGCGCGTCTGGACGGCTTGAACCAAGATCGCCGCTTTGGCCCGGATCCGGATCATATTGATTTTTAAGTTCGGGAAGAGCCCTTGTTCATGAAGGGCTCTTTTTGCACCCTGCGTTGACGGTCAAAGAAAACGCGCCCTATCTTATGCGGAAGCTTCCGTGGCAGAGACGGCGTGCGTACGAAAGGACGATGATTGGAGTGACGACGGCACTTTCGCCGGAACGGGACATATACAAGCTATCCGAAACGGATATTCCAGGCCTCATTGCGCTCTCCGAATCGGTCGGGTGGGACTATGCCGAACCCGAGCTTCGAACGGTGCTGTCTTCGGGCACAATTTACGGGATCAGAAATAATCGCCGGCAGATCGTCGCGAGCGCGGCAATTATACCTTATGGACGGCAGCTGGCTTCAATCGGCCTGGTTATCGTACACCCTGAATATAGGCGGCTCGGTCTTGGGCAAGCGTTGATGCAAACATGCATAATTTCTGCAGGTCCGTATACGACTATCCAGCTGATCGCCACCAAAGAAGGCGAGCCTCTATATGAAAAGCTTGGTTTTCGAAGGGCCGGCCATGTCTGCAAGCTGTTATGCGACCGGTACCGGCCGCCTTCTTGGGGCACGGAACGCGAGCCTGTCCGCCTCATCCCTATGACGAACGAGCATATTCCGGAGGTTATCGAGTTGGACCGCCGCTCCGTCGGAGCAGACCGCTCCCGATTCCTGCAAACCCGGATCAAGCAAGCGAAGCAATCTCTCATCGCCTATACTGCGGACGGTACGATTGCAGGATTCGGCTTAAGCATTCAAGGGCCTATCCATTTGACCCTAGGACCGATTACGGCTCCGGACGACCATACGGCTCTTGCCCTCATCGACCGCCTGGCAAGCGGACATTGCGGTAAATTGAGGATCGACGTCGTTTCAGAACGTCCTGCGTTTCCCCCGTTATTGGAAGCATGCGGCTTCGCCAGCGTTGCCGAACCGCCTGTCATGGTCCTGCACTCGCCGGGCCTGCCGCCTCGAAGCGGAAACCTTTACAGCATTGCGGCGCAGATTTTCGGATAGCCTGCTCTTTCGGGCTGTATGCCACCGCTCTTCGATCCAACAAAAAAATCCGTCACCAAACATTCGCCCACACCATAGTATGAATGGTGTGCTCCAGCCCAGTCGAAACCCAAATCAAGCGAAGTTTGAAGGAGGATTATGAGCGATGTATAACAATCCGAACAAAGCAGTACCGACCCCGTACGGCGGCGGGTACTCCAGCCCCGGCTACAGCCCCGCCCCGTACGGGGGACAGTCTACGGCGCAATCGCTTACGCCGATGATCCCGGCAGGCTCGACGATTACCGCTGCAGGACAGCAGGTGCCGACGCCGGCCGCGCCGGTCACCCCCGGGCAGCTGCCGATGGAGCAATCCTTCATCGAAAATATTTTGCGCCTGAACCTGGGCAAAGTCGCTACGCTGTATATGACCTACGAGAACAACTCCCAGTGGAACGCCAAAATTTTCAAGGGGCGTATCGAAGCGGCGGGCCGCGACCACATCATCGTCAGCGATCCCAAAACCGGCACGCGCTTTTTGCTGCTGATGGTCAACCTTGACTACATTACGTTCGACGAAACGCTTCAATATACTTATCCGTTCGGCTCGGCGCCGCTGCCGGGACGATAAGCGCAAAGCAAAGACCGGATTCCCCGACGACGGGGTCCGGTCTTTGCTTTAAGCGCAAGCGTTCATATGCGAGAGCCGGCAACTTCGGCGCTTCTCCGCTTCAGCATCACGGCCTGGAACACGAGATAGAGCACAAACAGCGCCAGCACCAGCCCGACGCCGTAAATCGACGTCTCCACGCTTGTTCCGGCCGCGGTCGCCTGCGTATACGCCCGCACGCCCGCGAACATCAATAGGTTCTCGAACAAGTTTTGCACGGCAATCGTTTTGCCTGCGCCGATCTTCGGATTGCCCACCTTCTGCAGCACCGAGTTCAGCGGTACGACGTAGACGCCCCCGGCGAAACCGACCGCCAGCAAGATCAATACCGTTACGTACAGATTGCTCAGCATCGGGAAAATGAGAATGAGCGCAACCATCACAACGCCGTACAGATAAGAGTTCAAGTATTTATGCGCCGGGATCAGCTTGGGAGCCGTCAGGGCTCCGGCCATAATGCCGATAGCCGTAACCGCAATCAGCATCGAAATCTGATCGACCCCGTGAATGCCGAGGTGCAGCGGAATCCAGGAAATGACCGCGACGCGAATGACTGACGAGGTCATCCAGAACGAGCCGGTGCCGATCAGGCAGTAACGGGCCGTCGGGTCCCGGAACAGCCGGGCGATATCTTTAAAGAACAGGATCGAATCTTTGGCGTAATGAATGCCCGGGTTCCCCGCCACCCGCGGAATCGATAGCGACAAAAGCAGCGCGGTCACGTACAGCAGCAGGCAGGCGGCGATGCACACCGTCAGCGACTGCTTCGCCAGAATGCCTCCGCCCACCGTACCGGCCAGTATGGCGATGATCGTATAGCCCTCGATCTTGGCGTTCGCCTTGAGCAGCTCGGAGTCGAGCTGCTTCGCATCAGCCGCGGAGCGGCTCAAAATTTCGCCGAGGATGCCGTACTTCGCCGGACTGTACACGGCTGCGCCGATTCCGATCACGGCGTAGCTCAAGGCCGGCTCGAGACCGAGCAGCAGCCCGACGATCCCGAGCGCTTTCAGCGCGTTGCCGATCAGCAGCACGACCGACTTCGGATGCTTATCCGCGAAGCTGCCGACGAACGGCGCCAGAACGACGTAAGCGAACAAAAAGGCCTGCTGCACGTTGCCGATATACGATTCGGGATACGCCTTGGCCCGCAGCATTTCGATGATCGCGAACAAAATGGCGTTATCGGCGAACGCGCTCCAGAATTGCGAGACGAGCAGCGCATTGATCGGTTTGAGTCTGAGTTTTTTCCATACGTTCATACGGCGTTCGCTCCTTCGTCTGCCGCCGGCTCTTCGGCCAGCTTTTTCAGTGCCACATAATCCGGCTTGCCGCTGCCCAGAATCGGCAGCTTCTCGACCCGCACCAGCTTGGACGGGGTGATGAGCGGGGAATGCCCGCGGTCTTTCACAAATTGCTTGATCGCCTGAATCTGATGCTCTTCTTGCGTCACGAACAGGATGATGCGCTCGCCCTTGCGGCTGTCCGGCACACTGACTGCGGCTACGTTCGCGTCCCGGTAGCAGCTTGCCGCAAGCTCCTCCACTTGGTTCAAGGACACCATTTCGCCGCCGATCTTCGCAAACCGCTTCACCCGGCTCACGATCGTCACGAAACCGTCTTCGTCGATCTTTACCACGTCCCCGGTATCGTACCATTCGGGACACGGATTGAAGCCCTCTTCGTGAAGCAGATAACCCTTCATTAAGTTCGGCCCCTGAATCAGCAGCTTGCCGCCTTCCAGTCCCGGCACAGGCTCGAGCTTATAGGCGATACCCGGAAGAATTTGTCCGACCGTTCCTTTGCGATGCCACATCCGGGTGTTCATCGCCACGACCGGCGAAGCTTCCGTCGTGCCGTAGCCTTCCACCGGGCAAACATGGAACTTGTCGACCCACAGCTGCCGGACTTCGTCCTTCAGCTTCTCGGCCCCGGCGATCACGCAGCGAAGCGATTGAAAATCGTACGGATGCGCCGCTTTGCCGTAGGCCGCCAGGAACGTCGAGGTGCCGAACAGAAACGTCGCATTCCGATCGTAAGCCAGCTCCGGGATAACCTTGTAATGAAGCGGGCTCGGGTACAGAAACACCTTCACGCCGTTTAGCACCGGAAGCACGGTCACCAGCAGCCCAAGGCTGTGAAACATCGGCATCGCATTGAAAAAGACGTCTTGCGCGTTAATATCCATCACCGTGCGGGTCTGCTGCATGTTCGCATACAGGTTGGCATGGTCCAGCACGACCCCTTTCGGGACGCTTTCGCTGCCGGACGTAAAGAGCACGATCTCGGTATTCTTCACTGTCGCCTTCCGTTTGAGCAGGAAATCCGCGAAGCCGGACAGCTTATCGCTCATACGGAGCGTATCCTTCATGTCTTCCAAATACAACACGCGGTACTTTTGACCAAGACTTTCGATCACCGGCGTCAGCTTTCCTTTGTCGACAAACTGTCTGGAGGTCAAAATCGTCCGGACGGAAGCGGTTTCGCAGGCGATGCGCATGTTATTTTCCCCGGCCGAAAAGTTGAGGATCGCCGGCCGTTTGTCAAGCTTGAACAGCGCGAACAACACAAGCAGATGGGCGGCGGAATTCGGCAGCAGGACGGCGACGCCCGGCTCGTCTTTCAGCTCGGCCGCAAGCTTTCTGGCAAATACGTAGGAAGCCGTCAGCAGCTTTTTATACGTAAACGTCTGGCTCAAGTCCTCGCACACCGGGAAATTGTACCCGTGATGCTTGGCAGCGGTCAGCAGCTCGTTGAACAGGTTGATCCCGGTCTTCACCCGGCTGCTCACCAGCTCGGCCTCCAGCTTCTTCTGGATTTGCGCCGCAGCGCGTTCCTTTTGCGATTTCATCGACTGGCTGCGGTCGTAATCCAAAGTAAACGGATCGCCGATCCGCACGGTAACTTTCGGGAACCACGCCTGCCGGATTTTATGCTTCAGGTAAGAAAATTTGGACCGTTCCGGACCGTTCAAGGCAATCGGGTACAGCGTCGCGCCCGTGCGGAGGGCGATGTAGCCGACGCCGCTGTATATTTTCATCAGCGAGCCGCCGCTCGCGGTATTGACGCGCCCTTCCGGGAAGACGAGGAGCGGAGCCCCTTTTTGCACCGTCTTGACCATCTGCTTCACGGAGTACGGATTCATCGGATCGACGGCAATATGCTTCCGCAGGCGGATGAACGGGGCGAACCTTTTGGCAATGCGCGTGTTCACGACGAACGTGACTTCCTCCGGCAGCCGTGTGGCAAGCAGCGCCGCATCGATCAGCGACAGATGATTCGGGATCAGAATGGTCGGTTTGCGGAAATCGAGCTTTTCCAAACCGCTGAATCTCGCTTGAAACAACAGGGTAAGTACGATTCGGGCCAACCATTTTACCAATACCATAGCTATTCCCTCCGTCGGTGCTTTGTGTTTTTTGCGGTTAGTTCCTAGCACCTGGTCTTAAACCTTATTGTACGCGGATTCGACAAAGCGGGTAGTACTAACTTTGCGTAGTACCTGAAGCGCACGGCATTCTGCTCCGGAAGAACAAAAAAAGAAGCGCCTCCGGCCGCTTTCGCCGCAAGAGGTGCTCCCTCTGTAAAAAAGATCAATTATGCATTCAGCGGGCTTTGCTCCTCGAGCGAGGCCAGCTCGATCACGGTCATCGCCTTCGCCACCTCGGCCCGCGCATCCCCCGGATTCGACCATTCCCGGGTATAGCCGAGACAGCTGCATACGTACTGCGTGCCGCCGAAGGTTTGCCGCTTCCGGTAATGCACATGGCCGCAGACGGCCAGCTTCACGGAGGAGGCGTACAATTCGATCAGCTTCCCGTACTGCTCGCTTCCGAGAAAGGCGTTGAAGTAGCCCCACACCTCGGGTGCGTACGGAACGGTAAAATAGCGGTGCGGCAGGACGTGGGTCATCAGGATGACCTTCTTGTCCCGGAGCGCGTTCAACTGCTTGTCCAGCTTCTGCACGAAATAATCGCAGACCTCCGTCGTCGGCCGGTCCCACCGGGCGAACAGACTGTCCTGCCACGTCCGCTCGCCGAGCGACATCCGGTCAAACTCCTCCTTCGTGTAGCGGTTCGCTCCGAACGAGTAGTCGTACCAGCCGATATCTCCGACGACGGCCCATTCCTCATTGATCATATAAGCGCCGTTCGCAAGATTCCCTTCGAACGCTTGCAGCTCGCGGTACGAATCCCAAGCCGTGCGCTCCGGGTCGTGGATGTTCCACAGATCGTGATTGCCCGGGACGAACAAGCAGGGGATGGACAGCCGGTCCCGGACGTGCCTGAGCGTCTTCAGCGTCGTGGCGCTGTTGTTGGAGATGTCCCCGCCGATCAGCAGCAAATCCACCTTCTGCGCAAGCGCCTCCTCGCAGAGCGCCTCCTCGACCGGGACGGAGCAGCCGGGGTTATTGGTATCGATATGCAGGTCCGACAAAATGCCGATGTTCAAAAGGAATCCCTCCTCGTTCTCCTGTAGCTTGGCGGATCGGATGGCCATGCGGCTTGGGCAAGCCGAACCCGCCTTTCGATGCCGATGCGCTTAGATCAGCAGGCAGCGCGCGTAATGGTCCGGGCCGACGGGCTTCCATTCCGGTGTCACGGACGCGCATTCCGCCAACGCCTGCGGGCATCGCGTGTGAAACGGACAGCCCGCGGGCGGATGAAGCGGGCTCGGCACCTCGCCGCGGAGCACGATGCGCTCGCGCCGCTCCCCGGCACGGACGGACGGGATCGCCGAGATCAGCGCCTGCGTGTACGGATGGACCGCGCCGCGAAACAAGGCTTCGGCCGGCGCGAGCTCGACGAGCGTGCCCAGGTACATGACGGCGACCCGGTCGCTCATGTACTGCACGACATTGAGATCGTGCGAGACGAACAGCGTGGTCAGCGCAAAGCGCCGCTGCAGCTCCTTGAGCAGATTCAAAATCTGCGACTGCACCGACACGTCGAGCGCGGACACCGGCTCGTCCGCCACGACGAAGGACGGACGCAGCATCAGCGCCCGGGCGATGCCGATACGCTGCCGCTGGCCGCCGCTTAACTCGTGGGGGTACCGGTCGGCGCAGCCGCGGTCCAGTCCTACCGTTTCCAGCATGTCGCCGGCCTGCCGCCTGCGCTCGGCACGCGAGCCGATCCGGTGGACGCGAAGCGGCTCCTCCAGGATCGAGCCGATCGTATGCCGCGGATTGAGCGACGCATACGGGTCTTGAAAGATCAATTGAATGTGCTTGCGCATTTCCCGTATTTCACGGCCCCGCAGCGCCGTCAGCTCCCGGCCGCGAAAGCGGATCGACCCGGAGGTCGGCTCCAGCAGCCAGGCAAGCAGCTGGCCGGTCGTCGACTTGCCGCAGCCGCTTTCTCCGACGAGGCCGAGCGTCTCGCCGCTGCGGATCTCGAAGGAGACGCCGTTCACGGCGTTCACCCAGGCTCCGGGCTTGCCGAAGCCCGCGGCGGCCGGGTAGCGCTTCGTCAGCCGGTCGATGGCCACCAGCGGTTCAAGTTCAAGCGAGCTGATACTCACGAACGGACGCCCTCCCTTCCCCGGCAAGCAAGCAGCGGACCTCGTGCCGGTCCGCAATCATGCGTGCCGCCGGCCTTGCGCCGGAGCAGGCCGCAACGGCGCGGTCGCACCGGGCCGCGAACGGGCAGCCTCCGGAGCGCTCCTCCGGCGGCGGCACGCGGCCGGGTATCGCGTACAGCGCCTCGCCCCGCTTGTCCGGGGAAGGAATCGACCGCAGCAGGCCGGCCGTGTACGGATGGGCGGGCGAGCGGAACAGTTCCGCGGCCGGGGCGGTCTCCGCCACCTGTCCGGCATACATGACGGATACGCGGCTGCACATTTCCGAGATGACGCCGAGGTCATGCGAGATCAGCAGCACCGACGTGCCCTCCGTCCGGTTCAAGTCCCGCAGCAGCTCCAAAATTTGCGCCTGCACCGTCACGTCGAGCGCCGTCGTCGGCTCGTCGGCGATCAGCAGCTTCGGCCTGCACGCCAGCGCCATCGCGATCATGACCCGCTGCCGCATCCCGCCGGACAACCGGTGGGGATATTCGCGCATCAGCTGCTCCGCACGGGCCAGCCCAACTTTTTCCAGCATCCCTACGCTATGATTATACGCTTCTTTGCGGGACATCGCCAAGTGCAAACGCGGGCCTTCCATCAGCTGCTCTCCGACCGTAAATACCGGATTGAGCGAGGTCATCGGGTCTTGGAACACCATCGCCATCTCCTTGTTGCGCAGCCTGCGCATCGCCTCCGGCGAAAGCTGTGTCAGCTCGGCGCCGTCATAACCGATCGTGCCGCCCGCGATGCGGGCGCCGGCAGGCAGCAGTCCCATTACGGCTTGGGCCGTGATGCTTTTGCCGCAGCCCGATTCCCCGACGATACCGACGATTTCCCCGCGTCCGACCGACAGCGACACCCCTTCGAGCACGGCGCGCATGCCCTGACGGGTCGGCAGCTCGATATGCAGCTCGTCCAGCCTCAAGAGAGGCGTTTCTTTTCCTCCGGCCATGGTTCGTTCCCCCTTATCGTTTCGGATCGTTCCAATCGCGCAGCCCGTCGCCGAGCAGATTGAAGCCGAGCACGGTCATCGTGATCATGAGCCCCGGCGCCAGCGTGTACCACGGCGCTTTCGCAATATAGCTCTGGGCCTCGTTCAGCATGCGCCCCCAGCTCGGATCGGGAGGCTGAATGCCGAGCCCGAGGTAGCTCAGTCCGGCTTCCGCAAGAATCGCCCCCGAGAAGCTCATCGTGGCCGCCACAATGAACGGCGACAAAATGTTCGGGAAAATGTGGCGGAACACGATGGAAAGCGGTCCCGCTCCGATGCCCCGCGCCGCCTTCACAAAATCCATTTCCTTGTACTGCACGAACCCGCTGCGGACGATGCGGGCAAACCCGGGCACAGCCATCAGGCCGATCGCCAGAATCGTATTGGTCAGGTTGGGCTGAAACACCGCGACCAGCATCAGCGCCAGCAGCAGCCCGGGGAACGCCATCATCGCGTCCATCAGCCGCATCAGCGCTTCGTCCAGCCAGCCGCCGACATAGCCGGCGGCGGCACCGACGAGCAGTCCCCCGGCCCCTCCGATCAGCACGGTCAGGAAGCCGACTTGAAAGGCGGTCCGGGAAGCCGTCATCACCCGGCTTAAGATGTCCCGTCCGAAATTGTCCGTCCCGAGCAGATGCTTCGCCCCGGGGGCAAGAAACCGTTCGGCCGGATTCATGCTATTGACGTCATAGGGAACATACAACCAGCTAACCAGCATGAGCGCCAGCATCGTGCCGACCAGCGCGCCCCCCACGATCAAATGAACGTTCCGATTTCGTGTCATGCCGCTCTTCTCCTACTTCAACCGAATTCTCGGGTCCAGCACCCGGTACAGCATATCGACGGCAAAATTGATCGCAATGACCGTTACGGCCGTGAATAAAATCATTCCCTGCACAAGCGGAAAATCGCGGGCGCCGATCGAGGACACGAGCAGCCTCCCGAGCCCCGGCAGCGCGAACACCTGCTCGACGACCAGGCTGCCGCCCAGCACGTCGGCAAAAATCATCCCCATCACCGTGACGACGGGAATGAGCGCGTTTTTCAGCACGTGCTTGTACAGCACCGCTCGCTCTCTCAGCCCCTTGCTGTAGCCGGTCCGGACATAGTCCTGCTTGAGCTGCTCCAGCATCGTCGTCCGCAGGTATCGCACCACGACGGCGACCTGCGGAATCGCTACGGCCAGCGCGGGCAGGAACAGGGAGCGCAGCGCTTCAAGCGGCGAATCCGACCAGCGGACGTAGCCTCCGGCCGGAAACCAGCGGAAGGTCAAGGCGAACAGCAGCACAAGCAAAATGCCGAGCCAAAACGACGGAACGGCCAGTCCGAGCTGGCTGAGCAGCGAAATCCACCAGCCGGACGCCCGGCGCTGGGACTTGGCCGCCGCGATGCCGAGCGGCACGGCGATGACGACCGTCATCGCCATGGACAGCACCGCGAGCGACGCCGTCACCGGCAGCCGGTCCAAAATCAGCTCCCCGACCGGCCTGGAAAATTTGAGCGATTCCCCGAGGTCACCGGATACGACGCCTCCGAGCCAGCCCGCAAATTGCTCGCCGAGCGGGCGGTCGGTGCCCAGCTTCGCCTCAAGCGCGGCCACCTGCGCCTCGTCCGCCTCCATCCCGAGAATCGTCAGAGCCGGATTCCCCGGAATAATCCGAAAGACGGCGAAGGTCATCATCAAAACCAGCAGCACCGTCAGCAAGAACGTAAAGGCTCTCCGCCATGCATACGTCACGTCGCTGTCTCTCCTTTCCTGTTTTCTGCAAAAGTTGAGCGATTCCCGTTGACCGCTGCGCGGGCGGACCTATTTTCCCTATTTATCCGCCTTGTTTACTTCATGTTTGCGCAGCTTGTTACTTCACGCGGCGAATCGAGGACATATCCTGTACGTAAATCGGGTACAGCTTGTAGCCGTCCAGCTCTTTTTTCATCGCTACGGTAAAGTTCGGGTCCATGATGTAGACGGCGACGGCGTCCTTGACCAACAGTTTTTGCGCGTCTTTATAGAGCTGCGCCCGTTTGGCGTCGTCCAGCTCGATCTGGGCCGCCTTGATCAGCTTGTCGTATTCCGGGTTGTTGTAGTTATAAAAGTTCGATTTATAGTCGGACGCATAGCGCACCAGCACCTCGTGCGGATCAAGCTTGCCCGTCAGCCCGATAATCGTCATATCGTAGTCGCGGCCTTTGTAGATCCGGTCCAGCCAGACGGCCCATTCGACCATTTCAATTTTGGCGGTGATGCCGACTTTCGCGAGCTGCTGCGCAATGACCTGCGCGGTATCGACATGGAACTTGTAATTGGACGGCACCGAAATCGTCGTGCTGAAGCCGTCCTTCAATCCCGCTTCGGCCAGCAGGCTCTTTGCTTTGTCCACGTTCACGTTGTAGGCGGAATCCAAGCCTTCCTGAAAATATTTCTGCATGACCGGGCTCATGTTGGAGCCAAGCTTCGTTCCTTTGCCGTCGGCTACGACCTTGATAATTTCATCCGTGTCCACGGCGTAATTGACCGCCTGGCGCACGCGGGGGTCGTTGAACGGCTTGCGGGCGATATTCATCGTCATGAGTTGAACCATATTTTGCATGCCTTCCACATAGCGGAATGGATCCCCCAGCTCGGCGATGCGCTCGTTGCCGATCCGCGGGTACATGTCGATGTCCCCGGATTTCAAGGCAAGCAGCGAAGCTTCGGCGTCCGGCATAATGCGGAATTCCACCTTATCGAGGTAGGGCACGCCTTGGACGTAATAATCTTTGTTCTTCTCGATGACAAGCTTCTGGTTCGGCTGAAACTCGACGAATTTGAACGGCCCGGTGCCGACCGGCGCTTTATTCTGGTTGTCGTATCCCTTCGGCAAAATAGCGGCGGCGAAGTTGCTCATAAACGAGACGTCGTTCTTTTTCAGCTTGACCGTGACCGTCTTGACGTCCGGCGTATCGACGGCTTCGACGTTCGCAAAGGCGCTGGAGAGGGGCTTGCCCGTATCCTTGCCCATCAGCCGCTCGTACGAAAACTTCACATCCTCCGCCGTCACCGCCTTGCCGTTATGGAACTTCACGCCGTCGCGCAGCGTGAACGTATACGTCAGCCCGTCGGGGGAAACCTTGTACTCCTGTGCGACCGCAGGCTGCAGTTCCCCTTTTTCGTTGGGCTTCAGCAGCCCTTCGAACACGTTGAACATCATCTCCTGCGTTCCCGAAGCGACGGCCAGGTGCGGGTCGAGATAGTCCGGATCCTGCGGAACGGCGACGACGACGCTGCCGCCCTGTACAGGCTCTTTGGCAGCTTCGGCGCCGGTCGCCGGCGTTTTGGCCGGATCGCCCGAGCCGCAGGCAGACAGGACGGTGACGGACAATAGCAGAGCGGCAAGCAGCAAGGGGGTCCTTCGCAATCTTTCGGTTAGCATGGTTTCTCCTCTTTCCATCCGTTGTTTTTAATATTTTTCCGGCTGCATTACAGCCGGTATTGATCGCCCGTGCGGGCGAGCTCAATCGGTCCTTGATACGTTTCCTCAGCTTCCCGGACAAGCTGGCCGAGATCGCCGTACTGGGGAAGATGCGTCAGCACGAGCCGCTTCGCTCCGCACTGCGAGGCGAGCCTTCCCGCTTCGCCGGCGGTCAGGTGGCCGCCGATTTTGCCGAAGTATTCGTTGTACAGATTGCTTTCGCAGAGCAGCAGATCCGCGTTCCGGCCGATTCGCACCAAATCGTCGTTCCAAGCGGTATCCGCCGTAAACACGAGCACCTGTTCCCCGTGCTCGATACGCATGGACAGGCACGGAACGGGATGGGTCGTATGCCCGAAGGTCCAGGTCAGGTCGCCCAGGGCAAGCGTATCTCCTACCGCAATGACATGCGACTGCATGTACTCTCCGTAAGCGAGCGTCGCGAAGGCCCCGGGGTCCGCATCGTGAGCGTAAATCTGAATCGGCTTCGTCCTCCGGCCAAGCTGCATCAGGATCATCGCCGCATGCTGGAGGCAATACACGTCGGCGATATGGTCGGTGTGGTAATGCGAGAGCACGACCGCATCCAGCTCCTCCAGCGGCAGATAGCGCTGGAGCCGGGCAAGCGCGCCGGAACCGCAGTCCATCAGCACGTTGACCGCCTCCGTCTGAATCAAATACGACGCCGACGCGGAATCGGCAGCCGGATAAGCGCCCCATGGGCCCAAAATCGTCAATTTCATTTCGTTGTCCCCTTTCCGTTCGGTCCGGTCCACCCGGACGACTCCGTCTCGAACATCCGGAACTTCCGTTCCATCTCCAGCATATTGCGCTTCACCCGCTCCAAGTCGAGCTGGGCCATCTTCTTGATCAGGGCGTTCGCCAGCGCAAGCGGCGCCACGTACGAGTCGAGAAAGCCCCGCGAACGGGTGGCGGCGAGCAAGGACACGTCGGCCAGCTTGGCAAAAGGCGACACCGGCGAGTCCGTCAGGGCGACGACGCGCGCGCCCTTCTCTTTCGCCGCTTCCGTCAAGCGCCTCGTCGTCTGGCAGTAGCGGGGAAAACCCGAGACGAGCAGCACATCGCCAACCCGGAAATGCGCCGCATATTCCGCCGCCTCGCCCTGCGGCACCAGCCGGGCCTGGCCAAGCATGTAATGCATGATGTAGGCGAGCGGCGCCGTCACCGCGAGGCCCGCCCGCCAGCCTGCCGTATACGTGCGCTCCGCGCCCAGCAGCAGCCGGGCCGCCTCCTCCACCTTCGCCTCCTGCTTGAGCGCAGCCGTCTCGCGGAGGTTGTCGATATCCTGCGCGAACAGCTCGTCAAGCCACGTCGCCTGCTCCTCCTGCGCCGTCTCCAGCAGCCGCTGCACGGGCCGAGCCTGCAGAAACTGCGATTGCAGCTCGCCCTGCAGCGCGGCGTAACCTTCGAAGCCGAGCGCCTGCGCGAGCCGGTGCACCGTGGCCTCGCTGACGCCGGCAAGCTCGCCCATTTTTTTGGCCGGCAGCACGGCCGCCTGGCGGATGTTCTTGGTCAGAAAGTAAGCGGCTTTCTTTTGACTCGGGCTGAGCGAGTCGAACAGCTGCTCGATCTTGCGTTCCACGCTCATACGCTGCGCTTCAGTTCCTTTCTTTGCAAATAAGCGGGCAGCTCCTGCACCGACGCAAGGACAGGGTCATGCTGCACCTCTTCGATGCCGATCCGGCCGAACCGGTTGATCAGGCAGCAGTCCATCCCTACCTCGCGGCTGCCGACGACGTCGTCGTAATAATTGTCTCCGACATAGCAGCATTCCTCCGCACGTACGCCCGCCTGACGCAGCGCCAGCTCGAAGATGGCCCTATCCGGCTTCTCGATACCGACTTCCGAAGAAACGATCACGTGGTCGAAATACGGCAGCAGCCCGGTGTCCGACAGCACCTGCCTTGCGGTGGAGTCCCAGTTGGAGATCAGACCGATGCCGTAGGACGCCCGCTTCAGCTCCTCCAGCACCTTGGCCGCGCAAGGATAACCCGCCCAAGGCGAACGGCGGTCCGTCCGCAGCTCGTTCAGCCGCCGCCACTGCTCCTGCAGATCGAGACACAGCCCCAGCCGGTAATTCAGCACGCCGAGGTACCACGGAAAGAACGTCGCCGCTTCCCGGCCGAGAACGCCGGGATATTCGCGCATAAACAGCTTGTCCGCATAATGGTAGGCCAGCTCGATCTCCCGCTGCTTCCGGGCGATCCCCTGCTCGGCCAAATAAGCCGCAAACCATGTTTCCCTTTCCAAATAAACTAACGTATACCCCAAATCGAACCATACAAACGTCGTTTTCATGCCCTTCCTCCGTTAACCCGTCAAGAAGGAAATCCTTCATCTTCCTTCGCTATGTTGTGTTCTCTACATCTTCACTTTATCCTCCGATTGTTTGCGCAATGTTAAACGAATCCAAAGATGATGTGAAGACGCGTATAAACAATCAGGCCCATGCCAACGACATGGACCTGCCGAATAATTTGCTCCCGCCGCTATCTTCCCCTTGCCTTGTCTCCCCGAAGGATCATACAAGTGCTGGTGGCATAGGCGACAAGGCTCTCGTCTTTATCCAAAACGCTGCAGTCAACGAGTCCGACGGTCTTTCCCTTTTTCAATATTTTGGCGTCCGCTCGAATCGTTCCGTTCCAGACCGGCTTCAAAAAATTAATTTTCAGCTCGATCGTAGTAAAGCTCTCGCCCGGCTGGAGAGCGGTCCCGAAGGCAACTCCCATCGCTATATCTGCAAGGGTGCTTGTAATCCCCCCGTTTAAAGTTCCTTGCGGGTTGGCATGATCCCGTGAAGCTTCCAACTCAAAGCTTACTTGTCCGGGGACGATGTCTACAGGCCTTATGCCCAAAAGCTGCTCAACCGGCGAAGGCACGGCTGCTCCCTCCAATACGTTCCGGTAACGCTCCAATAACTCGTTCATCGCGAATCTGTACCACCTTTCCTCCACGCGCCGATTCCTTTTTCAGGCGACACAATCGATTGACATCGCCTAGCAGTTTTCGTAAAATGATCCAGACAGGTCTGTATCATTTGTATTTTCAGAATACAGATAGCTCTGGACCATGTCAACATGATTAAGGAAACTTTTGAGCGGAGTGAATGATTTTGGAAAAAAAGACGTCGGCCAAAGAACGAATTTTGCGGGTAGCGTCCGTTTTATTTTATCAAGAGGGGATACGGGCGGTCGGAATCGATCGGATCATTGAGGAATCCGGTGTCGCCAAAGCGAGCTTCTACCGTAATTTTGCAACGAAAGACGGCCTGGTCGTCGCTTATTTGGAGCGGTTTTCCCAATGGCATATGGAAGAAATCGAAGAAGCCAAGCGGCGGTATCCCGAAAATCCCGCCGGGCAGCTTTATTATGTATTGGATTGTGTCGGCGCACGAATGGAAAAGCCCGGTTACCGCGGATGCCCTTTTTTGAATGCGGCCGTGGAGTTTCCCGATGCGAACCATCCGGTTCATGAACGGGTTACCGCTTACCATAAGGAGACGTACGGCATACTAGCGGAAATGGCCAAGCGTGCGGGAGCGGCCGATCCCGAAGCGCTTGCCGCGCAATTGATCATTTTGATCAACGGCTCTCTCATGACGGCCTATTTGGCACGGCCGAATTCGAATTCCGAACACTTTCGGCACGCTGCGGCCTTTCTGTTCGAGAAGCACAAGCTCCGTTCCTAGTCGCGGCGATCCGCCGCCGTGCGATTTCGAGGTCTGCCCCCGGGTCTGCCTGTCCCGCTGCCCGGGGCCTTTGTTCCTCGCCGGCAATCGCATGCATCACTTCGTTGTCCCGCTGCTCTTGAGCGTCAGCTTCACCTTAAATTTCACATCCGCTTCCGCCAACGTATCTCCCCAATGCTCCTGCACCTGCTTATAAGCCTTATATTGATGCGCCCGCGCGTAGATGCCGAAGCCCACCGGATCGACCTTCAGACTCTGGCATTTCTTCAACAAATTCGAGAATTGCCCCTCCAGTTGCTTTTCAATCTCCGCTTCCAGTTCCCCTCCTCTTTTGGAAAAATCAAAAGGGAACAGTTTCTGCGTCAAAGCTCCCGACAAATGGATGGCGACATCAAAACGAAACTTCCCTTGGTTGTAAGCCGTTTTCAATTTGACCTTCTCGATGCCTGCGTTGAAGCTGACGATATCCGAGGCGAAAACACCGCCCTTTCGCTCCTGCGGGATATGGATATTGAAAGGAATCTCGTCTGCCGTACGCTGCTGCAGAGTGAGCAGCAAGGCGCTTTCCTGTTGGTTCAGCGAGCCCTTGTATTTGCCCTTGTTATCCAGCAGCGCCGTGCCCGTCACCTCAAGTTCCTCGTTCAATTTAAGCTCGGAAATGGAGAGGGTCATGCCTTTCTCATACTTCTGATCAATCAGCTTCTGGATCGTCGTCCGGACAGTGAAATTCCGCCGGTTGTTTTTATCGATCAGTCTGGTCAAATGAAAAGAAAGCCGCGGCTTGTCCTCGGGATGGTGGTTAAGTACATCGGATACCCGGCCGTCCACAAGCACAACCTTCGCATTGACGGTTTGCTTCCCGTCCCGTAAAAAGACATCCGTCAAAGGAAACCACCCGCCCCGTTCCACCAGACGTTTGCCAAGAAGCAGCACTTGCGACTTCCCCCCCACGGTAAGGGCGGACACGACGGAATCGAATTTGTTTCTTGACGTTCGGATCGTTTTGGTCCGGAATCCGTAGACCTCATTTTTTCTCTTCGCCTCTTTACTGAACACGGGAGCAGCCATATAGACCACCAAACGATCTTTCTCGTCCAAGTCGAGGCCTACCGATAAACCAAGCGTTAAATTCTCGATATTCGCCTGATCCCAACATCCGGGCAATATCGCCACGCAGACGGCCAATGCCGCCACCCGCATCCATCGCTTCATGTACCCCTTCGCCTCCGCTGCAGACGATCGTGAAGCCATACGTACAACCACAAAACATAAGGAAACAAATAACCGAAGAAGATCCCGGTCAAGTTGACGATGTCAATCCATTTATCGGTCTTGTTGAACGTCGGCATAACAAAGAACACGCTGACGACAAAAAGCAGCATTAACCATTGAAGCAGTCTACGGTGATCTTCTTTCCCGAACATCCAATTCACCGAGAAAACGGAGAAGTACATCCCCGGCAGCCATGTCGTCGAAATAATCATGACAAAGAAAGCGAGAAACACGATTTCCAGCCGTTCGATAAACCGGAATTCCATCGTTTTCAGCACATTGACCGACGGTTCGTTAAAGTGGGTAATCGCATCCGGGCTAAAAAATACGGTGCAGGTCACGGTAACATGCAGGTAAACGAGCAGCGTCAGCGTATTGGCGACAATAATCCCTGTGGAGGCGTATTGTTTGGATTTGAGAAAGGGATACAAGAGAAACGCCACTTCAAACCCTAAAAAGGCGAACAGCGTCGGCTGCACCGCCTGCAGAATCGGCTGAAGCCCCTCTTTAAACAAAGGAAGCATATACAGCCAATTGCTCTCTCTCAAGGAGAGGAGGTAAAAAAAGGGCATCCACAAGGTGATATAAAAAACAAGCTCCGCATAGCGCCCTAACACGCGAACGCCTCCCCGGGCAACCAAATACGACGGGACGACGAGCAGAATCAGCATGACGAAATCAGGTGTTTTCGGTAAAATCCACGACTTGAGGAACAACACCGCCCTCACCATGATGGTATAGGAAAAGAAAGCGAAGTACAGTGCTGTAACGACCGCTGCGGCTTGTCCCGCCCATTTCCCCACGTAGCGCTTCAGCAGATCAAAAAGCGTCCCGTCCGGATGACGCTTCATCACTTCGACAATCATTAGACTGGAGCAGGTGGCGATGACAAAACCGATGAGGACGGCGATCCACCCGTCGCTTCCCGCGCGCTCGGCCAATTCACGGGGCAGTTGAAGCAGACCGATACCCAGTTGAATGCTGGCGATCAGAAAAATATATTGCATCAATGTGATGTCATTATACGCATACTTTTTCATTCGTCATCACCCGCTTTACGGATTGAATATGCTTCGGTCGTCGTTTTATTTGACCGGCCCCATATCGGTAATTTCCGTTTTTACAGAAAGCTTCACGTCGGCCTTGGCGAACGCTTCGCCCCAATGCTCCTGCACCTTCTTGTAGGCTTGGTACTCATACGCGCGGGCGTAAAGCCCGAGACCGATCGGATCGGTTTGATGCTTTTGAAAACTGCGGATTATTTGTTCGAACTGCCTCTTGAGCTGCTCGTTCATGGCCTGCTGCAGCTCTTCTCCATTTTTCTTAACGTCGAACGGGAACAGCCGCTCCGACAAAGCAATCGGCAGTTGGATATCGATGTCGAATTGAAACCTGTCTTGAACGTGCTTGGTTTTTATTTTCGTCTTGGCGTTTTTTGCCCGAAAGGTGACCACGTTTCGGCGGATCGGCCCCTGCTTGTCCTTTCCCGGAATTTGAACCGACAGGTTCATCTCCTTCTCGCGATCTTGCAAAATAAGCAGCAGGGTGCTCTCTTGCAAGCCGAGCAGTCCCGCATACTTCCCGCGTTCGTTCAGCACGGCCGTTCCTTTCACTTCAACGGCATTGTTTTTCTTGACTTCACTGATCGAGGGCGTAACCCCTTTCTCGTACATTTGCCGGTGCAGCTCCTGCAGCGTCGTCCGTACGGTGATCCCCCTCCGGTTGGCCGTATCGATCAATCGGGTCATGTGCAGCGGCAGTCGCGGCTTATCCATCGGATAGAAATTAATGACTTCCGAAACCGGCCCGTCCACGGCCACTACCCGGGCGTTCACGGAATATTTGGCGTCCCGGTACACGACGTCGAGCATCCGGAACCAATCCGGGTGCTGCAGCACGCGTTTGCCAATCAAAATAACCTGCACCTTTCCCCGGATGGTCAGCCCGGTCGTCATCGCATCGAACCCCGTCATCGATTGGCGAAGCGTTTCCGTTTTACGGCCGAACTCTTCGTTTTTCTTCTTCGCTTCCTTGTTAAATACGGGACTGGACAAGTAATACACCATATGGTTATCTTGGTCCAGATCCATGCCGAGCATTAAGCCGAGCGTCAGCTCCTCGACATTAATCTTATCGCTGCCGCAGCCGGGCACGAACAGAAGAACCAGCAGTCCGAGCGAAAGCCATCGTTTCATGCGAGCTTCCTCCGAGCAAAACGAGTTTTCATCCACAGCAGGAACCATAGGACAAAAGGAAAGACGAAGCAAAGGCACAGCGCGATGTTGCCGAAAATCACCTGAGATTTATCGCTCTGCGGAAAGGTCGGGACGAAGAAAACGACATAAGCGAGAACAACCGCCGCCACAACCCAAAAATGTCCGCGGAAAGCTTTTGTGCCGAAGAGCCAGTTCGAGCAAAAAATAGTCAAGTATATCATCGGCATCGCTGTAGTCGACAAAATAAACAAATAAAATGCCAGGAACACAATTTCCATCCGTTCGACAAACCGGAGCTCCGTCACCTTCAGCACGCTGAGCGTCGGCTCGTTGTACTGCGTAATCTCGTCGGGGCTGAAAAAAACGAAGCAAACAATCGTAATCCCCAGATATACGACCATCGTGAGAACGTTAGCAATGATCATCCCTGTCGAAGCGGACTGTTTCTTTTGCAAGAAAGGATAGAGGAAAAAGGCTGTTTCAAACCCCAGGAAAGACACGACGGTGGACAGGGTTGCCTCCAGGACAGGTTTCCAGCCTTCCTTGAGCACGGGAAGAAGATGAAGCCAATGATGGCTGACCGACAAAGGAAACAGGTAGAAGACGGGAAGCCACAACGACATGTAAAACGCCAGCTCCGCATACCTTCCCAAAATGCGTATACCGCCCAAAGCAATAAGGCAGCTCGGGATTAAAAGTAAAATCAATATCGTCGCGTCCGGGGTTTGCGGCAAAATCCACAGCTTCAAAAAAAGCACGGCCCGGACAATGACAATGGAGAAAAAGTAAAAGAAATAGGCGCAGAACACGACCGCCGCAAGCTTCCCCGCCCAACGGCCGAAATAATGGGACAGGAGCTCCAGCAGCGTTCCTTCCGGATAAAATTTCATGATCCGGGTGATGACCAGACTGACGAGCATGGAAATCAGCCAACCGATGATCAAGGAAATCCAGCCGTCCGTCCCGGCCTTCTCCGCGAGCAGGCGGGGGAGCTGGAGCACCCCGATCCCCACCTGCATTCCGTGAATCAACAAAATATATTGCATCAGCGTGATCTCGTTATACGCATACTTCTTCATTCAGCCGTCACCTTTCGGATGGTTGTCGCCCATTCTTTGCGGATTAACGGCACGCGAGCTCTTGGGACGAGCCTTCATGCTCCATAAGGGCAGACGAACGAACGTGTCTTTCATATCGGGAAACCGCATCGGGGCGATCGGATTGCCGTAAGGCGTACCTATCGATTCCAGTGAAATCAAGTGCCCGATCAAAGTCATCATGCCGATCACGATGCCCACGATTCCGAACATCGAGGCGATGATCATCATCGGAAACCGAAGCAGCCGCACGCCCGAAGCCATATCGTAATTCGGGATAATAAACGAAGCGATCGCCGTGGAAGCAACTACGATAACCATAATGTTGCTGACGATTCCCGCGGAGACGGCCGCTTGACCGATGACGATCCCCCCGACGATCCCGACCGTTTGTCCGATGGGAGCCGGAAGCCGCACTCCCGCTTCGCGCATCATTTCCAGCGTAATTTCCATAAGCAGCGCTTCGACAAGCGGAGGAAACGGCACACGCGCCCGGGATTCTCCGATCGACAACAGCAATTGCAGCGGAATGACCTCGTAATTAAAGGAAATGACGGCGATATAGAGCGCCGGTAAAAAGACGGCTACGGCAAATCCCATAAACCTCATCAAGCGCGTAAAAGACGCTACGATCCAGCGTGTACTGTAATCGTCCACGCTTTGAAAAAACGAAGTGAAAGTCGCGGGCCCGATCAGAACGCTGGGCGAACGGTCGACGACGACGACAAATCTCCCCTGCAATAGCTGGGCGGCGGCCGAGTCCGGGCGTTCGGTGGCGATAAACTGCGGGAAAGGCGAGTATGGGTTATCCTCGATCAGCTCGGCCAATTCCCCCGTGTTAATGATGGCATCGATGTCCACCTGACGAATGCGGTCATCAATTTCCTTCAACACTTCGGGATGGACGGTATCGGCCATGTACAAAATCGATACCCGGGTGTTTCCCCGTCGGCCGACTGTCAGCTCTTTAATTTTCAGCTCACGGTTCGGAATGTAACGGCGGATCAGAGCGATGTTCTGGCTGCCGGTCTCGACAAAGCCTTGATGCGCCCCCTTAAGCGACGCTTCGAGCTGCGGGTCTTCGATGGCCCGCTGCGGCCATCCCTGCGTATTGAATACGACGGCTTCGCTGCGGCCCTCTTCGAATAAAATGCTGACACCTTGAAGCAAGGCCATTTCGAGCTCGGACCACAGACGGATCGTCCGGATATTGCCGACGTTCACCCGGGGCAAATGGCCCGGCGCATTCGCGTCCGATTCGAATTGAAGCGGGCGCAGCACGTCGTTGTTGAGGGAGTTTTTATCCGTGATCCCGTCCAAATAAGCGATGGCCGCCTGATTGCCCGTCTGCTTGATCACAAAATGGCGCACGACCAAATCGGGCGTTTGACTGAACAGCCCGTGCAAATCGGCAATATTTTGCGATAATACGGAGCTGATCGGGGCATTCAGCTTGTGGTTCGCCTGCCCCTGCGACGCGAAGCTCTTCTTTCCTCGAATCCAATTATGCAAAAAAGCCATGGCGATCATCCTGTGTGTGAGAGAATAAGTTACACGTTAGGATGCGATTTCCATGGCAAAGTTATACGTGCGGCGCATAAACGAAAAAGTCCCTGACCAGTTCGATTGCCGGCCGGGACTCATTTTGTTATGAAGTTCCTGATCTCGATATTAACCGCCCCATCCAATATGATCGAAAGTCGTCAGATTGGTTTGCTGCGGCGTTTCCCATCCAATATGAATTTGGCCAAAGGTTGCTACCGATATGCCGCTTAACAATACCATCCCCATAATGAAAGACAAGAATGTTTTTTTCATAAGTCAAACACTCCTTCCACGATATGTTTGTAATTCCATTTTTGCTGCTCTGTCGCATAATCGCTGTGTTCCCGATACAAAGAAGCGCACTTTTCGAAACCGGTGTAATATTTCATTTTATGGGCTAGGTATAAGGCATACAACAATTCGTCGATTCCATTAATCATCAAATTTCGGTTAAAACTGTATTTCGCTTTCTCGAACCAAAAATGAAATAATTGCGTCCCGTTAATATAAGTAACGTCAGCATTTATAGGGGGAAGCTTCCCGCAAAATTTCTTCAACATGTCGTCAACGGAGAAATTGAACTTATTCGCAGATTCAACCGCTGCTAACATTCCTTGCAAAATTATATCCGGGTTGCCTTCCAAATATTCCATAAATTCCGGGAGAATACTGCTGTTTCCGGTATTCAATTCAAGGATGAACATATTGCCCTTGCCCCAGGTTTTAAACTTCTCAACCTCCTTTTTCCCCGTTTCGTCAAGGAACTCGAACCATCCAAGGTCTGAATACTGTGCAACGTACTTTTTCGCTTCTTCGTATCGTCCTTGCATACTCAGAATAAATCCCTTGATACGTAGCCCATGTCCATAATATACCACTAAATGCCGTTCCATTTGTAGGTTTTTAACATTTTTTTCATTTATTAAATTTTGATAGATGTTTTTGGCTAATGTATGAAGTTCCTCTCCATAACGCTCTACCTTTTTCCAATCGCTTAACGAATAACAAACATTTGCCATAAGCAGCACCGCATCAAGCCGAATATCTTCCGGCAAATCGCTATAGAACGCTTCGAAATTCGCCAAAGCTTCCCTGTTGCCTTCCGAACTCACACCGACAAGACATTGGAATAACCGGAATTGACACAGCAGGAACGTTCGATCGTGAGGATCGGTTTCCCGATCGATAATATAACGATACAAAGGCGCGGCTTCCGCTTTTTTTTCCTCTTTGAAAAGATATTCCGCTACATAAAAAAATTGATCTTTCAATTCCGTTTCCAGCCCGCGTACATTTGTCATAGCGTTCAAACACTCCTTTCTATTAATACCATAATATTACATCCGAGAGTTTTCCAGGGCAATACATAACATTTTTGAACGATATGTGATTTTTATCGAAAATCGGCGATCAGATCTCATTCAAAGCAAAAGCGGGCGCTCCGCAAGCGCCGGTAAAAGCGGCGAATCCCGTAATTTTAAACGGAATTTAAACTTGAACCTGACTTTAATTTAACCTCGCACCGCTATTCTGTTGCAAGAGAGGAAGTCGCAATAGGAGGGGGTTGGAGTATGGCGGTCCCTAAGGAGCATGCGGTTGTTTTGTTCGACGGCGTGTGTCATTTTTGCAACCGGTCGGTTCAGTTTATCGTCAAGCGCGACCGCAGCGGATATTTTCGTTTTGCCTCGCAGCAGTCGAGTGCCGGTAGCGCACTGCTTGCAGCCTGCCCCGAAGCCCGCGGGACAGATTCGATCGTACTGATTGAACGCGGGAAGGCGTATACCGAATCGACCGCGGTGCTGCGCATCGCGAGACGTCTGGACGGCTTATGGAAGGCGGCTTACTTGGCTATCGTCATTCCACGGCCAATCAGGGACCCGTTCTATCGTTGGTTTGCGCGGCGGCGCTATCGCTGGTTCGGCAAGCAGAGTTCCTGCATGCTGCCCGCTCCGGACATACGGGAGCGGTTTTTAAGTACGGATTAATTCATTGGGGGTTTGAACTTTGATCTTTCGCGTGCTTCGACAATCGATTCCGGCTACCATACGGTATTTTCTGGCCAGCATGTTCCTTATTTACGGGCTCGTCAAGCTGGTCTTCGGACAATTCGGCGAACCGACGGCGGAGATCGCCGCGGCCAAGGGCGAAGGCTTTGCCTTAGCCTGGACGTTCTTCGGGTATTCCAAAGTGTACGAAATTTTTATCGGCTTGGGCGAGGTGGGCGCGGCGGTTCTTCTGTTGTTTCCAAGGACGGCCACCTTGGGAGCCCTCATCTATTTCCCGATTGCCGTGAATGTCATGCTGGTCAATTACTGCTTTGACATCGGCGTGCTGGACTTGAGTACGGTGCTTACGGTCATGTGCTGCGTACTGCTTTGGCTGGACCGTAAGAAACTGCTCCTGCTCGTTTCCCGAAAGGAGATGGAATCATGACAAATTTGGTTATCGGGCAATTGCTCTTTATCTTTGCCGTAACGACCGTGTATTACTATATCAAGGAACGAATGAGGATGAAAAGAACCGAAAGAACGGGCGGGAACGTTAAAGGGAGGGATTTTGTCTAAAGCGCCGCGGGCGAGCAGCGGTCTTCTCATATTCCGTAAACCCTATACGGACGGCTGCTCCACCGGACTTTTTCTCAAAAAATAGAATCAGCCTGTTGCGGCTGATTCTATAAATTCATGCTCTTCCGGCTCTAGCGCTCCGGGTGCCTCGGCTTAAGCTCCGGCATGTCCAGAACGGCCGAAATGTTGCACAGCATGCCGTTCGCCATGAACGCGCTGACCGCCGCCTCCGGCTGCGCGATGCCCGCTTCGCGAAAGCGCGCCTCCACGTAAGCCGTCACCCGGCTCATGCCTTCCCGCATCACTTGGCGGATAGGCTCTTCCTTGATGACCATCGCTTGCATTTGCAAAACGATCTCATGATGATGCGTGCGCATCAGCTCTTCATAGGCTTGAATCATCGCCTGGACCAGCCGGTCCGAAGACGCATCCACCCCCGAGAACGCACGTACGATCCGCTCGAAGGCCAGCTTCAGCGCGGCGGCGAACAGTTCCGCTTTGCTTTTGAAAAATTTGAACACGTACGGCTGCGAAATGCCCACCCGCTCCGCAACTTGCGCCGTCGTGGCGCTGTAATAGCCATGCTCCGCGAACACCGCTACCGCGGCCTCCAATATTTCATCTCTGCGGTTCGCCGCAGCAGGCTCGCCGGCTTTCGATTTCATCCTGCCCATCATTTCTTCTGCGAAACCGGAGTGCCCCGGCCGCTCTCCTTCATCAGTTAGTAATTGATTACTAACTATACTATAAGCGGACCGGCCGTAAATTTCAAGGACCGGTTTCTGCCGGAAACAACCACGCCATCGCCTCCGGAAAACGTTTGATGAAATATGCCGCCTTGTGGCCTGCGCCTTCTTCGATCTCGAGCCGCAGCCGGTCCCCGGAAAAACCGCCGTCCGTCAAGAGCGCGAACGCTTCCTTGGTATACGGAACCATCGTGCTCTGAATGTTCCGTTTATCGATGCCTTCGGCGCTGCCCACGTACATATAGATTTTGCGCGACGCCGCCGCAATCGGCTCCGTTCTCATATACCCGAGCATGCCCGGATACCAGAAGGAGGCGGACAGCAGGCCGATCCTCCCGAACACGCCGGGATACCTATAAGCGGCGTAGAGCGAGATCAAGCCTCCCAGCGAAGCGCCGGCGATCCCCGTCTCCTCCGCACGGCGGGATGTCCGGTACCTCGCGTCGATCCACGGCTTCAATTCGCCGGTAACGAACGAGAGATACTCGGCGCCCCTGCCGCCGAAATCCGCGAATTTGTCCGATAGCGCCGGAGCGAACCACGGCGTGTACTCGTCGGTCCGGTTGACCGGCCCGATGCCGATGAAGATAAGCTCGCGCAGCTCTCCGCGCTCAATTTTCCATTCCAGCTCCTCTATGGAGGATTCGAACAAATAGCTTCCATCCTGCACGTAAACGACCGGATACTTCGCTTCGCCCGCAGCATACGAAGAAGGAAGATAGACGGCTATCTCCCTGCCTCCGGCAGATTCGGCCATGATCGTCCCTCGCAAAGCAGCATCGCCCTCCCTAGCGTCTGGCCTTAAACAGCAAATAAACAAAATACGGCACGCCGATGATCGATATGACAATGCCGACTGGAAGCTCGGCCGGCGCGAATACCGTCTTCGCGATAAAATCCGATACGATGACCAGCGCCATGCCGACAAGGCCGCAAACGGGAACCATGCGGACGTGCCGGATGCCTGCGAGACGTCTGGCGATATGAGGCGCCATCAATCCGACGAAGCCGATCCCTCCCGACACGCTGACGCAGGCGCTCACCAGCCCGATGCCGCCGAGCAGCAAAATCATCCGCTCTTTTTCCACGGCGACGCCCAAGCTTTTGATGCTGTTCTCCTCCAGCTGGAGCAAGTCCAGAATGTACGATCTGCGCACGATGACCGGAATAAGGACGGCCAGCCACGGGAGCATCGCGACAATAAACTTCCAGTTGGCGTTGTAGATGCTGCCGGTCATCCAAACCGTCGCCATTTCAAAATCGGACGGATTCATTTTCAGGCTGATGTACATGGCAAGCGCGCCAAGCCCGGAAGCGGTCGCGATGCCTACCAGAAGGACGCGCTGCGGGTCCAGCTTGCCGTCCTTCCAGGCGAACAAATAGAGGAACGCTGCCGTGCTCAAACCGCCCGCCCAGCCAAACAGCGGCATCGTCATCGTCGACAGCCAGCCCGTCCCCTTGAGCTGCCCTTGGAAAAAGAACATGAATATGACAATCGCCGCCCCCGCCCCGGCATTGATGCCAAGAATCCCGGGTTCGGCCAGCCCGTTCCGCGTAACCCCTTGAATGACGGCGCCGGCGATGCCCAGCCCCAAGCCGACCAGCGCGGCAATCACGATCCGGGGCAGCCGGAACTCGAAGATGACCAAGTCATGCTCGGGCTGCGGCTTGATTCGAAGCAGCGTCCGAACCACTTCGCCCACCGTCATGTCGAAGGCGCCGTTCGTAAGAGACAGGTAGGCGGCGGTGACGATCAGCGCGACCGCCCCGAGCAGCACCGCGATGTACCTGCCGGTGGAATGATTACGCACGCTGTTCCCCTCCCTTCTTCCGGATCAGATACAGAAAGAAAGGGACGCCGAGCAAGGACGTCACGACGCCGATCGGCGTTTCGAACGGGTAGTTCAAGAAGCGGCTTGCGACATCGCACAAAGCAAGAAATATCCCGCCCAGCACGCCGGCGCACGGCACGATCCACCGGTAATCGAGGCCGACGAGAAAACGGGTAATATGCGGGACGATCAAGCCAACGAAGGCGATCTTGCCGGCCAGCGCCACGGACACGCCCGTAAGCAGAACGACGGCAGCCATCGCGACCAGCTTCACGATCAGGGTCCGCTGCCCGAGACTGACCGCCACTTCCTCGCCTAAGGAAAGAATCGACACGGATTTCGAGATGAGCAGCGCAAGCAAGACCCCGACCACGGCAAAAGGAAGCGCAAGCTTGATCAGATCCGGGTCCATCTGATGCAGGCGGGCGTTATACCAAAAGCCGATTTTTTGCGAAACTTGAAAATACGTCGAGAACGCGGTCGCCATGCTGCCGAGAAACGTGCCGATCACGGTGCCCGTCACCGCCAGCCGGACCGGCGACATCCCGCCCGGCAGCAATGACGCCAGTCCGAACACAAGTCCGACGCCGAATGCGGAGCCGATGAACGAATAGACGATCATCTCCATCGAAGAAGAGCCGGGCAGCGCGATCATGCAGACCGTAATGGCGAATATCGAGCCGTCGGTCACCCCCATGATCGAAGGGGACGCGAGGTAATTCCTCGTCATCCCCTGCATCAGCGCCCCCGACATCGCCAGGAAAGCGCCGATAAGCAGCGCCCCGACCGCGCGCGGGACGCGGGAGTGCATGACGATTTGATGATTGACGTCGCCCGGATCGAAGCTCGCGAACGCCTCCCAGAGCGTGCCGGTATCGATCGTTTTGGAGCCGAAACGAACGGATAAAACGATCGAGAGAATCATTGCGGCCGGCGAAAGCCATAAGATCCACGCCGGATGAAGCTTGTAGGATTGTTTCATGTTTTGTCGGCTCGCCTGCCCGGGATCAGGAGGCCAGCTTTTCCATAGCTGCTTTCAGGAATTGAATTTTGCTCCATGAGGTGCCGCCTTGTCCCAACGGATCGACGACGTTGACGAATACTTTGTCGTTCTTCACCGCGTTGATGCTTTTCCAGATCGGATTTTTTTGCAAATCCTCCAGCGCCTTCGGCTGGTCTTTATTCTCGTCCTCCGAAAACTGCAGGAAAATGTAATCCGGGTTCATTTCGCTGAATTTTTCGATCGAGATGAGCTCCTGCGCCTTCGCCGCCTTCACTTCCGCGGGCGCCGTGAAGCCAAGATCGGCGTACAACGATGCGTTGAAGAACACGCCTTCGGGATAAATGTACAGGTTGCCCGTCCGGACTCTCACGGCGACGACCTTCTTGTCTTTCAGGCGGTCGCCGAGCTTCGCTTTGGCCGCTGCGGCATCGTCCTTATATTTTTGCAGCACCTGCTTGGCCTGCTCCTGCTTGCCGGTCAGCTCGCCCAGCAGCAGCAGATTGGCTTCCCAATTCGTCGAAATATGCGATACCGGGAATGTGGGCGCGACTTTGGCCAGCTTCTCCGCCATCTCCGGCGGGAACTTGGTGGAGCCGAGAATGACGTCCGGCTTCATCTTCAAAATGCCTTCGATGTTCGGCTGCATTTTTTCGCCGCTGCTTTCCACGCCTTGCGTGATGCTCTCGAACATCTTTGGAAATTTGCCGCCCACGGTATTGGCTGCGATCGGCTTCACGCCAAGCACAAGCGCGTCCTCCATCGATTCCATCGCGCCGGCGATGACGATTTTGTCCGTTTTGGCGGGAACGGTGTAGTCCTTGCCGAGATATTTGATCGTTTTGGTCGCCGGAGACGCGGCGTCTTTGGCCGCTGCCGCCGGTTTCTCCGTTCCTGCCGAAGCCGCCGGCTGTTCTTTCCCCGGACCTGCCGTACCGCAAGCGGACAAGGCAAGCGCCAGCAGCGCCGCAGCTCCTATTCCTGACCATCTGCGTTTCATCATCTGTTAAATCCCCTCTCATTGATAACGATTCTCATTTGCGATTATAAACCACCCTCCCCCCTTAAACCATGGACGATTTCCGGTGTCAGTTTGGATAATTGCCGGAAAACAGGCTTAGCGCGACATCGACGATCCGATCGTGGGCGGTGGCGGAATATTCGTTCCACGGGTCGGAATAAATGCGATGCACCCGATGCTTGCGGACCGCCTTCAAATCCTGCCAAATCGGAGCGCCGCTTAACCGCTTGGCGTGAGCCAGCGATTCGGACTCCTGGCGGACAAGCAGCAGCAGGCGGTCCGCGTCGATTTCCGCCAAGCGTTCCAGCGTAATCGGCTCATTCAGCACGGTGCGGCCGACCGGGCAAGCCGGCTTCACTTGCAGATCGCCATACAGCACCTCCCGCATGCTCCGGTTGCCGAACACATAGCATTCGTCCTTATAAATGCGCAGGATCAGAACCGTATCATCTCCCGCCTCGCGGGCAAGCCGCTCCCGGACGGCTTCCGCCTTGCGGTCGTATTCCTTCAGCCACAGCTCCGCTTCCTTCGCCGCCCCCAGATAGTCCGCCGTAAACTGCAGCTGCTCCCGCCAGTTTTTCTCGGCCCAAGGCACCTGCACGAGCGGAGCGATCTGCTTCAGCATTTCCTCCTCTTCCCCGTCCAGCCCGGTGCGGCTCAGAATAACGTCCGGCCGCGCTTTGCGAAGCGTGCCGATATTCGTTTCCCAATCGGCATTGTTACGGTAGGCGCTAAGATGGACCGGAATGTCGTTGCGGTACGTTTCGTAGTAGTAAGCCGTCCACTTCGGATGAAGCGGGGCGGCATAAGGCAGCATCCGCAGCGCCGCCAATTGGCCGGTAATGGCCGAGCTGTAGGCGGCCACCTTGCGGCTCCTGTTCCTCATGTAGACCGTCGGCGGCACGCCCACTTCCTGCTTGAACTTCCGGCTTAAATAAAATTCATCGCTGTAGCCGATCTGCTGGGCGATGTCCCGCAGCTTGACGTTCGAACCGGCCATAAGCTGCTTGGCCCGCGTCATGCGGAGCTCCGTCAAATAATCGATGGCGCTGCTGCCGTACGTTTTTTTGAACAGCTCCACGTAATATTTGGGACTGACCCCGGCCATCCGGGCAAGCTGCTCGATCGACAGGTTTTCGTTGAAATGGCGCTCCATATAGTCTTTCGTCCGCCGGATTGCGGCTTCCGAATCTTTTCTCGCGGAAAGCCCGACATTCTTCATGACGCCATAGATCAGCTCGCGGAAAGCGAGGCGCGCGCGGGGGCGTCCGGCTTCCTCGCCGCTCTGCCAATGCCGGTTCACGGCGTCGCATAATGTGATCATCCGGGCGGCGGGAACCATCGGAATTTCGTCCTGCACCCAGAACAAGCCCTGCTCCTTCTCGAACCGAAGCTGCTCCTCGACCTGTTCCGCCTCCCGGTACAGGTCGAAGCGGAACAAAAACAGGCTCAGACCTTCCGCCGTATCCGAAGCGGCGCCGAACGTCTGGCCCGGGGAGCACACATAAACGGTATCCTGGCGGAGACGGCCTTCCTTCCGGTCCACGATCAGCCGCCCGTGTCCCTTCGTTACCGCCAACAGAACGTAGGAATCGGCAAGCTGCTGCTCCATGCGCCATTCGCCGTTCCCTTTGACCGATTCCACGTCCCGAAGCTTCCAATGCGTACCGTCCAGCCAGGAGACAACCGCATCCCCCGGCTCCGTGATGCCTGGATTCATAAGCTAGTGCACCGTCCTATATGATAATGATTCTCAATACGTTTTTTGAAGTATACCAAAAAGCCGCCTCCTTGTCGACGATACCGGTCCGGGAGCTCTGCGCTTCGCAAGGCGTCGGTTCCCGAAAAAAAACAGACCTCCGATGCCACTGTGAACGTGGAATTCGAAGGTCTGCTTCCAACTCGATCATCCAATCGTAAGGCGCCTTACGGCTTCACCCATTTCGCGCCCTGCCAGGTGTGGATGTAATACCAGGACTCCCCGGCGGGAGAATTCCATACCCGCGAAGCCATAACGGTTTGCGGAGTAAAGGTAAGGATTTTTTCCGCAGGCTGATTTTCCACATAAGGGATGTCTAACCCGACGGAGGACTGCGTAAGCTCAATCTGTTCACCGCTTAACTGCACCCCGAGCTTGGCATCCTGCTCGAAATCGCCGGTCAACCGGGAGGCGATTTCCATAGACGGATTGATCCATTTCCCGGCACCCTCGTTTACCGTAAAATACCAGCTTCCGATTTTCCCAATGACCTGAACGGCTTGAGCCGGTTGTTCTCCCCCTATTTTCTCGGTATAGGTGGAGGAGATCGCAGGAGTTTTATAGTAATGAAACGGAACGGGAATGTCCAGCTTCAGGTCGACCTGCTCCACTCCTTCAATGCCAAGCCCATAGTCTTCGCTGCCGCGAATCCATCGCAATCCGCCCGTCGTCTCGATCTGGTACCAGACACTCGGAGGAACCATGCCCTCTTGGCGGGTATACTTTCCAACAGGCTTCAACACTTGAGGAGGCAGCTTCGGCTCGTCGGCCAACGGCTTTTCAAAGGGCACGCTGTATACCTCGCTCTCCCGCGCAATGGGAATCATCCCTTTAACCGGTTGGGCCGCGTAATTCTCTGTATAATGCTGCGAACGAATCCATTGCTCCCCTAGCCAGGAGGTCCGGATCAAATACCACTTCGCCGACGTGCGGCAGGGCGTGTACGGATCGCATGCGTCAATGGAGGCAACAGCCTGAACCTGCTGCGGAGAGAGACTGTACCCGGTTAATTTCATCCTGGAGTCATAGAGCGAGGTCTGGGGCTCAAGCAGAGTCAAGGTCTGTTCCTGTTTCTGCAGTTGGCCGTACTTATACGCCCCTTCCTTCAAATTAATCCACGCTTTGCCAAGCCACGTCTCGACCGGTACTTTGTCCATGCTCGTTATATAGAGCAATCTATCAATCGGGGCGAGCTTCACGGACTGGTAAGCGCTGATGGAGCCCAAGACTTCACCTGGTTTCGTTTTATCGCTGGCATACAGTTTAAAATCATCAAGCAAGGTAATATAAGGCATGGCGCCCGGTTCGGCAAGCTTCTGATCTGCGGGCTTCCGGTCTGCAAGCTTCTGGTCGGCACGGGCGATCTGCGATCCCGACGGAATGGTTACCGCTGCGGCCAGCAGCAAAATGAGCCATTTGTTTATGTCGTCCATCTCCTTTTTCAAAAAACCAAAAGTTTTCCATTTTCATACTAGCATAATTAAGGAATGAAAGATACAATTTCCTCGCACGCCGACCGGACCATTCCCTCTGCAGCGGCAGACGGCTTCCGCCAAAAAGTTCATTTTATCTTCACAAGAAACCGCCCCCGATAGCCCGACCGGGCTATGGGCAACCCGCTTTCCGTTCTATACAATGAGGGTGCTTGCCTGTTTCGTGAAGGAGTGATGAGATGAATCGTAAACGAAGCCTGACCGTCCTGCTAGTCCTGCTGCTGGCGGCCTTGATGACCGCCTGTTCCTCCGAGCGTCCGGTCGATCCGTCGGAGGTGGAGGTCACGCTGACGACCGAGCCTTCGCCGCCCAAGGCGAACGCCGTCACCAAGTTCACCGCCACGGTCGGCGGTATGCCGGAATCGGCCAAAGCTACCCTGTCCTTCGACATTCGCAAGTCCGAACACGATACGTTGTCGTATTTGAATGCGAAGCAGGAAGGAAACGCGTTCACTGCCGAAAAAGAATTGAAAGAGCCCGGAACGTATACCGTCTATGTGCATCTGTATATCGGCGACCTGCACATCACCAAGAAAAAGCAGATTGAGGTCGCATCATGAGCCGCAGCCTGCAGACGCACGGGTCCGCTCTGCGCACCGCGCTGCTCGCGTTCTTGCTCGCGGTCCTGCCGGCCACGGCGGTCTGCGCCGCAAGCGGCGAAAGCGGCGGCAAGGAGATCCCGCTCCAGCAGCTTATTGACGAAGCGCCTTCCGGCGGCACGCTGAAGCTGGCGGCGGGAACCTACCGGGGACCGGCCGTCGTCACGAAGCCGCTGCGGATCGAAGGCGCGGGCGGCGTGCAGATCGTCAACGAGACGGACCGGCCGGCGCTGGAGATTCGTACCGACCGCATGACGCTCGCGGGCTTGTCGATCCGGGATACGGGAGCCAAGACCTCGGCGGCCGTACTGCTTTCCGGTTCGGACAGCACGCTGGAGGAGCTGCGGATCGAGACGGTGTCCTCCGGCATTCATCTGCGGGACGCGACCCGCAATACAATCCGCGGCACGACCGTCGGTTGGACGGGACCGGACGTCAAGATGACGGAGAAGGGCAACGGCATCGACCTGTATGCCTCCCATGACAACGTCATCGTCGGCAGCACCGTCACCGGCATGCACGACGCTATCTACATCGAGAACAGCAACGGAGTCCGCGTGGATGCCAACCAGGTGGACGAATCCCGGTACGGCATTCATTTTATGTACGTCAACGATTCGTCGATCCGGGGCAACACCGGGGCGCGCAATATAACGGGAGCCATGGTGATGGCCGTCAAAGGCGTGAAGGTCACGGGCAACACGTTCGTGAAGCAGAGCGAGAACGTCAACTCCCAGGGCCTGCTGCTGTTCGACGCGAGCGATTCGGTCTTCGCGGACAACCGTCTGGAGGGCAACCGCGTCGGCATCTACGTCGAGCAAGCGCAGAGGAACGTGCTGGAGCGCAACCGGGTTGCCGTGAACTACGTGGGCCTGCAGCTCAAGGAATCCGAGAACAACCGGTTTCAGGGCAACGATTTTCAAGGCAACGTGATCCCTGCGGAAGCGACGGACAGCCGGAATAACGACGTGATAGGCAACTATTGGGACAGCTTCCAAGGCATCGACCTGGACGAAGACGGGTTCAGCGATATGCCGTATGCGATCAATCCCTTTTTTCAAAAGATGACCAAAACGACGCCGCCGTTCCAGCTGTTCTTCCAATCGCCGGGCATGGCGTTTCTGGAGGGCATGCTGACCTCGTCCAAGCAGGCTTGGACAACCGACCGGGCGCCGGCGATGAAGCCTTACGCAGCGGACGCCTACCGTTCGCCCACCGGGGCTGAAACGGCGGGGACGCTGGCGATCAGCCTGCTCCTGCTGGGGGGCGCGGCAACAACCATATTCGTAACGGGGGTTCGACGAAAATGAAAAAATGGACTTTTAGCCTGGCCATCGTCATGATCATTCTGGTGCTGTCGGCATGCGGCGCCAAAAAATACGACCCGCAGGCCATCAACGAAGCGACGGACAAATGCGCCGTGTGCAACATGCAGGTGAAGGACGACCAGTTCGCAACGCAAGCGGTTCTGAAGGACGGAAAATCGCTGAAATTCGACGATATCGGCTGCTACAACGAATGGAAGACCAAAAACGGCACCGAGCAGGTCGGAGCGACATTCGTCCGGGATTATCATTCAAAGGAATGGATCGAGCTGGAGAAGGCTTACTACGTGTACGACAAATCGTTCAAATCGCCGATGGCTTACGGCATCTATTCGTTCAAGGATAAAGCGGCTGCGGAGAAATTTATCGCGGAGAACGGAAAAGGCAAGCTGATGGCGGGCTCCGAGCTGGGGACCCATACGTGGGAGCGCAATTCGGACAAGATGAAGCACATGAAAGACAGCCACAAGCCCGGCGATGAAGGCAAGCAAGAGATGAAAGACATGAAGGACGGCCATGGCGGCGGCGAAGCGAAGAAAGAAGAACCGAAGGTCGCGCACTAATGAAACCGATGCTGACTGTAGCGATTCGCGAGATGCGAATCGGCTTCCGCAACCCGTGGGCATACTCCTTCCTTGCGCTCTTTTCCTTGTTCAGCCTGGCTCTGCTGCTGATTCACTCCAGCCGGATCGTCGAAGGCTATTCCAGCGTCACGGGCACGATGCTGAATCTGATCTTGTACCTGCTGCCGCTCATGACGCTGCTGCTCGGCTCCTTCTCGCTGACCGCGGAAAAGGAGGAAGGCGGCTGGCAGCTGCTCTCCGCCTATCCGCTTGGCACGCCCGCGTTCGTGCTGGGCAAATATGCGGGCATTGCCGCCGTGCTGCTCGTCATCGTCGCCTTCGGCTACGGCCTGACCGGCGTCGTCGGACAGCTTACCGGAAAGCCGTTCGATGTGAAAACCTTCACGTTGTTCCTGGCTTTCTCGGCCGGCATCGTGCTGCTGTTTCTGGCGGTGGCCGCCATCGTCGGCACGCTCGCCAAAAACCGCTGGCAGGCGCTGACGTACGGCGTGGCGATCTGGTTTTTCACCGTCATCGGTTGGCCGACACTGCTTGTCGCCGTGCTGGGCCTGCTGCCGTACCTGTGGATCAAGCCGGCGCTCGCCGTGCTCACCCTGCTCAATCCGGCGGAGCTGGTCCGGCTGTTCATCGTCGTCAAGCTGAGCGGCGGGTCCGTGCTCGGGCCCGAATATTACGAATGGATCGGATGGATCCGCGGGACGGGCGGCACCCTTCTGTTCCTGCTCGTCTCGGCCGTCTGGATCGCCGGATGTCTGGGCGCCGCCGTCCTGCTCTGGGAAAGGGGGCGGTCGCGTGGCTGAACCGGTGTTGAAGCTCACGAATGTCCGCAAAACAATCAACAAGCAGCCGATCGTCAAGGGAGTCGATCTGGAGCTGTACCCGGGCCAGGTGATGGCTCTGTGCGGCGGCAACGGAGCAGGCAAAAGCACGCTGCTGCGCATGATTGTCGGCAGCCTGCAGCCGACGGAAGGCTCCATCGAGGCGTGCGGCCTCCAGTGGCGCGCCGACCGGATGCGCTACGCCGCTTCCGTCGGCTACATGCCCGACGACTACGTGTTCGGGCAGGCGCTGTCCGCCCGGGAGACGCTCACGTTCTGGGCGAAGCTCCGCAGCGTGCCACCGTCCCGCGTCCAGGAGCTGCTGCACAAGGTCGGCCTCGCCGAGGTGCAGCAGAAGCCCGTCACCTCCTTCTCCAAAGGGATGCGGCAGCGGCTGTTGTTCGCGCAGGCGCTGCTCGGGGACCCGCCTCTGCTCGTGCTGGACGAGCCGACGAACGGCCTCGATCCGTACTGGCTGCAATCGTTCGTGCATCTGATCGAAGAAGTGAAGCAAGAAGGCCGCGCCGTGATTTTCTCGACGCACCACCTGCAGGTGGCCGAATCCGTCGCCGACCGGGCCATGTTTCTGCGGAACGGCGAATTGGTGCGGCAGGGCTCCATCGACGAGTTCCGGCAGCACTACGGGGCGAAAGGACTGGACGGGGCGTTCACGGAATTTATGGCTTAAGCTTATTTCACTTACAACCAGCGAAAAAAAGCCTTGTCCTCTTTCCATGAAGAGAACAAGGCTTCTTTCGTTATCCGCGAACAAGTCCCGCTTGTCTGCACGCCGCCTCCAGCTCCGGCAGCAAATCGGCCAGTTCCGGGGAGCGCTTCAAATTCGCCAGCATGCCGCTCACGATAACCTTGCGCGGACGAATCTCCACCAGCTCCCGCTCCAGCACCGCCAGCGAATCGAGCGCCTCATTGCGCTCTTCCCCTTCGGGGAGCCGTTCCAGCCGTTCCCGGCACCGCTTCGCGAGCAGAAGCGGATGAGACGACTTCGCGCTTCTGGCGAATACCTCCTTCAGCCTCGGCCAATTCGTTTCATCCAAAATAGGCTTCGGCTTCTCCCGCAGCACGCGTTCCGCTACCGCATCGACAATATGCAAGATATGGCGGCATATCTCGTCCGGCTCCAGCGTGATCTTCTCGATCAGCTGCAAGCTTAGATAGGTCGACATCAAGCCGCTTAACAGCAGGACGCCCTCCGGCGCATACGGGGCGTAACCGTCCCCGTAGAGGCCGACGAGGCTGTCGATAAAGATCAAACTGATATCGGTATCCATCCGCTTCAAGTAATCCAAAATTTCCTGGCTGACGAAGCCTCCGTTTTCCCGCATTTGCATGGTGAAAAACTCGGGATATTCCACCCAAAGGTGAAGGCAGACGAGAATTTTCCGCTCCAGCCGTTCCTTCGGGCTCAGATGCCGCTCGCGTTCAACCAACTGCATCCCGTCGTTCAAGCGCTTATAAAAAAATTTAAAAATATCCAGCAGCAGCTCCTCTTTGGAGGAAAACTGCTGGTACACACTGCCTTTGGATATTTTGCAAGCCTCGGCGATTTCCTGCATCGTCGTCTGCACATACCCGTTCGCAGCAAACAGCTTCATCGCAGCTTGGAGGATGTGCCGCTTCTTCTCGTTCCACTTTTCTTCCACCGTTACACCGCCCTGAAACTGGTATGCTCTGCTTCGTTTCCGTCATAGCGAATATAGCGGATACGCAGGCAACTTGCAAGGCTCCTCTCTATTCCCCGGCAGCGGCGGCGCCTTCTTTTGCTTGTGCCGGGCTCCCTGCTTGATTGCGGTTGCCCGCCCCCTCCTTCCAGCCGATCAGCATGGCTGTGCTGACCACCATAACGACCGCCCCGAGCACATAAGGATAATTGACGTTCACGTCGAACAGCACGCCGGCAATAGACGGCCCCGCAATCGTGCCCAAGCTCATGCAGGCGTTGTTCATCCCCGCGACGAACCCCTGCTCGTTCCCTGCCATTTTGGACAAAAGCGTATTGACGGCCGGCCGGATCAGCGTCGTAGCTACGAAAAACAGAATGGTCACGGCAAAAACGGAAACATACGTCTTCGTCACTAGGACCGCCAGCATCATGGCGGCGGAAAGCAGAAACATGGAGATCAGAATTTGTCGCTCGCTAAACCGCCGCAGCAGCCTTTCGAAAAGGACCGCCTGGGTGAAAACCCCTGCCAGCGCACCAAGCGTAATCATCAGCGAGATGTCCTTCGGCGTAAATCCATGCTTCACATCCACGTATAAACTAATCACGGCTTCAAAATTCATCAAGCCGAACGTCAGCATGAAAACAAGCAAAAGCAGCACGAAGTACGGCGCGCGAAACGAGCTAAGCAATTGCTTGAGCAAACTTTCCCGCTTTCTCTCCGTCGTCCGGGCCAGCTGCCTCGCTTCGCGGCTCTGGGTTTCCGGCAGAAACAGCAGGGACAGCAGCACCGACACGCCGGCTACGGCCGCCGACACATAGAACGGGATACGCAGCCCGTAATCGGCCAGAAATCCGCCGATGCCCGGTCCGATCACGACGCCCAGCGACATCGAGGCGCTGAACAAGCCCAGTCCTTTTCCGCGCTCTTCCTCCAGCGTAATATCGGCTACATAAGCCATCATTGCCGGTGTCAGGAGCGCCGCCCCGATTCCGCTGAGCAGCCGGGACACATAAAGCAGCCACATCTGATCAGCCATCCCGAACAGCAGCTGGGACAAGGCAAATACACCGATCCCCCCGACAATCATTATTTTACGTCCATATTTATCGGACATTTCGCCGGCAATCGGGGAAAATACGAGTTGGGTCACCCCCATCGCCGCGACAAGGTACCCCATATCCTGGCCGCTGGCCCCGAATTCCGTAATGAATTTTGGCAAAATGGGGATGATCAGTCCCATGCCCACCATCGTAATGAACATGTTCACCATCAAGACAACAAGCGGACCCCAATTCGATCTGGTCTTGGTCATAACGTTCCACCTCTCCTGTAGAATCCGAATCCATTTGACTCATTGGTTCTATAAATGACTAAATGGTCATTCGAAATTATATCCTCCCCCCTTCCGTAAAGTCAAATTGTTGAAATGTACAAACGGGTATGGTAAGATGGCTCTAAATGAATGACGGGAGTTGAAAAGGGATAATGTACAACTTTTCTTGCTAAGAAAATAGTAAAACAAAAAAGCGGTACGAACGCATGTTTTATTATTGTTATGCAAGAAAGTTACATTACCTTTTCACTCAAACAATAGATCCTTATCTGACCCGGCATCGGGTTGGATTTGCTGTATTTATTTGAGCTGCGGGAAAGTAACTTTCTTGCAGCTTTTATATTTTTGTACAGGAGGATCTATTCCATGTCATTAATCAGCGTGACGAACCTGACGTTCGCCTATGACGGCAGTTACGACAACTTATTCGAGAACGTAAGCTTTCAAATCGATACGGATTGGAAGCTTGGTTTTACGGGAAGAAACGGCCGAGGCAAGACGACCTTCCTCAACCTATTGCTTGGAAAGTACGAATACGGCGGGACGATTTCCGCCAAAGTCGGCTTTGAGTATTTTCCATTCCATGTAGAGAACAAGGAAAACAATACAATCGATGTGATCGGCGGCATTTTGCCGGATTACCTTCACTGGGAATTGATGCGCGAGCTTTCGCTGCTCAAAGTGTCCGAGGATGTCTTGTACCGGCCCTTTGCCTCCTTGTCCAATGGCGAGCAAACGAAAGTACTGCTGGCCGCCTTGTTTCTTAAGGAAAACAGCTTTCTGTTGATCGACGAACCGACCAATCACCTCGATATGAACGCCAGAAAGCTTGTCAGCCAGTATCTCCATACGAAAAGCGGTTTTATTCTCGTCTCTCACGACAGGTCATTCCTGGATCGCTGCGTCGACCATATCCTGTCCATCAATAAGACGAACATTGAAATTCAAAAAGGCAATTTTTCCGATTGGTGGGAAAATAAGCAGAGGCAAGAACACTTTGAGCTTGGCGAGAACGACAAGCTGAAAAAAGACATTAAACGGTTGTCGGAAGCGTCCAAACGGACGAGTCAATGGTCGCACGAGGTGGAAAAAACGAAGAACGGAACCAGAAATTCCGGTTCCAAGGTGGATAAAGGGTACATCGGCCACAAGGCCGCGAAAATGATGAAACGGTCCAAAGCCATGGAGCACCGGCAGCAAGCTGCGATTGAAGAAAAGTCGAAGCTTTTGAAAAATATCGAAAACTCCGAGAGCTTAAAGATTACCCAACTGGCTTTTCATCAGCATCAACTCGCCGAATTGGACCGTGTGTCCGTCTATTACGGAGAAAAGAGAGTTTGCACCGACATTAGCTTTACGATCGAGCAAGGGGAGCGAATTGCGCTCTCGGGTGCGAACGGCTCCGGTAAATCCAGTATTATTAAGCTGCTATGCGGCGAGGATATGACGTATACCGGCACGTTCCGAAAGGGAAGCCAGCTGAAAATATCGTATGTTTCGCAGGATACGTCGCACTTGCAGGGAAATTTAACGGACTACGCCAGAAGCAGCGGAATTGACGAAAGCCTGTTTAAAACGATTCTAAGAAAGCTTGATTTTTCCAGAACTCAATTTGATAAAGACATCTCCTCCTACAGCGGCGGCCAAAAGAAGAAAGTGCTGCTGGCGAAAAGCCTTTGCGAGAAGGTTCATCTGCATATTTGGGACGAGCCGCTGAATTTCATCGATGTCATTTCCCGCATGCAGATCGAGGAATTGCTGATGGAGCATTCGCCGACCATTCTTTTTGTAGAGCATGACAGCGAATTTTGCAAAAATGTGGCTACCAAGATCATTGAGCTGTAACTTGGCCGCAAGTTGAATAAAGACAGCGGCAGTCCAGGACTTTTGATATTAAGTCCGAAGCGGCTGCTGTCTTTTTTTAAGCTCAGCCTTATGTTTATTTATCAATCCAAGGAGTCCTCCGGGCCGTACGCCTCCAAATTTTCTTTGACCCGCTGCAAAAAGCGGCCGCAAACGACTCCGTCCAAGATGCGATGGTCCAGCGCAAGGCATAAGCAAACCATCGAGCGCACGGCGATGCGGTCGTCCACGACAACCGGTTTTTTAACGATCGATTCGAACGTCAAAATAGCGGCCTGCGGATAATTAACGGTCGGGTAAGAGGAGATCGAGCCGAACGCCCCCGTATTGTTCACTGTGAACGTGCCTCTCTGCATGTCGCCCGGCGTCAGCTTCCCCGTGCGCGTCAATCGAGCCAGCCTGTCGATCTCCAGCGCAAGTCCGGCAATATTCCGGAGATCGGCATTCCGGATGACCGGGGCCAGCACCGAGTCTTCCGTCCCGACCAGGAGCGAAAGGTGGATATCCCGCTTCACGATAATTTTGTCTTCCGCCCACATGGAGTTTATGAGCGGGTAATCCTTGATCGCCCGGACGACCGCTTGGATAAAAAAGGCGAGATACGTCAAATTCACGCCTTCCTGCCGCATAAACCCGTCTTTAAGCTTGCTGCGCAGCAGGACCAGATTCGTCACATCCGCTTCGACGACCGTCAGGGCGTGCGGAACTTCCTTAACGCTCCGCAGCGTACGCTCGGCAATCGTCCTTCGGACAGGCGTCACGTCGATGGCGTAATCGGCAGGCTCCTTCTGCGGCTGGGGCACGGCCACTTTCGTAATACTGGACTGGATCACGGTTTTTCCTCCAATCTTTTTTCTAACTCACCCTCTCCATGTATAGTCTCCGAATGCCTACTATGTAATCATAGGATCAGGTACTAATTCTATCCCAATCGTACTCCTAAGAACGGGCGGGTGTCAACTCGGCATTGCTATCCGCATCGCAGCCCAAGCCGGACAAAAAAAACGCCGGCAGATTCATCGGCTGAACCTGCCGGCGCCTGCGCACGGAAATGGCGGCCTACGGCCAAATCACCGCTTCTTCCGGGCTCAAGGCCCTGTCGTATAAATTGTTGCGCATCGAACCCGAGTAGAGGATATGCCGGACCACCTTGCCTTTCTCGCAAAAAACGATGATCTGGTCGGCATCGTCAAAAGATAAATGTCGATCGGTCCAGTTATAACCCACAGCAGTGTTGATGGTTCGCGGATCGGTATAGGGCCCAAAGACGTACGCCTTATCCCAAGCGAAGTCCGTATGATCCTTCAAATAAACCGCTGTGCCCGCTTTCTCGGCCTTGGACGCTTCTTTCTCAATGGCGCGGGCGAGCTGCTGCTCCGGGCCTCCTATTTCCAACCGGATCATACCGTAAACGACGGCTGCGGCAAGCAGCATGGCTGCGGCGAACGCTAATGCTTTTTTCATGCTACAGCTCTTTTCGGAACACTTGCTGCGTCTTCGTATTTTCGAATCCTGCTCTTGCCCACTCCTCACAATGCCGCACTAACTGTCGGCCGTTCCGCTTGCCTCTGAAGTTCTGATCGACGATCAGCCCTCCTATTTCGGCGTAGGACGGAGATTCGACCAACAATCTCCCGTGCGCATGAATCCAGCCGGCAAGCTTGCTCCGCGCTTCCGCCACGATCACGGCATGTTCGGCCGCATTCAGAATAGCCGTTAACTTTGCTGCGATTTGCCCTGCCCCGGCGGGATAACCCAATTGACCGGATAACCGGGCTATCTCCGGGCTATCCTGCGGCACGGCTTTCCGGTAAAGCAGGTCCATCTCATCCCATCTCCCGTTTCTTTTCTATTTTTCCTATTTGTACCGATTGTCACTAGTGTACCACATCCTCCTCCCTAAAAAATACCGCTTCCGGCGGTTAAGCGGAAATAAGAAAAGGACCGGGCCTAAGCCCAGTCCCCTGTAAAGCGGATCAAACCGGCGGTCTCGGGTCGAATGGATAGCTCACCGGCGTAAAAAATTCCTTGTATCGTTTGAAGGACGGCGTCGCCGGCGACAAGATCTCCGACACGGAGTTGCCGACAATCGTTGCGACGTTAAGCAATTTGTCTTTGCTGATTTTATCGATGGTGTCGTACCGGGTATGGTATTCGGGCTCGGCAGGGGAATGGCTGTACAGAGCGGTAGCGACTCCTCTCTGGTAGAACGGAACATGATCGCTCCGTCCGAACCGGCCGTACGGAATGACTCCGGATAATCTGGAGGCGAAGGTCGCGCCCAAGTCGGTCACTACGTTTTTCTGCCCGTTCACCGTGAACATGACCAGAGTGCCCGAATTTTTGCTGCCTACCATATCGAGCTGAAAATGTCCGATGAACCGGCCGATATCTGCGGAGCTGAGCGAGTTGGCATAAGCCTGGGAGCCGTACAAGCCGTATTCTTCCGCGCCGAAGGTCAGGAAACGGACCTCCGAATCCCGCTGGGTGCCCGCGACGGCCCGCGCAACCTCCAGCACCACGCCTACGCCGGAAGCGTCGTCGTTGGCTCCGGGGCCTGCGGCAACCGAGTCGTGATGGGCGCCGACCGTTACCAGATCGTTGGTCGCCGTCGACGTATTGGGCCTCAGCGTAGCCACGACGTTGTAGGAGGTGGCGGCCATAGTCACTACCCCTTGAACACTGAGCCGCGCCCGGGGGCCGCCGTTTGCCGACAGCTTTTGCTTCAGGGCTTGCGCGTCTTTGCCCGAAAGGCTGACGGTCGGAAGGGAAAGGGTGCTGAATTGGGTATCCGAAACGGGGACGTCGGAGGAAGGATCGTAGAGAATGACGGCCACGGCGCCTTGATCCGCGACGTTGGCGATTTTTTCATTGATGTCGATTTCGCCAGCTTCGACCAGAGCTATCTTGCCCTTAAGCTCCAGACCTTTCAGATCCTGCAGCGTTCCTTTTTTCGCATCGGCAATCTCGCCGCTGACATCGCCCCCTTGCGTATTCTGGAGCGCTTGCGGGGCAAGCTGCTCGCTTGCCAGTCCATGCGTCCCTTCGATGGTCAGCTGGATGCTGCTTGGGGCGCTAAATTTGGGGAAGCTAAACGGCTGGAGGGTGACCGTGTAGCCGTACTTCTCAAACTCGCCTTTGATATACTGCACCGCATTGTACTCATTTTGCGTCCCGGCTACCCTTGAGGAGACGGCCAAGCGCGAAACGTGGTTGAATATGGCGTCTCCATTCACGGTGATAGCGTTGGCCGAGCCATGGACGACGGCGCCTTCGGGTCCGGCCTCCGGGGGAGCCGCTAAAGCGAGCCCTGCGCCCGTCCCCCAGCAGAGACTGGCTGCCAAAAGCAAACGAGACCAAAAAATTCCTTTCATCATGTCACTCCTTTTGGTTTTAAAATGTAATACGCTTCTACTTTATTGCGGCGGCTGACTCAAATATGTATGCATTTTTGGAATGAACGAATGAAAAAAAGCGCAGCCGAGTTCCCGTAACAACGAGAAGGCTTGCGCTTCAAAATAATTAACCCATGTTTAATTTCATTTCGTCGATCAAGCCTGTCCGCTCACGCTTTCGATCCGGTACGGCTTGGGCCCAAGCTCGATACTGCCGGTGCGTTCCGTCTGAAGCTTGACCGTCGTCGGAAACATGCCGGGCATCCGCTCATCCGGGAACCAAGGGCGCTTGTGATCGATAACGATCAGCAGACCTTCCACATTGCCGACTGCGGCAAATTGCCGGCCGTCTCCGCTCCACTTTTCAAGCGATAACAATTCGTGCAGCTGCCGAAGAGCCGCCGGCAAATCGTCGACCGGAAGCCCGATCTCGCTGATGCGTACAAGATCCTTGGACGAAAAAGGTTCGCGGGTTGCGTTGCTCAGCGAATGATGAGCGATGAACTCGACGAGATTGCCGTCCGGATCGTAGAAATACAAGGCCGTGGCATTCCAATTCGGGAAAGGAAATTGTACGGCATCGTTTTTGGCAATCGGCTCGATTCCTTTGCTGCGGACCCATTCCAGCGCTTCGTCCGCTTTATTGTCGGGAATCGTGAAGGCGAGGTGGTAAAAAGCCGGTTCCCCCGTCATTCGCAACCAGGATAAGCTTGGATTCTCCCGCCTGAATTACAATCGAATCCGCCTTCTCTTCAAGCAGGGGAAGCTGAAGCGTCTCGCAATAGAAACGTTTTGCCGCCTCGTAATTGGATGATTGCAAAATGACTTCGCGTATTTTCATTTCGATCTCTCCTTCGCGATAGGTCACGAGAAGACTTTCGATGCGTCCCTTCCTGCTTGCGGAACCAAGGGATAGCTGTGGAACCCTTGTCCGTACACTTCGCTGGCTTCGCTTAGAATGACGAACGCTTGCGGATCTATCGTGCTGACGATGTTCTTAAGCGGCGCAATGTCGGCATTTCTCAAGACGACCATCAGGACCCCGCGGGGTTCCCCGGTATAGCCTCCATGGCTCGTGAACCGGGTCAAGCCGCGGTCCAATTCCAGCAAAATCGCAGCGCGCAGCGTCTCCTCGCGCGTTTGATCCGTAATGATAAAGGCTACCTTGGAGTCCGAGGCCGAGTGGACCAATTCCAGCGCCTTTTTGGTCAAAAACAAACCGATCCATGCATACAGCGCCTGCTCCGGCGAAAAGACAACGGCAGCCATAAAGATGACGGCAAAGTCCAGGACCAGCAGCGCCCTCCCCAGCCCGATGCCGAGCTTGCGGTTCAGCAGCAGCGCCACGATCGTAAACCCGCCGGAGGAGGCGTTGCCTTTAAAAATCAAGCCCAGCCCGAGCCCGGTCCCAATACCGCCATAAATAGCGGCCAGCAGCATGTTGTCCGTAAGCGACGGCACGCCTTCGGTTAACAGGATACATAAAGGCAGCAGTACGGAGCCCAATACCGTTTTGACCGCAAATCCCCGGCCGAATACCGCCGCTCCCGCCAGAAGCAGCGGCACGTTGATCAGCCATTGGCTGATCGCCGGCTTCAAGCCCGTTACATATTCGAGGACGGTGGACAAGCCGGTCACACCGCCCGCAGCAATCTGATGCGGATGCTGAAACATGTTATAACTGATTGCCATCAGCAGGCAACCGATTGTCAAGTAAGCCATTTGCACTCCGAAGGCCGCCGCACGGCCATACCTGGAAGTACGGTGATCCTGTTCCATTTTGCCTTGCACTCTCCCTGTTCTTCGATGGTGTCTTCATCTTTTTAGCATGAATGCTACACCCCCGCAAGAGCGCAGAGCAACGCGAATTCGCTGTATAACGACTACGCCGTAATGCTTTCACTCTTTCTTGCATTACAGCAATCCGGTAAACTTCCGCCCAGCCTTCAACCGTTATCCGATCTGCAAAATATCGTGTTCCGCGTAACGCCCGCCGGCTGTTCTAACGATGGCCTCCATGGCCGCAGGAGCGTCGTCAAGCACCGCCCACTTCCGTATTTCGCTCACCGCTTCACGCAGAGCCCGCCCCTTCGCCGCTATGTACCATAAGGGGGCTCACTCCCTTCTCGCAAGGATTTTATATACTTTTTATACTTTTATGTATATAAATTATGATATCCTTTTGCGTATTTGTCAATTACTTCTCTGCATCAATTTTCCCAGCCGGCCATGACCGCAAAATTAAAATTTTTGTAAAAGCAGTCGGCATCCGAGAATCCGGTCAGCCTGACAAGCTGTCCCCCAAGGTTGACATCCGGTCCAGGGCAAGGAATCGATTTGCGTCTTTGGCGGGCGGCCTTTCTCGGCAAGTCGAACCTTTTCGATACCTATAACATAAGATAAATGCAGTTTGACGATACCAAAAAGGAAGTAGGACTTTCTAACATGAAGCTTCAGAAAACAATTTATTCCAAGAAAATCAAAGGTGTAAGAAGGGTAAAGGAACAGTATAACGAGCTGGCATTCTTGGATGAACCGGTCGGAGAGGCCAAGGAGGAGGAAGCGACCGGTCCCGAAAAAAGGACCGGCCCTCGCGTCCGCAGATCTCGTCGGGAGAAGCCGTCGGCGGTTAAGAGATAAAATTGGACGAGATCTTAAAAAACTACAAAAAAATACCCTGAACCAATCAGGGCAATGGAGGATGTTGTCGTTCTGCCATATTATATTCATTATCCCCGACTATTGTGAGAGGCGCAGGAAATGAATCGTTCCTTAATCGGTTCCTTTCATCGCGTTACATAAGTAAGCCAGCCGGAAGCTTCTCTCCTTCCATGTAATGAAATCCGGCGTGATTATCCGCAAAAACAACCGCCCCGGCGCCGTTACAGACGCCGGGGTCGTTTCATTTCAATTTTATTACAGCGCAACTTCCTTCAGTTCGGCCGACTCCAGAAACCTCTCGCAATCGAGCGCCGCCATGCAGCCTGTGCCCGCTGCGCTGATCGCCTGCCGATACCGGCTGTCCTGGACGTCGCCGCAGGCGAATACGCCGGGAATGTTCGTTTCCGTCGTCCCGGGCTTCACCAGCAGGTAACCGTGTTCGTCGGTCGTCAGCTGGCCATTCAAAAACTTCGTATTCGGGGTGTGGCCGATCGCTACGAAGATGCCGTCCGTTTCGATGATTTCATCCTCGCCCGTGTCGTTGTTTCTCACCTTAAGCCCGGTAACGCCCCGTTCGCCCGCGATGACTTCCAGCGGAGTCCGGTTCAGCTTCCAGCTGATCTTCTCGTTGGCGCGTGCCCGTTCCTGCATGATCTTCGATGCGCGAAGCTCGGTGCGCCGGTTCACCAGCACGACCTCCGAAGCGAAGCGGGTCAGGAAATTCGCCTCTTCCATAGCCGAATCCCCGCCGCCGATAACGATAATTTTTTTGCCGCGGAAGAAAAAGCCGTCGCATGTCGCACAGGTGCTTACCCCGCGGCCGACGTTTTCCTTTTCTCCGGGAATCCCGAGGTATTTCGCCGATGCGCCGGTCGAAACGATGACCGTTTCCGCTTGAATGTCGCCCATGCCTTCTACCGAAAGCGTAAACGGACGTTTGGAAAGATCGGCTTCGTTCACCCATCCCGTCCGGAATTCGGCGCCGAAGCGTTCGGCCTGCTTGCGCATATTATCCATTAATTCCGGGCCCATGATCCCTTCCGGGAAACCCGGGAAGTTCTCGACCTCGGTCGTCGTCGTCAGCTGTCCCCCCGGCTCCGGACCTTCGATCACCAAGGGCTTCAATCCCGCTCTCGCCAAATATATCGCCGCCGTCAATCCTCCGGGGCCTGTTCCGATGATTACGCTATTGTACATGATGTATTCCTCCTTCATACAGCCTTTCCTTAAGCTTTATCATATCTCCCCCGGAGAAAGGTTGCATGAAGGTTTGATTAAGGTCCCATGAAGGATTCATGAAGAAAGCGAAAGCGGCGGAACCGTTCCGCCGCCATGCCGCTAGGCTTCGAGATATTGCCGGAAGAAGCGGACAATCTCCGTATTCATCGCAATGTGATTTTCCATTTTCTCCGTGTGATGCCCTTCGTCCTCGAAAATAACCAGCTTCGCCTCCTGGCCGCGGGCCCGCATGTCCGCATACAGCTGCTCGGCCTCGCTAACCGGCACGCGCGTGTCGTTGCGGCCGTGGAAGATGAGCAGCGGCACCTTGATGTTCTGCGAATGGTTGAGCGGAGCGATCTCCTCGAAAAAGTCCGAATCGTTCGCCAAAGTGCCGTATTCCGCCTCGCGCAGCGCCCTGCGCCATTCCCCGGTATTTTCCAGAAACGTACGAAAATGCGAAATGCCGACAATGTCCACCCCGGCCGCCCATAAATCCGGATAATGGGTCAGCGCCGCCAGCACCATAAACCCGCCGTAGCTTCGCCCCATGATGCCGATTTTGCCGGTATCGACCGTCGGGAAACGTTCCAAATCCTTCACCAGCCATGCCAAATCGGCCACCGCATCCATCCGCTTTCTCGCGTTATCGAGATTGAGGTATGTTTTGCCGTAGCCCATGCTGCCGCGGACGTTGGGCGTCACGACGTTAAAGCCTTGACCAAGCAAATATTGAATGACCGGGTGAAACTCGAACCGGATTTGCGATTCCGGCCCGCCATGCACGTACACGACCGTAGGCGCAGGGCGGCTTCCCCCCGTGATCCGGGAGCGGTCGGGCCGGTAATAAAAATACGGCACCTCCACCCCGTCAAACGAGCGGAACGTATACAGCTCGGCTTCCTGCCACAGATGCTCGATCGTCTCCGACCTGCCGAACGAGGTGAGCCGCCGGAGCGTCTCGTCCTTCAACCCGTAGCGCCAGATGTCCCCCGGCAGCACCGGGCTTTTCAGCGCGAAAATCAGCTCGTCGTCATTCAGCCACGACAGCGATGAAATCACGCCGCGCGGCAGCTTCACCGCCGTGGAATGTCGGCCTTCCACCTCATACAGGTATAGCGCAAAAATGCCGCCTTCGTTCACGGTGTACGCGATCCGGCTGCCGTCCGGCGACAGCTTCGCCGCCTCGATATCCCATGCCGGGACATGGACGAGCAGCTCCGCCCCCGACCGCTCCGGGGAAAAGCGGTACAGCGCCATCGTGTTCTCGGCCGCATTGGTCACGAGATACCCCGTGCCGTCCTTCGCGAGCTGCACCGAAGCGTAATCGCCGGCCCCCGGCACGCCGATTTCCCGGACCGCGCCGCTGCCCAGATCAAGCACGTGCAGCGACTGGACCACATTGGTCACATCGGCCACAATCAGCAAGCCGCTGCCGTCCGGCAGCCAGCAGAGCGGTACGCACCGGCCCTCGTGCCGGTAAACCTCCTCGACCTGCTTCGTCTCGACGTCCTGCACGAAAACATCGAACAGCCCGGGCCCCCGGCGGTTGCTGGAAAATACGATTTTCCGCCCGCAAGGAGACCAGTCTCCGAGATTATGAAAATGCTGTGGGGATACCGTCAGCTCCTGCACGTCCAGCGTGTCGTTGTCCAGCACATAAAGCTGCTGCTTCTCGTTCCCCTTATGATCCATTCCAATGACCGTCCGGGAGCCGCAAGGAGAATGCTTGACATCCATCACCCGGTCAGGCAGTTGGACAACCTGCCCGCAGCGCTCCGTCTCCGCATCCCAGCTCCACAGCTGGGGCAAGCCGGTTTTTTTGGTCAAAAACGTAACCCGCCCGCGCCCCGGAACCACTTGCGGCTGATAGGCGGAAAGCACGGTAAGATACGCGTGCAGCTTATCGTTTGGCTCGGTCAAATCTTTCGATTCCATCGGTTGATCGCTCCTTTACAGCGGAAAATGGCAAGCCGCCAGGTGGCCGTCCGCTTGCCGCTCCAAGGCAGGCGGCGCGCTGCGGCAAATGTCCTGCGCATAAGGGCAGCGCGTATGGAAGCTGCAGCCCTTCGGAGGGTTCGCCGGATTGGGCAGATCGCCCTGCAGAATGATCCGCTCCTTCCGCTGCGTCGGATCGGGCACCGGAACGGCCGAGAGCAGCGCTTGCGTATACGGGTGGCGGGGATGCGCGAACAAGGAATCGCGGTCCGCCAGCTCGACGATTTTGCCCAAGTACATGACGGCGATGCGGTCGCTGATGTGCTTGACCGCCGGCAGCCCGTGGGCGATGAAAATATAGGTAAGCTTGAGTTCCTTTTGCAGCTTCTTGAGCAGATTCAAAATTTGGGATTGGATCGAGACGTCCAGGGCGGACACCGCCTCGTCGCACACGATCAGGCTCGGATTCAGCGCGAGCGCCCGGGCAATCCCGATGCGCTGCCTCTGGCCGCCGCTGAATTCGTGGGGATGCCGCGACATATGGTGCTCGTCCAGGCCGACCAGCCGCAGCAGCTCGACGACCCGTTCCTTCAAAGCCGCGCCTTTGTACAAGCCGTGCACCTCCAGCGGCTCGGCGACGATGTCCTCGACCTTCATTCTCGGGTTGAGCGACGAGTACGGGTCTTGGAAAATAATTTGCAGATTGCGGCGCACTTTGCGTACGTCCTCTTTGCCGAGCGCCGTCAAGTTCCGGCCCTCGAACCAGATTTCGCCTTCCGTCGGCTCGAGCAGCTGCAAAATCAGCTGGCCCGCCGTCGACTTCCCGCACCCGGACTCGCCAACGATCCCGAGCGTCTCCCCGCGGTTCACGGTAAAATCGAGGCCGTCTACAGCGTGCACAACCCCTTTTTGCCGGGAAAACAAGCCTTGCTTGTACGGAAAATGCTTTTTTAACCCTTTGACTTCCAATAGTAGCTGGCTCGTTTGGCTCATGTCAAATCACTCCTTACTGTAGAAGCAGCGCGCCCAATGGCCCGCGGCGACCGGCTCGAGCAACGGGACGTTGGACTTGCAGTGCTCGGTTGCGGCCGGGCATCGCGGATGGAACGCGCATCCGCCAGGCATGTTCAGCGGATTAGGCACCGAGCCGTAAATGGAATCCAGCTCCTCGCGCTGCTCGTCGAGCTTCGGCAGCGAGCCGAGCAGCCCTTTCGTATACGGGTGCTTCGGACGGGAGAACAGCTCGAACACGTCCGCTTCCTCCACGACCTCGCCGGCATACATCACGACGACCCGGTCGGCCATCTCCGCGACGACGCCGAGATCGTGGGTGATCAGCACGACGCCCGTATCCCGGTCCTTGCTCAAGCCTTTGAGCAGCTCCAGAATTTGCGCCTGAATCGTCACGTCGAGCGCGGTCGTCGGCTCGTCGGCGATCAGCAGCGCCGGATTGCAGGCCAGCGCCATTGCGATCATGACGCGCTGCCGCATGCCGCCGGAAAGCTGGTGCGGGAAATAATCGACAACTTTGTCCGCCCGCGGGATGCCGACGCTCTCCAGCATGGCGATGCTTTTCGCTCTCGCCTGCTTTTTGTCTGCGTTCTGGTGGTTGCGAAACACTTCGCCCAACTGGTTCCCGATCGTGAACACCGGGTTCAGGGACGTCATCGGCTCCTGAAAAATCATCGAAAGCTTGTTGCCCCTCAGCTTGCGCATTTCCTTGTGGCTTTTGCCGAGCAGGTTCTCGCCTTCCAGCAAAATTTCCCCGCCCACCACTTTGCCGGGCGGAGCGACGAGTCCCATAATGGACAGGGAAGTGACGCTTTTCCCGCACCCGGATTCGCCGACGATGGCGAGCGTCTCCCCTTTCGATACCGTGAACGAAACCCCGTTGACCGAAGCGACGACGCCTCCCTCGGTTTTGAAGTGGGTTTTCAGGTTTTTAACTTCCAGCAATGGCGCCAACGGTTTCACCTCGATTCGTATACATCCCGCGAATTAGGATTCTTTCGTTTTCATTCGCGGGTCCAATATATCGCGCAGCCAATCGCCGAGGAAGATGATCCCCAGCACGGTTATCGTAATGGCAATGCCGGGGAACGTCGCGACCCACCAGCTGGTGGCCAAATATTGTCTGCCGTCGCTCAGCATCCCGCCCCACGTGACGGTCGGCGGCTGAATGCCCAGACCGAGAAAGCTTAAGGATGCTTCCAATATAATGGTAGTGGCGATGCTTAGCGTGGATACGACAATGAAGGACGATACGACGTTGGGCAGGATATGCTTGAAAATAATGCGGCCGTCGTGCGAGCCGACGGCGCGGGCCGCTCTCACATAATCGCGCTCCTTGACGCTGAGCACTTCCCCGCGGATAATGCGCGCGTACTTGACCCAGTTGGTGACCCCCAGCACGAAAATGAGCGAGAACAAGCCGGGACCGAGCACGGCAAGAATCACAAGCATGAATAAGATGTTCGGGATCGCCAGAAAGGCGTCGACGATCCGCATAATGATCCGGTCGGTCCAGCCTCCGTAATATCCCGAGACCAGCCCCAGAATCACGCCGATCGTTCCGGCGACGGCCACGGCGCACACGCCGACGAGGAGCGAAATTTGCGAACCGTAAATGATGCGGCTGAGGACGTCGCGTCCCAAATTGTCCGTGCCGAGCGGGTGGTCCGCCGTACCTTTCGCCATCCACATGGGAGGCAGCAGCCGCTTGGCCGCGCTCGTTTTGGCAGGATCGTGCGGTGCAAGGGCGCCGGCGAAGATGGCCATAAAGACGATTGCCACGACGATGATAAATCCGATGGTGCCCGTCTTGCTCTTCAGCAGCGAACGGACGATACGCGCCGCCTTGCCGGGACGCTTGGATGCGGACGCTGCGCCAGGCTGTCCGCTCCGGGCTTCGATCGATATGCTCATAGGTGCGCTCACCTCCTGCGGTTAATTGAATTTGATGCGCGGATCCAGAAGCCGGTAAATAAGGTCCGCGAGCATGTTGCTTAGAATGACCAGGAACGCGATGACGAACACGGCCGCCTGCACAATGGCCATATCCCGGGTATTGACCGCTTGAATAATGAGCTGCCCCATGCCGGGCCACGCATAGATCGTCTCCGTAATCAGCGCGCCGCTGATCAGTGTGGAAATTTGCAGCGCCATGATCGTGACGACCGGAATGAGCGAATTGCGGAACGCATGCTTGTAAATGACGAGCTTCTCGGCCACGCCCTTGCTGCGGGCGGTTCGAATGTAATCCTGCCCCAGAATCTCCAGCATGCTGGAGCGGATCAAGCGCGTCATCTCGGCGGCGATCCCCGTGCCGAGCGTCACCGCCGGCAGGACCAGATGCAGCAGGGTGCCGCGGCCGGATACCGGGAACAGCCCCAAGTTCACGGAGAAAAGCAAAATAAACATGATGCCGAGCCAAAAATGCGGCATCGCCTTGCCGAGCACCGCCGCTCCGGTCGCGAGCACGTCCCAGAACGAATTTCGCTTGGTCGCGGAAATAATGCCGAGCGGAATGGCGATGACCGTCGCTACGAGCATCGCCGCAGCCGCCAATTCGAACGTGGCCGGCAGCCGGTCCAAGACGATCGGCAGCGCAGGCTGATTATAACGGAACGAATTTCCGAAGTCCCCCTGTACCAGCTGAACCATAAATTTGAAATATTGAACGTACAGCGGTTGATCCAAGCCGAGCGCCACGGTGAGCGCCCTGCGGTCTTCGTCCGTCGCCGTGTCCGGAAGCATCAGCGCGACCGGATCTCCGGAAACGTGAACGAGCAGGAACACGATCAGGGAGATTAGAAACAGCACGGGGATGAACTGCAAAATCGACTTCACGAAAAATTGCCTCACGGTGTACCTCCCAAGGACAGGATGGAATGGCAAAGGGGTCTGCGACTGAGACCCCTCGAACAATTAGGTTAGGCCTACTTCAAAATAATTTCGTCCGCATATGTGATTTCGTCGATTCTCGGAGTAAACTCTATGCGCTTGTTGATGCCGTAGTTCGCGCCCAATTGCAGCAAATGAATTTGCGGACGGTCCTTGGCCAAAATGTCCTGCACCTGCTGGAACTGCTTCTCCCGCTCCTGCATGTTCATATTTTTCTCCGCGTCGCTCAGCAGCTTCGCCACTTCGGGATTGTTGTATCCTGTATCCGGTTTCAGACGTTTGTACAGCAGCGCGGCGTCGAACATCGAGTTGGAGTATGCGACAAGGAACATATCGCCGGTCGTACCGGCATTGCGCTTTTCGTTGAATTTGCTCGTCTCCAAAATTTCCAGCTTCACCTTAATGCCCACTTCTTCCAGCATCGCCGCGATGAGCTCCGACGTCTCCTTATCCTTGAGCGACTTGCCTACCGAACCGGTGAAGCTGATCGTGAGACCGTTTTCAAATCCGGCTTCCTTCAGCAATTGCTTGGCGCGCTCCGGATCGTAGTTCGACTTGCCGAACAAATCCGGCTTTGCTCCGAACACGCCCGGGATAATCGGCGTCAGCGTCTCCTTGCCGTCGCCTTCGAACAGGCTGTCGATAATCGCTTTTTTGTTGATCGCCAGATCGATGGCCTCGCGCACGCGCGGATCGGCCGTCGGACCGCCGGTCGTGCGCAGCGACAGCATCATGACGCGCGTCGTCGGACCGCTGATCGTCTGGGTCGAATTCACGTTGTTAATCCGTTTCATATCGGTCGGCGGAATCTGCACTGCGATATCGACCCCGTCGGTCAGCAGCTCGGAGACCCGGGTCGCTTCCTCCGGAATCGTGCGGAACACCAGCTTGTCCCATTTCCCTTTTTCGCCGAAGTAATCGTCGTTTTTCACCAGAATGACGCGGTCGTCGCGAATCCATTCGGAGAATTTGTACGGGCCGGTTCCTACAGGCTTTTTAAGAAACTCGTCCCAGCCTTTTTCCTGAATATATTTGGACGGCAGCATGCTGGAGCCGAGGCGGGACAGGCGCGACAACAGGACGGGCTCCGCTTCGTGGGTTATGACGTCGACCGTCAGCTCGTCGACGACCTTCACTTCCTTGATCTGCTTGTAGTTGCCGTTCTCCACCAGCTTGGCGTCCTTGGCCACGCGCTCCAGGGAAAACTTCACGTCGGCCGCCGTAAACGGATCGCCGTTCTGGAATTTGACGCCTTGGCGCAATTTGAATCGCCAGGTGGTCGGATTCACATTTTCCCAGGAAACGGCCAGATCGGGCTGAAACTTGCCCTCCCGGTCCCGCCTGACCAAGTAATTGAACATGTTGACGTGAACCGACTCCGTGCTCGTAAAGCCGTGATTGTGGACGTCGAATCCGAGAATATCGCCGCTTCGGGCAATGGTCAGCACTTTCTCTGCCGCTTTCCCGCTCCCTTGTTCCCCGCCTGCACCCGCCGCATCCGGTTTACCGCAGCCCGCAAGGCCGACCGATAACGCAAGAACCAGCGCCAAACTGATGGATGTAAACCTTTTCATAAATGTGTCCTCCTTCAGGATTACTCTTGGATGGAAAAGTCTTCGATAATGGCCGCGATATGCTTGATGCCCTGGATATAATCCTCGACGGCGATATTTTCGTTCGGAGCATGGTTATTCGAAGCGAAATGCCCGACCCCGACGGAAACCGCCGGAATGCCGATGCGCTGGCACAAGATGTACATCGGGCCGGTCGCGGGCGACATCGGCTTCAGCGTCGGCTCCGTCCCGTAAACCTGCCGGGCCGTCCGGACGACCGACCGCGCCAGAGCGTTGTCGAGCGGCGTTCGGGCCGGATAAGTCATCGTATGCGGTATCGCTTCGATATCGGCGAAGCCGTGCTCGTCCAGGTGCCGCCGCAGAAGCCTGTATATTTCGAACGGGTCCTGATCGGGCACGAGACGAAAATCCAGCTTCACTCTCGCTTCCGAGGGCAAAACCGTCTTCTTGCCCTGGCCGGTATAGCCCGATTGAAACCCGCACACGGTACAGGTCGGCTGGTAAATCAGCTTTTCTTTCAGCGGCAGACCGGACAGCCCGAGAAGGAACGAGTCCAGACCGAATTTCTCCAAGGTGCGATCCTCGTCGTAAGCCATCTGCTCCAGCGCCTCGATATCCGCCCCGGACAAGGAAGCCGCCTTCTCGTAAAAGCCTTTGATATGTATGCGCTCATCCGGCGTTTTGAGCGTGTTCAGCGCCCAGATTAACCGCCAGGCCGGATTCTCGATCACGGCCGCATGCGAGGAATGCATCTCCGTATTCGCCCCCCGGCACACGAGCTCGACGTAGCACATGCCCTTTACCCCGAAGCTGGCCTGGAGGCTGCCGTCCGCATTCTTGTACCCGAACTCCCAGATGCAGCCGTCCGCCTGCACAAGCTCCCTGTGTCCGTCGACAAATTCGCGGAGATGCGGACTGCCGATTTCTTCTTCGCCCTCAATAACGAACTTCGCGTTCAGCGGAAGCCCGCCCCGTACCGCCTTATAAGCGTGCACCGCGGCAAGCCGGGCGGTCAGATTGCCTTTATTATCCGCGGCCCCCCGGGCATAAATGCGTCCGTTCCGGATTTCGGCGGCAAAAGGCGGCGAGTCCCACAGCTCCACCGGGTCTTCCGGCTGTACATCGTAGTGATTATAAAAAGATAGCGTTTTCTTTTTGCCGTTTGAAAACTCGCCGTAAACGACCGGGTAGCCGGAAGTGTCGATCCGCTTCGCCTGTCCGCCGATCTGCCGGATCAGTCCCTCCACCATCTCCGCCGTTTCCGCCATCCCCCGGTTTTGCGCCGCAACGCTCGGCTGGCGGCAAAGCGCTTGCAACCAGCCGATATACTCCTCCCGGTGCCGCTCGATATAGTCAAAGACGTCCCGCAAGAATAACCACCCCCGATTTAGTGGAAAAATTCCCTTAATAGTCCCTTAATAAACTATAAAACATGTGCTATGATAGTGTCAACAAATAAAAATCGATCCGGACCCGCATTTTAGAAGGATTTTCGCAAACCGCTCAGAACTTGGAATAGGTCCGGCATTTTATATTCGGAAAGGACATCAAACGATATGATTGCCAGAGTTGGAGCCGTCGGCCCGAAAGATTCGATCGATCTGATTCGCGAGATCGGCCAGGAGTTTCAAGACCGGTTGACGATCGTTCCGTTCGTCTATCAGAATGTAAGCGAAACGGCGGATATCGTCCGGCGTGAAGAACACAACATTGACGTATGGGTATTTTCGGGGCAAGCCCCATACGCCATCTCCCAGGAGCAGAGCATTAAGCAAACGGCGCTATTCCCGCAATTGAACGGCTCCTCCCTGACGAAGGTGCTGCTCGAAATCGTGTATCGCGACCGGCTGCAGCTGGGGCGGGTCAGCTTCGATACGATTTTGCCGGAACATTTTTACGAAACCTGCGCGGAGCTGGATCTGACGTACGACGCCATTCCGCTGCTGTCCTATACCGGCTTCAAGCCGGCCGAAGAGCTGGTTGCCTTCCACTCCGGGTTGTTCGCCCAAGGCAAGGTCGCTGCCTGCGCCACCTGCTTGAGCCGGGTGTACGAGGAGCTGAAGTCGCAGGGCATCCCCGTATACCGGATTACGCCCAACCGGATGACGATCCGCACGATGCTTCATTTGGCCAGCACCGCCGGCGAAACCATGCATTTCAAAAAATCGCAGATCGCGGTCATGCTCATCGATATCGAGGAGCCGGAAAAGCTGATCGGGCAAAACAAAAGCTCCTACGACGTGCGCCGTCTGGACCTCCAGCTTCAAGAGACGATCCTCGGCCATGTCGAGGCACTGTCCGGCTCCTTCGTCGCCCTGGGCAACGGCAAGTATATCGTTTTCACGACCCGGGGAGCTTTCGAAACGGCCGAGGCGAGCGCCCATCCTTCCGTACTGCTCGAAAAAATCGCCCTGCTGACCGACCTGAAAACGAATATCGGCATCGGCTTCGGCGTGACCGCGCTGGCTGCCGAACGCAATGGGCAGATCGCCCTGCAGCATGCCAAAAAAACCGGCAATTTCTGCGCCATTCTGGTCACCGACACGGGCGATATCGAAGGTCCACTGCGGCAGACGGGCAGCATTAATTTCAACTATCGGACGGAAGATATTAAAACGAGCGAGCTGCTGAAAAGAGCGGGCGTGACAATCACGACCTACAACAAGCTGCTGTCCGTCCAAAAAAACCTGGGGCAAAATTCGATCAGCGCCCCCGACATCGCCGAATGGCTCGGCATGACCAAACGGAACGCGCGCCGCATCCTCGGCGACCTGGAAGAGCATGGCCTCGTCGAGCTCATCGGCGAGGAAGCGCCGACCAGCCGCGGCCGGCCCCGCAAACTATTCCGGGTCAAGGAGCTGCGCTAATCGCTTCTCCCGGCCGCCACCCCCGCGAACGGAGCTTGCATACGGCGCCGTCGCGGGGGCGTTTTAGGTTAGCGCTTTCAAAAAACGATACGGCCGATCTTCCCCTCTATGCCGATTTCCGTACCGAACGGCGCGGACAGCTCCCTCAACCGGTCCAAAATGCCGCTGTCTCCCGACAGCGCCGGCCACCCTCTCCGGTACCGCGGCTGTCCGTAGCCCAGTTCGACGGGATAGAGCAGAAGCTCCTTGACTTCCCCGCCCTCCATCGTCCAGTAAGGAATGACGGACGACCACACCTTCGGGTCCGCGCCGAGCCCCACCGTATCGTTCCTGCTTCGTTTGTCCAGGGCGTCGGCTATATTATCGGCAGGTCCGAGTCCGTATTTTTCATAAAAATCCGCGGGCAGATGGCTGACCGTATCGTTCTGGAAAATAAAATTGCCCAAGCTGTAAAAGATCGGCCGCTTTTTATACATCTCGATGCCGCGCAAAATATGCGGGCCGTGCCCGATGACGGCATGAGCGCCTTCGTCGATGCAGCTTCTGGCGAACACCTGCAAAAAGTCCGCCGGCCGGTCCTTCGCTTTGTCCTTCATCTCGTGCGCGTGGATGCTGACCAGCACATAGTCCGCCTGCCGCTTCGCTTCCGAGATTTTATCCAGCATCCGGCGCATGTCCGGTTCGTAAGGCGTCGTTACGAGCCCTTCCGGTTCGCCGGTCCGAAAACGGTATTTGCCGAACAGGAACACATCGTTTTCCGCCTCCAAGGCGAATCCTTCCTTCATCGACAGATTTTGCTGCGCATTGATATGTACCGTTTCCGCAATCATCTTAAGCTGCCGCATTTTTTCGGCGCAAACGATATGGGTCGCGGTATACCGGAGCGGGTTGATGCCCGGCCTGCCGATCAGATCGCCGCGCTGCTCGCCGGCCATCCAGAAATCGTGGAAGGTCGATGTGGCCGCCACGAACGCTACTCTTCCCGAGGCGGTCTCCAAATATTTGACTTCGCTCGCCTGGGCCAAGTTTTGTCCGGCGCCCGCATGTACGAAACCGCTTTCATTTAAATGCCTTTCCGTCGCTTCCAAGCCCCCGTACAAATAATCGAGGGTGTGGTTGTTCGCCCACGCCACCAAATTAAATCCGAACGCCTTCAAATCCCGCAGCACGTCGGGCGAAGCGACGGCCCATGTGCCGCCGCTCAAGGCGGATGGAGCCCCCTCGAAACGATGGGTCGTCACCTCAAGATTCGTGAAGCGAACGTCCGCCTTGTGAAGAAGCGCGGCCAATTCCCTGAAAGCCGCCGTCTCCGTGGACGGCAGCCTGCGCGTGATAAAGCTGTCTCCGGTAGCCGCAAATGCGATGGTTGAATTGCCGGTCAAGCCCGGTCCCCCCTTTGCTCAGACTTGTCTGTCTTGACATGCCAATACGAGCCGGACCAGCATTTCCGTCCCGATCAGCAGCACATCCTCGTCAAAATCGAAGCGGACTTGGTGATGCCCGTCGGTCAGCGGCGAGCCGAACAGCAAGTAAGACGCTTGGCCGCCCTGCTTCTGCACGCGGTTCATCATATAGACGATATCCTCCGAGCCGCCCAGGTCCATTCTCGGTACGAATGATTTGACGCTGTCCATCTTCTCCGCCTCCTGCCGGATGAGCGGAATTAACCCGGGGCTGCTCTCCGCGCCCGGCGCTTCGCCGACGATCTCCCATTCGCAGGCGACGTTGTGCAGCTTGGCCGTCTGCTCGAGGATGCGGATCGCCTCTTTTTTCATAAACTCGTTCAGCTCGGTCGTCTCGCCGCGCGTTTCCAGCTCCATCACCGCTTTGTCGGCCACGATGTTGCGGCCCGAGCCCGCTTGGAGCGTGCCGACGTTAATTCGAGTGGCTCCTTCGCTGTGGCGGCTTATACCGTTCAAATGCACAATCGCCGAGGCCGCAGCCAGCAGGGCGTTGCGTCCTTCTTCCGGGGCTGCGCCCGCATGGGCCGCTTTGCCGGTGAAGACGGCGTCGATCTTGGTCGTCGCCAAAAAGCCTCCCACCGCGGCAACGATTTCGCCCAACATCTTGCTCTTGAAGGCGATGTGGCCGCCGAACAAATAGTCCACGCCGTCGAGCCATCCGGCATCGACCATCGCTTTGGCCCCGCGGCTGCCCTCCTCCGCGGGCTGGAACAGCAGACGGATTTCCCCGGTCAAGCGTTCCCTGCACCCGGCCAGCAGCTCCGCCACGCCAAGGCCGATCGCCGCATGTCCGTCATGTCCGCAGGCGTGCATCATGTTCTCGTGACGCGAAGCGAAGCCTTCCCGGACAGGACGGTGGTCATCGTCGCCGCATTCCGTCAGGTCGTTGGAATCGATATCGAAGCGCAGCGCCACGACCGGCCCCGGCTTCCCCGTCCGGATAACTCCCACGACGGCCGTATGACCGTCCCGCATCGTTTCGACCCAGCGCGGATCGGCCCCTTCCTCAATCGCTCTGTTCTCGTGGTACCACAGCACTTCGGGCCGGGGAACGCCCATGCGCGAAGCGGATTTGCATGCTTCCTCCCGCACGTGAACATGGTATCCCAGTCGGCTCAATTGTTCCGCGACAATCGCGGCCGTGCGGTATTCCACCCAACCCGATTCGGGGTACATGTGAAAGTCCCGCCTTCTTTGTATGAGCTTGCTTTTGATGCGCAGCACTTCCTGACTGATGTCCATCGGTTTATAATCCTCTCCTGTGCAGAACCTGACTGGCAATTTATTAAAGGAATTATTCCTTAATAGTTCCCTATTAAAATATAAAATTTAATGCCGCTTCTGTCAACAAGAAGCGAGCTCTCGCATGTCGTCCAAGCCGCAATCGGTTAACAAGGGAAAGAGCCCCACAATCACAATAACTCGCGTGATCATGCGGCTCTTCTGTCTTTTCCTTTACCGGTTATGGCGAAGCGGAGGTCATGAACTTCATGCGAACAGGTCCGCTTCGGAAACATAAGCCTCCGGGAAGCTCGATTCGGCCCGCTCCGTTGACCGTATAATCAGGAGAAGCGGTGTTCTGGGCAAAAAGTCTTCGGGTTCCAAATGCGGGCCGAACCGGATGCACCGGTACCCTAAACATGGCGGCGACATAAACGTTGCAGATAACGGCTTTGGGCTTTGGGATTCGCTCCTCCCTTCATCCCTGCTTCGTGTCGGCGTAGGCAGGCCCGGCATAAAGGCTGCGGGGCCGCAGATCCGACCAGTGTGCGGCGATGTAGTCGAGGCATGCCTCCCGCGCAGCCTGCCCGAACGCCGCGGTCCAGCCCTGCGGAACCGGAATGAAAGCGGGCCAGAGCGAATGCTGTCCCTCCTCATTGATCAACACCAGGTAGTCGCTGTCCGTTCGCTCGAATGGATTGGTCATCGTTGGATTTCCTCCCTGAAGGTTTTGACTGTCCGGCTTTTCAGCGCCTGAAGCTTCACCGAAAGCTGCCGTCCGATCTCCGTCAGCGGTCCGGGCTGGCACAGGTCTTTATGCCGGCACGCAATATCGTGGCGCTCCATCCGCCCGCTGATATACGGAAGCCACATCTCCGGATCGATCGGATCGAACCAGTCCGGGATAATCGTGGAATGAAAGAACAGCAGATCGCCCTCGAACCGTTTCGGCACGTAGGCCCCCAGCAGACGGACCGAGTTCTCGTAGGTCGTCCGCAAATTCCGGATGATCGCTTCGTCCAAGCTGGCCAGCGCGCTGCCGTCGCTGCGCAGGATCTCAATGGCGGCGGCCATAGTCAGCGGAACGTCGCCGAGACTGTCCGGGTCGTACCCGCCGAGAGCCAGCATCGCGGTCAGCGCCTCTTCCTCATCCACTTCGCCGCGAATCGGCAAGTAGTGGCTCGGGAAGGCGTCCAGCATCGCAAGGAACTCCACTTCCTCCCCTTCCTGCTGCAGCTGAACGGCCATGGCCTGCGCGACGTTGCCGCCAAGCGACCAGCCAAGCAGCCGGTACGGGCCGGTTGGCTGCACCGTACGAATGTGGGCAATGTAATCTGCCGTCATCTCGTCCATCGTCCGCGGCAGCGCCTCGCTCTGCGCAATGCCGCGGGCTTGAAGGCCGTAGATCGGGTATTCCATCCCGAGATGCTTCATCAAGCCCGCATAGCACCAGCTTAGCCCGCCCGCCGGATGGACGCAGAAGAGCGGCGGCTCGGTTCCGTGGGCCCGCAGCGGCAGAAGCACCTGGAGTGCGGATCGATCCGTCCCCATCTCCAGCCGTTCCGCAAGTCCGGCGACCGTCGGCGTCTCGAAGAGGACGCCGATGCCGAGATCGCGGCCCATCGCTTCCCGAATGCGGCTCATCAGCCGCACCGCCAGCAGCGAGTGCCCTCCGAGCTCGAAAAAGCCGTCGTCGATCCCCACGCGCCGCAGCCCCAGCACTTCGGCGAACAAATCGCACAGTACTTCCTCCTGCGGCGTCCGCGGGCCTCTTCCGTCGGGATCGACAGTCCAGTCCGGCGCAGGAAGCGCCTTCCGGTCGAGCTTGCCGTTCGGAGTAAGCGGCAGGGCGTCCATGCCGATAACGGCCGACGGCACCATGTAATCCGGCAGGCTGGCGCCGGCATACCGGCGCAGCTCGGCCGGCTCGGCGAGCGAGTCCGGCGCAGGGACGACGTAAGCGACCAGCCGCTTGTCGCCCGGCTGATCCTCGCGCACCACGACGGCGACCTGGGCGACGCCGGGATGCCTTGCCAGCACCGCCTCGATCTCGCCCGGCTCGATGCGGAACCCGCGGATCTTCACCTGATGATCCGCCCGGCCCAGATAATCCAGCGAGCCGTCGGCGAGGCGCCGGGCCAAATCGCCGGTACGGTACATCCGGGAGCCCGGCGCGCCGAACGGATCGGCCACGAACCGCTCCGCCGTCAGAGCCGGCCGTCCCCAATAGCCGCGCGCCAGTCCGGCGCCGGCGACATACATTTCCCCCGTCACCCCGGGAGGTACGGGCTGCAGCGCCTCATCCAGGACATAGACGCGCAAATCCGGAATCGCTTCGCCGATCAGGCTGCCGGTCCCTGCAGCGGCGCTGCTACGGTCCAGCTCCTTGTAGCTGACATGCACGGTTGTTTCGGTAATGCCGTACATGTTGATCAATCTCGGGGCATCGTCCGGATGACGCGCATACCATTCCTCCAGCCGTCCGAGCTCCAGCGCCTCGCCGCCAAAGACGACGTAGCGCAGAGCCAGCTCGCCGCCCAGCGACGGATGCTCGCGGTCCGCCTGCATCAGCTGATAGAACGCCGACGGCGTCTGATTCAGCACCGTAACCCGCTCGCGTACGAGCAGTTGCAGGAACTCCGCGGGCGACCGGCTGACCGTGTGCGGCACGACTACGAGGCGGCCGCCATGGAGGAGCGGCCCCCAGATTTCCCATACGGAAAAATCGAAGGCGTACGAATGGAACAGCGTCCAGACATCCTCCGAGCCGAAGCCGAACCAATGCTGCGTCGAGGCAAACAACCGCACAACGTTCTGATGCGGAATGACGACGCCCTTCGGCTTGCCCGTCGAGCCCGAGGTGTAGATCATATACGCAGGGCTGAGCGGCGACAGCGGTCCTCTCCGATCGCGGTCGCCGGGATTATCCGGCGAATAGGCCCTTAGCCGCTCCGCCGTATCCGGCGCATCCAGCACCAGACGCGGCAGGCTGCCGGTATCCGGCAAGCCTTGGGCCCCCGCTTCGCTGGTGACGACAACCACCGGCCGGGCGTCCTCCAGCATATAGGCCAGCCGGTCGGCAGGATAGTCCGGGTCCAGCGGCAAGTACGCGGCCCCGGCCTTCAGTACGGCCAGCACGCCGACCACCATCTCCACCGAGCGCGGCAGCGCCAACGCCACCATCTGCTCGGGGCCGACGTCCTCGGCGATCAGCAGATGCGCGAGCCGGTTGGCGCGGCGGTTCAATTCCGCATAGTCGAGGCCCTCCTCTTCGTGGACCACGGCCGCCGAATCGGGAGTGCGGACCGCCTGCGCCTCGAACAGCGCGGGGAGATGGGCCCCCGGCGTCACAGGCAGCGGCTCGCCCCATTGCGCCAGCAGGCTGCTGCGCTCGTCGGGCATCAAAATATCCAGCCGTCCGATCGGCTGATCCGGCCCGGCCGCCGCTCCCTCCAGCACCTGCACAAACCGCGCGGCCAGTCTTTCCGCCGTGCTGCGCTCGAACAGATCGGAGCTGTACTCCAGCAGCCCCTCCAGTCCGTCCGGCGTGCCATCGGGCTTGCGGCGCTCGTTCAGCTCGAAGGTCAGATCGAACTTGGCCGTGCCTGCGCTGTCCAATTGGAGACGGGCGTCCACTCCGGGCAGCTCCAGCGCGGCATCCGGCGTATTTTGCAGCACCAGCATGATCTGGAACAGCGGATGCCGGGCCCGCGAACGTACCGGATTCAGCACCTCCACCAGACGCTCGAAGGGCACGTCCTGATGCTCGTACGCGGCCAGATTCGTCTGACGGACGCGGGCCAGCAGCTCGCGGAAGGACGGATCGCCGGACGTATCCGTGCGCAGCACCAGCGTATTGATGAACAAGCCGATCAGGCCGTCCAGCGCATCGTCGCTCCGCCCCGCAATCGGACTGCCGATCGGGATATCCGTGCCGCCCCCGAGCCGGGTAAGCAGCGCCGCAAGCGCGGACTGCAGCACCATGAACAAGCTGGCCTTGCTTTCGCGGGCAAGCTCCGCAAGCCGGAGGTTCAGCTCGCCGCCGATCCGGAAGCGGACAACTCCGCCCCGGTAGCTTGCGGCCGGAGGCCTCGGACGATCGGCCGGCAGCGTCAGCTCGTCCGGCAAGCCCTGCAGCGTCCGGGTCCAGAAAGCGAACTGCTTCGCAATCAGGCTGTCGGGGTCGCCCTCGCTGCCAAGCAGCCGCTCCTGCCAGATCGCATAGTCGGCATATTGCACCGGCAGCGGTGCCCAAGCGGGCAATTCTCCCCGCAGGCGGGCGGCGTAGGCGGCGGACAGCCCGCGGGTAAGCGGGACCAGCGACCAGCCGTCGCCCGCGATATGGTGCAGCAGCAGCAGCAGGGCATATTCGTTCTCGCCCAGCACGAACAACTCCGCGCGAAGCGAGGGCTCCTCGGCGAGCCGGAAGCCGTAGCGCACCGCCTCCGCCAGCCGCTCGGGCAGCTCGTCTTCGCGGACTTCGGTCACAAGCAGCCGGGGCTTGGCAGCCGCCGCATCCAGAATGAGCTGCTGCGAAGAGCCCTGCGTATCCGGGAAAATCGTGCGCAGCGTCTCATGCCGGCTCACCACGTCGCCAAGCGCCTCTTCCAGCACCGCCGCATCCAACGGACCGGACAGCCGGGCTACCAGCGGAATGTTGTAGGTCGGACTCGGACCTTCCAGACGATATAAAAACCACAGGCGGTTCTGGGCAAAAGACAGCGGGACCGCCTCCGGCCGCTCGGCCGGACGCACGGCCGGTCTGGCAGCCTGCGCCTGGTCCAGCCGCTTGGCGAGGCCGGCGACGGTGGGCGATTCGAATAGGCCCCCGATGCCGAATTCCACGCCGAACACTTCCCGGATTCGGGCCACCAGCCGCCCCGCAAGCAGGGAATGACCGCCAAGCCCGAAAAAGTCGTCATCGATGCCCGTCTTCGCCAGACCGAGCACCTCCGCGAACAAGCCGCACAGCAGCTCCTCCTGCGGCGTTCTCGGACTGCGGCTGGCCGCCGTGCGCAAATCGGGGGCGGGCAGCGCCTTGCGGTCGATTTTCTTATTGGGCGTCAAGGGCATGGCATCCAACGGCACGAAGGCGGAAGGCACCATATAATCGGGCATCTCCTCAGCCACGTGCTGCCGAAGCTCCGCCGGATCGGGGGCTTCCGGGGCGCGGGCCGTGAAATACGCGACAAGCCGTTTATCTCCGGGCCGGTCCTCCCGCGCGACGACCGTCACCTGATCGATGGCCGGATGCCTTGAAAGCAGCGACTCGATTTCGCCGAGCTCCACCCGAAAGCCGCGAATCTTGATCTGATGATCGGCGCGGCCTATGTAATCGAGAGTCCCGTCCATGAGCCACCGGGCAAGGTCGCCCGTCCGGTACATCCGGCTGCCCGGCGGGCCGAACGGATTGGCTACGAAACGCTCGGCCGTCAAGCCCGGCCGCCCCAAATAACCGCGGGCCAGTCCCGCCCCCGCAAGATACAGATCGCCCGCTGCGCCCGGCGGTACCGGAGACAGCCCCGCATCGAGCACGTAAGCCTGCGTGTTCGCAATCGGCCCGCCGATGGGCGGCGTTCCCGTGCGCTCTTCGCCCAAACGTCCGGCGGTGGAATAGATCGTCGTTTCCGTCGGTCCGTATTGATTATGAACCTCGCAGCCAAGCGCCTGCATCGCGAGCTTCAGCCCCAGCGGAAACGCCTCGCCGCCCGTGATAATCCGCAGGCCGGGGAACGGCTCCGGCTTGCTCGAGGCGAGCGCCTGCCACAAGGTCGGGGTCGCCTGCATGATCGTCGTCCCCGTTTCATGAATCGTTTTCGCCAGCGCAGGCGGGTCGATGATCACCGACTTCGGAGCGATAACGATGCGGGCTCCTGTCGTAAGCGGCAGGAACATCTCAAGCACCGAGATGTCAAAAGCAATCGTCGTTACCGACAGCAGCCGGTCGCGGCCATCCAGCCGGAATCGGTCCTGCATGGCCGTAAGCAGGCTGGTCAAGCTGCCGAAGGTCACGATGACCCCCTTCGGCTTGCCGGTCGAGCCCGAGGTGTAAAGAATATAGGCAGGGTGAAGAGGCGACAGACGGCCGGTACGGTCCTCGTCGCCGGGAGAGGTTTCCGGCTGGCGAAGGAGGTGCGCTTCGGCAGCCGGCTCGTCAAGTACCAAGCGCGGCCCCGCCGCTCCGGAGGGCAGCCGGGACGCCGTTTCCCTGTTCGTCAGGACGCACAGCGGGGAGGCGTCTTCGAGCATGTAAGCCAACCGGTCCGGCGGATAGTCGGGGTCCAGCGGCAAATACGCGGCGCCGGTTTTATGGACGGCCAGAACCGCCACGACCGCTTCCGCCGACCGCGGCAGCAGCAGCGCCACGATGCCTTCCGGACCGGCGCCCCGCGCAATCAGCGCATGAGCCAGCCGATTGGCGCGCCGGTTCAATTCGGCGTACGTGAGCACGGTGTCCCCGAATACGACGGCGACCGCATCCGGCGTGCGGGCGACTTGGGCCTCGACCATCGCGGACGCGGAAGCTTCCGGCACTTCCCGGGCCGTATCGTTCCATCCGAGAAGCACCCGTTCCCGTTCCTCGGGCAGCAGCATGTCGATCTGCGAGATCGGCTGCCCGGGGTCGGCCGAGGCAAGCCGCTCCAGCCAGCCAAGGAACCGCCGCTGATGGGCCGCCAGCTCTTCCGGCCCGTAGACCGCCGGATTTCCGTCGAAATCCACCCGCAGGCCGCTGCCGTCCGACCGGTCATAGACGTGGATCGACAGATCGTCCGCCGGTCCGGCAGACAGATTATGCGGAATTCCGGGGCAGCCGGCAAAGCTCAGGCGATAGTCGAACGGCATCACGTTGACCATCGGCCCGAACAAGCGGCGGTTTTCCCCGAGCAGCTTCAGCTCCCGCCGCAGATCCTGCTGCCGGTACAGCTGGTGGCGCCGGGCTTCGCGAACCTCCCGCGAGACTTGGCGCAGCAGCTCGGACAGCGGCATCTCGGGCCGCACAGACAAACGCAGCGGCAGCAGGTTCATGACCATGCCCGGAATGCGCAGCGAAGCCGAGCCCAAACGGCACATCATCGGCAAGCCGAGAATCACATCGTCGGCGCCGGTCATCCGATGCACGTAAGCAGCCGCCGCCGCAATCACGACGTCGGGCCAAGCCGTTCCCGTCCGGTCGGCTGCGTCCCGCAGCGCGGACGCATCGTCCGGCAGCAGCTGCGCGGTCCGGCGCAGGAAGCCCGCGCCGGCTCTGGCTGTGCGGCTGCCCAGACTTACCGCTTCCGGGGCGTCGGCGAAGCGGGCAAGCCAGAAGGCCCGATCCCGCTCCTGCTGCTCCGAATCGCGATAAGCCTCGTCCTCCTGCAGAATCGATTGCAGCGCGCCGAAGGCTCCCGGGCCGGGCGACTGCTCCCGGAAGAAGGCGGTATAGAGTTGAGCGGCTCGCTGGGCCAGCAACGAAAAGCCGTAGCCGTCGATGACGAGGTGATGGATTCGCTGATACCAGAGAAACCGGTCCGGGGCGAGCTTGAACAACGCTTGCGTAAACAGCGGACCCCGCGTAAGGTTCATCGGCTCGGCCAAGTTCCGTTTCATCCAAGCCTCCGCCGCTTCCAGCGGATGGTCCGTTCCGCTGACGTCCATATGATGCAGCGTCCAGTCGGACGCCGGCTCAAGACGCTGCCAAGGCCCGTCCTCGTCCTCGCCGAAGCGCAGATGCAGCGTTTCCGCCTCCGCCACGGTTTGACGCAGCGCCGCCTCGAAACGCGCCGGGTCCACAGGTCCGCGAATATCGATATATTCCCCCGTATTGAACATCGGGCTATCCGGGTCAAGCTGCTGGGCGAACCAAATCCCCAACTGCGCCCCCGTCAACGGCCGGCGGGTCTGCCGGGCTTCGGACATAAGTGCTCCCTCCCTCATACCGTCGTATAATCCCCGTTCGGCAAAGCCTTGCCCAGGCGGGCGGACAGCAGAGCCCGCCAATCGGCCAGCGTCGGACGCTCCGCCAGCTCCACGAAAGTGACTTCCGCCCCGGAGCGCCGCCACCGTTCGGCCAGACTCATGATGCGGATCGAATCCAAGCCCCACTGCGTAATCAAATTGTCGTGCTCTCCAAGAGACGCCGGAGCTTCCTGCAGCAAGTCCGCCACCAGCTCCCGCAAGCCGTCCTTGGTCAGCGTCCCGCTCTCCGCCGCCGGAGCCGCTTCCGATGCGGCTTCCGATGCGGCTTCGCTTCCCGCTTCACCGCGAAGCGACTTGATCAACCGCTCCGTCGTCATGACGACCGCGCAGCGTTCGGCCGCATAGGTGATCGACAGCCGGTGCTTCTCCAGCGAGAAGTCCGCCACCGCATCGGCGACGAAGAAAGGCTCCACCTCCTGCATAAACGCTTCGCAAGCCGTCATAAGGCAGCCGATGTGGGCATAGATGCCGCATACGATTAACTGGTCGCGGCCCAGCTGCGTCAGCCTGGCGCGGAAATCGGTCTTCTGAAAGGCGCTGTACCGCCATTTGGTCAGCACGAGATCGCGCTCGTCCGGCAGCAGTTCCTTCACGATTTGCTTCTGATCGGGCCCGTCATTGATTCCGGGACCCCAGAAATCCTGCAGCAGCCCGCGCTGTTCCGGCGTCTGGCCGCCCGGCTGGGCGGAATAGACGACCGGGATGCCCAGCTCATGGCAAGCGCTTCGCAGCGCGCGGATGTTCCCTTGCAGCTCGATGACAGGGGATGCCCCCGCCGTGAACGCGTCCACGAAATACTGCTGCATGTCATGAATCAGCAAAACCGCACGCTTCGGGTCGGGCGTCCAATTCACCCGGTTGGCGGGCAGGTCGGACGCTGTCGGCATCGGATAAGGCATTATGGCAGGAAGAGCCATCGTATCTCCTCTTTTCTCACGTTATTTTATCGGAGGCGCAGCTAAAGCCTGCTGCTTCCGGACAATCAGCTCGCGCAGCGCTTTCTTGCTGACCTTGCCGACCCCGGTGCGGGGGAACGATTCCAAAAACTCCACCCGGTCGGGGATTTTGTAAGCGGCCAGCCCCCGCTCCCTCAGGAACGCTTTGAGCTCGGCCGGGGCAGGCGCCGGTAAATACGGCACGATGAAGGCGCAGGTGCGCTCGCCAAGGTAAGCGTCGGGCATCGAAACGACGGCGGCATCGTGCACGCCCGGATGAGCGAGGAGATGGTTCTCGACCTCCTCCGCCGCCACCTTATCGCCGCCGCGGTTGATCTGGTCCTTGGCCCGGCCCTCGACGACAAGGTAGCCTTCGGGCGTCATTCTGGCCATATCTCCCGTCCGGTAGAAGCCGTCCGCCGTGAACGCTCTGGCATTATGCTCTTCGGCTTTGTAATAGCCGCGGATCGTATAGGGGCCCCGCGTCAGCAGATGTCCGACCTGACCGGGAGCGACCTCTTCATCCTCGTCATCCACGATGCGGATCTCATCGTAAGGGGACATCGGCCTTCCCTGCGTATTCACCACAATCTCCTCGGGATCGTCCGGTCGGGTATAGTTGACCAGCCCTTCCGCCATCCCGAAGACCTGCTGCAACGTGCAGCCCAGAATCGGCTTGACCTTACGGGCGGCCTCCGCACTGAACTTGGCCCCGCCGACCTGCAGCAGCCGAAGCGACGAAAGGTCGCTGCGGCGCGACTCGGCGGCGTCCAGCCATACAAGAGCCAGCGGAGGCACGACCGCGGTGATCGTGACGCGTTCCCGCTCGATGAGAGGGAACGCCTCGTCCGGGCTGGAGCCGCGGGACAGCACGACGCGTCCGCCCGCATACAGCGCGCCCAGCACGCCCGGGGAGCTCAGCGGATAATTGTGGGCCGCGGGAAGCACGGCAAGATAGATGCTCCGCTCGTCGAGCGCGCACACCTCGGCGCTCATCCGCAAGCTGTAGATATAGTCGTCGTGCGTGCGCGGAATCAGCTTCGGCAGCCCGGTGGTGCCGCCGGACAGCTGGAGAAACGCCACGTCACCGGAGTTTGGCCCGGGCAAATCGGGCAGCGGATCGGCATACAGGTCGCGCAGCGCCATAAACTTCCCAGGATCGCCGGCTACGATGACATGACGCAGCGTCGGCACCTGCTCCTGCACTTGCTCCGCCAGCTCGCGGTAATCGAAGCCCGCCTTGACATCCGGAATAATATAAGCATTCGCATTTGTAAACTCGGATAAATAAACGATCTCACTCCTGCGGTGGAGCGGAAGAGCGAATACCGGCAGCGCGCCCAGCCGAAACAGCGCAAAGCACACCTCGATAAACTCCGCGATATTGGGAAGCTGCAAAATCACCTTGTCGTCCTGCCGAATGCCGAGCTTGTAAAATCCGGCGGCCAACCGGTCGACTCTCGCATCCAGCTCGGCATAGCTGATCCGGCTTGTGCCGCTGACGACGGCGATGCGGTCCCCATAAGCGGCGGCGCGCCCGCGCAGCATTTCGCCGAACGTCTCGCCCTGCCAGCAGCCGGTCTCCCGGTAAAAATCCGCCATCTCCTTCGGCCACGAAGGGTATTGCGATCGCATCATTCATCCCCCCTTACGACGGCCGGCTGCGGCTGCTTCAGTCCCATGGCCTGCAGCAGCGTCCGGAATTTGGCGGACGTCTCCGCCAGCTCGGCCCGGGGGCTCGATCCGGCAACGATTCCCGCGCCCGCGAACAGCCGCAGCTCCCGGCCCTCCACCTCGGCGCAGCGAATCGTCACGATCCATTCCCCGTCGCCCTTCGCATCGCACCAGCCGACCGTTCCCGTGAAGAAGCCCCGGTCGAACGGCTCGCTATCGCGAATCGTCTCTCGCGCCAAATCGGTCGGCGTCCCGCATACTGCCGGTGTCGGGTGCAGCGCCAAAGCCAGCTCCAGCGAAGATACCCAAGGATCGGACAGCTCTCCGGTAACGACCGTGGACAGATGCCACATCGTCGAGGTCTGTACGAGGGAAGGCTCGCTTGGCACGTCCAGACGGCTGCAATAAGGGCGCAGCGCCTCCGCGACGGCTTCGATCACGACCGCGTGCTCATGCCGGTCCTTGGCCGAAGCGAGGAGCGCCTCCGCTCTCCGCCGGTCCTCTGCCGGATCGCCGCTGCGGGGCGCGGAGCCCGCGAGCGGATTCGCCCTCAGCCGCCCTCCCGTCTTCATCACGAGCAGCTCCGGGCTGGCGCCGATCAGCGTCCGCGGCTCCCGGCCGTTCGGCTCGTCCGGAGTCCATGCGGCCCGGGCGTGTCCCGGAGCCAAATTCACCGCAAACGTATAGCCGTGCGGATTATGCCGGGCCAAGCTGCGGAGAAGCCGGCGGACGTCGACCTTTGCCGGAAGTGTCAGATGCAGCGTTCTCCCCAGAACGACCTTGCGGAGGTCCCCCTTCCGAAAGCGCGCCAGCACTCGGCTCACGCTTTGCTCGTAGACTTCCGGCTCCGGTACGGGGCGAAGCCGATAGTCCGGGGCGGCAGGCTGCTTTTCCGCCGCCTCGCCGCCAAGCTGCAGCCTGCCGGCCCACCGGGCGGTCTGCGGCACAATCAGCTCCGCAGGCTTCGCGGGATCGAAGGGGATCGCTCCCACGACAACGGAAGGCGCTCCTCCGGAAATTTGCGTGCGGGCCAGCAGCTCGGCCACGCGCTGCGGCAAGCTTTTGAGCCGGTCCGCGCCTCCCTGTACGGACAGCCTGGCCGCCTCCCCTTTCGCCAGCAGCGTCCGTTGGGGCGAGGCCAGGAAAAACGACGAGCCGGCTTCATACGTATCGATAAGTTCGGAAGCCCATGCGGCAGGAATCGTTTCCAGGTTCACCATGTCCATCATCCCTCTCTTTAGCATGAAATTAATTTCCCAGCGTTGCACCGCCGTCGACGCAAAAATCGCTCATGGTGATATGATTCGCCCGGTCGGATACGAGAAACACGACCGCATCCGCAATATCGGAGGGTCTCGCCAGCTTCCCCAGCGGAATGCCCAGCCGGAACGACTCCGGCGAGCCCGCAATGACCGCCTGCGCCCCGGATTCATCCGCCCACAGCAGACGCTGCATCGCCGTATCGGTCGAGCCCGGCGAGACGATATTGCAGCGGATATTGTGCCGGGCATGCTCCAGCCCCAGACATTTGGTAAACACCGTCGACGCCGCCTTGGAGGCCGCATAGGCTGCCATCTGCATGCGCGGTACCCCGGCGGCATTCGATCCTACGGTCACGATCGCCCCGGATCGGCGCAGGGCCATGCGTCGAACCACGGACCGGGATACAAAAAATACGCCTTTCGTGTTGACGGCAAACGTCGCCTCCCAGTCCTCGTCGCTGTACGTTTCGATAGCCCCCATCCGAAGCACTCCGGCGACATTGACGAGAATGCCGATGGGCCCAAGCTCCCGCTCGATGCGCTCCACCGCGTCCTCTACCGCCGAGCTGTCGCTTACGTCCGCCGGATATGCCGCAGCCCGACAGCCCTGAGCGCCCAGCTCCGCTACCAGGCGGGCCAGCCCGTCCGCATTGCGGTCTACGGCGGCCACGGAAGCCCCGAGCTCAGCCAGCGCACGCGCTACGGCCTCCCCGATCCCTTGGGCCGCTCCGGTGACGAGCGCGACTTTTCCTTTGATTCCAAGCTCCATCTTTTCATCCCCCTCCTTTCCCCGTTCGCTGCAACATTCCCTGTCCCTCCGCAGCCCCTTTCCGATAGGTCCGCCGCCGGTTACGGCTTCGGCCGAAGCGCCAGCCGCAAAGCCCGGCTGATCAGCACGGGCAGTACCGATACGTGCCCCTCGCCTTCGAACTCCTTGTATTCCACATCCAATCCGCGCCCGGACAACGCGGCCAGCCGCTCCGAGAGCGCCAGCGCGCGGTCGCAATTGCGCGAGACATGCGTCTTCTCCAGCTCGCCTACGCCGAGCAGCAGCTCGGTTTGATGTGCCGCAGGCTGCCATCCTGCTGCAAATTCCCGCTCCGCCTCAAGCAGGAACGGCTCGTTCCAGTGAAGCGAAGGACTGCCAGCGATATAGCTTTGAAATGCGTGCGGTCTGGCGAACAGCGCGTACAGCACAAATAACCCGCCGAGCGAATGGCCGAAAATCGTCTGTCTGCTGCGGTCCACACAAAACTCGCCTTCGATTTGCGGCTTTAATTCCTCCTCGATGAATTTCAAGAACCGGCCGGCTCCGCCTTGCTCGGGAAGCGGCGTGTTAACCGGTCTGTTCAACAATTCCACCGCAGGCGCCGGCGTCAGATCGTAGAACCGCTCCGGCGCGAACGGTCCTTCCACCGGATAGCCGATCCCGACGATCACCGCCGGGACGATTCCGGTTTTGTCGGGCCGCCGGCTTTGCAGCCGCACGGCTTCCACCATCGTGCCGAATACCGAATTCGCATCCAGCAAATAAATGACCGGAAATCCGGCGGGAGGCGGCGCCTCCGGAGGCTTCGCCACAAGGATCTGGTACCTCCGTTGATGATCGCGCGATTTCATCGTCCACTGCTCCGCCCATGGAATATCGACTTTGCTGCGCGCAAGGTCTTTCAGCTTCACTTCGCTTTGTTCGTTCGGCTTGAACGTCACTATGCTTCCATCTCCTTCAATGCTTACGCTCCGAACCGCCACGCTTCCGTTCATCGGCGAATTCCGCTTATTTGACCAAATGCTTGACCGTATCGTCAATAATTTTCTCGTAGGCGATCAGGCCGTTGCCCAGCCAGTAATTATCGCTCACCTCGAACACCTGCCCCTGCTTGACGGCAGGCATCGCCTTCCAAATCGGGCTGCCCGTTATTTCTTTGATCCGCTCCGTACCTTGACCATATTGATTGATGATGAAAATGTAGTCCGCATCCAACTGAGGGAGAATTTCCAGGGAAATGGCGGCGCTGTTCTCCTTCTCCACCAGCTTGGGCTTGCCCAGACCGAGCTTCTGATACAACACCTGTCCGCTCATATAGTTCCCGCCCATCAGGCTCACGCCTCTTGCTGCGAAGCGGATGACCGCCACCTTTTTCCCTTTGGCCGCTTGATCCAGCTTCTCCTTGGCATCCCGCACCTTCTCGCGATACGCTTTCAGCGCTTGCTCCGCTTCCGCCGATTTGCCGAGCAGACTTCCCAGCGTCGCAAGCGATTTCTCAACGTCGCCGGAGGCATTCGTAAAAGCGTACGTCGGCGCAACTTTGGCATACTTCTCATAAATGCCGTTGCCCGAATAGCTGGTATTTTGCAAAATGATCAAATCGGGATTATAGGCCATCAGCACCTCGGGAGAAGGGGGGCCGCCCGAAAAGTCGAGCCGTGGAACACCGTCCAGCTCCTGCTGCAAATAATCCTGCCCTTGCGACCCGCTTGACCATTGGGCGACCGGCTTGATTCCCAGCTTCAACAAGGAGTCCTCCAGATACGGGGCAAAAATCCGCTTCGGCGCGGCAGGCACCTTGACTTCATGACCCAGCTCGTCCTTAACGACCTGTTCTTCGGCAGGAGCCTGGCTTTTGCCGCCTTCGGCGGCGCTTTTTTCGTCTGTATTGGCCCCCGGCACCGGGGCCGCATCCTTGCCCGCCGTGCCGCAGCCGGCCAGCAGCCCGCCCGCCACGACGAGACACAGCAAGACGGTTATCGGCAAGCTGCCGATCAGCCTGAATCGGTGAAGCATGTCACGCATGAAATCTCTCCTTCGATGATAATAATTCTCATTCAGGAGGATTATACATCATGGCGCGAAGCGGGCACCATGGACGTTATCCTGCAATGAGTTTGGACAATTCCCTGTAAACAAGAGCTGCGCTTCATCCAGCATGCGCGCAACGGAAACGGCGGAATACTCGAACCAGGGGTCCGAGGAAATCTGGTGCACCTGTCCGTTTCGGACGGCTTTGAGCTGCCGCCATGCCGCCGAATGCTGGAGCGCCAGCCAATGCGCCCGCGAAGCCGCCTCGGGACATACAAGGAGCAGCAGACGGTCGGGATTCAGCTCCGCCAGCCGTTCCATCGTAAGCGGCCGGTGGCCCGGCGGGTCGGCACGGTACGCCAATTTCAGCTTTAAATCCCGGCACAGCACGTCCTCCATGCCGCGGTTGCAATAAGCATGAAGGCTTTGCCCGAAAATACGCAGAACCAGAATCCTGTCGTCGCCGAGCGCCTCGCCGATGTGCGTCCGGGCCAGCTCCGCCCGGCGTTCGTAGCCGGCGATCCACTGCTCCGCCTTGTCCTCTTGCTGCAGGAACCGGGCGATCAGGCGAAGCTGCTCCCGCCATCCGTCCCGCTCCGCCGAAACGAAAAAAGACGGCGCGATTTCCTCCAGCCTCCGTTTCTCGTCCTCGCCCAGCCGGTCGGTGCCGATAATGGCGTCGGGACGCGCCTGCGCCAGCGTCCCCAAATTTTCCTCGAACGACCAGCTCGTATAAGGGGCCGTCAGCTTAAGGGGGCGCTTGATCCGCTCTTTATAGGCGTTGTAGTAATAAGGAGTCCACTTGGAATCGAGCGGGGCCGCCGCCGGCAAAATATTCAGCGCCAGCAGCTGGCCGGTGACCGCAGAAGAGCATGCGGCGATTTGCCGCCTGGCTTTTTTGACATAGTCGGAGGGAGATACGCCCACCTCCTTCTTAAATTTGCGGCTGAAATAAAACTCGTCCCGGTAACCCACCTTTTGGGCGATATCCCGCAGCCGTTCCTCGGATTCCATCAAATAACGCTTGGCCCGGTTTATCCGGAGGTCCGTCAAATAATCCATCGCGCTCTGCCCGTAGGTTTTCTTGAAGAGGTCCACAAAATATTTGGGGGTAATATTGGCCATCTGCGCCAATTGTCCGATGGACAGCGGCTCGTTATAGTGCTCATTCATAAACTCGCGGATTTCAATCAGGCTTTTCTTCGGACTCCGGCTCTTCGCAGACTTGGTTCGTTTCCCCGGCAGCCTTTCTTTTTGAAGCATGACAGTCCTCCTTCCGGTATCGACACGTTGACATTTCGATAATGATAATCATTATCAGTAAGGTACCATATCCCTTTATTTCCAGTCAATCCCGTTCAAGAAAAATATATGCCCCGTGACTTCTCAAAAGGAGCGGTTTTTCCTCCAGAAAAAAAATTGACCGGAGAACAAGCAACGCCGCTTCGAACGGTTGCCTTTCTCCGGTCAGGGGATCCACTGAATTTCCGCTATATCGGCCTTCCCTCCCGCTTGGATTCCGCACATGCCGCCTCAAGAAACGCCGCTCGGACTTCCTCGACGTCGATCTTGTAGCTGCAGCGGATGGAGAACATGAAGCCGTCGGCGTGAGACGCGGCGATACAATTAAACAGCGAATAAATCGGCAGCGGATTCGGCTGCTTCACCACGGTATCGTCGTACAGGCTTTCCTGCGAGAGTCCTTTGGTGCTGTTGCCCAAATAATTAAACATGAACAGATCGAGATGTTCATATTGCTCCCCGAACTGTACGAGCTCCTTGGTTCGGTCCCAGCTGTCGCGGCAAGCCGGATCGGTAAGTAGGTGCATAAAATTGAGGTTATGGTCCTTCAAAAGATCCAACCGGGTTCTTACGGAATGAATCATCTCGTCCTGATTCAGCGTTGGGTCGATCAGGAGAGGCACAAAATCGATAAACTCCCCGATCGTATTGTAATACGAAGCTTCTTCGTATCTCCGTCCGTCATATAAAAACAGCAAAGGCAAACGATTCGTCGCCAAATAGGTTTGCAGCCCTTTCGTATAGACGGAAAGCGCAGCTCCCAAGGAATGCCCCTTCGACGGAACGTTCACGTTAAACAACAAAGCTTCGTCGCTCGTTCGATGCGCCAGCCGGCGCAGGATGTCCCGCTTGCTCCGTTGAAACGCCTCCAGCTCAAAGGCCGAGATCAGTTCTTGCTCCGTGATGCCTTGGGGACCGCGCTGAATTTGACGGACATACGCGGCGAACGGCTTCACTTCCTCCGAAGGCGGCGCTTGGTTTTGCAGCAGACTTCTGTAGCACGAGACCAGCTGCCGCTCGAGAACCTCCGTTGTCACCCGGTCGCAAAGAACATGATGCAGGAGCCCGATTACATAATGCTCGCGCAGATTTCGTTTCAGCACCGCCATTTGATATAAAATACGCTCCCCGCCGTACCTGGTGTTTTCCATGAAATCCTGTATCATGTCCATAAACGGACCGTTCGGATCACAGCCCGAAACGTCGATGAGGCTAAGCTTCGGCAGGTGTCCGGAAGGAAGCGCGTATTCCTTCCAGCAAACGCACGGCTCGCCCTGCACGGGAACGCTTCGCAATTGGCCCTGGCTTTGTACGAGCATAGCGTAAGCCCGGTCCAGAAGCTCGTAATCCACATACTCGTCCAGCTTGAAGAAAACCAGACTGGGAGGCGTTTGGAACTTAATTTGCATCTGCTGTATCGCCCCGAGCGGGTATTCGTGCGTCGCCTGCCCCGTTTGGATCCACCGGTCCGTTCGGTCGTAGTCTCCTTGAAGCCGCCCGCGAATAGCCGCCGCCTCTTCCGCGTCCATCCGGCTTAGACCAAGAAGACGGCAAAAGACTTCTTCTTCAATCGTTTCATTCGGCTCCATCACGATTCTTTGATGCAGAGGCACGATATAGTGGGGCAGCAGCGTTCTGGCCACTTTCCCGTTCATCATCCGTACGAGCCTTTCGATGCGTTCCTTATCCGCATTATCGCTGTATAAAACGCAAATCTCTTTCGTTTCGCGAAGAAAATCCCGCACGGGGTACGAGACCAGCTCGTATACGCCCCCCGTTTCCCGGTGCAGCCAGGAAACCATGTCTTCTTTCGTTTCGATCGGGCTTTCCTGCTCCTGGGCCGATTGAAGGTAAGCGGCCAGCGCCCGGATCGAATTATAGTGAAAAATATCGGTTACGGTAACGTAATAACCCGCTTTCTCCATTTCCGACATCAACGCCAACGCTTTCAGCGAATGTCCGCCGAGATCGAAAAAGCCGTCCAAGACGCCAAGGTTCGGAACGCCCAGTACCCCCTGCCAAATGGTCGCCAGCTTGGCTTCCAGCTCCGTCGCGGGAGCCGCATATTCCGCCCCGGTTTGAAGGCTGTCTTCCGGGGCCGGCAGCTCCCTGCGGTCCACCTTTCCGTTAATGGTGAGCGGGATCCGCTCCATCTGCACGAAGTAGGACGGGATCATATAGTCCGGAAGCTCCTGCGCCAAAGCGTTTCGCGCCTCGCTTGTGCTGAACGCACGGTCCGCCACAAAATAGGCGCACAACTGCTTCTGCCCGCTATCGTCCTCCCGGACGACAACGACGGCCTCCCGGACCCCTTCCACTTTCGCGAGCTGCGACTCGATCTCGCCCGGCTCGATCCGGTATCCGCGAATTTTCACCTGCCCGTCCATCCGGCCTTTGTACTCCAGCGTGCCGTCGGCGCGCCACCGGGCCCAATCCCCCGTACGGTAGCAGCGCTCTCCCGGCCGAAAAGGGCTTGCGACGAACTTCTCCGCCGTGAGCTCCGGCTGGTTCAAATACCCGCGCGCAACGCCCTCGCCGCCGACAAGCAGCTCGCCCCATGCCCCAATAGGCAGCAGCTTCATCGAACGGTCTGTCACGTAGGCGGTCGAATACTTGATCGGACGGCCGATCGGCACCGGTCCCGTCTGTATGCCGGCGATCGGATGCGTCGTGGAGAACGTCGTGTTTTCTGTCGGGCCGTAAGCGTTCACAACAGCGAGCCCGGGATTGTCGCGCAGCACAAGATTGATGTGCGGCACCGATAGAACGTCGCCTCCGACAAGCAGCGTTTGCAGGCCGCCGAACAGCGTGCTGTCCTGCCGGGACAATTGGTTAAAGAGCGGCGAGGTAAGCCACAGCGTCGTAATTTCGTAACGCCGGATCGCCTCCTTCAATTTTGCCGCGTTCAGGATGACCTCGTTGTTGACGAGATACAGCCGGCCGCCGTTCAGCAGCGCTCCCCAAATTTCAAACGTGGAGGCGTCAAAAACGACGGCGCCCGTTTGCAAAATCCGCGTCGTTTCATCCAGTGCGACGTAGTTGCAATTTTTCACCAGCCGAACGACGCTGCGATGCTCGACCATAACGCCTTTCGGCTTGCCGGTCGAGCCCGAGGTATAGATGACATACGCCAAATGATTCGGCCCCGCTGCGGGCTCCACATTCGAGCCGTCCCCGCCGTAAGCTTGCGGGTCCTCCAGCTTTACCGTTTTCCCGCTAAATTCCGGATGCTCCGGCACCCGGCCCCGGATGAGCAAAATTTTCGCGCCCGAATCGTCCAGCATATAGCGGATGCGTTCCTTCGGGTAACCGGGATCGATCGGCACGTACGCGCCGCCGGCCTTCAAAATGCCGAGGAGGCCCACGATCAGCTCCAAGGAACGTTCAGCCATGATGCAGACCGGATGATCCGGCTGCACGCCTTCCGCCCGCAAGGTCCGGGCCAACCGGTTGGCCCGCTCGTTCAGCTCGGCATACGTCAGCCGCCGGTCCTCGAATACGAGAGCCGTTTGGTCCGGCGTGCGCTCCGCCTGCTCCTCGAACAGCTGAAAGATCGTTTTCTCACGCGGGTGTTCGGCCTTACTGCCGGTCCGTAGCGGCAATTGCGTCTTCTCCTGCAAAGTTACTACCTCCCTTTCATCTGTAACGACATAGCAATCCAAGAGAAACCATTACATTCGGCGTATGTTATCATGAGCCTCAAACATAAACCATGCCGACTAAAATCAAATCGTTAACATCCTTATCTAAGGTACGGAAAGGAGTAAGGTATGGCAAATATCGAGCACTTGCAAACCGTATACGCCCCGGCGTCGAAGGTGTACGAAGTTTTAACCACCGCTGAGGGTCTGTCGGAAGTATGGACTAACGAACTCATTGTCAACAATCAGATTGGCTTAATTCATGAATTCCGATTCGGCAGCAATGACATAAACAAGATGAGGATAGAGGAATTGATCGCCAATAAAAAAATCGTTTGGCGGTGTATAGATTCAGATCCGGAATGGATTGGTACGGTTATAACCTTTGACATGGAAGAGAAGAACGGGAAGTCTTTTATTACTTTACGTCATATGAACTGGAAAGAAGTGACTCCATTTTATCGTTCTTGCAACTACAACTGGGCGATATTCCTTTATAGTCTCAAACCCTACTGTGAAAAGGGCGAGGGGCTCCCGTATCAAAAACGCAAGCTTTCATTCTAAGAAATACATATACCATATGGGGCTATAAGTTACTTACTCTTTGTTTCTAGTGTAAGATTAACACTTTTGTTCCTTTTTTGTCCAATGGCGGTCCCCGATCGTTCTCCACTTCCGGGCACCCGTTCCGTTCGTCTCCGAGCATCCGGAAGGCGGACCAGATCCCTTTCCGCGTCGTCGCTAAAAAGACGGCCGCATAAGGCGACCGTCCTTTCCAAATAAAAAAGATCACTTCATTTCCCAGCTCGTGACTTGAACGATCTCGGAATCGACGTTCTTGAGATTCATTTTCCCCATGTCCAGCAGGGAGTCCCATTGTTTGACGCGGTTTTTGCCGTTAGGTGGCTTGTTGTATTTGTTGGTATCCACAACAAGGGTACGTTTGGCATGGAAATTCTTCATAAAGGTTTTCTCGTTCGAGCTGCTGCCAGAAAGGGCCAGCAGGCCTTGAAGCGTATCCGGGCCGCCGGTAGCGCCTTGATTCAGCGCGGTATCGACAAACGATCCGATCGTCACCGCACTGGTAAAGCCGCGCTGGCGCGCTTGTTCGACGCTGTACCGGATATACACGTTATAGAAGGTTTCCCACATCGCTTTTCTCCAAGCCGCATCGTTTTGAAGCTTTTTGATCTTGCCGCAGAAAACCTTTTCGCTATCCTTAATTTGCAGAATCGAGCCTTTCATTTTCCCGTTGATGCCAAGGCGCTTCAATGCGCCTTCGACCGACGGGTTGCCGGCTCCTTTGGCGGAATCATAGGCTTTGAAGAGCTCCGGGCCATCGGGATGGGTATCTCTGGAGCCGCCTGTGGTAGCGCCGAAAATACCGATCGTATAGCCGCGCTCATCCTTAATGTCTTCACAATACCCGTAGTATTTGATCCAGTTCAAATCGTCCTGCTCCGGTTTATTGATGAGCTTCATGATATTGTTCCACTGCTCGCCATCAAGACCCGTACGATCGCGGAGAAATTGCAGGGTTTCCGGAGAGAAATTATCGTCGGGAGAGGCTGCGGTTGCTTTGGATGGCTGGAACAAAGCGGTTCCGCCAAACAAGGAAACCAACAAGGTAAAACAACAAAGAAATGCCAACAGTTTTTTGACCCGGCTATTGGATGGTTTCGCATTGGACATATGCATAGTAGTCCCTCCTAAAAATGTTGATCTCATGAATAAACAACGGGAGGCTTGCCGACTCGCAGACGAATTCAAATCTAATTATCCTTCTCCTTTCCGTCAATAAAAATATAATCGGTTATACTTTTGCACAACAGTTAACCCATCGGATTAACAAATCAAGCCATTCCTCCCTTCTTCATTTTATATATAAACGTATTCACTTTAGCGGCAGTCCCCTAAAGTATAAACGTTTATACTTTCAGGCTAAAAGAGGGGTTGTATTTGAAAAAGCAGACCCGTGTTGCGTACAACAGCGAATCCCTTTTAACCTCGGATCGCATAACCACTTACTTCCAGATTAACATCATCGCCGATCATTGTGAAGACACTTTTTTTAAAAATTTATACCGCATAACCGCTTTCTAACCCCACACGTCAACTCCAAAAAAGAAAACGCGCTCATGGAGCAGGCTTCTCCCGGGCGCGTCTGTACGTGTTACCACTTGATCGCTTTGGGTATTTCTTCCTCTTTGACTTTTTCCCATTCCTGCGCGTAAGCGCCTTTAGCCAATACCTTCAGATAAGTCCCCTGCAGTAACGGAGTGCTTGCCGTGAACGTGACCTCCTTCATCTTTCCCTGCGCATTATAACCGTTCAACACATACTTATATCGGCCCTCGTCAGGCTCTCCCGTTTTAGTAATTTGGACATAAACATATTCTTTATCGATGAAAGGGTTGAAACGGTCGACTACGTCCCTGTACTTTATACCCGCCAGAACCGCCAAAATCACAATGACTAAAACTGCTATCGCGCCGCCTTTTTTCATGGTTTTTTCTCCTTTATCTTGACTTCGTTCTTGCCCTACATGGCTTGTTTGACAATCTTTCTATAGTACCCGACGGTTAAAGCGGCAAACACAAAGTAAATCAATGCGTACACGCCCATCGCAATCGCCGATGGAACCGCAATGCTGGAAAGCGCGAGGACGGATGCCGCTTTGACGGCAAATACGGAATGCAAAAGCCCGATCAAAAGCGGTATCGCGAAGACGAATAGCTGCTTGCGTACAATTCCCCTCATGATATCATTCACGTCAAAGCCGAGCTGCCGCAAGGTTGTAAAGCTCCGCTTCTCCTGCTCCGCTTCCGTCATTTGTTTGAAATACAAGATGCTGCCGGTCGAAATGAGAAAGACGAGACCGAGAAATCCCGAAATGAAAATAAGCAGCCCGAACGTCTGAAGCGAAGCTTCGTATTGCGTATGGAAATCCGGCATAACGCGATCTTCCGTTTTATACTTTGCATAGAGGCCGGATGCTTTGGCACGCTCCTTTTTGTCGGGAATCCGGAACGTATCAAAACGCACCGCTTCAAAATCGGGCGAGGTCCGCATGTTCTCCCTGAGCTCCTTAAAGGTGGATTCATCCGTCACAAGTTGAGCGCCATACGCATTAAAATTCATGACAAACTTAACGACGAGCCCTGTCAGCCGAAGCGTCTGCATACCGCCGTTTTTACCCGGTTCAATTTCCTTTGGAAAATTCTTATCCTCTTCCTTGGTGGTTCCGGCCAGATTTGCCCGACCGTCGAAAAGAACCGCGTCTCCTTTTGCAGGCACCTTGATGTCCGCTCCGGCTTTCAGAAGCTGTTCGGCCGGAAAAAAGAGCAGCCCCCGATCATCGCTTTTCGGGCGATTGTCCGGATCAAGGATTGTTCCCATCAGCCGCACGGCTTCAATAGACTTATAGTCGAATGTTATTCCCTCCTTTTTCAGCTCCTCACGGAAAGACCTTGCATCCTTCTCGCTATTTTCGAAGGTAAAATCGTACGGCAGCGAGACCCGGGTATCGCTTTCCACAGAAAAGTAAAGCGAGTAGCTCATCGCGACCATCGTCAGCGTCATCGCCGACAGCACGGTAATTAAGGTCAGCGAGTTGGCATTCGCCTTCATCCGGTGCATAAGCGGTGCGAGCGACAAACTGTTTGCCAGCCCGAGGTGTCCGTTTTTGCTCCTCCGGAACTGGTAAAAGGCCCAGCCGATCGTGACACGGAACAGAAGGTACGTCCCCAGGATGGTCGATAGGAGGACCGCCAGCATGTTGAAGAACAGCATGTCGTTCACCATGTGCCCCGAAAGCCGATAGCCGAAACTAATGAGCGCTATGCCCAATAAGGCCAGGAACGCCGCAACAATAGAATTCGGTTTTCGGGGATGCTCGCCTTGCTTGTCCGCATGAAACAGCTGGAGTAAGGTGCTGCGGTAAACCGTCAGCAGCATCTGGAACGAAGTGAGCGCGATCAGGGCGGCAAACACGATAACCGTCTGAAGCGCAGCCTGAGCGGAAAACGTCAGTTCGATTAAGCCTTCGAACCCGAGAAGCTTCATAAGAATGAGCAGGAACAGGCGCGCGGCAAGAGCGCCGCTGCCGATGCCCAGCAGAAGCGCACCTGTACCCAGCAGCACATTTTCGATGATAAGAAAACGCGCCACCCCCTTCCTTGTCAATCCGATCAATTGATACAATCCGATTTCCCTGCTGCGGCGTTTCAGGAAGATCCGATTCGCGTAAACCGTGAATACGGCCACGATCAGAAGCAGCAAAATTCCTGCCACTTGGAACGAAGCGGCGAATTTCATATCCGCACTCGACGTGCGGACAATGGATGAGTCATGCTGTAACGTGGCAAAGACGAAATATAAGCTCGTGCTGAAAATGAGGGCGAAAAAGTAAAGGTAATAATGTTTAATATTTTTCCGCATGCTGCGGGTGACAAGCTCAAATAACGTCAACCGTGTCACCCCCGAGAACAGCCTGTACGTCCATGATGTCTTTGAAAAAGGCCTGCCGCGTTTTGTCGCCGCGGTATAATTCGGAGTAAATCGTCCCATCCTTCAAAAAGACAACACGGCTGCAATAACTGGAGGCCACAGGATCATGGGTGACCATCACAATGGTGACGCTGCGTTTTTGATTGAGAGCTTCCATGGTTCCCAACAGCGAGGAAGCGGATTTGGAGTCAAGGGCGCCCGTCGGTTCATCGGCAAACAAGATGGCCGGCCGGTGAATGAGAGCGCGGCAGGCGGAAGTCCGCTGTTTCTGGCCGCCCGATATTTCATGCGGGTATTTATCCGCCAGATCCTGGATGCCGAGAATATTGGCAACGGCGCTGAACTCCTCTTCCGCTTCCTTCTTTTTCATTTTGCCAAGCGATATGGGAAGGAGAATATTTTCCTTCACCGTCAACGTATCAAGCAGATTGTAGTCCTGGAAGATGAACCCCAGCTTGTTCCGGCGGAAAGCGGACAGCTCGGCATCCTTCATTTTGGAAATGTCCGCGTCTTCGATAAGAATCGTCCCTTCTGTCGGGCGGTCGATGGTGGCCAGAACGTTCAGCAGGGTCGTCTTTCCCGATCCGGACGGACCCATGATACCGACAAATTCACTCTCGGTGACACGAAGCTCGATGCCTTTTAGCACTTGCTGCGCGCTTCCCTTCGTTCCGTATGATTTGCGGACATTGTGGGCGTGCAGCATTGTTTTTTGCGAATAGATTGGATTCATACTTGACCTCCACGATTGCTTTAGCCTAATTGTAAGGCGTCCCTCAAGCTTTGTCGCACGTTTTAGATGATAAACGGAAAAGGCAACGTGACAATTTTGTCATGTTCGGCGCCAAAAGCTCCACAAGGCAGCTAGTCCTTGTTTCAACTCTATAGTGAGAAACCTATCGACATTCAGCAGTTCAAACCCCAGAACGAGCACATTTAAAAAGAACAAAGTAAGCTCTCTCAGAAGAAGTTAGAGCTAGAGGTTGCTTTAAAAACAAGGGTATTCGGATTTTTTAGTGGAGACAAACTCAAAACATCTCACTTATAAATCGGAGAATATGGTGGTATTTTGCTAAAGACTTGATTTGTAGCAATATCTTAGTACAATGGTTTTATGACTACTCAAAAACCATTGAATAATGAGCACAGGGTCAAAATGTTTCAAGCATTAGCTGATGAAACAAGATTGGAAATCATACGAGTTCTATACGCCAATAAGAAGGAGATGAATTGCGGAGAAGTTGGGGACATTTGCAATACTTCGAAGTCGAATACTTCGTATCATTTGCGTACTTTAAGGGAGGCGAAATTGATTAAGGTACGAAAAGAAGCTCAAACGAAGTATACGAGTATCGACATGGAGACCTTTGAATCTTACTTGCCGGGATTTCTTGATACGTTGTAGAAAGAAATTCTTTTTTTCTTCATTAGTTCAAAAGTTATTGAATAATGAAACTACGATCGATAGGAGAAGATGAATCACATGATTAAGTTAACAGCTTTATTTTTTCTCATCATGTTTGTTATCGGTACGGATACATTTTTGATTTCTCCACTCATCCCTACTCTTCAGAAATTGTTTCATATCCCGACCGAATATGCCGGTTGGATGGTCGGGGCATATGCGTTGGGATATGCCATATTTGCTCTGATAGCCGGACCGCTTTCCGATGGATGGGATCGCAAAAAAGTAATGTTTTCCGGCATGGTTTGCTTCTCGGTTTCAACCATTTTATGCGGCTTTGCGACAGGATTTTGGACGATGTTTTTATTCCGTTTTTTAGCCGGAGTCAGCGCAGCATTCACAGCGCCGCAAGTCTGGGCCTCTATTCCTGCTTTGTTCCCTTCGGCAAAGACCGCCAAAGTATCAGGAATCGTAATGGCAGGCTTAGCCGCTTCCCAAGCGTTCGGCATACCGATTGGAGGCCTGCTTGCTTTAACCCATTGGTCTTATCCTTTTTTTACAATCGGTGCGTGCTCGTTGTTGGTGGCGATATTCATCCCCTATGCTTTGCCCGAAATGAAACCGAATCAAGACCAAAGAACCAAGCTTCCGATATTTAAAAGATACGTCCCGCTATTGACAAGCCGAATCGCGAGAAGATCTTTCCTGGCTCATTTCTTATTTCAATGCGGATTTTTTGCTGCCTTTTCTTTCATTGGAAAATGGATGACGGACCGCTTTCACCTTTCGGTTGATCAAGTGGGGTACGTAATGTTTTTTCTTGGCCTAGGGAATATAGTGGGAAGCTTTAGCGGTGCTTATGTGATCAAAATGTTGAATCGTTTCAACACGATGGTTGTGGGCATTCTCGTCTCTATTGCATGTTTTATTGCTTTGCCTCACCTGCCATCGGTTGCGTCTTTCGAAGGGGTATACTTTTTCATATTCGCAAACATGGGCATCGTCTTTCCGCTCATAATGGGAATGCTGAATTCATTAAATCCGACAATTCGTGGCACGATCTCTAGCTTGGCCAATTCGATCATGTACGCTGCGACAACACTCGGCTCTTGGTTCGCCGGCTTGATTTATGCGACATTTAACGGTTTTTCCGCCGTAGGCATATTTGCGGCTATATGTTTTGCCGGTTCGTTGTTCTCTTTTATAGCAAGTGGTATTTTGACTAATCACGCTAAAACAAAAAAGGATCATGCATCATAAATGCATACAAGAAATTAAAATGGATATTCCAAATCTTCCAAAATTCAACATCCTAAGTATTAGTGAGAATGAAAATGATTTTCTAATACAAGTAGTGACGAACTCTCCACCTTTAGCTTGCCCTCATTGTGGATGCAAAGCGAACCTCTACAAGCACGGTAACAGGGAACATGTTTGTATGGACTTACCTATTCACGGTAAGCGTGTAGCGCTTCTCATAAAGCGTCAGAGGTATCGTTGTCGTGAATGCTCTCAAACCTTTTGGGAACGCTTGGACCACACCATTGACGCAAAGCGGAACTGTACTAAGCGATTGTTGTCCTACGTAGAGAAGCAAAGCCTTAAACGTACATTCGTCAGTATTTCAGAAGACGTTGGGCTTAACGAAAAGACGATCCGCAATATCTTTCGCGATTACATTAACCACCTCGAAGAAACATTTCGGTTTGTGGCACCTAATTGGCTTGGCATAGATGAAATTCATATAATCAAGCCTCGTTGCGTATTAACCAACATTGAAGAACGAACATTGCTGGACATTCTTCCCAATCGCAATAAGGAAACAGTTGTTGGATATCTCTCACGACTTCCGGACAAAGGGCGAATACAGTATTTCACGATGGATATGTGGAAACCGTATAAAGACGCTGTTAAGGCTGTATTGCCAAAAGCTACTATCATCGTCGATAAGTTTCACGTTGTCCGTATGGCGAACCAAGCGTTAGAAACCATTCGCAAACAGCTTAGAGAGGGTTTATCACCAACGGAACGGCGTGGGCTCATGCACGACCGGTTTATCCTTCTGAAACGCCATAAAGAGCTCACAGAGATGGATAAAATAACGATTGACCTATGGACGAAGAATCACCCCACTCTCGGTATTGCGTATAACTTGAAGGAATCATTCTTCGATATTTGGGATTGCGATTCAAGACAAAAGGCATTCATCAAATATAACGATTGGAAAGCCCAAATACCGAAGGAACTCCAATCCGCTTTTGAGCCTCTTACAAAGGCCATGATGAATTGGGACGAAGAGATATTCGCTTACTTCGACCACCGCATTACTAACGCTTATACGGAGTCTCTGAACAGCCTTATCCGTGTCATTAACCGTTTGGGTAGGGGCTATTCATTCAAGGCCCTGCGAGCTAAAATTCTCTTTACAGAGGGGCTTGTAAAGGATCATAAGCCTAAATATCAAAAGCGTATGGATGACTACGAACTCCGAGATGACAACTTCCCGATGTTCGAGAATATGCCTACTGTCGGTGTGGTTCGTGAGCGCGGCGAACAGCTTCGTGGTATCGACATTTCCACCTTGATTGAAAAATTGGAGAAGGGCGAATTATAAGCCTTTTCCACTATAATTTCCGAACACCCAAAAACAAAAAAAGACACGGAAGAACAACTCCGTGCCTTTTGGAAGCAAACCTCCCGCTTCGCCGAACCAGATTTTGGATAAATAAGGGAAACTTAATCGTTTTCCTCACTTAATTTAAGTAGCACTCTACACTCTACTGAGTTGGCGATCGTTTGCACATTAAATAATTGTAACTTGGAATATCATTGATTACGAAAAACATTCCATTTCTAACAAAAAAACATATGTAAAGCAAGAGCTCATGACGTCTACTTTACATATGTTTCGGGAGCTTATTAACTAGCCTAGATTAAAAGTCATCTTTCTAAGTACATTGTGTAAAAAAAACTCCTGCATCATTCTGATCAAAATTTTTATTTAAAAACAAATATCCGATCGAGTCACTAAGGCTAAATATATCATGAAATCCTTCAGGAAAATCACCGCCATAAATTTGCAGGCAAAATTGATAATCATCCAGACCCAAATTTTCTATTTGTAACAGAGATGGTTTACTGCCAATCAACGAACCACAGTAAATCTCGATCTCATCCAAATCTTCTTCATCTACTTCTTCTAAATCTAAATTCAATTCATCCCCCAAAATGAACTCTTGTGCCGGTATTAGGAAATCTGATTCATTTCGAATATCACCTACTTCGTGTAATAAAACTCTTGTATATCCTTTTTTAATGTTTTTTAACTCTTCTTTATCGCCATGAAAAGTAATTAAATCTAAAAAGTAATCATCTTTTTTGTACGTTGTAAAAACGGATAGTGCATGTTCTTTAGGCAAGTTTAAATTTAAAGTCTTATTAAGAAAATCCGTTGGCAAGCATAATACAAGGGTTAATTTGTCTCCATTTGGATTTAATGGCCAATCCATATTTTCAGGCAAGAAGCTGTATCCGCCAAGTCGAGGTACAATAGATTCATTTTCAACATCTTTAAACATAATTTCAACTGACATATTTTCAACACCATCCTTATCTCCTACAAATTAAAAAACATTGGAAAGGCAGATGCCCCGCGGAAAGAACCTATTACGGCAGCAATCCGGTTCGGACGGATTCGAAATCGTTTTTCGCCGTGAAAATCATACGCATCACGGTTCCTTTGACCGGCTCGGATTGCGCCTCCAAGGTGATGCCGATTTTGGCGGCAACGCTCTGCGCAAGATACAATCCAAGTCCGGTCGCCGCATTTTGCAGTCTTCCGTTTCCGCCTGTGAAGCCTTTGTCGAAAATGCGCGGCAAATCGTGCGCCGGAATTCCGGGCCCCTCATCCTGAATGGCGAGCACGACATGACCGGACTTCATGATTTCAGTCGCAATCACGATCGTTCCGCCGTCCGGACTGTATTTCACGGCGTTGGTCAATAGCTGCCGGATCAGGAACCGGCACCACTTGCTGTCCGTGACGACCTCCGTATCCTCCCCTTCGAATTCGACCGCGATGTTCTTCTCGACGCACCACGAGGCCAAGTCGCGGACTTCTTTCGCGGCAAGGCGCTGAATGGCCGCCGCTTCCAAAACATAATCCGATTCCAGGGAAGGCAGACGCGTAATGTACAGCTGCCGATCGATCAGCAAATAGATCCGCAGCCATTCCGCTTCGATTTTGCGTATGACCGGATCGCTGCGATGGGCATCGATAGTCAGCTTCATGGCGGTGAGGGGCGCTTTGGCTTCGTGCACCCAGGAGGCGGTGTAGTCATTTTCGATGAGATGCTCCCTTTTGCATTCCGACAGCTTTCGTCTGAAAAAGAGGTCCGCCGCGCGCAAGGCTTCGCTCGTCGCCTCATCCCGTACATTTTCGGGAATCGGCAATGTTTCGATCCAATCCTCATCCATGTCTTCGGCGAGTGCGGCAAGCGCCGCCGCATATTTCGTCTCTTGTCGATAACGCCAAAGGAAGAAGCCTATAAAAGAAAGCACAAACAAGGCGTTCAAATACACAATGGAGCTTGCTTGAACATTGATTCCTTTATCCAGCGAAATGAGCAGGTCTGTAAATCCGAGCAGCATCATAAACAGTAGAATCCAGCTTTTCATACTGCCGACGTAGCGTATAAACACCCCTCTCGTGTCCCTCCCTTCCCTTATAAAGTAACGGCCATGTAGCCCAATCCTTTTTTCGTTACGATGGCTTCTTCCAGTTGGAGGATGGCCAGCTTCTGGCGCAACCGTGTGATATTCGCAGTCAAGGTATGATCGTTTACGAACTGCTCGTCTTCCCACAGCTTTCGGATGAGGTCATGGCGTGTGACAATCTCGTTCTTCGCCTTAACGAGGACGGCGAGAATGAAAAATTCGTTCTTCGTTAATTCGACCTCTTGGCCATCCATGCGGACCGCACCGCGTTTTATATCGATCAGCGCGCCGTTCCATTCGATAATATCGGACGTTTCTTCTCCATAAGCGTACGTGCGACGGAGGACGGCCTGGATTTTGGCCAGCAGCACATCCATGTTGAACGGCTTCCGGATATAGTCATCCGCCCCCATGTTCATGGCCATGACCATATCCAGCGGGTGATCCCGGGAAGAGATAAAAAGAATCGGCACCTTCGATACCGCTCGAATTTCCCGGCACCAGTGAAAGCCGTCATACTTGGGGAGTTGAACGTCCAGGATGACAAGCTGAGGCTGCTCCTTCAAAAAAGGCCCCATGATATCATGAAAATGATCGGGTCCCGCGACACGAAAAGACCATTGCTCCAATCTTTCCTTTAGCGTATCGAAGATGGAGGTATCGTCTTCCACAATAAAAATGCTCATATCCATTCCAATACACTTCCTTTCCTAAACAGTTTAAATGAAAAGAAGGAGGAGAACAATTCGGGCGAAGACGCACCTCTGCAATCTCTTCTTTACCGGTACAAATCAATAAAAAATCGGCTCTGTTTATCGCATCATTTGCGAAAGAGCCGATTTCCTATTTTTCATAGGGGTTCACTTATTGCGCTTCTTGCCCTGCCTCAACTTCCGGGCTGAAGCTGCCACAAAGCCGGAACCGCCGAAGGGATCCAATTCACTTGTGACGTATGGGCAATAATACATTTATATGTTTTACCTTTGTAAATCAACAAATCATTCACAGCGTAAGAATGGTAAGGCTCCCAGTTGGACACAGGTGAAGTTTCGTTCGTTGTTACACTAACGGCATTGCTGTATGGGGATTCGTTGCCTGCGGCATCTTTCGCTTTGACCATAAAAGTGTACGATGTATTTGGCGACAGACCGGTCACCGTTGCGGAAAGAGTCGTACCGCCAACACTGAGAACTTTATTTCCATTCTGATACACATCATAGCCGGTTACTCCAACATTGTCGCTGGATGCATGCCAGGCAAGCGAGACGGAATTGCCGGATTTACCGGTCGACACAAGATTCGCCGGTGCTGTCGGGGCCTGTGTATCTATCTCTCCGGCGGTCACGTTATCCGTATGCGTAACGGATTGTGATCGATAGTTCTGTACTTCGGCTTCTACCTGTGCCGGTGTAAGCTCTGTATTTTGGGCGTGATATACCCAATCGACTTCCAATTGATAGCTTCTTGTGCCGTCCGTGGATATTAAAGCTTCAGGCAAAAACCACTGATTAAAGTCTATCGCCATATTAGCTCTTGGAAAATATTTTCCTGAATGTTCCGCAAGCAAGGCCCCGTCTGCAAAATATTTTACTTGTCCGCCTTTTACAACCAGGACCAGCGTATGCCACCCATTGTAACTTTGATTACTATAATTATAAACATTATCCTTGCTCCATGGGTTATTGCTGTATGTGTGCCACGAAGTACTCCACAATGTCGGACCGGATACGCCCCATCCTCCGTTGACCAGGTACTCAAAGTCCAGCTCGCTGTAAGTAGGATCATGGTCGTACCTTAAATTGGAAATCGTAAAAAACGTTTGTGCTACCCCATCGCCATCGACTCCGGAAACGGGCGTGTCCGAGAATTTTACTCTTGCTGCATACGTCCCTTCAAAATATTTCATCGGGGTCAATATTTCCGCCTGACTTGACCCTTCCGGAGTACCGTCCGTGCTGGAAGTTAACCTCAACAGCTTGTTACCTGTGTTTTCAGGATCGGTAACAAATGTAATGTTATCGGCAGACCATGAAGCGCCTACGGGGCCCGGAGCGGATACGCCTGTTTTAACAGACCACTGGTGTTCGCTAAGAAGAGGATCACTGGAGCTTGTATAGTTAAAATCATCAAACATCGCATACGTTACTTTTGACGCTGCTGCGGCCTGGGCTCCGCCTGCGGCCGTAGTGATCCCAAGGCACGAAATAAGCAAAGCCGATAGAAGCTTCTTTTTGCTTACGGAGGATGTGTTTGTTTTCAACGTAACATCACCTTTCACAGTTTATTTTTTTGCAGCTTGGAGTATGAAGGTTGATCCTATTGCAGCATATTCACTCACCTCCTTCATAAATTTCCCCGCGAAAAAATCATGGTTTTAAATCAATGTATGCGCTTTCTATATTGAAGATCAGAATAATAAGAATTATAGGTAAACTAAGGATTAATAGCGCAAGATTTACGTAATGCAGGAGTAAAGGAAGAGGCCGCCCCGCTTCGCCCAATTTGAGGGAGATAAGCTGCTGTTAGGGTAGAAGCAAGACGACCGAAGTCTTGAAACGGGAGAACTTGAAAGTTGGCATCGGGAAACGGAATGAATTTATTTAATGATAGACTTTGAAAAATTGATTGTTCATTATCGTGGCTGCTCCCTTCAAATAAACTTGTTCGCCAAAAGAAGGCGACTTTAACCTCGCAAGATCGAAAGGGAGCGGAAACGGAAATCGAGCCAATTCGTTTTTTAACTCCTGCATCAGTTTTTCCGATTCATAAAACCAACCGTATAGAATAACCGCTTCCGGACTTATAAAATTTATGGCTGCAGCCAGAGCTTGAAGCAAATATAAGCGCGTTTCTTTCATTAAGTTTACCGCCCACGTTTCCGATTGCTCGTAGGCTCGTAAAATGTCAGAGAACGTTTCCGGAATTTTCGCCCCCTGTTCCGTTTCGGCCATATTTTGACCATTTATCAAGATGTATCTTTTGTTCAATTTTGTTTCAATGCATCCTTTTCCGCCGCAGTGGCATAACAGCCCATTCCTATCCACTTGTATGTGCCCTACTTCTCCTGCAGCACCCTTGTATCCGGAATAAACCTCGCCGTTAATCATTAATCCCGCACCGATTCCTTCATCGACGGAAAACAGCAGCAGATTGTCAATTCCTTTGGCGGCACCGCAATAATGTTCGGCAAATGCGGCCGCTTTGGTATCGTTAATAATGACGACAGGCAGATGATAGGTTTCCGTAAGAGCTTTTTTTATCTCCAACTGGTGTATTTTCAATAAAGTCGACTTGACGATAATTCCATCGTTCTCATCCACGATACCGGGAGAAGCGATACCTATCCCCTTAACGAGGGAACCGTCCTTAACTAAGCCGAAAACTTTATCGACGACGCGTTTTATAAAAGAATAAATCTCATCGTTGCCATAAACTACGGATTGATTAAATTCGAATGTAATTTCATTATGAAAGTTATACAACGCGCAGCGAAACGATTCGTTGTGTAAACTGATCGCGATGACAAAGCCTTTAGTACGGCTGATTTCCAGCGCAACGGCTTTTCGGCCGGCGCCGGCTGACGATCGTTCCCCTATTTCATCGATGTAGCCTTCTGCGATGAGCTCCTCGACCAAGGAAGAAACGGTGGCCCGGCTTAACTTTAACCGCTCCGCAATCTCCGCTCTGGACAGGATCCGCTCGCGATGCAATAAATTAAGAACTAGGGAACTGTTGATTTTTTTTATCAATTGCAGGTTTCCAGTTTTATTTTCCATATTCTCTTCCTTTGGATTAAGCTTTCCGCATGTTATTTTTTGACCTTGTCAAGAACGGATTGAGCAGCTTTATCTGCACTTGTAAGCATTTTATCAATATCTATTTTTCCTGACAAATAATCGCCGATTACAGGTTTAATCGCGCCGTGCCATTCCTCCCAAACCGGACTGTCGCCCAAATCGCCGGCGTACTGCATACTATCGAGGAAAACTTTGATATGCTCCGGGCTGCCTTTATGGTTAGCGATAGAATCCTGCGCTACTTTCTTGTTTGCGGTAATTCCTTCGGCCAGCGAGGCGTTGAGCTTCTGAGCCTCATCGCCTAAAAAGTATTTCACAAATTCCCAGCCGGCATCCTTCTCGGCGTCAGTTGCCTTGGCGTTCAACACCCAGGTATTGGCCACAAAGGCGCTATAATGATCGCCTTTCAAACCTTTCGGAGGTATGGCAACGTCATAATTCAATCCTTCTTTATCGTTGGTCAGTCTTCTTGCATAATTATCATAAAACATCGCCACAATTTTTCTGGACATCCATGTGTGCTCGGCCGTGCCGATTTCACCCTCCTGATCTTTCAGATTCGGCGTCAGGCCTTGATCCCAAAATTTCTTGATATACTCGAAAGCTTCTCTAACTTTGGGGTCGGAAGCAATGGTGCTTTTCTTTCTTTCTTTATCGATCATATCTCCGCCAAATTGCCGCACCACCGAATACCAACCGTAACGAATATGATTCGGCAGCCCAATGCCAAATTGCTTTTTGCTTTTGTCCGTTAATTTTACAGCTGCCTGATATACATCGTCAGTCGTCCAATTGTCATCGGGATAAGCGACGCCGGCGGCATCGAACATATCTTTGTTGTAGTAAAGCACATTGATCTGAATCGCTTGCGGTATGGCAAAAATGTTGCCCGAAGGATTTTTTACGGCGTCAAAACCATAATAATCGTCTATTTTAATTTCTTTTACTCGCTGGCTCAAGTTCTCTATCGTACCTTCATCGGCATATTGGGGAATGTAAGGCCCGTCAAGCAAAAATACGGTAGGGCCTTGACCGGATGCCAGATCCACCTTTAGATTGTCGTAATGCGTTTGCCAATCGGTAGCTGTAATATCCACCTCGATATTCTTGTTTTGCTCCTTAAATTTTTCAATAATTTTATTCATGGTATCGCGGGCCGTTTCATCGGCGTAATACGCAATTCGGATTTTAACAGGCTTTTGATTGTCCGTCCCGGCCGATGTATTACAAGCACTTAAACCAAGAGATAAAATAAGGAACAGCATCGGTAACAAGCTCCATTTTTTCATAGTCGGATTGCCCCCCAGCATTAGTTTTGAAAAAGGTTTACCCTTTTACACCAGAAGATGTGATGCTTTGAGCGAAATATTTCTGCGCGACGATAAACAAAATGATAACCGGAAGCACCAGCAGCAGGTTTCCCGCCATTTCCAGCTCGGGTCTTGAATTGTATTGCCCGGTGGAAATATCTTTGATTCGCAGCACGATTGTCCACAGCTCCTGCTTCTTCCCTATGTAAATCATCGGATTTAATAATTCCGCCCATTTTTCCTGAAAGGTTAAAATCGCAAGCGTGATCATCGGCGATAAAACTAACGGCAAATGAATGCGCCGGAAAATACCGAACCAGCCGCAACCGTCGATTTTGGCCGCCTCGTCAAAATCCGAGGGTACAGTCAGGAAAAACTGTCTCATAAGAAAGATGCCGAACGCCGCGCCAAAAAAAGAAGGGACGTAAAGCGGCAGGTGCGTGCCTATCCACTTTAACTTCGTAAATACGACAAACAAAGGAATGATCGTAACTTGCGAAGGCAAAAACATAGTCATAACCGCCAAGGCGAATACCAGATCTCTTCCCGGAAACTTGATTCTGGCAAAACCGAAACCGGCCAAGGTGCAGGCAACGACCATCCCGATGACGGATAATACGGTTACTTTAGCGTTGTTGAAAAAGTAGTGAAGGAAACCAAATCCTTTTTCCGGAAATAATAATTCTTTGTAGTTGTTCCAATTCGGCTGATCCGGGATCCACTTCGTTGAATTATAAAACTCGGCATTTGTCTTCAGGGATGCCAGGAGCATCCAGAAAAATGGAAGCAGCATGGATATCGCGCCGGCAATAATAATCATCGCGCTCATGATTTCAAAAGCAGTTAAGCGCTTTCGAAAACGTATGGTCTTATACAAAACGCTTTTATTTTCATTCATTGCAAAGTCAGTTTCGACCATCGCCGTCACTCCTTGTGGGATTGATTAGTATTCGTAATGCACCCATCTTTTTTGCAGCTTCAACACTACCAGCGTAATCAAAATCAAACAAATGAAGACCACCCATGCGATCAGGGACGCATAGCCCATATCCAAATATCGAAATGCTTTTTCGTACAAATAAACCATAAGATGCGTTTTATTGTTAGCCAAACGGTTGAACACCATCGTGTAATGCTGGTCGAAGCTTTTGAAGCCATCCGATATGGCCATGATAAGAATTAAAAAAATCGTTGGGGATAGTAAAGGGACGGTTATTGTTTTAAGTTTGTGCCACCAGCTTGCGCCGTCAATCTGGGCAACCTCGTATAAAGTTTCCGATATGTTCCGCAATCCGATGTAGTAGATAAACATGCCGTATCCGAGTCCTTTCCAGACGGCCACGGCTGCAAGCGAAGGAATTAAAGAAGGGGAATCGGTCTGCAGAAAAGGAATTTTGGATAAGCCGATCGCTGAAAGCAGTTGATTGATGATTCCCGCATCGCTATTCAGGAGCCACAACCATACCGTGCCGATAATGAACCACGATGGAATCGCCGGGAAATAATAAACGGCACGAAGAGCGGTTGCGAATTTTCCCTTTATAAGCGAGACGGAATTATAAAGCAAGACCGCGAATATAAGAGGCAGGATCACTTGACCCGGAACATAAAGCGCTACAAAATAAAACGTATTTTTAAAGGCTTCCCAAAAAATCGTATCCTGCCACATTTGCTTAAAATTATCCAATCCAATAAATTGAGGAGGAGATATCACTTTGTACCTCGTGAAAAGATAATAAAAGGACATCAAAGCCGGCAGCAAAAAAAATACGAGCGTACCTGTAACATAGGGCAAAATGAAGAGATAGCCTGCCGTGTAATCAATCAGCTTCTTGTTCATAACCTCTCCCCTTTTTTGAAATGTAACCGCATTCAAAATTCAATTGATTAATTTGTTCACTGACCAAACTAATTATAATTTACTGACAATTCTTTGAAATGTCAAGCGCCATCCGGCTGCAAAATAAAAAAAAAGCCGCCTCCGACATCGTATCGAAAGCAGTTCCCGGCCGAGGCCAGGACCAACCCGAACCCATAGTCTCCCCTTCTTACGAACATAAAACGAAGGGCTATCCCTTAAACCATCGAACAATATACATAATCAAGGAAGCGACCACACTGATGATGATACAAGTGACAACCGGAAAATAAAATTTTACATTGTCTTTGTTGATGACGATGTCGCCGGGCAAACGGCCGAGATTAAAAAATTTACTGCCAAGCATCCAGAGAAGGCCGATGACGATCAGCAAAATACCGGCGGCAATCAGGAATTTAGGAAAGGCATTCATGCTTTTCAGCTCCTTTTAAACATATCTAGACTATGATAGGCCTCAGGCAAGAATCTTATTCACATGGTCGGAAGCATTTTTGTTTCTCGCGTTTTCTATACTATAGTACATTTGAAGAAGATTATAAAATGATCGTTTTGGAGTTGATAAACATGATACAGCCTCGAATTTTAGCAGTAGAAGATGATCTGGAGACCGTGAGCTGATCGTGAAGACACTCTCTGAAGAGAAGAGTTTTTATCGGTTTCGGTTGTTGCTACCATTATGTTTCCAGCGACGTACAAGGCGCCGGTGTTTAAATCCATAACTGTAAATTAATAAAAACCCCCAACTTATTGGGTTCAGCGTGTTGAGAAAGAGGTTTTTGGCTGAAATAGAGATTCATACGGAGGTGGGGTATCTACTGGAGGAGCGATAGCGTTCGCCTTTGTCTGCGGAAAATTACCGCTACTAAGCGGCTTCAGATAAAAATTTTCTGCAGACAACAGCCGACCGGAAGTAGATACCCCACCCCTCGTTAACCTCCTATTACCCAATTGACTACTTTCTCAACAAGCTCAACCTCATCCTAATTGGGGGTTCGGCCTGTTGAAAATAAGGTCTTGGAGCTGTATCGACCAAGCTTATGTCCATTAAATGATAGCAAACTGACGCAGAAGCTTCATAACGGCCTCTCTCTTGACAGGCTTGCTGATATACTCATCCATTCCTGCCGCCAGACATTTTTCCCGATCGCCCTTCAAGGCGTTGGCGGTGACGGCAATGATTCGGGGGCTCTTCTCTTTGAGACTCTTTTTTATGATTTGGGTTGCCTCCAAGCCATTCAGAACGGGCATGTGCAGGTCCATAAAAATGAGATCAAAATGCTTGTTGTGGGCAGCTTCGGCCGCTTCTTTACCGTTTGAGACAACGGTAACCCTATACCCCATTTTTTCAAGCATTTTGCTCATCACAAGCTGATTGATTGGATTGTCTTCAGCAAGCAAGATGCTCGTGTTGATCGCGTTATTTAGCGTCTGCTCAAAATCCTGCTCGCGGGAAAGTCCTGGAGCTTCCTTAAGCCTGATGGTGAAAATAAACGACGAGCCGTTGATACCGTCACTAACGGCGCGAATCTCTCCGCCCATCATATGGACCAGCCTGCGGCTGATCGCAAGACCAAGGCCGGTGCCTTCGTGTCTGCGGCTCATAAAGCTGTCGACTTGTGCGAACGGCTCAAATATGTCGTTAAGCCGCGCGGGATCAATGCCCATCCCCGTATCCGTAACGGTAAAGACTAGCTTGTCCGGATCCCCCGTCAGCTGCTCCACTTTTACCGATATGCTGCCCTTTGACGTAAATTTCACAGCATTGCCCAGCAGGTTGATCAGCACCTGTTTCAGCCGCTCGGGGTCGCCATAAATATTGTCTGGAACATTGTGATGGAGGGTGTACGTCAGGGTTAAGTTCTTTATTTCCGCTCTGCCGGAAATGACGGAAAAGCTGTCCTTGATGCATTTGTGCAGATCGAAAATCTCCTCTTGAAGTTCGATTCGCCCCGCTTCGATTTTGGAAAGATCCAGGATGTCATTAATGATGCTGAGCAGGGTCTCTCCGCTTTTACGGATCACTTCTATACAGCTCCGTTGCTCCTCGCTTAAATCGGTCATATCAAGCAGAATATCCGTCATTCCGACCACCCCATTCATAGGTGTGCGGATTTCATGGCTCATCATGGCCAAAAACTCGCTCTTTGCTTGATTCGTGGCCTCGGCCGCCTCCTTGGCAAGCAGCAATTTTTTCTGTTCGGATATGTCCTTACAAATCAGGTAAAACCCGATATTATGCCCGCCTACAAAAATCGGCGCTATACTTGTAAGCACTTCGACGGTATTCCCGTCTTTGGTAACCAGCATGTCGATGTCATGCTCAATTGAATTATCGAAAAGAGACTTCTCAAGGATCTTGCTTACATTTTCATTTCCAATCAGATTCGAGAGCTTCATCCCGATCAATTCCGTTTCGATCCAATACCCGGTCAGCTTCTCGGCCATGCTATTGGCATTAATAATGCGGCCGTCGAGGCCAAAGGAAATGACGGCATCATGGTTGTATTTTTTGAGCGAAGTATACCGTTCGACGGACTCTTGGAGCCGCCGTTCCGATTCCTTTTGTTTAGTGATATCAATCATCTGGCCAATGTAATACATGGGGTTACCCGTCTCGTTGCAAAAAAGTTTGAAGGAAAGCAGTCCCCACATGATCTCGCCATTTTTTTTGATGTATCTGCCTTCAATCTGGACTTCACTCTCATTGCTCAATAGCGCCTTTAAATCGTCAATGTAGGTTTGTGCTTCATCGGGGTGTGAAAAGTCTCCTATTCGCTTGCCGTCAAACTCCGCTTGGGAATATCCAAACATCTTTTCCATTGCAGGATTGACAATCAAAATAAGGCCATCCGGCGAAATAAGGAAAATTCCAAAAGAAGCATGGTCAAACACTTGTTGATTGAAGGTGACTTGGTTCAAATTCACGCGATGCATGCGGCTACCTCCGTAGGCTCTACAAATAACTTCGTTATTGGGCAAATTACACAATTCCTAAGGTATTTACCCATTACTCCATCCACTGAAACATATAAATTTGCCGATTTTTCAAATATCATGCTTACAAGCACCTGAAAACGGCTGTGTGCGCATGATTATTGAGAAATCCCCAGTGTAGCCAATGGTATTCCACCCTGTCTCCGTATTATCGCCGTGTTGCACTTTGTTGTACTGCGCGTCACTCCTACTGCAAGATTAACACTATTATTCCTTTTTTGTCCAATGAAGCGCAGTCGTCTTGAAGCAAGTTTAGGTGGCGGGAAGCGGTTGAAAATGAGAGGATAGCAGTAGAAGAAATGAGGAAGACAGACTGCCGAGGTCATTCTCTGCAGTCTGTCTTTTCCAAAGTTAATAATAATGTGTGGGTCATAATTAATGAGAATGCAATATAGGGCGAACCGGACAAGGCACGTACTCCGGCTTCTTGAAAGACCGGTCCGGTCGAATTTCGCGGTCCTCTTAATTAATGCTTGATTTTGTTATATTCCAGCAACTCCCGTACGACATCTTTCAGACGTAGGCGGTCCCCCTTCTTGCTAAACATCCCGACAACCTCAGCTGAATAGATTCAGAAGGGGCTCTGCAGTAAGCAACCATTTCAAGATTGGGCGGCGATATTGAGGATTACTTGATTTTAAGCATATACAGCTCGTGATCCCAGTTTTGGGCCGACTTATATCCGGTTTTGGAATAAACGAATACAGTACCGTCATCCGAAAATGCTTGCGGGGTCGTTATAATCGTTCCATAATCAACGGGATTGCGTTTGCTGCCATCCGTACTTGCCACCCACAGCATTCCGTGTTCGGAGGTTTGGGCGGTTGACTCTTGCTGGATGAAAGCCATAACCGATCCGCTTCCATTCAGCCGAAGATTGGAAACCTTGGAATAAGAAAAGTTCAGCAGAGGTTGGAATTCGGCTCCTTGAAAAAACACAGGATTGTTCTTTGCCTCATGAAATTGGTTCGCTCTCACGTATACACCAGGCAGCTGCCCGACACCCTTTTCTCCGTCTACTGACCAAACCGAATTCTCTACGGAAGACGGATGCGTATAAATGTCCTTTTCTTTCAAATCGCTCAGCGTGACGTCGTATACACGATCTTTCTTCATCATACGCAATGCTTTTGAATCCTCGCTGAACCCTATAAGTTGAAGGTGGCTGCCTTCGGCAATAACCTTGTGCTCGCGGGTACTGAGTTGATACACCCGGATTTTTCGCCCCTCCGTACTGTAAGCGATTCGGTCGTGGTCTTTAGACCAGACGAACTCTTGAATGCGTCCGTCTACCGGCTCTGTAGTTAAACTGCGGTTTTCCATATGGTAAATATGCAAAGACTTGAACCCGCCAAAAGCAACGAACCTGTTATCCCGGCTCCAGACGGGCGGAGCATCCTTCCAATAGCCGTCTTCTCCGACTGTCTCCCGGGAACCCTGTTTTGTATCGTAAATGACGAGCTTGCCGTTATACGTATCGTCCGTCCAATAAGCTATATATTTTCCATCGTGAGACAGGGACGGCCTGTGTCCATCACCCAATTTTACGGGCTGCAAAGAGGAATAGCCGCGGGCAGCCTCCTCCTTGATCGCCGCAATATCTTTGCCCAGCGTTCCCTTGGTGTCGGCTGCAGCTAAATAAATGACAGCATCGTCTATATTACCTTGACGATATATGGCTTCCCCATATTTCAAAGTATTTTCCTGGTTGCCTTCGCGTAAATAATCATCCTCGATTTGTTGAAACGAAATATTCGCATTATGTAAAAGCAAAGGCGGCTCGGAAGTAAGCCCATTGTCCGTTTCCTGAGTACTTTGCTTGCCTTCTCTGGAAGGCTTCGGCGGCTCTTGGGCTTCGTTAGCCGGTAAAGCCGCTTGCTCAGCCCCATCCGCTTGCTGCCCCGCCTGCAGCGATTTCACGGTCTCTCCGGCAGCGCTTGTTGTCTGTTGCGACGGTTCAGAATCAACCGCTTTCGGCTTTGCATCGCTCTTTGGTAAAGCTTCCGTTTGTTCCGCGGACTGATCTTGATTAGACGGATATTTTTCCGCGGATTTTTCATCCGTGACTGATGGCTGCACAGCTTGACAAGAGCAGACCGTGATCGAAATCAAAATGATGAACAAATAAAGCAGCGGCTTATCCATCCGTCCGACTCCTCCCATTTATTTGGCAACCTCCGATAAGGAAACTTGGTAAATCTCAAATTTTCCGGGGGAACCGTCTATTCTCGTTTCTTTGGTATACACGAGCAAGGAGACATCGTCCGAAAAAGAATGCGGGGTTGTGCTGATATATCCGTAATCGACCGGAATACGCTTTTTGCCTTCGGTTTCTGCCAGCCACAGGGTCGAAAAAGGAACATCATTACTTATGCTCGGTCCCTCCTTAGGCATGGTTGCACTTTGATTGAAGGCGATCCAGCGGCCATTGTCCGTTATTCTTAAGCTTTCGTGTAAACCGTAGGAATAATCAAATGTCATGAGCGTGTTTACCGATCGAAAATTAAAATATTGCGGATTCCTGCCAAATTGCGTGCTATTATCAAAATTCATTTGGCTAAATCCGGCGCCTTGGCTCAAATCCGACGTCAGAGTGAGGCTGTCCAGCCCCGCGGGAATCGTTCCAACCAATGTTTCCTTCTTGTCCTGCACGGCAACGTCGAACACCTGGCCATCCTTCCGGATTTGCCGAAATATTTGGGGCGTATCCTCAAAAGGCTTCAGATAGCCGTCAAGGCTCCCCTCAAGCTGAATATGACTTCGGGTACTCGCATCAAACAACTGGGGTACGTAGCTCTCCTTCTTTTTATCATAGGTTCCCACTAGTATTTTTTGGCTGTCTGCCGACCAAAGAATAGAGGAGTTCAAGAAAGAATCGAACTTTTCCTCCCAGATTTCATTTTTCGGCAAGTCATAAACAAATAAACTGCTGCCGTTGATATAAGCCAGCTTCCGATTGTCATGGCTCCACTTCCATTCCGGAAAAAACGAATCACTTATGCTCGACACCCGCTTCGATTTACCAGCTTTAAGATCGTAAATCATCAATTTTCCACTCTCGTAGTAAGCGATATACTTGCCGTCGTATGAGAGAACGGCATTCTTGCCATCAACCAGCTTGCGTGGCTCAACCTTCACACTGCCGGTTCCCAAATCGTTCATAAGTTGAGGGAGCCGGCTGCTCTCCTTCCCTCGTTCCATCGCCCGATGAATATAATGAATCGCATCGTAAATCAATCCGTTGTCATACATTGCTTCTCCATATCTCAACAAATTTTCGCCATTGAACTCCAGCTTTACTATTCGTTCCGCCTCCTTCAGGCTTGCCCCCTTGACACCTGAGAGTTGCTGCCTATCGGGAGGAGAGGATTCTGGCTTTTCCCGTTCGCTTCCAAGGGGATCGCCGCTGCGGCTCGGGTCCTCATTCTCCGGCTGAACCACATCTCCATTGGATGGAGACGGGGAACTGGAATTGGCCTTGGATACTACGGGATCAGGTGCCGCCGGAGGAGCCGAGACCGGATTCGAAGCCGTCTCCGCATCCTTTGGGGCATCCGACTTGTCACTTTCGGTTACAACAGCGGATTGAGCGGGCAAACCGCTAATATTTTTCCGGGTCGTCGTATCCGTGGAGCATCCCGCTAACAATATGCCTGCCATCACTACAGGCAAAATATACCTGCTCGTCCTAATCATTCCAACATCCTTTCCTGCTGCTAACTGCCCCAAATGTACTGGGTATCTTTTTAATATTTCGGTAAAAATAGAACGGGAATTTACCCTTATTTTAGAAATTGCGCCTGAATTTGAACCAGCTTAAATACAAGTACCATCCCCAACATACAAAAAGAACTATCCCACTACATAGGAGATAGCACCTTTTCATAACATCCATAGCTAAAAAATTTTTCGGGCCCGAGTACTTAAAGCGCGTCTTCGATCCCCTGCCTTGCCTTCGGCACCGGCTTTTGCTCCTTATACTGCAGCTCGAACAGACGGTAATAGTACCCTTGTTGCGCAAGGAGCTGGTAATGGTTTCCGGTCTCGCGGACCTTGCCCTTATGCATGACGATGATCTGGTCGGCATGCTGGATCGTCGACAAGCGGTGGGCCACGATCAGCGTCGTCCGGCCTTCCGAGATATTCATCAGCGCGTCCTGCACGATAAGCTCGGTCTCCGTATCAATGTTCGACGTCGCTTCGTCGAGAATGAGAATTTGCGGACGGAACGCGATGGCGCGGGCGAACGACAGCAGCTGCCGCTGGCCGAGCGACAGATTGATGCCGCGCTCGCCGAGCAGCGTCTTGTAGCCGCCGGGCAGGCTGCGGACAAATTCGTCCATATGCGCCATCCGGGCCGCGGCGACGACCTGCTCGTCGGTAATTTCCGTGTTGTTCAGCCGGATATTCGAGGCGATGTCTCCGGTGAACAGGAACACGTCCTGCTGCACGATACCGATGTAACGGCGCAGATCGTCCAACGGGATGTCGCGAATGTCGACACCCTCGAGCTTAATGCTGCCTTTTTGAATGTCGTAGAACCGGTTGATCAGTTGGATGATCGAGCTTTTGCCCGCCCCGGTCGCGCCGACGAACGCCACCGTCTGCCCCGGCTGGATCGTGAAGCTGACATCCTTCAGCACCCAATCTTCCTCGTTATAGGCGAACCATACGTGCTCGAACGCAATTTCGCCGCGGATTTCCTTCGGCAGCCGCTTCGGCTGCTCCGGGTCGACGATCGCGGGCTTCTCGCCGAGCGTCTCGAAGATGCGCTCCGCGCCGACCATCGCCGTCTGAATCTGATTGTACTTCTCCGCCAAGCTCTGCAGCGGCTGGAAAAACTGCCGCACGTAATGCGTGAAAGCGTAAACCACCCCGAAGGTCAGGCCGCCGTCAATGACGCTGGCCCCGCCGTACCAGAGAAGCAGCGCGATAGCCAAATTGCCGAGAAATCCGATCGCCGGCTGGAAGATCGAGTTGATGACCGTTCCCCGCATCCCCGCCCGGTAATATTCCGTATTGTGGTGGTCGAACTGCTCCCGCTGCCGCTCTTCGCGGATAAACAATTGCGTAATCCGGATGCCGGACAAGTTTTCCGCCAGAAACGAATTGAGCCGCGACAGGATTGCCCGCGACTTCCGCTGGGCGTCCCGGATGACCGACCGGTACCAGAACGTCAGCACCGCCAGAAAAGGCAGCACCGCAAACGACAGCAGCGCCAGCTTGACGCTGAGCTGCAGCATGACGGCGACGATGCCGATCAGCACGATGACGTCTTTGATCAGGTTGACCACGACCTGCGAATACAGCTGGTTCAGCGACTCCGTATCCTGCGTGACCCGCACGACGAGCCTTCCGACGGGATTGCGGTCGAAGTAGGACATCGACATGCGGCTTAAATGCTGAAAAAGCTGCTGCCGGATATTGAAAATAATTGTCTGCCCCGTATACTGCAGCAGATTGCTTTGCAGGTAGCTGAGCAGCGCCGCGACGACGACCGCGCTAAGAAAAGCGACGCCGAGCCAGAGGAATCCGGCGTAATCCTGCTTGCGGAACGCCTCCAGCGCGTCAGCGTCCAGCGGCTCCGCAGCGAAGGTCTGTCCCCCGGCACGCACTTCCGCTTTGCCGCCCGCTTCCGCTACGGCCGCCTGCTCCGGCTGCTTGGCGATCCAGCCGGCAATGAGCCAGTCCTTGCCGTCGATCCGGACAATCTGGGCCTGCTCCGCACCAAGCTCCGGCCGGCGGGCCGCCCGCTCGGCTTCGTCCGGTTCGAGCCGGACGTAGGCCCTCCCGTTCCACTCCGTCACATCTCCGTAGCTCCGAAGACGGTCGGACTGAGACGCTTCCGCCGAGAGCATCGGCTTGTGCAGTCCGTTGATATGGCCGTCGATCGCCACCTTGATCAGATAAGGACGCGCCAAGTCGGCGACGACGATCAGGAAGGCGAGAACGACGCAGAGCGCGATCATTCGCCAATACGGCTTGGCGTAGGAAAGCAGCTTCGTCAGCAGTTGTGTGTCCTTCATCGTCTTGACCGTTTTCTCCGCGTGAATATTCATGCGCCCGCTCCTCCCCGCATCAGCCGCGAAGCAGCGGCATCCCGCTCCTGTCCTTCTTCCCGCTCGGCTTCCTGATCCAGCAGCTGCTTATGATACATGTCGGCGTATATTCCGTTCACGGCCAGCAATTGCTCGTGATTGCCGCGCTCGACGATGCGGCCTTCGTCCATGACGACGATCTGGTCGGCGCTCTGCACCGACGAGATCCGGTGCCCGATGATAATCGTCGTGCGCCGGTTCATCACGGATTTGAGCCCTTCGAGGATAAGGTCCTCCGTGATCGTGTCGACTGCGGACAAACTGTCGTCGAAGATCAGCACCGACGGCTTCTTGATCACGGCCCTTGCGATGCTTACCCGCTGGCGCTGACCGCCCGACAGCGAAATTCCGCGCTCGCCGAGCGCCGTATCAAACTGGTGCGGGAATTCGACGATATTTTCGTAGACTTGGGCAATCTTGGCCGCCTCGACGACCTGCTCGTCGCTGTATGGCTTCGGATCGAACCCGATGTTGTCCCGGATCGTGGACGAGAACAGAAACTGGTCCTGCGGCACGATGCCGATCTGGCCGCGCAGCGTCCGCAGCGGAATTTCGTGTATGTCGCGCCCGTCGATAAACACCGTCCCTTTCGGCGGGTTGTACAGCCGGACGAGCAGATGCACCAGCGTGCTTTTGCCGCTGCCGACCCGGCCCACGATGGCGAGACTGGAGCCCTTCGGCACCTTGAGCGAAACTTTCCGGAGGGAGGGACGCTTCGCTTCGGGGTAAGAAAACGTCAAGCCGCGGATCTCGATCTCGCCTTCGACCGTCCCAATCTCCGGCTTCGCCATCACGTCGTCCACCACGTCCGGCCGCGTATTGAAGATTTCCAGCAGCCGCAGCTCCGAAGCCTTCCCGCGCTGAAGCAAATTGACAACCCGGCCCAAGCTTTCGATCGGTCCCATGAGCAGCGATAAATATGTATTGAAAGCGACGAATTCGCCGAGCGTAATGATGTCCTTCAACACCATGATGCCGCCGAGCACAACCGAGACGAGAAAGCTGAATCCGACGATCCCGGCGCTGAGCGCCCCGAATAACGAGTTCGAGCGCACGTACCTCCGGTTCATTTCAACGGCCTGCCGGTTATCCCGGGTAAACAGCTCCCGCTCGGCTTTCTCCTGTACGAATGCTTTCACAACCCGGATGCCTGCGGTAAACTCCTGCACGCGGCTCGTCAGATCGGAGATGGCGGATTGCATGTCCGCCGACTGCTGCATGATCCGCTTGTTAAACCGGTAAGCGAGCAGGCTGAGCAGCGGCAGCGGCAGCATCGTCAGCAGCGTAAGCCAAGGATTGACCGAGCTCGTCATGGCCGCAACGGACACGACGATCAGAAACACGGCTTCCATGACGTTGAAGTACCCCTGCATCGTCACCTCGCGGATGACCCCGACATCGCTGATCGCGTGCGACATCAAGTCCCCGATCCGCTGATTGTTGAAATATTGCGCCGACAGCTTCTCCCAGTGGACGAACAGCTCGCCGCGCACCCGCATCTCCAGCTGTCTCGACAGCCGGAACAAATAAATACGGGAGACGGACCGGAAGAAAGCGATCCCAAACCCTGCGGCCATCATCCAGACGCCGAACCGGACCGCCTGATCATAGGTCATTCCCCCTGCCTGAAGGCTGTCCGTAAACCGTCCGAGCAGCCAAGGAATAATCAGCTGCAGGATGGACGATATGGACAATAATGCAAAGCCCATTAGGTAAGGCAGACGGTTCCGCTTGATATGAGACCAGAATATATTGTTATTCTCCATCCGTTTTCCTCCGTCGCAATTGAAGACTATTGTAAGGGTACCGCGACCGGGAGGAAGAAGCCATGGATATGTTTACCTTATAAAATGGACTATTTGACTTTTTGGAACTGCCAAATATGAATTTTGGCGCACCCGCCCGGCACCCATTGCTCGAGAGGCGCCCACCGGTCGGGTTCGGTCCCGTCCCACGCTCCCGGTTCGGCGGCGTATTCTTCCTTCCGGGTGCGGACGGCCCGCATGAACCGGTATTGGTCGTCGCTCAGTCCGCTCCACAGCTCCACGAACAGCCCCGGCTGGTCGGTTCCCTCGTACAGCTCCACCTGCGGGAAATCGTCGCGCAGCCGCCCGGACCACGCCAAGTATTGGAGGCGATATGACGTATCAATTCGGTATTCAACAAAAACGATACACAATTTTTTCACAGCCTTTGCTTTATTTTGGACAAGAAAATGATACACTAATAGTAATGGGCTGAGTAGACTATTGAAAAATCAGAAGTTCAGGAGGTTAGTCCATGGACACCGGAACACACCTCGTGATCGGGCTCGGCCTTGCAGGCCTGGCTTATGTCGATCCGGTTGTGGCAGCAGATCCGATGGTATCAACAGCCGTACTGATCGGAACGGTGGCCGGCTCGCAGGCACCCGATGCCGATACGCTGCTGCGGCTGAAAAGCAACGCCGCTTACATTAAAAATCACCGTGGCTTGTCCCACTCGCTCCCTGCTTTGGTACTGTGGACGGCTCTGATCTCCGGCATTCTCTGGCTTATCTTTAACGATTTGCCGATGTGGCACGTGACGATGTGGGTTTTTATCGCGGTTGCGTTTCACGTATTCACCGATTTGTTCAATACGTATGGAACCCAGGCGCTTCGTCCGATTTCGGAGCGATGGGTCTCATGGAATATCATTCACATTTTCGACCCGGTCATCTTCTCATCTCATGTGCTCGCCATTTTTATATGGTCGGTGCATCTGATGCGGCCGGAAATTTTGTTTCCTATATTATACGCCTTCATCGCCATCTATTATATATGGCGTTCATGGACCCACTACCGGCTCGAGTCCGGGTTGCGCATGCGGGATTCGACTTTCGAGCCCGGCGACCGGTACACGCTGATCCCGACGGTCCATCTGCACCAGTGGCAGATCGTGAAGCGGAAGCAGGACGGGGCGTTCCAGCTCGGGGAGCTCAAGAACCGCAAGATCAATTGGATCGATCGGGTTTCCTGCGCCGTCCACCCCGCCGTGGAGGCGTCCAAAACCCACCCGAACGTCGCTTGCTTCCTGTACTTTACTTCCTTTGCCTGTGCCGAGCTGAAGGAACATGACTGGGGGTACGAGGTGCGCTGGGCCGACGTTCGCTACCGGCACCGCAAGCAGTATCCGTTCGTCGCGGTGCTGCTGCTCGACAAAAAGTTGAATCCGATCGATTCGTATGTAGGCTGGGTCAGCGATTCCCGGCTTGAAAAAAAGCTGCGGATGGGCGGCGCTTAACGGCGGGCTCATCCTCCTCTTGTCCGGCGCATGGAAAAAAGCTCAAGGATGGCTCCTTGAGCTTATATTCATGAAGCTTTGTTCCAAAGCCTACGGTTAGCGGATTGCGCCGCCGGAAATGGCTTGCTCGGCGATTTGGACCAAGCGGCGGGTAATGTGACCACCGATTGCGCCTGTGTCGCGGGAAGCCATGTAACCGTAGTAGCCGTCTTGCGGAATTTGAATACCCAGTTCTTGAGCAACCTCAAATTTCAATTGCTCCAAAGCTTGGTTTGCTTGAGGTACAACTAATTGATTGCTGCTGCGGGATTGTCCTGCACCCATGTTCAGCACTCCTTTCAATGGGATGATGTCTTTGATGTATTTGCAAGCTTGCAAGCTTATTATGCGTCGTATGCCCGAACTTATACTCCCATTTGAAAAAATCGATCACAGTTTCAAATTTTATCGGAAAGGCAGGTGTGTCCCGTCATGACCAAAGGTTTAGGGTTGTTTTTTGCCTTCGGGGGCACGGCGCTTCTCGCGTGCATCAGCTTCTTCATGGCCACGGGAAAGCCTTGGATGGCTGCGCTGTTCGGCTTGTTGTCGGTGCTGTTTATCGGAGCCGGTTTTATCGTAAAAGCCAAACTGAGAAAACGGAACGAATAAGAGCTTGCCCGGGACGAAGGATGTTCGTCCGGACAAGCCCCGGGGATGGGCTACAAAACGACGTAGCCCATTTTTTCTTTTACCCGCTTCAGCACGTGCTCCGCCTGCGCTGCCGCGCGCTCTTTGCCTTGACGCAAAACATCGTACAGCTCGCCCGAGCCGCGGATCTCCGCATACCGCTGCTGGATCGGCTCCAACGCAGCTACGACCGCTTCGGCCAAATCCTTCTTGAACGGCCCATAGCCTTGCCCTTCGTACTGCGCCTCGATCTCCGCAATCGTCTTGTCCGCGCACTGGGCATAAATACTGATCAGGTTGCTGACCTCCGGCTTGTTTTGCGGGTCGAACTTCACTTCCCGCCCCGAGTCGGTCACGGCCCGGCTTATTTTTTTGCGGATGACGTCCGGAGCGTCCAGCATCGCAATGAAGCTGCCGGCGTTCGGGCTGCTCTTGCTCATCTTCTTGGATGCGTCGTCCAGCGACATGATCCGCGCGCCCACTTCCGGGAAATAGCCCTTCGGAATCGCAAAGGTCTCGCCGTAGCGCTGGTTAAACCGGTGCGCCAAATCGCGCGTCAGCTCCAAGTGCTGGGTCTGGTCGTCGCCGACCGGAACAAGCGCCGTATCGTACAGCAAAATATCGGCGGCCATCAGCGACGGATAAGTGAACAGGCCGGCTCCGACGGATTCCTTGCCCGCAGATTTGTCTTTAAACTGCGTCATGCGCTCCAGCTCGCCCATATAGGTGAGCGTCGTCAGCAGCCAGCCGAGCTCGGCATGCGCCGAGACAGTCGATTGCAGAAAAACGGTGGCCACGTTCGGGTCGATGCCCGCAGCCAAATACAGCGCAGCGACGGCTTCCGACTGATCCTTCAGCTTTTCGGGCTCCTGCGGCACCGTGACAGCGTGCAGATCCACCACCATAAAATAGCAATCGTGCGTATGTTGAAGCTTCACGTAGTTTTTCAATGCGCCGATATAGTTGCCGAGCGTCAATTGACCGCTGGGCTGCATGCCGGATAATACTCTCAATTTGGACATTTTTCTGTCCGCCTCCTTTTCTTATCTCGCTTGTAAGCATTCCGAAAAAACCAAAAAGGCCTCCCGCCGCAAGGGACGAGAGACCGTGGTGCCACCCTAATTTACCCGCAACGTGCCGTCCGGAACAGACACCGCGGGCCTTCAGCCTCCTGTAACGGGGAGGAAACCGGATCGGCCTACCGGCGCGCAACGCTGTAACGAAGCTTCCCGGGCCCGGGTGCGTCTGCGCACGTTCAACCTTCAGCTCAGGGACCCATTCGTCCGGCAGCCGCCCGCCGGTTCGCACCACCCACCGGCTCTCTGGAGAGCTTGCCTGCCGCCTACTTATTCCCGTCATCGCTCTTATTAGACGTCATTTTACCTAAACGATATCCCCGTTGTCAACCTCGAAATCGGAGCATGACTTTCCAACAGCCGCAGCCACGCGCTTTTCCATACCCGCATCAACTCTCAAAATCTTGTCCTATGTACGAAGCGAATCGCATACTATATAATAATAATTACGAACAAGAAGGAGATATGCCCTTTGCAAACCATTGTCCAACGGTGGGTCGCGAACATTCTCGCCGTCCTATGCATCCTGATGCTGGTTCTCATTTATACGCAAAAGCAGCCGCCGGACATGTCCTTTTTAAGCAGTGCCGGGATGCAAAATTTCAAAACGCTGTTCATCAGCATTATCCTCGAAGCGCTGCCGTTCGTCCTGCTCGGCGTGCTGGTGTCCGCTCTGCTTCAAATGTTCGTGTCCGAGCAAACCATCCGCCGGCTGACGCCGAAAAATCCGGTGCTCGGCATCCTGTTCGCCTGCGTCGTCGGCATTATTTTTCCGCTGTGCGAATGCGGTATGGTGCCGGTCATCCGCCGGCTGGTGCTGAAGGGAATGCCGGTCTACGCGGCCGTCGTTTTCATTCTTGCCGGTCCGATTATCAATCCCGTAGTGTACGCGGCAACCTTCATGGCGTTCCGCTCGCGTCCGGAGATCGCCTATTCCCGGATGGCGCTCGCCTTCGCCGTTGCGGCGGCGATCGGCCTTATCGTCTACCGGTTCGTGAAGCGCAATCCGATCCGCGGGGCGGCAGCAGATCTGAGCGCCAACGGATACGGTACACCCCGAAACGGGCACGAGCTCGGGCATAGCGCGCACGCGGACGGGCATAAACATGGGCACGACCACAGCCACGAGCATGTTCATGTGTGCCGGCACGACCATACATATGCTCACGGCCACGAGCATCATGATCCTGCGCACGGGCATGGCCGCAGCCGCGCCGGCCGTTTGTCCGGCGTTCTCGGGCACGCCTCGGACGAGTTTTTCGAAATGGGCAAATATTTGATTTTCGGCGCCTTTCTGACAGCACTCATTCAAACATGGGTCGCGCGCGAAAGTCTCGTGTCCATCGGCCAAGGCGATTTTGCCTCCCACCTGTTCATGATGGGGCTCGGGTACGTCTCGTCGCTCTGCTCCACCTCGGATGCTTTCGTCGCTTCGTCGTTTGCCGCGACCTTCTCGACGGGCTCGCTGCTGACGTTTCTCGTTTTCGGCCCGATGCTCGATTTAAAAAGCACGCTGATGCTGCTGTCGGCTTTCCGCGCCCGCTTTGTGCTCCTGCTGTCCGCACTGGTGATTATGGTCGTTCTCGCCGCATCGCTGCTGTACGAACGGATTTTTTTCATGTAAGCTCATCCAACAAGGCGAAAAGGAGTGTGTGCCGTGAGCTCTCGGGTATTGGCCCTGCATCACGCTTTGAAAACCATTATTCTGCTCGGCTTCGCCGTCTACATCGCCTATCTGGTCAAGACCGGCGGCATTCTGCTGTACATCGCGCCCCGGATGGTCGACTACGTCAAATGGTCGGCTGTCGCCCTGTATGCCGTCGCCGCCTATCAGCTTTACTTCACGCTCCGCGCTTGGCGCGGCCGGGCCGCGGCCGTCTGCGGTTGCGACCATGATCACGCTCCGCCGCGATCCCTGTTCAAAAACATCGTCGTGTACGGGGTGTTTTTTTTCCCGCTCCTGCTGGGCTTTCTGCTTCCGGACAGCACGATGGGCAGCAGTCTCGCCGCCAAGAAAGGGATGAATCTCAGCAGCGCGAGCTCGGTAAAAAAAGACGGCGAGGCCGCCGGAAGCGGCGCGGAGAGCGGGACCGGCGGCTCGTCAACCCCTGCGGACGGAACGAATGCAGCCCCCGCTGCGCCAAGCGTTCAACTCCCCGGAGCCCAGGCGGCAGCGCCTGCGGACGGGGAACTTTTCCCCGCGGATAAATTTACCCGGCAATACGCCAATTATGCAAAGCAGCTCTACAAATCCGATTTGATTACGGTGAAGGAAGAATTGTTCATCGAGACGCTGACGTCCGTCGATCTGTATCTCGACCGGTTCGTCGGCAAAAAACTGCAGCTTACCGGCTTCGTTTACCGGCAGGAAGAGATGAAGAGCAACCAATTCGTCGTGGCTCGCTTCTCCATCCAATGCTGCTCCGCGGATGCCGCGCCGTTCGGGGTGCTGGCCGAATACGACCGGGCCAACACGCTGGCCGCCGACAGCTGGGTAACGGTCACCGGCACGATTCAAAAAACGAAGCTGAACGATGCCGATATCATGATGCTGAAGGTGGAGAGCATCGCCAAGGCCGAGCCGGCCAAAGCGCCGTACGTATACCCGAACTTCGATTTCGGCGCATGATCCGAACGATATTGCCGGGGTGACAGTCCCCGGCTCCCTCTGGTACAATGGAAGCGATTTACGATCGGATTATTTTACCGGACAAAGGAGAACTTTCGAAATGATGATTAAACAAATCGATTGGCAGGGAACACCCGCCTACACGCTCGAAAACGACCACCTGATCGTCAGCATTTGTCCGGCCGTCGGCAATAACGTCTACAGCATTTGGGACAAAACGCTGAATCGTGAAATGCTTCGCGTCCCGGCTTCGCCGGCCGCGTTGGCAGCCGAGCCGGTGCAATACGGCACGCCGATTCTGATGCCGCCGAACCGCATCCGCGAAGGCCGCTTTACGTTCGAGGGCCGCAGCTACCAATTGGAGATCAACAACGTGCAAGGCAATCATATTCACGGCGTGATCAAGAGCCAGCCCTGGACGGTGCTTGCCACCGGCGAAAAGGACGATGCCGTTTACATCACGTCCGTTTTTCGTCTGGTCGATGATGCACACGTGCAACATCAATTTCCACACGAGCTGGAGCTTGAGGTGACTTACGAGCTGCGGGGCACCACGCTCCGCCACCTGCTGAAGGCGACCAACCACGGGAAGACGTCCGCTCCGTTCGGCTACGGGCTGCATACGTGGTTTTTGCTGGACGGCGAACCGGAGAACTGGACGCTTCAGCTGCCGGCGAGCGGCATCTGGGAGCTGGACGAAGCGAACGTTCCGCTCGGCCATATCGCGCCGCTAGGCGAAAAGTACGCGAAGCTTCCCGAAGGCGACGTGCTGAAAGGCTATGACATGGACACCGTGTTCCAAATCGGGGATTACCCTTGCCTCGCCGTGCTGTCCGGACCGAAAGCGGATATCCGGTACAGCGGCTCCGATCTTTTCAAACAATGGGTCATCTATACAAAAGGCGAGGCCCGGGATTTCATCTGTCTGGAGCCTTACACTTGGGTCACCAACGCGCCGAATATCGATCAGCCGGCCGAGGTGACGGGCTTCCGCGCCATCGAACCGGGAGGCTCGCTGGAGCTGGAAGTAAAGCTGGAGGTCGCTTATAAATAAATCATTTGCTTGAAAAAGGCAAAAGGCTCGCGGACAGTCCGGAACGAAACCGGATGGCGCGGGCCTTTCCCTTTATTTTCTACGCGGGTCTATAATTCCAAGTCCTTAGCAAATAGCAGCTAATGGCTTGCCAAGCCGCCGATTCGGGCTTCAGCCTTTTCTCCGTTTCGGGTCCGAAACCGCACACCTGCCGCGCTTTTCTTCGTACGATATACAAAGCGACCGACGAAAGGCAGGCTGGACAGATGAGCATCAGCAAATCGGATTGGTTCAACGGGATAACCAAATTATTGACCGAGGACAAAGCGATGAAAACGATGTTCCGTGACATGGAAAAACTGGAAAAGGAAATGACTGCCTTAATGAAGCGGATAGAAGCGCTCAAGAAGCCGAAAAATAACGACTAGCCCCGGGCCAGCTGCTGCTTTACCGTTTCGACGGTATCCTTGAAATAGGGCCGGTAATCCAAATGTTCGACAAACCGCAAAAACGTCTCCCCGATCGCTCTTACCTGCCTGGCGTAATCCGACCGATCGATATGATACGTGCCCAATTGGCGGGGAGCTCTCCCCTCCCGTTCCTCCACTTCCGTCAATTCCAACCGGCCGTCGGCCTTGTGCCGTACGATGAACGAGAACGCCCGGCATTCCGGATCGCCGCAGCCGCAGCAGAAGAACGGCACGCGCCGCCATTCGTCCGCCGGCGCCCACCGAAACGGCTCCACATCTTCATGGGCACTGAGCAGCAGCGCCGGCAGCCCTACGTCGATGCACAGCGGTTCGTCGATCAGCGTTTCGCCGTCAATCTCAAGTTTAACGTCGGCATGCACGATTTGCAGGTCCGCATCGAAGGACCAATTGCCGCACTCCAGCAAAAATCCCAAAGCAATCCCTCCCCGATTCGGTGGTCACATTTACCAATTTCCAATCCGTGTATATTCTTTTGCGTGGAACATACTACCTAGTGAACGGAGGTGATATCGATGGGCGCAGGACAATCCCGCAGCAGCAACCAATTGGTCGTACCTCAAGCGAACCAAGCTTTGGATCAGCTGAAGTATGAAGTTGCTCAAGAGCTGGGCATTCAAATTCCTCAAGACGGTTACTATGGCTTCATGGCCACCCGTGATACTGGGGCGATCGGGGGCCATATCACTCGTCGTCTGGTTCAAATCGCCGAGCAGCAGCTTGCAGGCAAATTCACAAGATAAGGCACGACCTCAATACTTAACCGGGCGGCCCTTCGGGACCGCCTTTTCCGCTGCCATCCATTATAACTGATTCTTCGCCCGAACCGAAGCCTGAAAATCCCCCCGGTCTTTGCTTCTATTGCTACTTTAGCTATGACTTAAGTATAATAGAAAGCATAGTCACTCAAAAGGAGGATTGCTGTTGGCTCTCCGGTTCGGGAGAAGCCGTTTGCCTGAATTGCTGGCTCAGACAAACAGGACACAGGCAGATCTAGCAAAGCATTTGGGAGTTACTGAATCTTACATTTCGCAAGTCATCAAAGGGAAAAGCAAGCTATCCGTTCTCAAGATGAAGATGGCGGCAGATTACCTCAATTGTAACATGGATGATCTTTTTGAATGGGAATGGGAGACAGGTAAACGGTAAAGAGCAAATTAGCTTTGCTCATTCTCCGGCCGGAAACTTAAGTTATAGCTTAAGTCAAGCCAAAACGGGTACGATGTCCGAGATCAATAAGCTGCTTGCAGACATGCTAAAAGAAATAGAACAGCTTAGAATAGGGCTTAATGTCCTATCCCGGAACAAGACATCCTTGGTAGATCCCGAAGTAATCGAGGCCAGTAAAAAATTGGACGATGCTTTGAACGAATATGCCCGCCTGTCCAGAAAATGGAAGGAACCCCCCAACGGCCAGGATTAGTGGGGGGACAAGCACTCATGACTTCATCGGGGATGCGGACTGCCTGGCCGTCATCGGGCGCTCATGTGTCGGACGTCAATCGCATAGAGCCGCACTACTTCCTCCGTATCCTCATACGGGATCAACCCTTCAAAACGCAGCCCCAGTTTTTCCAACAGCTTAGCCGAGGCATGGTTATCTTGAGAGGTAATCGCCACGATACGTTTTAGCCCCAGCTCGGATCGGGCATACCCCATTGCGGCGGAAGCCGCCTCGAAGGCGTACCCTTTTCCCCGGAATTCGGGGAGAAAAGCATACCCGATATCCACATCCTCCAAGAAATCCCGTTTCGCGAATCCGCAGATGCCGATCGGCGTACCCTCATCCTTCAATGCCGTCAAGTAAAATCCGAATCCGAAACGGGCATACATATTCAGCGGCCCCTTGATAATAAAGCTCCGTGCGTCATCAAGCGTTCTCACGCCTTTATCCCCGATATACCGTATCCAGGAAGGATCGTTCAGAAGCTCCAGAATAAACGCCGCATCCTCTATGGTCTGCTGGCGAAGGACCAGCCGGTCGGTTTCGAGTACGATCATAATCGATGCCCCTTTCATTGCAAAAACACACCCCGCAGCGGTTAACGAGGTGTGTCATTCGGAGGATTAGGCTTGTTATTCTTTTTGTCATGGATGTACAAGTCAAGCGCTTCGATCCCTCTGCGCGCAAGTTTAATAAATAGGATTAAACAATAAATGGAAAGACCGATTAAAATGGCATAAATGAACATACCGGCAAAACTAAAAAAAACGATGTGAATCACCCCCGGTAGTTTATACGCCTACTAATCCAAAAGGTTTCAGACCTATCCTCTTTTAAAATCAAAAAAACCTCCCGAATAAAGGGAGGCTGTAAGTTATATCGAACATTCAGAGCATCAGAAGGATTAAATTTTAGTAAAAAAACAAAAGGGCTTAGAAAAGTTATAATTAGGATAATAGCAAACCTTAGTATGAGTGCAGAAAGCTTGATCAACAAAAATCGCGTTTGTTTTTATTGGACTCGCTAATCAAATTCGCCATATTGTAATTGGACTCGAACGTCACGCTGGTGCAAAGCAAGTCTTGGCGCATCGCGAACTCAAATTGAATCTCCCCGTGCGTCCAACGTTTCAGCTTCAACGATTCCAGAGCGGTCTGGCGGAACGAAAGCTGCTGGCTTTCGGACAAGCCGCGCTCTGCCATCCTGATCTCCGTCCCCTTGCTCTCCAGAGGAAAATGCCGGATGCCGAACTTCCCGACCATGTTATTTCGAATCTGGACGAAAACCGTCCCCGAGGTAAGCTGAGCCAGCTCCTCTCTCAATTCCCGAAACACCAAATCCAACTGTCTGGCTAAAGGCAACTGTTCTAAAATCACAGAATTCCTCCTTTCAAGTAGTATAAATGGAATATTATGTATATCTGAGGCTCTAGACCCATTATAGGACAATATATCCATATTGACAACAAATTTTTTCATAAAATACACAACAATTCAACAAAATTTTACATTGCGGAGCATCGAATAATTGGTATCGCTTTCATTTTGGCCAGCAAACGATTCCTTCCGTTGGAAAACTATGGACCCTGCCTTCTCCGGGGTGGTATAATTACCCATACAGCCGGGGCGAGACGTAAGTATTTTATCCTATATCCCAAAGGAGTCGTTAATTTTGTGAACTGGTTTCTGGGTCTTTCGTTCAAGAGGAAGCTGCAAATTGGCTGCTACACCCTCGTTGCCGTCTATTCGGCCGCCATGCTTCTGCTTATTTTCGAATCCTCCTTAAGTCCCATTCTCGGGGTTACGTTTCTGGTTGTGATGGCAGGACTCAGCTATCCTTTTATACGCTGGCTGGAGAGAGCGCTTACAGAACCGATTAGCGACATTTCCCGCGCTGCCCTGAGCACCTCCAAAGGAGATTTCTCGCAAAAGATCCACATCCGCTCCGACGACGCCCTGGGCGAGCTGGGGACGTCCTTTAACCGCATGACGGAGAAGCTTCGCGAGCTTCTGCTGGAAACGGGACGGGCCTCGAAGCACGTATTCGACTCCAGCCGGGATATTTATTTTAAGAACGAAAAGATGAAGACGGTGCTTGAGGAAGCGTCCGTCGCCGCCGGAGAGCTGGCGGCCGGAGCCAATCGGATCTCGGAAGAGATCGGCGGCGTTTCCTCCGCAACGAAGGATATCGAGCGGCGAATAACCGAATATACGGAATCGACCCGGGAGATGAACTCGCGGGCCAGACAAATGATGACACTGGTGGACAAAGGGCTTCAATCGGTGGAAACCCAGAGCGAAGGCATGCGCAAAAATGTCGATGCGACGGCCAACGCGGCTCAAACGATCGATTCGCTCGCCCGGCAGGCCGTCAGCATCTCGCAAATGACCCGAACCATCTCGGATATCGCCGAGCAAACGAATCTGCTGTCGCTGAACGCTTCCATCGAAGCGGCGCGGGCAGGCGAGCACGGCAAGGGCTTCGCCGTCGTCGCTCAGGAGGTCCGGAAGCTGGCGGAGGAAGCCACCGCCTCGACCAAAGAGGTGTTCGGTCTTGTTCGCAGTATCGAACAAGGTATTCAGCATGCGTCCATGGCCGAGAACGAGCAGATCGTTGCGGAGCAGACGAAGCTTATAAGCGAAACGGAACGGGTCTTCGCGGAAATCGTCAGCAGCGTCCGGTTCATTTCCGAGCAAATCGCCGCTTTCGCCGATGGAACGGAGCAAATGCTGGCCGGAGCCAAGCACATTTCGGCTACGACGGAAAGTATTTCGGCCGTTACGCAGCAATCCGCTGCCGGTACCGAGGAGGTATCCGCCTCGATGATCGACCAGATCTCGGCCGTACAGGCCATCGTCGTCCAGTCGGAGGAGATGACGAAGCTGGTGACGAAGCTTCAGCAGACGATGAGCATTTTTAAGCTGTAGCGTGGGGCGGGGCTTTTTGCCGGAAGGGATACCTCGGGCTGGAATGGGGGGATAAACAGGTCCGCACCCGGCGGACCCGTTTATCCATTGTAAGCTCAAGGAACCCTTTAGTCAGCAAGCCCCGCCTAGAATAGGCGGGGCTAAACGAACTACTCCGTCAGGCGCAGGAACTCGTGGACGTCCGCGATGGAAACGTCCATCGCCTGCTGCCAGAAGTCCGGCTTGCGCAGGTCGACGCCGAGATGCTTGCTCGCCAAGTCTTCGACCGTCATCCGTCCGGTATCGCGCAGCAGCGCGATATATTGGTCTTCGAACGCCGCCCCCCGGCGGAGCGCTTCGGCGTATAGCCCCGTGCTGAACATGTAGCCGAAGGTGTACGGGAAATTGTAGAACGGCACGTCCGTTAAGTAGAAATGCATTTTCGAAGCCCAGAAGTGCGGATGATACTCGGCCAGCGCATTCCGGTACGCCTTCTTCTGAGCGGCCTCCATCAATTCGTTCAAACGTTCGATGCCCACAAGGCCGTGACGACGCTCCTCGTAAAAGTCCGTTTCGAATAAGAAACGGGCATGAATGTTCATATAGAAAGCGACCGAGCGCTGAATTTTATCCTCAAGCAGCGTCAAGCGCTCCTCGTCGGTGGCCGCCTCTTTCACCGCCGCATCGGAGACGACCATCTCGGCGAACGTGGATGCCGTTTCGGCAACGTTCATGGCGTACTCCTGAGCCAGCGCCGGCAGATCGTTCATCACATGCTGGTGATATGCGTGTCCAAGCTCATGCGCAAGCGTCGATACGTTCGATGCGGTGCCCGCATATGTCATAAAGATGCGCGTTTCTTCGGAGATGGGGAACGACGTGCAGAATCCGCCGGGACGCTTGCCTGCACGGTCCTCCGCTTCGATCCAGCCGTTCTCGAACGCCATTACCGCGAATTCGGCCATCTTCGGGCTGAAGCGGCGGAACTGCTCGACGATGAGCTGCGCGCCCTGATCGTAGCTGAACGTCATATTGCCTTGGCCGACCGGCGCGTCGACATCGTGCCATGCCAACTTCTCAACGCCCAGCAGCTTCGCTTTCCGCTCGAGATATCGGACGAACACCTCTTTACTCTGCTCGATCACGCCCCACATCGCATCCAGCGTTTCCTTCGACATCCGGTTGATGGTCAGCGGCTCCCGGTGAATCTCATCCCAGCCCCGGCGCTCATACAGCTTAAGCCGGAAACCGCCCAGGTGATTGAGCGCGTCGGCGCAGTAATCGGCATGCTTCGCCCATTCCCGCTCCCACAGTTCGAATACCCGCTGCCGTACGCTGCGGTCCGGGCTGTACATTTTGTTGGCGGCCTGCCCCGCCGAGAGTTCCGTCACGACTCCGTTTTCTTCGAACGGAATACTGAACTTGCTCACGGTCGTATTGTAAAGCTCGCCCCAACCGTGATAGCCGTCCACGGCTAGATCGTGGATCAGCGCCTCCTGCTCCGGCGGCAGCTTCTCCGAAGCGAGCCTGCGCCGCTCTTCCAGCGGGTAAGCGATTTCAGCAAGCTCCGCGTGAGCAAGCAAGCCTTGCCAAGCCGGTTCGGGAATGCGGCGCAGCAAATCGTCGAAACGCGTCACTGCGGAAGCGAATGCCGCTTGGATCGACTTCACCTGCCCGGTGAGCTGGACCGCACGCTTATCGTTTTGATTTTCCGCCGTCAGACAGCCGGTGAACGATTCCGCTTCGCGTATTTTCAAGAGGGCCGTTTGCACCAGCACGATCGCGGGGAGCAGCGATGGCGATTGCTCTGCCGTTTCCGGTACGGCCAGCCCGCTTAACGTCTCGTCCAGCTCGGCAATGTTCGATTGCAGCTCCTTCAAAAATTGAATAAAAGCATCAGACCCGCTGCCTCCCGGAAAAAAGCGCTCCAAATTCCAGGTTTGCGGCAAAGGATTACGCATGGCTAAACACCTTCCTTATTTATACACTATGTATATTATGTATCTCATTCCATTAAACCATAATTTAGAGCAAAACCAAAATGCCGCGGCTCCATTTTTTGGTTGAATTCCAGGTCCAGGATATGATTAAATGGAGACTATAGATCTATAGACTGGAGGGACTGCGAATGAGACCTTTGCAAATATCACCCGAGACGGCGCAGAAACTCGCAAAGGAATTGAACGTTCCGATCGAACACCTGATGCATATGCCTCAGCATATTCTTCTGCAGAAGCTGGCCGAGCTTGCCGGAAAGGCGAAGGATAATTCCACCGCCCCGGCACCGGATAAAGATTCCGGCGTTTCCGGTCGGGAGTAGCCCTATGATTCCATTTGAAAATACATGGCCCTATGAACGGATCGGACAAGACGTCTATGTGCAAAACTGCCCCTTTTGCCACGCTGCCAATGTTTTGCTGCCGCTTAAACCTAAAGACCTCTCGGAACTTCGCGAAGGCGTCAAAAAACTGCTCGTCTTCCCCTGCTGCCGAAATAAAGAGACTCTGGTCGATGCCGACCAAGATTATTTGCTTGCGGGCCGTCCGCTGCGCCGATACGGTAAAGAGTAAGCGTTCCCGCCTTCCCAGGAGACATCTTCATGGATTTCACTGCGCTTACGCATGCTTGTACCTTGATAGCTCTCAGCTACATGGCTCTTAAGATACGCAATCTGCCGGTTATGGAACGCTTGCAAGCATTAGCCGTGCCTTTGCTGACGGGAGCCGCCAGCATCGTAATGATGCTCTTGCCCTTGCCGGGCGACTCCCTGTTCAGCGATTTGAAATTCGCGCCGATCGTCATGGCCAGCCTGCGCTTCGGCTGGGTCTCCTCCCTGCTGTCCGCCTTGCTTCCCGCGGGGTATATGCTGCTGGAGTCCAAGCCGAACTGGGGCATGGAAGCCGTTCAGGGGCTTCTGCTGCCCGCCGTCGTCAGCTCGCTGTTTCATCGGAAACAATACGATTCCGGTTATTTTTTCATCCGGCTTGCCGACGGGTGGAGCGTCTCGCGATGATAACCGTGGTACGCCTGGTTACGCATGTCCGGCTGGAGGCGTCCCAAACGTCGCTGTTCTGGCTGTCGCAGCTGCCGATGCTCGTCTACTCCGGGCTGGCGATTACGGCCTTGATCTATATGTTCAACGAGGAGAACAAAATCTGGATGATGCAGCGGAAGCTGGAGCTGGAAGCGAAGCAGGACGGCTTGACCCGGCTGCCCAATCTGCGCGGCTTTATGGAAATTGCCAGGCGGACCGTCCGCAGCCGGCGCATTGCCATCATGATGATCGATATCGATAATTTCAAACGGTACAATGATACGTTCGGACACCTGCACGGAGATCAGCTTCTCCGGGAAGCCGGTCAGCTGCTGAAAGCGGCCGTCCACGAGCAGGACTACATCGCCAGATACGGCGGGGAAGAATTTATTATCTTAAGCCACATGACAGACGAAGCCCACTTGTCGCGCTATGCGGACTGGCTTCGGCGCACCATCGAGGAGCACCGCTTTTACGGGGATACTTTGGCCGAAACGACGATTTCGATCGGCATTTCCGTCTCCCGCATGCCGGGAGACGGGCTTCGCCGGCTCATTGCCGAAGCCGATGAGGCGCTGTACGCTTCGAAGCGATCGGGCAAAAACCGTTCTGCCTTTTTTCGGGAGGATCCGATACGGCAAAAAAACGCTTGAAGCGTCTCGGGTCGATGCCGGGAAGCTTCAAGCGTTTTTAAGTTCAGGGCGTCAGGTTAATTCATGGGCCTCGGGTTCCGGAACGACCGAATCCGCAAGCATATCCTCCCGGGTTACGGCCCATTGCTCGCGGCAGGCCCGAATCATGCCGGCATCCATAATGCGCTTGTCGTTAATGACGCGAGAGAACCATTTGACCGCTTGATTATACTGCTTCAACCGGCGGCTGAGCTCCCCCATCAGGTACATTAGACGGGCGTTGTTCATCTCCGCGTCTTCCGTCTCGAACGCCCGCGTATACTCGCCCAGCGCATGCTGCAAGAACCGGGCTTCCTGCGCCTTGTCGTTCCGATAGCGGTAAAGCCAGGCAATATGGTGCAGCAGCCCTGCGGTGATGCGCCCCTTGTCGTTGACCGTCTGAGCCGTGACAAGCGCAAGCTTGTAGGCGTAGAGCGCATCCTCCCATGTCCGTTCGCCTCCGTAGTCCTTGTACGTCCAATGGTCGGCGATTTTTTCGCGGAATGCCGTTTTTTGCGCGGGCGTCAGCCGGTCCTTCGAATTCTCCGTCCCTGCAAACCCGCAGTGAGGGCAGATGCGAACGACATAATAATCGGGGTTAATGTCCTTATAATGAACGCAAAAATCGGTGTCGGTGCCGGACGCCTTCTTGAAGCTCGGACGAACGCGGGACGTTTGAAATACGACGTCGCAGTGATGGCATCGGACGCTGACTTGAAATAAAGGTTCGACCACGGAACACACTTCCTTCGATCAGCTTCGTTATCGGGTTTCGATCGGCTTCGTTAGCCGTTGCTGCCGCTGTTGATAAAATGATATGCCGGTCCCTTCAGCCGCTCGAGGACGGCAAGCCGGAGCTCCCGGTCCATCCCCGTTTCTTCCAGCGCCTCCGCCATACAGCCGAGCCAAGCATCCGCGCGCTCCGGCGTAATCGGGAAAGGCAAATGTCTCGCGCGCATCATCGGGTGCCCATACTGTTCGGAATACAGCGGCGGTCCGCCGAAAAATTGCGTAAGGAACAAGTACTGCTTTTCCATGACCGGCGTAATGTCTTCCGGGAACAGAGGCCCCAGCAGCGGATGCGCCTGTACCTTCGGGTAGAACGCCTCCACAATGCTGCGGATGGCCGCCTCCCCGCCGATCGCTTCGTAAAACGTCAATTCTCGTTCACCCCGAGTCATGCGGTTCATCTCCTAACGAAAAAAGATGCTAAGCTGCCTTGCATCTTAGCATCGTTATTTTGTAAAACGCTTTATACATCCTCTTCGCCCGAAGTCATCAACGTCTCCCTAATGACATACACAAAAGCGCATACGAGAATTCCAGCAATGATACCCACCATCATCTGAAATCACTCCCATTCTCATATTGGTACTATTGTACCATACATAGCTCGAAAATTCAGCCCTTTTCTGACAGCCCGGCAATATTTCGCCCTTGTCCCTTGTGCCTGCGCCCCGGCGAGGCATGTCTCCCCGCATCGGCTCATATATCAGAATGACAGGCCTTTCTCGAAAGGAAGTGGGTACCTTTGCTTGGCAAACGAATAGCCGTCCATTTCGCCGCATCGCTCGCCGTCCTGTTGGCCTGCTTGATGCTTGCTTTCCCCGGCGAGGCGTTTCAAGCCTCGCTGAAAGGATTGTCCATCTGGTGGGACGTGCTGTTTCCGGCGCTGTTCCCGTTCTTCATCATCGCCGAAATTATGCTCGGACTGGGGATCGTGCATTTTTTCGGCATGCTGCTCGATCCGTTGATGCGGCCGTTATTCCGCATTCCCGGCATCGGAGGCTTCGTTATGGCCATGGGCTTCGCTTCCGGCTACCCGATCGGCGCGCGTCTGACGTCCCAGCTGTGGACGCAGCGGCTCGTCAGCCGGGAAGAGGGCGAACGGCTGGTCGCTTTTACGACATCGTCCGACCCGATTTTCCTGATCGGCGCCGTGGCTGTCGGTTTTTTTCACGATGCGGCGCTGGCGGGCGTGCTTGCCGCGGCGCATTACGGCTCGGCGCTGCTGATCGGCCTGCTGATGCGGTTTCACGGCAGGCCGGGGAAGAACGCCGACAACCATCGCCAGCCTGCGTTCATGACTCTCCCGGAAGCCTCCTCCGGCCAGCCGCTGTGGCGCCGCGCTTTTGAAGCCATGCATCATGCCCGGATGAAGGACGGCCGTACGCTGGGTACGATGCTGCAGCAGGCGCTCGCCTCGGGATTGCAGATGATTTTCGTGATCGGCGGCCTGGTCGTCTTTTTTTCCGTCGTCATGGAAGTGATGGCTTCCGCCAAGGCGATGAGCTTGTTCTTCACAGTCATCGAATCCGTGCTGGGCGTCCTCGGACTGCCGCTGCCGCTTGCCGAAGGGGTAGCCAACGGCTTTTTCGAAGTGACGCTCGGGGCCAAGGCCGCGGGCGCGGCAGCCGGCGTTCCGCTGGTCTATCGGGTAGCCATCGCCGCCTGGGTGCTGTCCTGGGCAGGTCTTTCGGTCCATGCGCAAATCATCAGCCTGCTGCACCATACGAACCTGCGCTATGCGCCGTTCGCCTTAGCCCGATTCGCCCACGGCCTGCTGGCGGCCGGGCTTGTCATCGCTTTGTGGCGGCCGCTTGCCCCTTATCATGCCGCGCTGGCCGCCTTTTTTCCCATGCCGGATATGACCCGCCCGCTGGAGACGCTGGCGCAGCATACGCTCCCGGCGGCGGGGCTTACGTTCGCCGCGGTGCTGGGCGCTTCGCTGCTTCTGTCGTTCTGTTTTCTCGCAGGCAAAAGATGTATGAAGCGGATTCGATCATAAGATACTACTAGGAGCTAACAGAAGCATCCCCGTTCCCTTGCTTCCGCAGCCGGGGAACAAATTCAGGGCAGAGGTGAAATGATGTATACGATGTTCCATCGAAGAGATTTGGCGCTGCCGCCTGCAATTGAACGGTTGAGCGAGCTGGCCTTTAACCTATGGTTCAGCTGGAACGACGGAGCCAAGGCGCTGTTTGCGGCCATCGAGCCGAAGCTGTGGGATCAATTCCGGCACAATCCCGTGCGCTTGCTGACGGAAACGAATGCAGCCGTGCTGAAGGAGCGGTCGGAGGACGAAGCTTTCCTGCAGCGGTACCGTGACGTGATGGCCGAATGGGACGCTTACCGCGAGGCGGAAACGTGGTTTCAGAGGGAATACCCGCAGCACGCCCGCCAGGCCATCGCTTACTTCTCGGCGGAATTCGGCTTTCATGAATCGCTTCCGATTTATTCGGGAGGGCTCGGCGTTCTGGCCGGCGACCACTGCAAATCCGCCAGCGATCTGGGCATACCGCTCGTCGGCATAGGATTGCTTTACAAGAAGGGCTATTTCGACCAAAAGCTCGATACGGAGGGAGGGCAGCTGGCCGAAACGATCGCCTACGACTTCAACAAGCTTCCGATCGTCCCTGCCTATGTTCCGGTGCTGGAAGGCCGAGGGACAGCCGCTGGTCAAGGGGACGGCACGCCTCCGCTGCGGGAGTTGACCGTAGACGTGCCGCTGGCCGACCGGACCGTTCGCTTGAAGGTATGGCAGGTGCAGGTCGGCCGCGTGCCCGTCTATTTGCTGGATGCCGACTTGGAAGAAAACAGCTCCTGGGACCGCGAGCTGACGGCGCAGCTGTACGGCGGGAACCAGGATATCCGGATCGCGCAGGAGGTGCTGCTCGGCGTCGGCGGGGTCAAAGCGCTGCGGGCGCTCGGGATTCCGACGGGCACGTTCCATATCAACGAAGGGCATGCGGCGTTTCTGACGTTCGAGCGGCTCCGGGAGCAGCTGGATAAAGGCCTTCCGTTTTACGTCGCGCTGGAGGTCATTCGCGCCAGCACCGTCTTTACGACGCATACCCCGGTGCCGGCCGGGCACGATGCGTTCCCGCTCCCGATGTTCGAATATTATTTCAGCCGCCTGTTCGCCGATTATCCGTCCGCCCGGCGGGAATGGACCCTGCTGGGCCTCGACGAATCGAAGCAGCTGTTCAACATGACCCACCTGGCCTTGAACACCTCCGCGCTGCGCAACGGGGTCAGCAAGCTGCACGGCCATGTGTCGCGCGAAATGTTCCGGGCTTTCCACGGCGGCCTCGATATCCCGGAGGTGCCGATCGGACATGTGACCAACGGCGTGCATCTAAGCACCTGGCTCGCTCCCGAGCTTAAGGAGCTGTTCGGACGCTTTTTGCCTGGAACGTGGATGAGCAACCAAGCCAATAAAGACGTGTGGAAAACCGTCGATCTGGTGCCAAGCGAATCGCTCTGGTCCGTTCACATGGAGCTGAAGCAGCGGATGATCCGGCTTGCCCGCGCCAACCTGCGCGAGCAGCGGCGCCGCAACAGCCTGCCTGCGGACCGGATCGAGGAAGTTCGGACCTATTTGTCCCCGGACGCGCTGACCATCGGCTTTGCCCGGCGGTTCGCCACCTACAAGCGGGCCAATCTGATCTTCAACGACCTGGAGCGGCTGGACCGCTTGGTAAACGACCCGAACCGGCCGGTGCAGTTCATATTCGCGGGCAAGGCGCACCCGGCGGACCGTCCCGGACAAGAGCTGATCCGCGAAATCTACAGGGTGTCCGAGATGGACCGGTTCCGCGGCAAAATCGTGCTGCTCGAAAATTACGACATGAACATGGCGCGTCATCTGGTGCAAGGAGTGGACGTATGGCTTAACAACCCGCGGCGGCCGTATGAGGCAAGCGGGACCAGCGGCCAAAAAGCCGCGATGAACGGCGTCATCAACTTCAGCGTGCTGGACGGCTGGTGGGAGGAAGGCTATGACGGTACCAACGGCTGGAGCGTAGAAGCAAGCGAAGGGGCGGATGCCGCCACGCAGGAGCGCGAGAACACCGAATCGATCTACCGGCTGCTCGAAACGGAGATCGTGCCGCTTTACTACAATCAACGCCCGCTTCCCGCCCAATGGATCGCCCGGATGAAGCGCTCGATCCGCACGCTCGCACCGGTATACAATTCGGATCGGATGGTCATGGAGTACGTGAACGAATTTTACGTTCCCGCCTTAAAGCGGACGCAGCATTTTGTGGCCAACCGCTATGACGAAGCGACCAAAGTCGCCGATTACAAACGGTTTATCCGAAAAAACTGGCATCACGTCCGCATCGCCGAGTTGAACGATCCTCCGGTCCATCCGACTGCGACCTCCCCCAAGGAGGTTACGGCCACGGTAAAATTCGGACCGGTCTGGTATAAGGATACGGCGGTCGAGATCGTCTATTACCAGGAAAAAGCGGACCGCTGGGACCCGGTCATCGTGACGATGGAGCCTGTACGCGAGTTGGGGGACAATACCGTGCTGTACCGGGCTTCGATTCCGCCCCATCTACAGCACGGCCCCCATTACAGCGTGCGCGTGTATCCGGTGAGCCCGAGCTTCGCCCGCCGCTTCGAGCTGCCGCTGGTTACGACTTTTTAAATCCCTTGGGCCAAGCGCCGCAAAATATCCCGCTCCCGCGAGCGGGTTTTCTTTGTTTCCACGCTCAGGACGGATGGCCCGGCCGGAATTTTATAGAGAAACGGGCTTTCGCGCGAAAAGCCGGCAAGCGGCCCGAACGGATTCAAGCTTGGGACTTCCGGCATTGTGTTATTTTACATTATTGATTATTATGGATGTAAACGGTAATGAAAGTTTCAGAAAATCATACCGTGTGGTGATCACTGATGAACTGGACCTTGGCCTTGGCAAATGAAACCGTTGTTTTACCCAGAAGCTGCGCTCTCATCATCGTAGGCGAAACCAAAGAAGGCTCGCCCTTTTGCTACGAGGACGGCTTTACGCTTCTCAAGGCTTCCGCAGAGGAATTGACGGTCACGCTGGATGCCCTGTCGATCCATCCGCTGGAGAAGCTGCATCATGTTTGCTTTATTGAATTTTCTTTCCGCGAGCAGGGCATTCTTTATTATGCTTTGGTTGATCTGCTGCATATGGAAACGAAGCGCAATGTATGCACGTTAACCTTAACCGCGCCGCTGGACCTGAAGCAGTCGCAAAAAAGGCGCTATCCGCGAATGGCCCTCCCTACCCGCACTCCGGTCACCTCACGGATCGTCGGCGTACGAGAGCAAATATCGCACCAGAACGTGGCGTTCACGGGACAAATTCTGGATTTGTCCGGCGGAGGAATGGCGTTTATGACGTCGACCCGCGTGTTTTGCCCGCTCGAATTGGAATTATCTTTTGTTCTTCCCGGCATTGCCCAGAAGATTACGGTCTATGGGGAAATCGTGCGCGTAGCCCATTTCAGCAGCGATGCTTACCGGGTAGCCGTGCGGTTCCATCGTGTTCCGGACAGCACTGCCGCGCTTATGGAGGAGTATTGCTCCGCTTCGGGAACCGACAGCTGACGAAGCGGATAGTTAATAGGAGGATAACCGGTTGAAATACAATGTGATACACCGCGGCGATGACATCTCCATTCAATTGATGCACAGATTTCACGAATTGATCCGTCAGTACGGGCTCATTCACGAAGAGGCGTCCCCCGATATCGTCCTGTCCATTGGGGGCGACGGAACGCTGCTTCATGCGTTTCATCAGTATAAGGACCAGCTCGATCACATTGCATTTACCGGTATTCACACGGGAAGACTCGGTTTTTTTGCCGACTGGAAGCCGGATGAAGTCGAGCTGCTTGCCCAGCTGATGGGCGAGAGCGCCAATCAAAACGACCTGCGCGTCGTCAAATATCCCTTGGTCGAGATCCAGATCACGACACCTCAAGGGATCGAAACGGATCTCGCGCTGAACGAATTTACGCTCAAAGGCGTCGACGCCACGCTGGTTGCCCAGCTGCATATTAACGACGAGCTGCTCGAGACGTTCCGCGGCGACGGCATCTGCATCTCCACGCCGTCAGGAAGCACCGCCTACAACAAAAGCTTGGGCGGCGCCATCGTGCATCCGTCGCTGGACGCCATTCAGATTGCGGAGATCGCTTCGATCAACAACCGCGTATACCGTACGCTCGGTTCGCCGATCCTGCTGCCGAAGCATCACCACTGCGATATTTATCCGCGCGAGAATCAAAATATTTTGCTGTCGCTCGATCACTTGTACATGCAGCGCAACGATATCATCTCGATCCGCAGCCTGGTCGCCGCCGGCAAAAAGGTCAAGTTCGCCCGCTTCCGTCCGTTCCCGTTCTGGAGCCGCGTACGCGAAGCGTTCATCGGATATGACATGATCTAAGCGCCTTCCATTGGCGCAAAAAAGACCCGAGCTCCGTTCTCCCCGCACTTACGCAGGGAAATGGAGCAACGGGTCTTTTGGCCGTTGCCTGTGACAGGCACCTGCAGCAGCTTACGCTTCTACGCGGGGCGAATCCGGCTTCGGTTTCGGCGCATTTTGGGAGGGCTGTCCGCTTTTCGGCTTGGACGCATGCCCCTGCTGCCTGCCCTGATGCCGGCCCCCCGATTTTCCCTCGCCCTGCCGTGAGGAACCGTGCTGCGATTTGGACTGATTTGGGCCGCCGGACTGCTGGCCTTGCCCGTGACGGGGGCCGTACGTCTTGCCGGACGGGTTGTGCCGATGATGCTGCGGCGCCGATGCGCGATGGCCCGCCGGAACGGCCGTGTCCTCATGCCGGTGCACGGAGGCTTCGGCGGTTACGGCAGGCTGCGGCGCCGGCCGGTCGCCTGCGCCTTGTTCCGCTTCCGTTCCCGCTTCGGCTGCAGGCCTATCCTCGTAGAAATCCCCGGGAGCACCGGTCGGCTCCACTCCGCTCTTGTTCGGCACCTTCTCAAGAATAAAATAGGCACAGCCAAAATTGCAGTATTCGTTCAAGTAATCCTGAAGCGTGGAAATCATGCTGTCCTTCGTCGCTTTCGGATGATTATCCTTAAAAAATCCGCGCAGCCGGAGCTGGCTGTAGCCCCAGTCGCCCACAATATAATCGTACCGCTCCAGCACCTCGCTGTACCGGTCGCGGAACGCCTCGAAACGCCAGCCGTTCTTATGGTCAGCGACCACCTCGTACGTTTTGCCCGCAATATGAATCACCGTATCAGCCTCCCCGAGTTTTACGACTGCTTCGCCGATTGGACCTGTTCATGCGCATGATACGAGCTGCGGACGAGCGGACCGGACTCCACATGGCTGAACCCGCGTTTCAATCCCTCCTGCTTCAGCTCCGCGAATTGCTCCGGCGTGTAGTACTTGGACACCGGCAAATGCTTGAGTGAAGGCTGCAAGTATTGGCCGATCGTCATAATGGAGCAATCGACGGCGCGCAAGTCGTCCATGGTCTGCAAAATTTCGTCCCACGTCTCGCCGACGCCGAGCATGATGCTCGATTTTGTCGGGATGGACGGGGCAATCCGCTTGGAGCGCTCGAGCAGCTCCATCGAACGGCGGTATTTGGCCTTGGCCCGCACTTTGTCGGACAGCCGCTCTACCGTTTCCACGTTGTGGTTCAAAATATCGGGCTTCGCTTCGAGCACGGTGCGAAGCGCCTCCTCGTCCCCTTGAAAATCGGGAATGAGCACTTCAACTCCGGCGAGCGGCAGACGCCCCCGAATCGCCCGGATTGTCGCGGCGAACACCGAAGCTCCGCCATCCTTCAAATCGTCTCTCGCAACGGAAGTGACGACCACATGCCGCAGGCCCATCTGCTCCGCCGCCTCCGCGACGCGCTCCGGCTCCTGCAAATCCAGCTCCGTCGGCATTCCCGTATTGACGGCGCAGAACCGGCACGCCCGCGTACAGATGTCGCCCAAAATCATAAAGGTGGCGGTCCGGGCCGCCCAGCATTCATGGATGTTCGGACATTTCGCTTCCTCGCATACGGTGTGCAGCGTTTTGCCGCGCATCATGTTTTTCAGCTCTTTGTAGTTGTCTCCCGTTGTCAGCTTGATTTTCAGCCATTCGGGCTTGCGTTCTATTTGATGAGTCGCCATGGATGCACTCCTGTTCCGCAACAAGCTCTTTCTTGCGCTTGGATTTGAAGCTATTATATCACGAATAGGCCAACAATCCACTTTCGAAATTACTTTGCGATTGGAAATATGGTACACTGAGGAAAGGGTTTGGGAGCAGGAGGTTCGAACATTCACGATGATGAACATCGACAACATACTTAAACTGGTACAGTCCGGCGATCTGGACATCGCCGAAGCCAAACGGCTGCTGGAGGAAGGGCTCTCCGGGATGCCGGAAGCGCCGGGGCATCCGGCAATCCGGAAAACCGCAAACGAATCAAGCGAAGATGCGGGGGACAAATCGCCCGGGGAAACGTCCATCCGCCGCAAGGCTTCCTTTCCGTCGCTTTCGGAGGAGGCCGTCGACGACAGTCTCGGCTACGCGCAGCTTGATTTGAGCCGGCCGGCGCGGACCGGCTTCCCCGAGGTCATCTACGGGGAAAGCAAATCGGCGGAGCAGATCGCCGCGATCTTCGAACGGCTGGCCGCTCAGACGGACCGCGTGCTGGCAACGCGCGTCGATGCCGATAAAGCCGCCTATGTCGCGAAGCGCATCCCGGGGGCGAAGCATTACCCCGAGGCGCGGGCGCTGACCTGGCTGCGGAGCGGCGAAGCCGGACCGGTCGACGGAAGCTACATCGCCGTCGTCTGCGCAGGCACGTCGGACGTGCCTGTGGCGGAGGAAGCCGCCGTGACGGCCGAATGCCTGGGCTCCCGGGTGGAGCGCGTCTACGACGTCGGCGTGGCCGGCATTCACCGGCTGTTCCGCCGGCTGCCGGTCATTCGCGGAGCGAGCGCGGTCGTGGTCGTCGCCGGGATGGAAGGAGCGCTCGCCAGCGTCTTGGGCGGTCTCGTGGCCGTGCCCGTCATTGCGGTGCCGACGAGCGTCGGCTACGGCGCCAGCTTTCAAGGCGTCGCCGCGCTGTTATCCATGCTCAACGCCTGCGCGCCCGGCATTTCCGTCGTCAATATCGACAACGGCTTCGGCGCGGGATATAACGCCGCATTAATTCACCAAAACGGGACAAAGAGGGATGAAAAGTGAAAATCTTGTATTTGGACTGCTTTTCCGGAATCAGCGGCGATATGACGCTGGGCGCGCTTGTCGATGCCGGCGCAGACCGTCACTATATCGAAGAAGAGCTGCGGAAAATTCAGATCGAGCCGTTCACGCTGGAATGGAAACGCGTGAACAAGCGCGGCATATCCGCGCTGAAGCTTAACGTCGTGCTTGATCCGCATACGCCCCCGGCGCACCATCGCCATTATTCGGAAATCGTGGAGCTGATTCATCGTGCCGGCTTCAACGAACGGGTCGTCAAGCTGAGCCTCGCGATTTTCGAGAAGATCGGGGTAGCGGAAGCGAAAATACACAATATCCCGATTGAGCGCGTTCATTTTCACGAAGTCGGCGCTATCGATTCGATCGTCGATGTCATCGGGGTAGCCTTGGCGATCGATTCGCTGGAGATCGAGAAAATTTTGTCGTCCGCCGTACCTCTCGGCTCCGGCACGGTGCATTGCGATCACGGCATTTATCCGGTGCCGGCCCCGGCTACGCTGGAGATGATGAGAGGGCTACCCATTGCGCCGACCTCATATTCGCTGGAGATGACGACGCCGACGGGGGCGGGCATCGTCTCCGGACTCGTGGACGAATTCGCCAAGGGCCTCCCGCCGATGATCGTAGAGTCGATCGGATACGGGGCGGGAACGCGCGATTTGCCGAACCAGCCCAACGTGCTGCGCGTCGTCGTCGGGCAAGCCGACCCTTACTTGAACAAGTGGCAGGTGCACCATGAAGAATTCCCGCATGAGCACGTTCATGGACATCATCAGCCGGAGCACCACCACCATGGGCACTCGCATGAGCACAGCCACGGGCATCATCATCACGGGCATCCGCACGAACACGGCCATGAACACCATCATGACGAGCCTTCGCGCGAGCACGGCCATGGTCACCGCCATCACGAACATTCCCGCGAGCATGGACACGGGCACGAAAATCATAGCCATGACGATCGCGCGCACGACGAGGATCATCCCCACGTGCACCACAAGCATGCCAATGACGGACCGCACCATACGTGCATGCGCCAATAGGTGAATCGGGCGGCTTTTCCTTCCGGAAAAGGCCGCTCTTTCTTTTATAAAAACGCCAAACGACGGCTTCCGCCGGCAGATACGACAGATCTGCTTCGGGAAAACCGTCCGTTTGCTTGTTTAAGCGCGGTCGCGCTCCATAAACCGCCGCCGTACCTCCTCGTAGACCTGCTTGAGCGGCACGCCGTGCGTTTTGGCCGCCTGCTCGCATTCCTTAAATTCCGGGGCGAACTGGACGAGCTCGCCTTGATGGAATCCCGCTTTTACCCGAATGGGCCCCCAAGGCGTATCGACCCTATGAAATTCTCTTCCCAAGCGGTGGCAAGAAGCCCGCAAATAACGCAGGCCCAGCGTCGTCGTTTCCCGGAAAATAACGTCCTCCATTCGCTTCGCGCTCTCGTCGTCGGTCAGTACGTTCAGCATGATGCCGGGACGTCCTTTTTTCATAATAATCGGAATCCAGTATACGTCGTTGGCTCCCTGCTCCAGCAGCAGATCGGTCACATACGAACAGTATTCCGGATTCATGTCGTCAATGTTGGCCTGCAAAATGAGCATGCGGTCATCGACATGCTCTTCCCGGTGATCAAACGGCATCCGGCATCCCCCCACATCTCCATCATATCAAACCGGACAAGGGATAAAAAGGCAGCGCCCCGCACATGCTACAGTTAAATGACCCCAGCTATCGATACCCGAACGAAGGAGGCAGCTATCGTATGGCGGCGTTCCATGCACGAGTGTTGGCCGCGGCGGCTCTATGCGCGACGCTGCTCGCCGGTCAGGGATGGGGGGAACTGGCGGCAAATCGGGCATTTGCCTATGTCCCCTCGGCCAAGACTCCCGCAGTACCGAAAGCAAGCAAAACGGCGAATGGAATGAAGGCCGTGTTCGCCGAGCGAAAGGATCTGTTCGACAAAGTCAGCGTGATTACCGGTATTCCCTGGTATTACTTGGCAGCTGTAGATCAATACGAACGGACGATCAACCTGGCTAAAAAACGCCCGGCCCCCGACGGAATGGTTGCCATTTATTTTACCGAACTGCAGTGGGTCGGCATGCTCAATCCGGATCACGAGGACAAAAACGAGAAAAGCATTCAATGGTTCGGAGGAATCGGCAGGGACGGCTCGGGGGATGGCTTGGCGGACCGGATGAACGATCTTGACCGGCTGTATGCGATGGCGGCCGGCCTGCTCAAAAAAGGGAGCGCCGAGGAAGACCTCCGGATCGGACTCTGGGATTATTACCAAAATGCCCGGAGCGTCGAGCGGATTCAGCAATTCGCCCGGATTTATGCCCGTTTCGATAAGCTTGATCTGCACGAGCACTGCTTCGTTATGCCGCTTGGCGCCGATTATTCCTACCGCAGCACATGGGGCGCCAGCCGCGGCTGGGGCGGATACCGGATCCACGAAGGGACCGACCTCTTCGCCGGATACGGCGTTCCGGTGCGCAGCGTCACGTACGGCGTCGTCGAAGTGATGGGCTGGAATATATACGGCGGCTGGCGCGTCGGCATCCGCGATTTAAACAACGTGTATCATTATTACGCGCATTTATCGGGCTTTAACAAAAAAGAAGTGCAGCAGGGCAGCATCGTGCAGCCGGGCCAGGTGATCGGTTGGGTCGGCAGCTCCGGCTACGGCAAGCCCGGCACGTCCGGGAAGTTTCCGCCCCACCTGCATTACGGATTGTACCGGGACAACGGGATGACGGAATGGTCGTTCGATCCATACCCCCACTTGCGCAAATGGGAGCGGGAGGAACGGATGCGGCGCAAAACGCCGGCAACGTAACCGGGCTCTCCTCCAAGTATTTCTGCACATATCCGGTGCGTAAACGCGAAAAAATTCCGCGTATCCGTACCGGATTATTTTGTATTGGGTTCGGGAGACGTCTCCTTGCTTCGTGTATCCGAAGCGTCGGGCTTTGCCGACGGAACGTTGACATTCGGCAGCGAGATACCGGGAGGCAGCGGCCCCGACGGACCGACCGGATTGCCCCGCCCGTCGAAATAATACGTCGGCACATCCCCGACCACCAGCGAGTAGGATACGGGCAGTTCCGTTTCCACCACTTCGGGCGCCGAATCGAACGGAATGATGACCGTCATTTCGACCGTCACATGAACGTATACCTCCACCAAAATCATATTGATGCCGGCGCTCTGATAACGCGTATTCAGCTCTACCTTGGCCGTCCCCGCAGGCACGAGCCGGATCGGAACATTCGGCCCGAACGAAGCGAGCAGCGGCGAATGCATCGCCTGACCGAGCGGGATATGCTCGGGAACCGAGCCTACGGCTTCCAACTGCTTGGTTACTATATTGACCGTATCGGCGGTAATCCGGCTGTGCTCCGCATAATTCAGCATAAAGCCGGTAATTTTGCCGTTGTTGTCGGTACGCCAATCGATCAGCTTCTCGACATTGGTGTTTTGCGCCATCCTGTCCGCGATCGCCGTATTGATCGCTTCCGTCGCGATTTGCTTCACGCGCACCCGGGCCAAATTCACCAGCGGCTCCTTTAAATTTCGCTCGACATACAAATAAGCCTGCATGCAGAGAAGCAGCAGAATGACCAGCACGATTAACAGCGTGCGCTTCAGCTTGCTTTTGCCCGAGGGACTGCTTCTCCATCTGCGTCTCAGCACCGCGGCTCCCCCTTCCCCGGCCTGTACGGCCCGTCTGTTACAGCCTATGCGGGTCGGCCGGGAAAAAGACGGAGCGGCGCCGAAGTCGTGCCTGCCGGGACATCGCCGTTCGGCGTTACGCGGCACAAAGAGATGCGCGGCGCAATAGAACATAAAAAACCGTCTTTCCCATGGAAAGACGGCCGGAAAAAGAGCCTCTCGGCTTTACGGCTTGATGCGGAGCAGCCGCATGCCGTTGGCAATTACGATAAGCGAGCTGCCCGTATCGGCGAGCACCGCCAGCCAGAGCGTCGAAGCTCCGAAAAAGATGAGAGCGAGAAAGACCGCCTTCACAAGCAGGGAGAAGGCGATATTTTGCTTAATGATCCGCAGCGCCCGGCGGCTTAGCTGCACCGTATACGCCAGTTTGGACAGATCGTCCGCCATCAGGGCGACATCGGCCGTTTCGAGCGCCGTGTCCGTGCCGGCCGCCCCCATCGCGATGCCTACGGTGGCGGTAGCCAGCGCAGGCGCATCGTTGACGCCGTCCCCCACCATCGCGACGTGTCCGTGCTCGGCCATCAGCTCGCGGACGGCGGTTACTTTATCCTGGGGCAGCAGCTCGGCGCGGTAAGCGATCCCGCCCAGCTTGGAGGCGGTCGCCTCCGCCGTTCCCCGGTTATCGCCGGTCAGCATCACCGCTTGACGGACTCCTGCGGCGCGAAGCTGCTCCAATGCCGTCCGGCTCTCCGGACGAAGCTCGTCGGAGGCCGCGAAGACGGCCCACGGCTCTTTGGCGGTGCCCAGCACCATAACGGTGTTCCCTTGGCTTTCCAGCCACTGCAGCTCCCCCTGCAGCGATTCCAGAGAAATGCCCAGCTCTTGGACGAACCACCGGGGACTGCCGATAAAGAACAAGCTGCCGCCGACCTGCGCTTTGGCCCCCCGCCCCGGGACGGCGGCAAAATCCGCGATGTCCGCAAACGGCACGCCCTCCCGCTTCGCTTTCCTGACGATCGCCTCGCCGACGGGGTGCCCCGACCGCGCCTCGATCCCTCCTGCGATCGTCAGCACCTCTTCCGCGGTTCTTCCTCCCAGCGGAATGCACTCCGTCACCTCGGGTACGCCGGCCGTCAACGTGCCGGTCTTGTCGAAAGCGACGGCCTCTACGGCGCCGAGCCGTTCGAGGTATGCGCCGCCCTTGATCAATACGCCGTGTCTTGCCGCATTGCCGATGGCCGATACGATGCTCACGGGCGTGGAAATGACCAGAGCGCACGGGCAAGACACGACGAGCATCATCAGCGCGCGGTAGAACCACGGCTCGAACGGCTGGCCGAGCGCCAGCGCGGGAATCACCGCAATGCCGAGCGCAATCAGGAGGACGGCGGGGGTATAGTATTTGGCAAACGCGTCGATGAACCGCTGCGACGGCGCTTTCTGCGCTTGGGCGTCCTCGACCATACGGATGATGCGGGACAGCGTATTGTCCCCCACACGCCGGGTCACCCGGATTTCCAGCGCTCCTTCCCCGTTGATCGTGCCGGCGAACGCTTCGCTGCCCGTTTCCTTGAGCACCGGAACGGATTCGCCCGTAATCGGAGCCTGATTCACCGACGAAGTTCCCCGGATGACCGTCCCGTCCATGGCGATCTTTTCGCCCGGCTTTACGAGCAAAATATCCCCGACTTCGATTTGCCCCGTCGGCAGCTTCATCTCGCGGCCTTGCCTGCGGACCAGCGCCTCCTTGGGCGACAAATCCATCAACCCGCGGATCGATCTGCGCGTCCGGTCCATCGTGTACGCTTCGAGCGTCTCCCCGAGCGAGAAAAGCACCACGACGGCGGCCCCTTCCTCCCATTGTCCGATGCATCCGGCGCCAATCGCGGCTACGGTCATCAGCAGATCCATGCCGATCGTCCCCGACCTTAGTCCGTAGATGCCGGTACGCGCGATGCGGAAGCCTCCGATGACCATAGCCGCGGCGTACAAGAGCGTAACGGCCGATTCCGGCACAATGCCCGTTAAGGCGAGCAGCCAAGCCGACAAAAACACCGCTCCGGATACCGCCGTCGGCACCGCTTTTTTGTTGCGTTTCCAGAAGGGGCGCTCTTCGCGGGCCCCGGGCAGCGCGCCGTTGTCGGCAATGGCGGTGTAGCCCGCCTGCCTTACCGTCTCTATGACGGCTTCTCCGGCCGTCCCGTCGTGGATGACGGTCATTTTGGCGGCCCCGTAATTGACCGAAGCAATTTGGACGGCCGCCAGCACCCCAACCCGTTTCTCCAGCTTCCGCGCGCAATCCGCGCAATCCATTCCTTCGATGCGGTACACGCTGGATATCGCTCCGGCCGCCGCGGCTTCCGCCGCAGCCGCCGCCAGGGCGGCGTTGGCCGCCTCCTCCGCTTCGTGGCCGCTTCCGCAGCCGCAGGCGCCGTTATCGTGGCTATGACTATGATCGTGGCCATGAACGTGATCGTGTTGGTCCTCGCAGCCGCAAGCATCATGGCTGTGGCCGTGATCGTGAGCGTCGCCGTGATCGTGATGGTGGCCGTGGCCATGGTCGTGACCGTGTTCGTGCCCGCACCCGGTTTCATGCGCAGGGTTATATGCTTTTTCATACCGGGAATCGCCGTTTCCATGAACGTCGGGCTTGCCGCTGCTCGATGTTCCGGAACCGAAGCAGGATGGTTTTCCGGACATATCTCCATCTCCTCTATCCAATACATGATTAAATGTTCATACGTTTATTCCCATCATATGTCATTTTCGGTGAAACGTCAACCAATATCCCGCCCTTATTTGCGCCCTTTCTTGCGATGCCCCGGCCAGTCCGAATTAGGAAGCAGCGATGAAAACAAATATAAAAAGCAGGAGGATCTCCCCCTGCTTTACTATGCCATCTTATCGCTAGCCGTGCTTGACGTGCTGCAGCATTTGCACGAAAATTTGCTCGATGTGCTCGTCGTCGAGCGAGTAGAACACCGTTTTTCCTACCTTGCGCCGTTTCACGATACGCAAATTGCGCAAATAGCGAAGCTGATGCGAAACCGCGGACTGCCCCATCTCCAGCACAAGCGTCAGGTCGTGCACGCAGAGTTCTTTTTGCAGCAGCGTATATATGATCTTCACCCGCGTCGGATCGCCCAGCGCTTTGAACACGTCCGCCAGCCCGGCCGCCGTCGCTTCCGGGATCAGACTCTCCTTCAACTCGTTAATCTGAGAGGTGCCCTCACAAGTCTCATCGCATTGATCTTGCAGCACTTTTTCCAAGACACAACACCGCCTTCATCCTAATCAAGCTTATCCGTTGATCCCATTATATCAGAAAACCGAACGGGTTGCCGGATCTCCTCCGACCTTAATTATAATAATTACAATTATTAATTCTAGCACGGCGGCTTCCCCGACGAAGCCCTTCCTCCTTCCGACTATTGCGGGGAGACGGGAGCTTTCGGCATTGTGCCGCTGCAGCCGCTCTTGACTCCTCATGTAGATCTGTTATATATATAATATAACAGTTATAATTGAAAAATTTGGAGGAACGGGACATGAATAAACGCTGGAATCGCAGCATGCAAAAATTGGCTGTCGGTTCGCTGCTGGCGGCGACAATGATGCAGCCGGCGCACGCTCTGGCCGAAACTGCGCCGCCGGAGCAGACGAGCGCCCAAGCCGCCGCACCCAAGGAGGCGGATCGCGTCTCTTCAACGGCATACGCACGGATGGTCCCGCTGCGCGCCGCCGCCGAAGCCATAGGCGCAGAGGTGGAATGGGATGCGGAAAATAGGCTGGTTACCGTCACCCGCGGGACAGCCAAGCTCTCCGTAAAAATCGGCGAACGAAACGCAAAAGTCAACGAATCCGCAACGATCTCCATGCCGGAAGAAGCCGCTATCGTTCACGATACGACGATGATTCCGCTTGAGACGATCCGGAAAGCCTTTCAAGTCTCCGTCGGTTGGGACGACGCAAAAGGGCTGACCATCGATGCTGCCGATGTGACGGCGGCCGGCAGCCACTTCGTTTACCTGCTGCAAAACGGCCGGTTTCCGACGGCAAGTCTGATGCTCAGCGACAAGCTGCAGGCACAGCTGCCGGAAGAGATGCTTAAGGGATACTGGGCCGGCAATATCGGCATTTTGGGGGCGCCCAAACGGCTCACGTCGCTCAAGCAGGAAGTAACGGCGGTCCACCGCAACGCCCTGCTCGGCTATATGACGGATAAATCGACCCCGCTGGGCATCGCCGTCCGGTTCGATGCGAACGGCAAAATCGACGACATTTTCCTGCCGCTTCCTCCCGCGGGCGATTACCGCAAGCCGGCCTACGATAAACCGGAGCTCTACTCGGAGGAGGAAGTGTCGGTCGGCGAAGGCGAAGCGCCGCTCCCCGGCACGCTGACGCTGCCGAAGGGCGATGGGCCGTTCCCTGCCGTCGTGCTCGTTCACGGCTCCGGACCGAACGACCGCGACGAAAGGATCGGCAGCTACAAGACGTTCCGCGATCTCGCTGTCGGTCTGGCCGCCCAAAACATCTCCGTGCTGCGCTACGAGAAGCGGACGTGGGTCCACACGCTCAAGACCGCGCTTAATCCGGCTTTTACCGTCAAGGAAGAAACGGTCGACGATGCCGTCGGGGCGGTGCGCATGCTGCAAAAAGATCGCCGCATCGATGCGAAGCGCATCTTCGTCCTCGGTCACAGCCAAGGCGGGATGCTGGTGCCCTCCATCCTCGAGTCCGACAAGCAGAAAAGCATTGCCGGAGCGATTATCATGGCCGGCCCTTCCCGGCCGTTAGAGGACATTGTTCTGGAGCAAGCCAAACAAGCGCTCGAATGGGCCAAGGAAGCGGGACAGCCGACCGAAGGGCTCGAGCAGCAGGTGAAAGCGATGGAGCATCAAACCGCTCTCTTGAAAGACCCGCAATATTCCGCGGCGAACGTACCGAAAAATTTTGCGCTGGGCAGTCCGGTCTGGTGGTTCGACTTCCGGAACTATCGGGGCGGCGAAATCGCCAAGCGTCAATCGACGCCGCTCCTCGTCCTGCAGGGCGACAACGATTTTCAAGTGACCGCAAGCAACCTGGACGGCTGGAAATCCGCTCTGTCTGCGCGTCAAGACGTCGATTACAAGCTTTATCCGAAGCTGAACCACTATTTCGTCGAGTCTGACCTGCCTTCCACCGGCAAGGAATACGTTCTTCCCGGCAATGTGCCATCCTACGTGATTGACGATATCGCCGGATGGCTGACAGGCACAAAGTAATTTTAAGGACGGACTGCGGGGTTAACCCTGGAAGCCCAAGGTACGAGGAGATTCCATGATTATTAAATTGGATTTGCAATCGGAGACTCCCATTTATGCCCAGTTGATGAATCAGATTCTCGAAGGCATCGCGAGCGGCGCCCTGAAGCCCGGCGAGGCGCTGCCGTCCGTGCGCAGCCTTGCTTCGGATATCGGCATCAATCTGCATACCGTGAATAAAGCCTACACGCTCCTGAAGCAGGAAGGCTTCATTCAAATTCACCGCCAAAAAGGGGTTGTCGTCCAACCGGACGGCATGCCCGGGGCAACCGAGGCGTATAAAAATAAATTGCGCGAGCAATTGACGCCGATCGCAGCCGAGGCCATATGCCGCGGCATGAGCGAGGAGGAACTGCTCGGGTTGATCCGGGGCATTTTCAACGATATCAAAGGGAACTAAGGAGGGGACTGCATGCATTTTGGAATCGCTTGGCTGGTCGCGATTATTTTTGTGCCGGTCATAGTGATGCTGGCCGGTTTGCCGTATTTCACGAGAACGACGAATCACTTCGGCGTATCGATCGATTCGCGGCATTTTCACGATCCCGAGCTGCAATCGATGCGCCGCCGCTACGCCTGGTGGAACGGGGGAATCGGAGCCGCGCTTCTCATCGCATTGATTTTTGGCATACAGCGAACGAACGCAACGCAGCAGGGATTGATCATCATCGGCTATGCCTTGGTGCTGATAGCGGCGGCGACGGTCAGCTTTATCGTTTATTACAACAAAATGAAGCGGTGGAAGGCCGCACGGCCCGCGGAAAGCGCCAGCGCCCGCTTCATTGCCGTCGATACCTCGTTCCGGAACCGGAAAACGACGTATTCCAATGGGTGGTACCTGATTCACCTCGCTTTTGTTGCCTTGTGCTTCGGCATAACCTTGTGGAATTACGACCGGCTTCCGGACATTCTTGTGACAAGGTACGACATGCAGGGAAACCCGACGGAAACCCAGCCGAAAACGTATGGAAACGTCTTTTTCCCGAACGTGATCCAGTTGATTCAAATCTTCATATTCGCGTCCATCAATACGATCATCCGCAAAAGCAAGCAGCAGATCGATGCGAATGCGCCCGAGCAGTCCCGCGAGCAGAACATCCGTTTCCGCCGGATCTGGTCGCTCGTGATCATGATCATGGGCTTCCTGATGCTTGTGCTGTTCTCGCTCATCCAGTTTTTCTTGATCTTCCCCTTTGACGGGACGGTACTCGTCACCGTCTCGCTCACGATTCCCGCTCTGATACTGATCCTGGTTCTCGCGGTCTCCTTCATTACCGGCCAGGGCGGGAGCCGCCTTGGCGGCGCAAGCGCCACGAACGAGAAGCCGGTCGCCGGGGCGGCCGACGACGACAAGCATTGGAAGCTGGGATCGATCTACTATAATCCCGACGACCCTTCGCTGTTTATCGAGAAGCGGGTCGGGATCGGCTGGACGATCAACGCCGCCAGGCCGATGGCATGGGTCGTTATGCTGGCGCCGCTTTTGCTGGTCGGTACGATCCTTGTCATCGCGGCGATCAAAGGCTGAGAACAAGCCGCCGGCATTCGGAATACCGGTCTGGCGGCGGACGGTGAATCCAACTTCGAATTCGATCGTGCGGCGGCAATCCGTTCTCCGGGGAGGCGGGTTTGCCGCCGTTTGTTTTCCCCGGCCTTACTTCCCATTGAGCTGCGCGGCTTGACAATGGGGAAGGTTCGGCTATAATTTTGAGTAAACACTCAAAAGTTGAACAAGGAGGAACGGATCACGCGATGGCGCGAGGCGAAAAAAACGACCCCGAGCTGAAAAAACAAAAAATCGTCACGGCGGCCCTCCGCCTTTTTTCCGGGAAAGGCTACCATGCGACCACGACAAAAGAAATCGCGGAAGAAAGCGGCGTAACGGAAGGCTTAATCTTCTACTACTTCGGCGGCAAGCGCAAGCTGCTCATGCATATCGTCCACAGCTTCTCCTTCGCAATGCTGGCACAGGACGACGCGGACCGGTGGAAGAAGCTGCCTCCGGACGAAGCGCTTGTACGGTATGGATGCCGGTACCTGCAATTTTTGAAGGAGAACCGGGAATACCTGCTGCTGATCTGGTCTCCCGAGATGATGCGGGATACGGCCGTTTCCCGGGAAGTGCTCCGGCTCATCGGAAGCATCGGCGACTCGGGCAGCGGCATTTTGAAGCAGGCGGCCCCCGCCGGGCGTATAAGCGAGCAAACCTATCACGTTGCCGCAACGATGCTTAACGCGTCGATCCTGCTTTATTTCGCGCTCCATTCCCGCTTCGGCGGCGAGATGGCCGTGCTGGGCGATGAAGAAGCTTATATTCGCCAACTGGTCGGCCTGCTGCTCCACGGCCTTTATAACAAGGGTGATGCGTAAATCGCTTTGACGAAAGGCCGGCTTTTTTTTGCACATTTTTTGAGTAAATACTCAATTTTAACTCAAGCTTAGAAGCAAACGAAGGAGGAAGCGCGCATGCTTGCTTTTCTGAACGATTGGATTTCCATATACCTGTTGATCTGGCTGCTGCCGGTCGCCTTCTTCCTTCACGACGGCGAGGAGATCGCCGCCGTGGAGCGCTGGATACGGCCGCGCCGGCACACGCTGTCCCCGTTGATGCAGCGGGCCCTGAACTGGGACAAAAGCATCACCGTTCAATTCGCGACAGCGGTCGCGTTGATCGGATCGCTCATCTGCCTTGGGACGGGCAATGCCGCAGCAGCGGCGGAGGCCGGCGGGAAGCTCGGCCCCGTCTTCGTCGGCATGGTGGCGGTCATGCTGCTGGACGGCATCAAGCATGTAGGGCTATCCCTGCTGAACCGGAGCTACACCGTCGGGGCCATAACGGCCGCGCTTGTGGAAATTCCGTACGCTTCCTACGCTCTTTACCGCTTTAATCAGGCGGATCTGATAGAGCCAGCCGCTCTCTGGCTCGGCATCGCCATCGTCCTCCCAAATGTGTTTCTTCTGATCGGCATCGGATTTACGCTCGGCCGGCGGATCGCGCCCTACCGCAGACCGGCAGCGGGACCGGGTCGCCGTTTCCCGTGAGATTCCTGCAAGCCTCCCATTTTAAGAAACGATCATGCGCATATTTTCGGAAGGTAAGTAAAATAATGGGTATATCAAAATGAGTTTACATGCTGGGAGGCAAATGCGAAATGAAGGAACATCATCCGAACGGTACCTCGGTCAAGGGCGTAGGAGGATCGCTGGACGAGCGGCGCTCGCCGGGCGAAACCGATATGACGCTGACGGATCGGCAGGGCCATCCAATTACGGATAACCAGAACATCCGAACCGTGGGCAATCGGGGGCCGTCCACACTCGAAAACTACCATTTTCTCGAGAAGATCTCGCACTTCGACCGCGAGCGCATTCCCGAAAGGGTGGTCCATGCCCGCGGCGCGGGCGCTCATGGCTATTTCGAGGCCTACGGCAAAGTCGGAGACGAGCCGGTCGCGAAGTACACGCGGGCGAGGCTGTTTCAGGAAGCCGGCAAACGGACACCCGTCTTCGTCCGCTTCTCCACCGTCGTTCACGGCGGGCATTCGCCGGAGACGCTTCGCGATCCCCGCGGGTTCGCGGCCAAATTTTATACGGAGGACGGGAACTGGGATTTGGTCGGGAACAACCTGAAAATCTTTTTCATCCGCGATCCTCTCAAGTTTCCCGACATGGTGCATTCGTTCCGTCCGGACCCTGTGACCAATCTGAACGATCCGGAGCGCATGTTCGATTTCCTTGCGGGTTCCCCGGAAGCGACGCATATGGTGACCTTCGTCTTCTCGCCTTGGGGAATTCCGGCGAATTACAGGCAGATGCAGGGATCCGGCGTCAATACGTACAAATGGGTCAATGCCGAAGGCGAGGCGGTGCTCGTCAAGTATCATTGGGAGCCGCTGAAGCAGGGCATCAAAAATTTGACCCAGCGGGAAGCCGAGGAAATTCAAGCGAAAAACTACAGCCATGCGACCCAGGACTTGTACGAGGCAATCGAGCGCGGCGATTTTCCGGAATGGGAGCTGTGCGTTCAAATCATGAGCGACGACGAGCATCCCGAGCTCGACTTCGACCCGCTGGACCCGACCAAGCTGTGGGATCAGGAGCGCTTTCCATTTTTGCCGGTCGGAAAAATGGTGCTCAACCGGAATCCCGAGAACTACTTCGCGGAGGTCGAACAAGCGGCCTTCGGTACGGGCGTCCTGGTGGACGGCCTTGATTTTTCCGACGACAAGCTGCTGCAAGGACGGACGTTTTCCTATTCGGATACGCAGCGCCACCGGGTCGGCACCAACTACCTCCAGCTGCCGATCAATGCGCCCAAGAAGCGCGTCGCCACCAACCAGCGGGACGGGCAAATGACCTACTACGTGGATCGCGCCGAAGGACAAAGTCCGCATGTGAACTACGAGCCCTCGCTATTGGACGGGCTGACCGAAGCGAAGCCGCAGGGGAAAGAACACGAGCCCGCTTATCAGGCAAAGCTCGTGCGGCAAAAGATCGACCGGGCGAACGATTTCAAGCAGGCGGGAGAAACGTACCGGAAATTCGAGGATTGGGAACGCGACGAATTGATCCGCAATCTGGTCGCTGCGCTTCAAGTGTGCCGTCCTCCGATCCGCGAGCGGATGATCGACTATTTTACGCAAGCCGATCCCGAATATGGGCGGCGTGTGGCGGAAGGATTGGCCCAGGCGGATGCCGGGTCGCCGCATCTCGGCTCCGTTTCCGCGCAGGAAGGCGCAGAGCTGGCGGACCGGATGGGGCACAAAACGGACGGTTATTGATCGGCCGTCTCCGGCTTCTTTTGGCAATACAGCCCGTCATGCTCCGTCCATTCCGCGTACAGCACCTCCTGCGGCTGCCAGCTTGACGGTAATATAGGCAATGTCCGCCATCAAAAGCCCTCCTTCGGAAAAGGAAGATATGTCCTTCCTTACCCGGGGAGGGCCTTGTTTGAACCCGTAGAATCACTCGTTAAGCCACCTGAAGAACCAATGCAAGAAGACCAGCGCCCCGATGATCGCCAGGTAACGCAGCTTCCGGGGCGTACGAATCCACAACTTCAGCAAGCGCATGCCGTACTCCTGCTCCGTTTTTTTGTTCATCCTGCCGAACCGTCCCCTCTAATCCAGCTTCGAACAAATCAGCTCGCCCGTTCGGGCATCGATCCAACGGATTTCCCGGCCCTTTTCCTTATGCACCAGACGGTACTTCAAAATGTAGCGGCGCCTTTTGCCGCTGCCCGAGTAATCCGTCTCCCACCCCAGCTTCAGATCGAGAGCTTCCGCATAAATCCGGCGCGCCTCCGGCTCGTCCATGAGCGGCGTAACCTCGACGGCCTGCAATTGCGCCGGGTCGACGGACGGGCCCATCATGGATCCGATCTGTCCCGTCGTCTTGTTGACGGATAACCGGAAATGGTCGAATTCCGTCCAGACGCCCTGCTTTCCGATGCGGAATTCGAAATGCTCCCTGTCGGAATCAGCTTCTTCGTCCCGCCGCCGCAGCTGCAGAAACGGCGCCAACCCGGGCTGCGCACGGGCCATAAATCCTAGCGCGATGCCCAAGCACTCATCCCGTGTCAGCCTCAGCTCCCCCGGAAGCTCCTCTTCAAAACGAAAAAGCGACACCAGCCTCCCGCCGACCGGATCGATCTTCGCTTTCACCGTCTCCTCCGACCGCTCCCGCATAAAAGCATCCAGCGAAAGGTCCTCCGCCGCATCCGGCTGCCAATCGCGCCTTCGCCAGACGAACCCGATCATGCGGTCGTCCATTTCCACTTCTCTCAGCAGTTCATACCGGTCCGGACCGATGCCGAGCAGCTTTTGAGCATCCTCCGCCGTCCGGACGGGCGGGGCCTCGACCGCCGGCACCGGAACGGGCAGCCATACGATCGGCTCTTCGGATTCCGTTTCTTCGTCGGCCGCTTCGCGGGCCTCTTCCGTCCCGTCCGCCCGGAAATGCATCCAGCGGGTTGTCGGCTCGTAGACCAGCCTCAGCTCATCCTTATCCGAATCGTCAACGGACTTGTGAAGGAAGGTCAGCCTCAGGTCCAGCCTGGCGGTATCCGCAATCTGCCGCAGAAGCTGCTCCTTCGAAACGATGGACTCCGGGACTCTCGGCTTCGTCTGCCGGCCGAAATACCGGAAGTCGCTGACAATGCCGCTCCGGTGAACCTTGACCCGGAAGCCCGACGTCGGCAGCGGCATCCCCATAACCTCCTGCTCATAGAAGAAAAGCGTCCCGGAGTCTGCAGACTTAGTGCGCGTCAGGGAAAAGGGCTTCAGCGCGCCCGGATAATGGTCGAGCGCGAACTTCTCCGCCCGGAGCCGCAATTCCTCCATAGACAGCTCCGGCAAATCGCCGGCCGACTCCTCCACATCGATCGTATACTCGATCAGATCCCCTTGAGCGTTAAGCTCCACGGACAGGCCGCTATCCTTGCCGGGCTTGCTCCATATGGGGTCCTCTCCCGCTTTGGTCCAGACGAACATCGCCCGTCCGCCTTCGCGCTTGTCATCGCGATAATCCGCAATCGTAAGCTCGTACGCTTCCGGAATTTCAAAGAGCTCCTCCGCCCGCAGCTTCAAGTCGGCCAACTTGCGCCGCAAGGCCTCCTCGGCCGGCAATTCGGAAGTCCCGGCCGCCGGAGGCCATGTTGAGCCTGCAGCTTCGTCGGGCTTGGCGTATCGTTTGCGCAATTCCTTCAACCCCCTGTGCAAAATGGTTTTGACCGTGCCTGTCGGCTTGCGGAGCAGAACGGCTATCTCGTCGATCGTCATATCGTGCCAATATTTGAGCGCGATGACCTGTCTCTGTCCCGGCTCCAGCTGGCGGACCGCCGAATGCAGGTCAAGACGGTCGTCGGGATCGGACGAGAGAGCCGGCTGACGTTCGGCCGCACGGCTATCGTCCGGCACCAGCCGCTGCCGTTTGTCCAGCGCCGTCAGCGCGCAGTTGATGACGATGCGGGTCAGCCAGGTCGCGAAAAACTGCGGCTGCTTTAGCTTCGGCAGTCCGACTAGCGCCTTGCAGATCGCTTCATGCACCACATCCTCCGCGTCCATCCCCCGCCGAACGTAATAATATGCAATCCGGCGCAGGCGGTCCCGCTGTTCCTCGATCAGAGCCAGGAAGGCTGCTCGATTGCCTGCTTGAGCGGCTCTGACCCGGTCGCTTCGGTTCATGTCCTCCCCCTCCTGTGTATACCCTTTAGACCGGCGGGAACGCAGTTTGGTTTCAGATGCTCCGAAAAAAATCATCCCTTACCCACCCCTCGTAATTTTTTCCCGCCGCTCGGACGTCTTCCCGATGCCGATTTCGTACGAAGGGACGGCGGTTTCTTCAAACCTGCGCGATATCGCACAATCGGTGGCAACTCTCAAATTACGAGTATTTTCAGCACATTTATACAATTTATCCCAAAAGACCTCCGCTTTCGATTTCACCTCCGAGCGCTCCTCGTTGACGCTGCCTTTTGACCTGCGCTTTTTTATCCACGGCCTCGCGCGATTTAATAAATTTTGAAGCTATTCTTTGACGGTTTAACCCATGGTTATTTCAATGTCGGCCTTTTAGTTATTTTCTTTTTGAAAACGAATACATTTTATTAAAATTGTATTGAAAACGCTGGTATATTGTGGTAGCTTGGTAATATATTTTTACAATCTTAACATTACGGATTATCCATCAACTTTTTCCACATCTAGAATTTGGGACGAGCACTTCACTTCCTTCCGGACCTTCCTTCATGCCACGCCGTCCCCGAGCCGCCAACTCTGCTGCTCTATCTCCCTACTTCATTGAACCTGCATAACGCGCGGCAGTCGATGCGACTTGCGTCATTTTGCAAGGAATCATAGAACGATTCATCATCGTTCTTGATTATACAAAAACATGAAAAAGGAGCGAGCTTATGAAGATTCGCAAATGGCTGGCTGCAACGGTCATCTTGACAGTTGTCGGCGCAACGGCAGCCGGATGTACCGGCGGCAACGCTACGACCCCCGGTACGGGAACCGAAGGCGGCGAGAAGAGCGCTGCCCCCAAGCAGGAAATTACCCTTAACTTCAGGACGGAGCCGGGCGCGATGGACGTCTCCAAATCGACGCAGGTGGCAGCGTTTACCGTCATGAACGCCGTCAGCGAAGGGCTGTACCGTCTGGATAAGGACGGCAAAGCCCAGCCCGGGCTGGCTAAAGACATGCCGAAAATTTCGGAGGACGGTAAAACGTACACGATCCAGCTGAAAGACAATCTGGTCTATTCCGACGGCCAGCCAGTCAAAGCGGAAGACTTCGTCTACTCGTACCAGCGTACGCTGGATCCTTCGACCAAAGCGCTGTATGCGTTTATGGTGGCTTGGATAAAAGGCGGGGCGGACGTGCAAAAAGCCAAAACCCCCGAAGAGCTCGAAGCGGCGAAAAAAGCGCTCGGCGTCAAGGCATTGGACGAGAAAACGCTGGAAATCACCTTGGAACGCCCGATTCCGTTTTTTACCGAGCAATTATCCTTCCTGCAATTTTTCCCTCAGCGCAAAGACATCGTCGAGAAATACGGCGAGAAAAACGGCGCAGACGCGGAATCCGCCATCGGCCCGGGTCCGTTCAAGCTGGCCCAGTGGGACCATGAGCAGCAGCTCGTCTTAGTCAAAAACGATAAATATTGGGATAAAGACAGCGTCAAGCTGGAAAAAATCACGCTGAACATCGTCAAAGACGAAAACACCGGTCTGAACCTGTTCCAAACCGGAGCGACCCAGCTGCAGACGATTACCCGCGAGAGCATCAATCAATGGGAAGGAAAGCCGGAGTTCGTCCTCCAACCCGAGCTGTCTTCCTGGTATATTAAGCTGAGCCAGAAGAACGTGCCGGCCTTCAAAAACAAAAAAATCCGCCAAGCGCTGGCGCTTGCCATCGATCCCAAAGCCTACATCGAAACCGTAACGGGCAAAGGCCCCGTACCGGCCACGGGCTTCGTTCCGAACGGAACGAGCGACGGCAACGGAGAGGAGTTCCGCAAAAAAGCGGGAGAAACAAAACCGAAATACGATCCGAACAAAGCGAAGGACCTGCTGAAGGAAGGATTGGCGGAGCTTGGTTTGGCGCAGCTGCCTAAGTTCAAGCTGCAAGCGGACGACCACAACACCGGACCGAAATCCGTCGAGTTCATCCTCGCCCAATGGAAGCAAAATCTCGGCGTCGAAGCGATTGGCGAGCCGCTTCCGCACAAGCTGCGCGTGGATAACGAGAACAACCACAAATACGAAGCGTCTCTCTCCGGCTGGAGCGCCGACTACAACGATCCGATGACCTTCCTTGAGATGTGGGTAACCGGCAACGAATTCAACGATGTCGATTGGTCGAATGCCGAATACGACAAGCTCATCAAAGGCGCGCAAAACGAGATGGATAAAGCGAAGCGTTCGCAGCTGATGGTCGACGGCGAAAAAATACTGATGGAGGAAATGCCGATCATCCCGAACTATTTCCGCTCCCTGAGCTGGCTCAAGGATCCGAAAATTCAAGGCATGGTCTTCCCGCCGTATGCGATTGAATACGAGCTCAAGTGGGCTTATGTGAAGTAATATAGGCTAAAACGAAAGCCGTCCTTCCGTGAACACTCCGGAGGGCGGCTTCTTTTATGACCGTATCATTGTTTGAATCAAGGCTTCGCCTTATAATCAGGGTACGTGCAACCTACACTTGAACTGCCCGAAAGGAGACTGCCGGCATGGCAAAAACCCGTCCCAGAGCGGTCATTATCGGCGCCGGCATCGGCGGATTGTCAGCAGCCATTGCGCTGCAATCCGTCGGGTGGGACGTCTCGGTCTACGAGAGGACATACGCCCTGTCGGGCATCGGCGCAGGCATCGTGCTCGCCGCCAATGCCATGAAAGCGCTGCGGCAGCTTGGAGCGGACCAGCAGGTAAGCCGCCTCGGAGCCCCCGTACGGCAAGCGGACATTTATACTTCGGACGGAAGGCTGCTGGTATCGCTGCCCGCGGACGAGCAAGCGCGGCGCTACGGGGTGCAGAGCTACCTGATCCACCGGGCCGATCTGCATTCCGTTCTGCTCGGCCGTCTGGAGCCCGGGACGGTACGAACCGAGAAGAAATTGCGCCGCTGGGAGCAGAGCGAGCGGAGCGTCAAAGCCGTCTTCGAGGACGGCACGAGCACCGAAGGGGACGTGCTGATCGGCGCCGACGGCCTCTACTCTGCCGTTCGGGCGCAGCTTTTCGGCGAGAGCGCCCCGCTTCGTTATGCCGGCTATTCCGCGCTGCGGGGCATCGCGCATTGGCACGACGAACGGTATCCGTTCGAGCAGGGGGGCGGCTTCGAAGCCTGGGGGCCGGGCAAGCGGTTCGGCGTCTCGGCGATCGGGCAAGGACGCATCTTCTGGTTCGCTGCCGTCAATGCGCGGCAAGGCCGAGAGCTCCCGCCCGCCGAGAGGAAGGCGGCCGCGCTGCGCCAATTTCGCGGCTGGATGGAGCCGATCGAGGCGCTGATCTCCGCGACCGACGAGGCCTCCATCCTTTCGCACGATATTTTCGACCGCCGGCCGCTCGCCGGCTGGAGCCGGGGACGCGTGACCCTGCTTGGCGACGCCGCGCACCCCATGCTGCCCAACCTCGGGCAAGGCGGGGCGCAGGCGATGGAGGACGCTCTAGCGCTAGCCCGCTGCCTGCGGCAGGCGCGCGGCACCCCGGGCACGCCCGGTGCCGCCGCCGCTCTGCGGCAATACGAGCAGGAGCGGTTCGGACGGACCGCGCTGGTCGTCCGCAGGTCGCGCGCGATGGGCCGGATGGTGCAGCTCGCGCATCCCGCCGCCATGGCCGTCCGGAACCGGCTGCTTCGCCTTCTCCCCGCCCGAATGCAAATCAGCCGGCTGGACTGGCTGGTCGGATATGAGCCCTGACTGCGGTCAGCGCCTTAGCACAGCCAGCACTTCCTCTACCGGCAGCGCGGCGACCGTTCTTCCTTTGCGCCCCGCGGTCGTCTCCGCCATAAACAAGGAGTTATAGATCGCTTCCTCGGTCGCCTCTGCGACGGCGCGGAAGCATTCGGACATCAGCCGGCCGTCTTCGCGAACGACGCGGAGCTCCAGCACACCGGAAGCCGGCGTATGCGGAATGCGGTTGCCGTTGCTGAAGGCGATCACGATGTCGCCGCTGCCGTGATGAGCGATCGATCCGGTGCGCGCCAAGCCGAAGCCTGCCCGCCTGGCAATCCGCTTCAATTGGCGGGCGTCCATCGGCAAGTCGGTGGCGACCACAATAATGATGGAGCCGTCGTTGTCCCGCGCTTCCTCCGGCTTCGCCCGAAGCACTTCGCCCACAGGCTCCCCAAGGATGGTCAAATCTTCTCCCAAGCCGAAGTTCGTCAGCACCAACACGCCGAAATGGTAAATCGCCCCATCCACTTTCACCTGTCTGGACGATGTCCCGATTCCTCCCTTATAGCCGAAGCAGACCATCCCGGTTCCGGCGCCGACCGCTCCTTCCAAGACGCGGTGGTCCGCAGCGACTCTAGCCTGCCGGATCGCTTCCATCGCATGCTCCGGACGAACGTGAAGCCCTCTCATGTCGTTCAGCAGCGAGTCGTTGCACTCCCCCGTGACGACGTTCAGCGAGCCGTCGCGGTCTCCGATCCCGTCATCCAGCGCCAGCATATAACGAAGCGTGCCTTCGGTCACCGCCGGTACGCCGAACGTATTCGTCAGCATGATCGGCGATTCGATGACGCCCAGCTCGTCCACTTGAACGAGACCGGCCGTTTTGCCGAAGCCGTTGATTACATGCGCCGCAGCAACCGTTTTTTCGCGAAACCAATCGCCTTGATGGGGCAAAATCGCCGTGACCCCCGTCCGGACGCAAGCGTCGGGGCGGTCCTCGTATAACGTCACATGCCCTACGGATACTCCCGGGACATCCGCGATACTGTTAAGCTGTCCGGTCGGAAGCTTTCCGACGGTAAATCCGTAATCGCGCAATCGCTTTCTGCTCATAAGCTATTCTCCCTCTATTCGTTTACGCGCCTCAGCATGCGGGAGCCGTAGAAGGCGGCCCAAGCCTTCGGTCCGTCCTTGAAGAAAAACCGGATCGGATAGCCGCTGTCTGCGATGACAAGCGTACAGTCGTCGCTGGCCCGCAGCGCGAAGGCTTTGCCGTCAATTTCAGCGACGGGCGAGTTCCCGTCGAGCACGATGTCGACGCTGCCGCCCTCGGCGGATCGGTAAGCGCCGGTCAGGCGCAGCAGCTCCTCCGGGGAGGCCTCGTACGTCGGCTCCACGCTGCTCTTTTGCTTCAAGGGGAAGCCGAGCGCCGTATTGACCGCCGCCAGCCACAGCTCGTTTGCGGGCACGTTCGCCACGTTCGTCAAGACGGCGGCCGCCAGCCCGCGTTCAGGCACGAAGCCAAAATACGACGATACCCCGGGCTGACCGCCGCCGTGTTCGACAAGCGTAACGCCGGAGTAATCGGGGGTCACCCGCAGCGCACAGCCGTAAAACACATTTCTTCCGATCCGGTGAATCGGCTCCCGCATCTGCCTTAAGCTTTCGCTCCGCGCCACGGGGCGGTCGTTCGAAGGCTCGGCCTCGTTCACGTAAATTTGCCCGTATTTCAGCAGATCGCGCACCGTTGACCGGATGCCGCCGCCCGCTTCATAGTTGCCCAACTTGGGCCACGGCACCTCGTCCAGCGTCGGTGTACCGCCGCGCTTCACATACGGCACGGACACGTTATCCCAAGCGGCCAGCTCTTCCAGGCTGAACGTGGACCTGTGCAGCTCCAGCGGCTCCAAAATCCGCTCGGCGATCGCCCTTCGGAACGGACGGCTCGTGAGCCGTTCGATGATCGCCCCGAGCAGCAGGAACGTGTCGTTGCAGTAGCTGAAATATTCCCCCGGCGCTCCCAATAACTCGATCTCTTCGCCCGCCAAATAGTCAAGGTGCTCGGCGAACCGCCGAAGCTCCTCCCGGCGGCGCAGCGGCGGGACGCCGGTCGTATGGGAAAGCAGATGCCGCACGCGGATGCCGTCGCTCCGCAGACCGCCGGCCGTACGCAGCTTGAACTCGGGAAGGTGCCGTGTGACGGGATCGTCCAACGAAAGCTTCCCTTCCTCCGCAAGCTGCATGATCGTCAAGGCCGTGAACGACTTGGTGACCGACGCGATGCCGAACACCGTATCCGGGGTAACCGGCTCTCCCGTTGCCATGCTTCTAACGCCGAATCCCTGCTGATAAACGGTCTCCCCGTGCAGCGAGACGGCCACGGCCGCCCCGGGGATCGCTTCTCTCTCCATCATCGCTTTCACGTAGGCTTCGAATCCGGACCAGTTGCCGGTCATAACATCCCCTCCATAGACTGTGCAGTTTGCTCACTTCGGACGGTTGCGCAAAAAGTTCTCGGCGGCAAATCCCCGCACTTCTTCTTCCTTATAATATTTTAGCAGCTCGTTGATCAAATTTTGACTTTTGCCCGCGTGCTCCAATCCAGGGATAAACTCGGAAATCCCGTCAAAATCCGAGCCGAGCCCGATATGCCGCACGCCGCCGAGCGCGCACAAATGATCGATATGCTTCAACAAATCGGCGATGGTCGCATGACCTCCCGCTCTCACAAAAGGAGGGCAGTAAATAACGTGGACCGTTCCGCCCTTGGCAAACAGCGCGCGGACTTGTTCGTCCGTTAAATTACGCCGGTGATCGCAAATCGCTCGCGCGTTGGAATGGCTCGCGAGCGGGTACTCCGCCAGCTCTACGACATCCCAGAACGCCCGCTCGCACAGATGAGCCACATCGGTCAGCAGCCGGTGCTCGTTATTGAACCGCACAATGTCCCGGCCGAACGAGGTCAGCCCGGCGCCTCGCGGTTCCAGCACGCCATCGGCGGCAAGGTTGGCATAGTTCCAGGTCAAGCCGACCGACCGTACGCCAAGCTGGTATAAAATGTTCAGCTGGCGCAGGTCGTTGCCGATCGGATCGACGCCTTCCAGCGTCAGCATGGCTCCGATCTGTCCCGGTTCAAGCGCGTCAAAATCCGCCCAGCTGCGAATCTGCTTCATCTCCGGATGCTTCCCGAGCACCTCGTCGTAGAAATAATGAATCTGATCCAGCGCCGCTTGAAACTTCTGCTCCGCCTTCAGATGAGGGGGAACGAAGACGGCAAAGCATTGGGCTTTCACGCCGCCCTGCTGCAGCCTTGCCTTGTTCGTCGCCAGCTCCTCCGAGCTGCCGTAGGACAGCTGCCCGCCGCTTTTCCAGAGCTTATACAGCGCGTCGCAATGAAAGTCGATGATTTCGATATTTTGCATCATTTCTTCATCCAGCCTTTCCTAATCCTGCCCCGTCATCGTCCGGAACCGTTCGTACAGCGTCCGCGCAACCGGTCCGGGCTTGCCGTCCCCGATCAGGCTTCCGTCCTCTAAGCGGACGACCGGCATCACTTCCGTCGTCGTGCTGGTGATGAACGCTTCGTCCGCCTGCCGCAGCTCCTCCGGCGTAAACGATTGCTCGACAAACGGGATGCGCAGCCCGTGCGCGATCCGCTGCACCGCCATTCGCGTAATGCCCGCCAAAATTTGATTGGACAACGGCGCCGTCCGGATCGCTCCGTCTTTGACCATGTACACGTTGGAGCTTGTTCCTTCCGTCACAACCCCGTCCCTTACGAGAACCGCTTCAAGGCATCCGCGTTCGGACGCCGTTTGCTTGGCCAAAATGTTGGGCAGCAGGTTCAGCGACTTGATCCAGCAGTTTAACCACCGCTCGTCCGGATGGAGCATCACGCTGACGCCGGTAGCCCTTGCCTCGGCCGGTATTTCCCGAAACGGCTTCGCCGTCATCGAGACGGACGCCGGGCAGGCCGGAAACAAATGATTGCGGGGGGCGATGCCGCGCGTTGCCTGCACATAAAGATCGAGATCCGACAGCCCGCTTTTTTGCGTCAATTCGCCGATGATTCGCTTCAGCGACTCGCCGTCGTGCCCGATTTCCAGCCGGATCGCCGCGGCGCTCTTGAACAAGCGGTCCAAATGCTCGTCGAGCATAAAAGGCCGCCCTTGGTAAACCCGGATCACCTCATACACGCCGTCCCCGAATTGATGTCCTCGTTCGTCGATCGGAACGGCCGGTTCGTCCGATTGAATAAAGCTCCCGTTAAAATAGGCCAAAGCCATGATGACGCCCTCCCCGGTAAATTCATTCCCATGTTACTAACCAAACTAATCGATTTCCGCAGGCCGGTCCAATTGGATAATGACATGATGGCTATAAAAAAATATAATACGAGGATGGGAGGCGTTTTATGAATACGGATCATGTTGAATGTTTTGTCATGGTGGCTCTGACCGGAAGCTTCAGCAAAGCGGCCAACCTGCTGTATTTGTCCCAGCCTACGGTAAGCCAGAGAATCAAGACGCTCGAAGCCGACCTGAACTGCAGGCTGTTCCAACGGACCGGGCATGCGATTGCCTTGACGGAGGAAGGCGAAAGCTTCCTTCCCTATGCGAAAAGCATGCTGCAATCGCTTCAGGACGGGCAGCAGGCGATCCAGCGGATGCACGGGAAATTGGAAGGAGAGCTGTCCGTCGCTTCCGTTTTCGGGGCGGCCTTTTACCTGCTGCCTCAGCTCGCGGAGCAGTTCCAAATGCTCTACCCGAAGGTGAAGCTGACGATTTTGACCGGGCATTCGCATCAGGTGCTTGATATGGTGTTAAACCACGAGGTATCCTTCGGGATCGCCCGGGCCGTCAATCATCCGCAGATCCGGCGCATTCCGATCCTGAAGGACGATATGCTGCTGGCGGTCTATCCGGGCCATCCGTTTCACGACCGCAAGCAGGTGACGCTCGAGGATGTCGCCAGGGAACGGCTCATTTTATTCAATCGCGGGTCGCTCGATTGGACGCTGATTAACGGGGCGTTCAGCCACTTCCGGCTGGACCGGCACGTGGTTATGGAGGCGGATAACATCGAGGTGGTCAAGCGGATGGTTAAGCAACGGCTGGGCATCGCGTTTCTGCCCCGCTTCTCGATCCTTCACGATCTGGAGAGGAACGAGCTGCGCGAGGTGGAGGTCGCCGGCTTGCCGCAGCTGAACCGCAATTTCGAGCTGATCTATTTAAAGGACATGTCGCTGAACCAGATCATGGAGCAGTTTATCGGCTTCTTATGCCAGCACCATGCGCAGACCGGCCATTCGCCGAATCGGGGATAAGAACGAATGCGGCAAGCTTAGCAGAGCTTCCGTACGTTATTCCAAGCCGTCTCCCCGCGGCGTTCTGAAAGGCGTGCGAAAAAACGCCGGAAACCATGGCTCCGGCGCGGGCGATTCTAATGTATACTTATCAGGAGAAACAATCCTTTGTGCGAAGGAAGCAAAAGAATGGATATACGGAAATTGCGCTACTTTATTGCCGTGGCGGAAGAGCTTCATTTCAACCGCGCAGCGGAAAAATTGAACATGACACAGCCTCCCCTCAGCCAGCAAATTCAAGCGCTGGAAAAGGAACTTGGCGTGAAATTACTGGAACGCAGCAAAAGACAGGTTCGTCTTACGCCGGCGGGAGCCGTTTTTTTGGAAGAGGCCAAAACGATTTTATCTCAATTGGAGCGGTCTATTAAGACGACGCAGCTTGCCGGTCGAGGAATAAGCGGGCATTTGGTAATTGCGTTCGTGGACTCGGCTGCGGGCGGTTTAATGATCGATATTCTAAAAGGGTTTCGGGAGCATTTCCCGCAAATACAGCTTACTTTGCGCGAGATGACTTCCGCCCAGCAAGAGCAAGCCTTACTTGACGGAAGCGTTCATGTCGGCTTTCTCCGCGCCATTGAACCGGCGAAGCATCTGGCTTATCGCACATTCGCAATAGAATCGCTCCTTGCGGTACTGCCCGAACAGCATCCGTTAGCCAGGCAGCCGCTTCTGTCCGTCAGTTCGTTGGAATGCGAACCGTTCATCATGTTTCCGCGTCATCTGGGAATCGATTTCCATCGCCTGATCATGGAATTTTGCTCCCAGCATGGCGTTTATCCGAATGTCGTACAAGAAGCTATTCAGATGTACACCATTGTAAACTTGGTTGCCGCGAACCTGGGCATTTCCATCGTGCCTTCATCCGTTGCCGAATTTCGGCGCAGCGGCGTCGTATTCCGGCCCTTTAAGGAAAGCGCACCGCCGGTCCCTCTCTATGCCGCTTGGAGAACCGATACGGATAAGGCCGTCTTGTCAGCCTTTCTCGAGACCATGGAGGCCGTATGTTCGGCGGCTATGGCTCGCGGATAACCTGCCGATCAACCGGTTTTTCCTGGATCGCGCTCAACCAGTCCTTCCAAGATACGATCGATTTCCCTCATCGTTTCAGGGTCAAGACGAAGCCCTGCAGCCTTGACGTTCTCTTGTACTTGCTCCGGCTTGGATGCCCCGATAATGGCGGCCGACACCTGCGGATTTTGCAGCACCCATGCTATGGCAAGCTGCGGCAGCGTCAAGCCGGCTTCGTGCGCAAGGGAAGAGAGCCTGGAGACAGCCTGCAGCACTTCGGTACGCATCCACCGCCCTGCCAATCGCTCGAAAAAGGAAGCCCCGGCCGGCGTCGAAGCACGGGAACCTTGGGGAATCGGCTTATCCGGACTATATTTCCCGGAAAGAATTCCTTGTGCAAGCGGCGACCAGACTACCTGCCCGATTCCTTCCCGCTCGCAGGCTGGGACGACTTCCGCTTCGATAACGCGCCATAACATCGAATATTGGGGTTGACTCGCGATCAGCGGAACCTTCAATTCCCGCGCCAATGCCGCCCCCTCCGCAATTTGTCCCGACGTCCACTCGCTGATCCCGATATATAGCACTTTTCCTTGCCGAACCAGATCCGAAAAAGCCAAAAAGGTTTCTTCAAGCGGCGTCCTCCCATCAAAGCGGTGCGCATAATAGACATCGATATAATCCGTCTGCAATCGGTTCAACGAAGCATGGCAGGCTTCCATAATATGCTTGCGGGAAAGCCCTTTGTCGTTCTGTCCGGTTCCTGTCGGGTGGAAAACCTTGGTGCACAGCTCGACGCTTTCGCGGCGCACTCCTCTCAAAGCTTGGCTCAGCACCGTCTCCGCCTTCGTATCCGAGTAAACATCCGCTGTGTCAAAGGTAGTAATTCCTGCATCCAACGCGGCTCGGACACAAGCATAGGCCGTGTCGTTGTCCACCTGAGCGCCGTGGGTAATCCAGTTTCCAAATGCAATCTCGCTTACAGACAAGCCGCTCGCGCCCAATCTTCGATAGTTCATCTGATCTACCTCCTTTCAGGTTACAATCCGATTATAATCAACCGAAATTAATAGGTGAAATATTCTTTTATGTAGGTATTAATTCGAAATTCATATTTATTGTAAGAAATAAATAGACATGCGAGATGGAATTCAGCCGCGGCCCAAAGGCATGTCACTCCTATTTCATCAAAAGAACGCCCGACTTCGCTAAGTCGGACGTTCTTTTGATGTGCAAGCCCTTGCGTTTGCCCGCCGGAGAAACGGTTGCGAAACGCCGGCACAACGGAACCCGTTCGTTCCTCTTGCTCGTGCTCCCTGACCGCCTTCCGCTTCTTATGGCGGAGATTACCCGATCGCCCAGTTGCCTTGACGGAACACCGGCTCGCGGGTGCCGTCCGGCAGCTCGCCGTCAATATCCAGCTCCGCCGAGCCGACCATGAAGTCGACGTGCGTCAGGCTGACGTTCGCGCCCTTCGCCAGCAGCTCCTCCTTGGTCATCTTCGTCCCGTTCTTGATCGTAAACGGATAGGCGCTGCCGACCGCGAAATGGCAGGACGCGTTCTCGTCAATTCCGGTATTGTAAAATACGCGGTTCAGGTTCGAAATCGGAGAATCGTGCGGAACGAGCGCCACTTCCCCCAAATATTTCGCCCCTTCGTCCGTCTTCAGCAGGGCATCCAAATATTCAAGCCCGACCTCGGCCGCATAGCTGACGACTTTGCCGCCTTCGAACGTGAGCGAAAACTTGTCGACCAATCGGCCGTTCAGGTTTAACGGCTTCGTGCTCGTCACCGTTCCGTTCACCCCGGTCCGCATCGGCATCGTATATACTTCCTCCGTCGGCATATTGGCTACGAAGTAAACGCCTTGATCGTCCGTCGTTCCGCCGCCGTGCCAAATATGCCCTTCGGGCAGCTCGACCGACAAGTCGGTGCCGGGAGCCCGGTAATGCAGCTTCTTGTACTTTTTCTCGTTGAGCTTCTCCTTGACCAGCTTCAGCCGGCCGATGTGCTCTTTCCAAGCCGCCACGGGATCGTCCGCGTCGACCCGGTTCATTTTGAAAATCGTATCCCACATCACCCGGACCCGCTCTTCCTCGGGAAGCTCTGGGAATACCTTGGCCGCCCAGGCGCGCGTCGGCGCTTTCACCAGACACCAGCTGAACTTTTTGTTGCGCACATAGCTTTGGAATTTCTCCCTCGCCACGGACATCGCTTTCGTCGCCCGCGTCACCTTATCCGAGTCGATCCCTTTGTACAATTCCGGATCAGGCACCTTGATGTTGATCAACGCCCCGCCGTTCTCCGCCAGCTGCTCCATCATCGAGGGGATCCACTGCGGGTAGTAGTCGAACGACTCGTCAGGCGCATATAAAAACCGGTTTCTCGTCACTTCTTCGTCATCCCATTGAACCTGCACATATTTCGCTCCCGCTTCGTACGCTTTTTGCACGACTTTACGGGTGAACGGCGCAGCTTCCAGCGGCGATTCGATGTGAAGCACTTGTCCGGGCTGAACGTTAGCTCCGACCCGGACGACAAGCTCCGCGTATTTTTCCAGACTTCGGTCAAAAGCTTCCATGTCCCTGTCTCCTGTCCTATCGATTGATTACCCGTACCATTATACTAGAAGTTGAAAGACGAACCAAGCGTACCTCCCGGCTTAAGTGCAATTGACGCAATCGCTCGTATTGTGCAGGGAAGTCAAAATACCCTGCTCGTGCGAGCTTTTCGTTTGTTATGGAACAGGACAGCACTGGACTTCCGGCCACCCGCCAGTAGCCCAGACGCGTATTCCCTCACTGGTAAACCTGTTTATCCGGTACTCCCAATTTTCGAAGGTTATGTACCTTGGTTTTCGGCTTCTTCCATTGTTTCCAGATGTACATGCGGAATCGCCTTCTCAACCATTCATTCCATCTCAGTAGAATTCGTTTCATGTCAGCTACGTAGAAATGACCGATCCAGCCGC
>JAPSLM010000026.1 GCA_031180825.1 Paenibacillus sp. | reverse complement strand
TCTGTTGCTCCGCATTCCGAGCAGGTAAATCGAGCGCCCTTACGGAATTTTACATACACGTCCAACTGCTTTGACTCAAGATTAAAGCTGACCTGATTGATATACCACGGTTCCGGAATGTGAAGGAAGCTCTTCAAGCTGACCTTCATTGAATGTTACTGCAAACATATGAAAACACCTCTCGTCTACTGGTCTCCTAATTTCCAGTATTGACAGGTGTTTCAATCGCTAACAGCGAAGAAGCATAAATCTTAATGATGGAGCAGCAGCGGAAATTCTGAAACTTCCATAAAGACAACATTTTATTAACTGAGGGCAATGACGGGAGTCACTCTGGAAAAGTATTAATCCAAATAAACAAGAACGGCGGCAATAGATCGGAAATAGGGGAAGGAGGCCTGGTAATTTACAAAGTCGTGAATAAAATTTATATTACGGATTTTTCGGCAGGATATAATGGTTTTTTTCTAATTGAAAATAACGTTAAAAACGATGTATTTCATTAAAAGTCACAAGATTCGAAAACAGCGAATGGGGATAAGGCGTTCGCGAGGCGAACAGGGAGAAAGCCGCCATTTTTTGAACAATTGCAGCTTGTCATTCCTTACATCACGTGGTAGTATATAACAATTAATGGGGAAGGGCTCCTAGGGATCCGACGGCCGAACGGCCGGGCGAACCAAGCGGAGCCGGCGCGCCGATCCAAGAGCCGCTACACCGTAGGGATAAAAGACCTCGTGCAAGTTCCGCCGACAAGGCGAAACGGCATGAGGTCTTTTCTGCTTTAGCAGAGGAAAGGAGAAGGAGGAGCATGGACGCGATACGGGCCGAAGGGCTGACGAAACGGTTTGCCGTGAAACGAAAGGAGGAAGGGTTCAAGGCCGGGGTACGTTCGCTGCTGCGCCCGCAGTACGGCGAGAAGACGGCGGTGCAGGGCATCGACCTGACCGTCCCGCAGGGGGAGACGCTGGCGTTTCTCGGGCCGAACGGCGCCGGTAAGTCGACGACGATCAAGATGCTGACCGGCATTCTGCATCCTTCCGGCGGGCACGCGGAGGTGCTCGGCTTCTGTCCTTGGAAGGAACGAGGCAAGCTGGCTTACCGGATCGGCTCCGTCTTCGGGCAGAAATCGCAGCTTTGGTACCACCTTCCGCCTGCCGACTCGTTCGAGCTGATGAGCCGCATTTACGAATTGAAGCGCAGCGATTATCTTGCCCGGAAGGACGATCTCGTCCGCCGCTTCGAGCTGGAGCCGTACTTGCATACTCCCGTGCGGAAGCTTTCGCTCGGCGAGCGGATGCGCTGCGAGATTGCGGCGGCGATGCTGCACCGGCCGCAAATCTTGTTCCTTGACGAGCCGACGATCGGGCTGGACGTGGTTGTCAAGCAAAGCATACGCGAGCTGATCCGGTTCATGAACCGGGAGGAAGGAACGGCCGTGTTCCTGACCTCCCACGACGCGGGAGATATCGAGCAGCTGTGCCGGCGGGCCGTGGTCATCAACCATGGGCAGATGATTTTCGACGACACGGTCGAGGCGATGAAGCGGGAGCTGCTGGCGGGCAAGACGATCCGGCTCAAGCTGCTGGAGCCGGGCCCGCCGTTCCGTTACGACGGCGTGGAAGTGCTGGCGCAAACGGATGCGGAGCTGGCGCTTTCCGTCGATACGTCGGCTGTCGCCGTTCAGGAGGTGCTTTCCCGCCTCGTCGCGGCGTACCGCGTATCGGACGTGACGATCGAAGATCCTTCCATGGAGAGCATCATAACGCATATTTACGAGCGGGAGGGGAGCGTATGAATCTGGGGCCGAAGGTGCTGAAATACGGCGCGATCGGGCGGATCAGCCTGCGGAATCATTTTGCTTACGTGCTCGATTTTTTGATCCGCTCGATTTTTCTGATCATTATCATGTACATTTTCATTCAATTGTGGCAGACGACGTACCGCGGGGAAGGGTCGCAGCTCATCGAAGGCTACAGCTTCGAGCAGATCATTTGGTATATTTTATTCGCCGAGGCGCTGACCATGGCGTTTCCCAGCCTGTGTACCCGTGTGGAGGAGGAAGTGAAGAGCGGCGATGTCGGCTACAGGCTGACGCGGCCGTTCAGCTATATCGGCTACCATTATATGGCTTATGTAAGCGAAGTGACGGTCCGGCTGCTGGTGAACCTTGCCGTCGGCCTCGCGCTCGGCTTCGCCTTTTTCGGTCCTCCGTCGTTCGGCTGGGGCTGGCTCGGATTTTTCGCCATGAGCCTCGGCGCGATGACCGTCAACTTTATGCTCAATATGGCGCTGTCGCTGTGCGCGTTCTGGGTCGAGGAGACGCGGGGTCTGGAGTTCGTATACCATAAGCTGCTGTTTACGATCGGGGGCATGCTGATGCCGCTTGAGCTGTTTCCCGAAGCGCTGCGGCAGGTGTGCCGTTGGCTGCCGTTTCAGGCCGTCTTGTATTTTCCGGCCAAAACCGCCGTCCGCTGGGAGGAAATCCATTTCGCTTCGATACTGATGGTCCAGTGGGCGTGGGCGGCCGCGCTGGCGCTGGTCGTCTGGCTCGTCTACCGGCAGGGCGTCCGCAAGCTGAACGTCAACGGCGGCTGAGCCGCCAGGAAGGGAGGGGAACGGGTTGCGCTTGAACTCGAAAATGATGCCGCTGCTGCGGTTCGTATGGACGTGCTGGAAGGTGAATTTGGCCGGTGCAATGGAATTCCGGCTGAGCTTTTTGATGACGGCGGGCATGATGATGGTGAACAACGCCGTTTGGATTTTTTTCTGGGGGCTATATTTTCGGCGGTTTCCGGTCGTCAACGGCTGGGAGCTGCACGACGTGATAATGATGTGGGCGGTGAGCGCAGGGGGCTTCGGCTTATCCGCCGTACTGTTCGGCAATGCGTACCGGCTGGCCTCGCTGATTGCTGGCGGTCAGCTCGATCTGTACTTGACGCAGCCGAAGCCGGTGCTGCTTCATATCTTGGTCAGCCGGATGTCCGTCTCCGCGATCGGGGACGTGCTGTTCGCCCTGCTGTTATATGGGCTGTTCGGGGACCGCTCGCTGCTTGGCTTGCTGAAATTCGCGCTGGCGCTGCTGATCGCGATGCTCATGTTTCTGTTCTTCGTAGTCACGACGCAGTCGCTCGCCTTCTACATCGGGCAGGCCGAGGGCATCGGCCAGCAGCTGTTCAATGCAATTCTTGCCTTCTCCACTTACCCGACGGGCATTTTCAGCGGCTGGGGACGGCTGATTCTGTTTACCGTCATCCCGGCGGGATTCATCAGCTATTTGCCGATCGGACTGCTGCGGGAAGCGGACCTTGCGTTCACGCTGCAGGCGCTCGGCATGACGGGGCTTGTGACCGCGGCGGGTTTATGGTTTTTTCACCGCGGCCTGCGTCGGTACAGCTCCGGCAACGCGATGGGGCTGCGGATGTGAAAGCTGTCCGAAGAGGTGTATAATGGTTCTGGAACGAACGGAGAAGCTTGATTTTCAATTTCGACCCTAGGTTAAATGATTGCGGAGGACAGCTATGAACACAACCGAAAAAGAGTGGTTCCGGGTACACAGCGCCGTGTATCTGCTCCTTGTTCGGGAGAACAAGCTGCTGCTGCTTCGCCGTACCAATACCGGCTACGAGGACGGCAAGCTGAGTCTGGTGGCCGGCAAAATGGACGGGAACGAAGAAGTGAAGCGGGCGGCTGCGCGCGAAGCGTGGGAGGAAAGCGGCGTCCGGGTGGACCCGGCCGATCTGGAAGTGGCGAGCGTCATGCACCGGCTTTCGGATACGGGCGAGTGGATCGATTTTTTTCTGACCGTGAAGCGATGGGAAGGAGAGCCGTACAACCGGGAGCCGGACAAATGCTCGGAAATGGTATGGTACCCGCTGAACGCCCTTCCGGGAGATATGATTCCCCATGTGCGTCAGGCGGTCGAGAACGTGCTGTCGGGCGTGCTTTACGACAGCTACGGATGGCAGCAATAATGCAGGCGGCGGAGACCCGTTTCGGGGGGCTTGGCCGCCTTTTGTCATAATAGACGAAAATTCGACGCATGTGTCGATTCGTCATAGTAACCTGATCGGTATTTTGCTAGAATGAAGAAAGAAAGGGGGAGGTTGGATGTTCGGTCCATCGTCGGTGCCGAAGCCGAAAAGCCGCAGCCGGTGGCGGACGGCCGCGGGCATTGCGTACTACCGGCTGCGCCGCCGTGCGAGCTGGATGCTCGGGAATAAACGCTTCGCGCGATTGCGCCGGGACGAACCGCTGCGGCACGTTCATTTTACCCACCGGACGCCGCTGCTTCGACAGCTTCGGAATGTGGAGATGCAGCTTCAATACAACAAAATAACAAATTTGAGACTGGCTGCGCAGCGGCTGGACGGTCTGGTCCTTCGGCCCGGCGAAACGTTCTCGTACTGGAGGACGATCGGCAAACCGACCCGCCGGCAAGGCTATGTGGACGGGATGGTGCTGCATCACGGCACGGTCAAGGCCGGGGTGGGAGGCGGTTTATGTCAGCTTTCCAATCTGATTTACTGGATGACGCTGCATACGCCGCTTACCGTGACGGAGAGATACCGGCACGGATACGACGTCTTTCCCGATGCGGGACGAAAGCAGCCTTTCGGAACGGGGGCGACTTGCTTTTACAATTATTTGGATCTGCAGATCGAGAATCGTACCGAGATGTGCTACCAGCTCCGAATTTGGCTGACGGACACCGATTTGGTCGGAGAATGGCGGGCGGACAGTCCGGCGTCGTACCGTTACGAGATTACCGAGGCCAAGCACTGGATTACCCAGGAATGGTGGGGCGGGTATGTTCGCCATAACGTCATATGCCGCAACCGGTTCGATTCGGAAGGGCGCTGGCTGGACGAACAGTTCGTTGCCGAGAACCATGCCATCATGATGTATGAGCCCTGCTTGCCGGAGCAAGCCGGTGTCGGCGAAAATCCCGGTCGAAACGATTCGCAGCATGTATAAAGAATCAGACGGTTTCTTTGAAAGGTGCTTAAATCCTGAGCTTTTTGTTATATTTCACACAAAACGCGACAAAAGTTCTATACTTGCACCATGAAATTAGGTATAATGAAATAACAAAAAAGTCCTATGGATCTGCGGCATATTGTCGAAAAAAGGAGACCGGTCATCTTATGAAGGCAGAGCTTATCAACCCGTTTTTGGAGTCGGCCCGAATCGTCATTGAGCAAGTCGCCAATGTACGACCGACCACCGGACAGCTCGGCATCAAAGACGTGAAGTTTGTTGAAAAATACATATGGATTCAAATCGGCATGACCGGACAAATGGAAGGGGACATCGTCTTCGGGCTGCACGAGGAAGTGGCGCTCAAGGTCGTGTCCGCGATGATGGGCGGTTTCTCGATCACCGAAATGGACGACATCGGCAAAAGCGCCATCTCCGAGCTCAGCAATATGATCAGCGGCAACGCCAGCACGATGCTGTTCAACCAAGGGGTCCGCGTCGATATTACGCCGCCCAAGCTGCTTCATTCCGCGCATGCGGCCGGCTTCAACGCGCAGAAAGCGCTGACGATCCCGCTGATTATGGAAGGCATCGGGGAGCTCGATATTCAAGTGCTGATCGCTTAAGAGCAAGCGTCGTGCGCTGAAGTTGAAATGACAAGTCCATAACGTGTAAGCTGTAAGCGAACGCTTCTCCGGTTCCGATAACGCCGGGAGCGCTTCGCTTTTTTTGTTCGATAGAAGACAGGGGGAACCGAGGATGGATGTTCGCGGCAAAATCGCGGTGATCACGGGAGCGTCGAGCGGGATCGGCGCGCTGATGGCGCAGATGCTGGCGCAGCGCGGAGCACTACCTATACTGATGGCGCGTTCGGAGCAAAAGCTGGCGGACGCGTCCGCTAAAATACAGGGCAAGCACGGCGTATACCGGCTTGACGTCACCTCGGCGGAGCAGGTAACCGCAACGATGGAGCGGGTGATCGCCGACTACGGCCGGATCGACATTTTGATCAACAATGCGGGCTACGGCGTGTTCGATTCGTTCGCGACGGCGCCGTTAAGCGAATTCGAGGGCATGATGGACGTCAATTATATGGGAACCGTCCGCTGTACGAAAGCGGTGCTGCCTTCCATGCTGAAGCAGGGAAGCGGCCATATCGTCAATATCGCTTCCATGGCCGGGAAGATCGGCTCGGCCAAGTCGAGCGGCTACTCCGCCACCAAGCATGCCGTGCTCGGGTTGACCAACTGTCTGCGGCAGGAGCTCGTCGGCACCGGCGTCCGTCTGACCGCCGTCAACCCCGGGCCGATCCATACGCCGTTTTTCGACCGGGCCGATCCTTCGGGCAATTACGTGAAAAACGTCCAATGGTTTATGCTGAAGCCGGAGCGCGTCGCCCGGACAGTGCTGGAAGCCATCGAGCGGGGGACGCCCGAAGTGAACCTGCCGTTCCTGGCGGCCGCGGGGGTGAAGCTGTATCAATTGTTTCCGCGGCTGTTCGACCGCATCGCCTATAAATTGCTCAACAAGAAATAGCTTCAAGCCGGCTTGGCAGGGCGAAGGCATACGGCGCCCAATGGCGGCAGCCGGTTGACAGGCGAGAAGACCGCGGCTCCTCGAAGGGGCGGCGGTCTTCGGTTTGTTCGGCTCGCCGAGGCGGACCGGAAATGCGCCGCTGCATGCGCACGAAGATCGCTTTCGGAAGGCGCCGGCTGCTTCGCTTGGATTTGTGTTGCCCGATTACGCTTTCAGCGTTTCCAGCATCCGCTCCAATACGGCAACGCCGGCCTCCTCGGCCTCCCGGGCTTCCGATAACAGGCCGATCGCCTGTTTGGCGGTTTCAGGATCGTTCGGCGTGCCGCCCTGCGGGAACGGAAACGACGGCAGCATTTTGGCCAATGCCTCGAATACCGTCTTGGCCTCGGCAGCCAGCTCGCGGACCGTGCGCTCCGCAGCGGAATCGCCGGACCATCGGGCCGGCAGCTCCTGCAAAAATTTAACCGCGTGGGCGCGGGCATCGCAGACGACCGCCGTGTTGTAGGCGTTGCCGAACTCGTTGACGCCGCCGGAGCGGAACGCCTCGATCCAAGCGCCGTAGCCGGCCAGCCCGTTCTCGAATGCCGGCAGCTCCAGCTCGTGCTCCCGGGTCCTTGCATGCCTTACGATTAATCTCAGCGCGCCGAGCAGCATGGACCGCCGGTCAACCGGCAGCGATTCGTCCAGCGTCATGACGAACAGCTCGCCGACTTGTCCTCGGCCAAGCTTGGCATAAGGAAGCGTTCCGTCGCCTTTCACGTCTTTGGCCTGAAGCAGTTTTTTATCGTCGTCGTAGCCGTAGATCACCCCGAATTCGGAGACGAACAAATCCCAGGAGATCGCGGGGATGCCGCGGTCGATGCTTTTTTGCGCGAGAGCCAGTCCGGCCGCAAGCTCCTCGGGTGTCGGCGGCGTCAAATTCGCGACCGTTTTCAATATAAAAAGATGAAAAAAGACCGAGGATGATTGCTTTTCGGTCTTCGGGCAAGGTATGGTAAAGGGGATAGGTTCGCGGCGATCACGCTTCCGGCTCGGGCTTCGCCGCCTCTTGTTGGTTGGCGGCTTTCAGCTTCTGGTTAAGGTCGCGCACTTCCTCGAACAGCTTGCGGACATCGGCTTTGCCCTCGGGGTGCTGCTGATTCCAATGGCTTGCGAGAGCCGGCATCGTTTTATGGATATGGTTGTAGATCGCCCAAACTTTGATTTTTTCCACCGTTTCGGCGGAAGCGTCGCCGGTCAGCAGCTCGGCATATTTCTCGACCAGCGCATCGAATTCGGCGGCAAAACGGGAGTTCATTTGAAAATCCACCTTTCCGGTCATAATACATCTTAGTGTAACGCCGGAACGACTTTGTGTCAAAAATTGGAGTGAACCGAACATGCCTGTACCTACCGATACAAACATTCCGCAAAGCGGCCCCGCCGGAGGCGTTCCGCCGGACGGCACGCTGGTTCTGCGGGAAAGCCTCCGCAGCTTGGCCAAGGGCATATCGCTTTACCGGCTGACATATATTAGCCAAGGACTTCAGGTTAAAGGCTATCTTGCCGTACCCGATGCGGCCATGCCCGTTCCGGGCTTAATTTACTGCCGGGGAGGCATCCGCAAGGTCGGGATGGTGCGCAAACGCCGCATTTTCTCGATGGCGCGGCGCGGATATGCGGTATTTGCGCCGTTTTACCGGGGCAACGAAGGCGGCGAGGGCCGGGAGGACTTCGGAGGGGAAGACCGCTTCGACGTGCATCACGCGATTACCCTCATGCAATCGCTGCCGGAGGTGCAGTCCGGTCCGATTCCGCTGATCGGCTTCTCGCGCGGCGCACTGATGGCGCTGCTGGCGGCCAAAGAGTGCGAGGGCGCCGGGCCGGTCGTCGTCTGGGGCGGGGTAAGCGATCTGCTCGATACGTATGAAGAGCGGGTCGATCTGAGGCGCATGCTGAAGCGGGTCGTCGGTCATCCGCGCAAGCAGGCCGAATGCTACGAGCGGCGGTCGCCGGTCTATTGGGCCGATGCGATTCGCGTGCCCGTCATGATCGTACACGGCACGGCGGATGCGCAGGTCAGCGTTGAGCAGGCGCGCAAGCTGGGAGCGGCGCTGGAGCGGGCCGGGAAGGAGTACACGATGGAACTGTACGACGGGCTCGGGCACCGCTTTCCGAAGGAGGACGACGAACGCGCGCTGGATGCGGTGTTCGGATGGATTGCAAGTCAACGGGATCGCGCGGCAGGCCGGGACCGGTAAGCCGGGCACGCTTCCCGCCGGGTAGGGCAATCGCCCGCATATTCTGATATACTAAGGAAACGCAAGGGAAGAAAGGATGATCGAATGAATACGGGGTTTGCTGCTTTACATATCGCTCCGCAGTATGTCAAACGGCTGCAGGAGCTGGAAATTACCGAGCCGTCGGACATACAGGCGGAAGCGATACCGGTCGCGCTGGAAGGAAAGGATGTCGTCGCGCAATCGCAGACCGGCACCGGAAAAACGCTGGCCTACTCGCTGCCGCTGCTGCATAAAATAGACACGGGCGCGAGAGAGGTACAAGCTCTTGTGCTGGTGCCGACGCGGGAGCTCGGTATGCAGATCGTGCAGACGCTGGAGCAGCTTGCGAAGGATAGCGATATCCGCGTGCAGCAGCTGATCGGCGGCGCCTCCATCGAGCGCCAGATCGACCGGCTGAAGCTCAAGCCGCAGATCGTGGTAGGGACGCCCGGCCGCGTGCAGGAGCTGGTCAAGCTCCGCAAATTGAAGCTGCACGGCATCCGCACGGTCGTCGTCGACGAGGTCGATCAAGTGTTCGAGCTGGGGTCCATGCAGGATGTGGAGGCGCTGTTCAAAGGGATGCTGCGCGACCGGCAGCTGCTGTTTTTTTCCGCGACGTTCCCGCCGCCGCTGCAGGCCGTCATCGACCGCTGGATGCGCGATCCGGTCTACGTCCGGGTAAATCCGGCGCAGCGCACCTCGGAAACGCTGGAGCACTTGTATTTCGTATGCGAGGAACGGGACAAAATCGATACGCTGCGCCGCCTTGTTCGGCTGTATAACCCGAAAGCCGCGATCGTGTTCGTCAACGAGACCGACGATATCGGGGAAGCGGTGGCGAAGCTGCAATACGTCGGCTTGTCGGTCGAAGGCCTGTACGGCGATTCCTTCAAGCAGGAGCGGGCCAAGACGATGCAGGCGTTCCGCGCCGGCAAGTTCCAGCTGCTGCTCGCAACCGACGTGGCCGCCCGGGGGCTTGACCTGCCGCAGGTTACGCATGTGATCAACCTCGATCCGCCGGTTGATGCGGATCATTACGTGCACCGCGTAGGCCGGACGGGGCGGATGGGCCGCAAAGGCATAGCTTTGTCGATCATTACTCCGCGGGAGCGGTTCATCATCGATAAATTCGCCAAAGCGCTCGGAATCGAGATGAAACGGCGGACGATGTTTCATGGGAAAATCGTCGATCCGGAGCAGGAGCGGGCCGGTCGCCGGGAAACGAGGAAGCTCGTGGAACGCCGGGCGCCGGACGAAGCGCAACCGGGAAGGGAGAAGCCCGAAGCGCGTATAGCCCAAGCGGGAGCACCGAAGCTTCCCCGTACGGAAGGGAAGAGCGTAAAGCCCGCGCAGGCGGGCACTGGCCGTGACCCGGCTCCGGCGGCCCCGGATAAACGCAAGGCGGACCGGGAACGGGACCGCAAAAACAAAGGAGCGCCGCGCTGGCTCAAGGAAAAGCGCGATCCGTCGGGCAAACCGAAAAGGTAACGAAAGGAGCCGGCGGTTCGGTCTATCAGGCTCCGGGAAAAATATCAGACTCAAGGATCGACCGGCTCCTTTAAGGGGGAAGACAGATGAGGTCGCTCTTCAAAGGAATCGCCGCGATCGTGATTGCGGGCGCGCTGCTGGCCGCCGGGGCATTATGGTACGTTCAGCCGCAAGAGGCGCTGGACTTGTCGTACGACGATCTTCCGGTGCGTGAGAAGCTCGCCGCTATGGTCATCCGCCAAAAGCCGGAGGCGGTTCTCACGGAGCAGGAGGCGGGCAATCTGCTGAAAAAAGCGCTTGTCCGCAGGCCCGAGCTGCGTCCCGGGGTCAAGGTGACGGGAGCGAGGTTTTTCCTTCAGGGGGAGCGGCTCGCGGCGGACGTGACGCTGCTGCTTCAAGACCGCTGGAAGGTGGGCGCCCGGCTCAACTTCGACCTTGCCTGGCACGAGCCCTATTTGACGGCCGTCCATACGGGGACCGTCGTCCGGGACGTCGCGGTCCCGTCCGCATGGTTAAGTCTCCGGCCGATCGAGGTTGATCTGAACGATTATATGCCGAGGCACGTGGCGATTCGGGGCGTCGCTTTTGAAGGGTCCACGGTGCGGGTGACCTTCGGGCTGCGCTTATAAGTGAAAGCAAAGAGGAGGCTGTCCCATACGGGGCAGCCTCCAGTCAAGCCTTTTTCGATTATCGAGCTCTCGGGCAATTCGAACAGTAGCTGCCATCCGAGGAGCCGACCTCGTAATAGAAGCAACAAGTTGCCCGTGTTCGAGCGGACGAGCTTGTATTCCCCTGCGGCTTGCCGTGCCGTAAACTCGGGCCAGCGGATTCCGCGTTTCCCCGAACAATCTCGCCGGAGCCGCATGAATCAAATAAGCGAAGTCCTCCCCGCTAACCGCCCCTTTCCCCATCCGTTTCTCATACAGCGAATACAGGCGAACGGCGGCATTTTCCCATAAAATGGGCATCGGTACAGCGGCCGCTTTCGATAAAGAACGGAACAGGGGGGCAATATGACCGGAGAAAAGATTGCCTATCGTTTCTTCCCGCCATTCAGCCCGTCTTCCGGCGGCCGGCTCCGTAATGCGAGCTGTAGTCAAGATTATGCCAGGCAGCCAGGAGCCGTGGGGATCGTCAGGCCATGGAACGGCACACCGGTCCAATTTCGTACCGGCTTCAACCGGAGCCGGCGAGTTCGGAAAAAATTCGGGTTGGCCTGAACCAAAAGCGCGAGCTGAGAGGGCATTTAGCCTTCAAACTCGCGCTTTTTGGTGTTAAAGATAAAAATCTGGCGCGCATCCATAGTTAAAATCCGCTTAAGGGGCAGCCTCTTTTTTGAGGGTTGTAAGTACAAGCCCGTCCATCTTTCTGCACGCTTACGACGTCTTCTGCGGCAAACCCGGACCCGAAGCGGCTTCCGTCCGCCTTTTGCCGCGTCGGCTTCCCAACGTCAGGGCCAGCGGCAAGCCGATCAGCACGACAATGGTCGCCGCCATGTATACGTCATTGACGCTCAACGTGAACGCCTGCTGCTGCAGCTGTTGGCCGTTCAGCCCGCCGGCCTTGCCGAGCTCCATGCTGTGAGCGGCAACGCGGGAGGCGAGCATCGAAGTGAACAGGCCGATGGAGAACGAGCCGAATCCTTGGCGGATCCAGTTGTTCACCGAGGAGGCGTGCCCGGACAGCTCGCGCGGGATGACCTCCATGCCGGCATTGGAAGCGGGCATGGTCGAGAAGGCGATGCCGAGGTTGCGGACGGTCATCCACAGGATGATATAGCCGTGCGTCACATCGACGCTTAGATGGGCCATGGCCAGCGTTCCGACGCCGATCAGCACGATCCCGAACAGAATAAGCGGCATCGGCCCGACCCGCGAATACAGCTTGCCGGTAAGCGGCATGCAGACCGCCATCGCCAGCGACGGGATGAGGAGAATCAAGCCCGTATCGAAGGCGGAGACATGCTGGATATTTTGCAGAAACACCGGCGTCAGGAATGTTCCGGAATACAAGCTGATCGTAATGATACAGCTGAGAATCAGGCTATAGGTATACCGGGAGTATGCGAATACTCGAAGATTCAACAGCGGCCCGGCTTTGCGCAGCTCGTAACGGACGAAGACAATCAGCGTCAGCGCTCCGAAGGCCAGAAGGGATACCGTCTGCCAGGCTCCCCATCCCCAGGCGTGCGCTTCGCTGAATGCGATGAGCAGCGCGGAGCTGCTGAGAACGACGGCCAGAAACCCGAACAGGTCGAACGGTTTCGGCGCCGTCAGGCGGTAATACGGAATGAGCTTCATCGCAAGCGCAATGGCGATGATTCCGAACGGCAGATTGATCAAGAACAGCCAGGTCCAGTCGAACGTCTGAATCAGCCAGCCGGCCAGCGACGGGCCGAGCGCCGGGGCAAGCATGGCCGCCAAGCTCCACATGCTGATCGCGAACGCCTGCCGTTCCCGGGGAATGACCTGATAAATGATCGTCATAGTCGCAGGCATGACCATGCCGCTGAAGGCCCCTTGCATAATGCGGAATACGATCAGCGAATGAATATTCCAGGCTGCGGCGCACAGCCCCGACATGAACGTAAACCCGATCAGGGCGGCGACATACAAATATTTGGTGCTGAACCGGTCCCCCAAATAGCCGGTGATGGGCGCGATGACTCCGGTCGCGAGCATGAAGCCGGTCAGCGTCCACTGTACCGTATTTAAGTCGGTATGAAAGTCTTGCATTAAGATCGGAATGGCCACATTAATGGAGCTGGTTCCCAGAATCGCCAGAAACGAGCCGAAAAAAATACCGATCATGACCGGCCAAAACGGCACGGGTTTCTCGGTGCTTTCAAGCGAAGCCATAATATTCTCTCCTCTCCCTGCTGTCTGGTTCTCCGGTAGCCGGAGCCCGTTCTCTAGTTTTTATCCTTCACCGTTCGATACTCGACCGCCTTGCGGAGCAGGCGGGTCAATTCGGCGGTTTCGCCCGGCTCCAGCCCTTGCCAGAACCACTCAACCAATTCCGCCGCTTTCTCGTCCAACTCGCGCAAAGCGTCCAAACCTTTCGGCGCGATGGTCACCATGACGACCCGCCGGTCCGCTTCGTTATGGGCCCGCTGCGCATACCCGCCGGCCACCAGCTTATTCGCAAGGTTTGTTACGGCCGGCAGCGTGATCTGCAGCGTGTCGGCCAGCTCCGAACACCGCATCGTCCCGTTTGCCCGAAGGCTTTCCAGCAAATAATACTGCTGAATCGGCAGACCGTGCTTTAGCCGGCCGGTTATCTCGGAGATCCAGCGGCGCATCGCCAGCCGGGTCCATTTTTCAATCTCCGTGGATGCATGAAGCCCTTGCTCCCGCATAACGGCTTCCCCCTTTGATTTTTAGTTCTCAATAGTTTTATTTATGAATAATTCAATATTTGAATTAAATTATTGTACTCCGTTTTACCCGATGTGTCAAAAGGGGAAGAAGTACAAACAAAGCCCTCCCGCAACCGGACGCTTCCGGCGCAGGAGGGCTTGCTTGTTATTTTTTGCGTGTTTTCACGTAAGACGCGTAAACGATCTCGCCGGTATCGAGCTTGGCGATTTCGTCCGCCGACCATCCGGCCAGCTTGTTGTTGCCGGTGACGCCCGTCAGCTTGATGTTGTATTTCGAGGCGAGGTACTGCTGAAGCTGCGGCATGTCGGCTTCCTTCAGCTCGCGAAGCTTCTTCTTGCCTTGAATTTGTCCCAGAATGACGCCGATCGATTCGGCCGCCAAGCTTGTATTCGGCTGAATGCGCGCGCTGCCGTAAGCGATGGCGGAGGCGCCGACGTTTTTACCGGCCATAATGACGTTGTCGTAATTTTTAAGCAGGAAGCTGCGCAGCGGCATCCCGTATTTGTCCGGGCGGCCCATCTCGATGCCCCATTTGTTGGCGCTGGTGCCCTGCAGGTCGAGCGGGTATCCGCCGATGCTCACGTTGTCCCAGAACATTTTCGCCCCGAGCATGTCCGAAGGCTTCAAGACGTAATCCGTCTCGTAGTGGTTGTATTCGCGGATGTACAAATAGTTCGGGAACCCGTTCAGCTCCGCTTTCTCCCAGCCGGGCAAGCTTTTGCGGAAATGGTTCAGGATCAGAGGAATTTCCTTTTTCCCGAGCTCCATCGCCTCGGCCACCGATTTGTCGTCCGACGGATCGACCGTATAGATCAGGAAGGCGTTGATGATCACTTCGCCGTCCCGCTGGCTCACCGCATTCAGCCCGCGCAGAAACACGCGGTCGTTCGTCGGCTTGTATTTGCTCGTCATGCCCGCGAGGCTGATGGCGAAGCTGTTGTCCACCGAGCCCCAGCCGAATTTGGCGCTGCGCTCTTCCTTCGGCATATTGTTGAAGCTCTGCTGGAACTTGGCCCAGTCGACGTTTTTGAATTTCATCATCATGCCGGAGCTCATATACTCGATGTTATTTTGCCCGTAGAACTGCTCCAGCCCCGGCATCCGCGTCGCTTGAAGCTTGCTGACCATCGCGGCGTAATCGGTGTTCTCCACCCAATAGGAGGCGGCGGTCCGTTTCTTCTGGCCGTCCTTGGTCGTGTAGACGATCCCGTTTAATGCCTGCCCGCCGAATTGGCCGGGGTTTTGCTCGATGCTCTCGATCTTGATCCCTTGCTCCACGGGAATGTCTTTTTTCAGCTTGTCAAAATATTGCTCGAATTCCTTCAGCTTGCGGATTTTGCCGTTGCGGAAGCCGTCGAACAGCTCCTTCGCCCGGCCTTGTACCAGCAGCCGGTGCTGATCGTCGCGGGTTTCGTCGAGAAACAGCATCTCTCCCTGCAGCACTTGGCCGCCAAACGCATCGCGAGGGTCCAATATTTTGACCTTCAATCCTTCGTCCGCCGCGGCGCGGGCCAGATAAAGTCCTTCGAGCTCGCTGCCGATCACGACGATATCCGTCTGCTCTGTCGGGATGTCGGGTAGTTTGTTGTCCGTCTTGGAGGCGGTTGCGCTCTTGCCGCCGTTCGATTCGTCTGTGCCTGCGGTTGCCGTTGAGTTCGGAGACGGCTTGTCCGGCGCACTCCGCTGCAGGAACGTATAGACTGCAGCCAAGGCGACCAAGGCCACCAGAGCCAGCACAACCGTCAGTTTTTTGCCGCTTAGTTTCATCTCTCTCTCCTTATCTCTCATTTATAATAGTAGCCGGGATTGGGGGTTCTAAAAACGGACAATCCCGGGGGTATGCAGATAAGTTTAACATTTTTGGCAGAGGATCTAAAGGGACCCCCCTAAACAATTTCGGAAGGGCGAACGATGTAAGTGAATCCAGGAACTCTTCGCGAAGGTTCTGAAACATCCTCTTTTCATACTCATATCATGTATCGCATCTGCTCGCGGAATCGACGTGCGACGGACTTCCTCCGCTATTTGAGGCGGCGGCTGGCCCTGTGCTGTCCATGTGTCCGTCAGGAGCCGGACTGCGGTTCAACCCACTTGGCAAAGGAGAATGAATGATGAGCAAAACTTTCAAGAAGACAGTGATTTCCGGATTGACCCTGGCGATGGTGCTGGGCGGATCGACCGCGGCTTTCGCCGACGGCAAAGGCAAAGGTCATGACAAGGACAAAGACCGCGACTGGGAAAAACGCGACAAGATCGAGAAAAAAATGGACTTTGACAAGGATGTCAATATTAATATAAAGCTGACGTTTGACGATCTGAAGGGCAAGGACGTGGAATGGGCGCAGCGTTACATCGCTTCCCTCGCTTCCAAGCGCGTCTTCGAAGGCTACGAGGACGGTACGTTCCAGCCGCGCAAAACGATCACCCGCATCGAGGCGATCACTGCTGCGGTCCGCTTGATGGGGCTGCGCGATCAAGCCGAATCGGCCGATGCGAAAGCGGCTAACCTGAACTTCAAAGATGCGGACAAATTAAAGCAAAAATATCCGTGGGCGACCGGCTACGTTTCCGTCGCGCTGCAAAACGACTTGTTCACCGAGACCGACGACATGATTCAGCCGGAGAAAGAAGCGGACCGCCTGTGGGCCACGACGCTGCTGGTCAAAGCGATGAAGCTGCAGAACGAAGCCAAAGCCAAAATGAACGCCAAGCTTCCGTTCCGCGATGCCGACAAAATTTCCGCCGGCTCCGTAGGCTACGTGGCCGTGGCGATCGAGAAAAACTTGATCGACGGCTACGAGGACAACACGTTCCGCCCGAACAAGCCGGTGACCCGCGCCGAGCTTGCCGCGCTGCTGGACCGTACGGGCAGCCAGCTGCCGGACCGCGCATCGGTGAAAGGGACGGTCAACGGAACGCTGAACAACAACCTGCTGCCGGTTAAACTGCAAAACAACGAGGTGCTGAACGTCGAGCTGGATTCGAACGTGTTCGTCTTCCGCAGCGGCTCCCGCGTAGCTCCCGGCGACCTGCGTTCGGGCGATCAGGTGATGATCCGCACGTACGGCGGTAAAGCGATCTACATCGAAGTGCTGAACACGGCGGGCGATCCGCAGCAGCAAACCGACTTTACGGTAACGGGAACGCTGAACAGCTACACGCTGAACTCCAAAGGCGGACTCGCCAACGTTACGATTAACCAAAACGTAGACGGCGGCGGCGTACAAACGGCTGTTTACGGAATTGCATCCGAAGTTTACATTTCCGGCGACGTCAGCCAGCTGACCGCAGGACGCACCTTGGAGCTGCGAGGCAAAAACCAACTCGTACACACCATCATCATTCGATAAATGAGAGAGAACGATTAGAAAAGGTTAGAGTTACAACGGGAAACGGACCTTCCTGCAGCCATGTTAAATGTCTGCAGGAAGGTCCGTTTTTTTTACACATAGGTCTGAGATCCTGTTCGAATATACTCGATTTTGGAATCCAAAATATGTTTTAAGTTTTTGTAAGCTTTTACCCCTGTGCAATGCCCTGTATATACTTTTTGGATATTTTCGTCGATGATCATTTGGGCAATGGCCTGAATCTCTTTCTGGGAAGCGCTGAATGATTTTAGCATCGGTATCGTCATGAGATGAAAGCCGCCTATAACCGCTTTAATATCTAGACTGGGGAAAAAAGTTCTGGCGGCTCGTATCATATTGGGGGTACCTTTATGAGAACATCCCGTAAATACGCAGATCCCGTCTTGCTCCTTGATCACCATCATGAGCTCATGTTCAAATTTGTCTTGAACCCGCTTCTTCCCCTCTTTGGCAAATAAATATAATCCTGCTCCTCGATGTCTGTAATTATATAAATATCATTCATGATTTCGGTAAAACGATCAACATAAGCAATTCGGTTGGAATACTCCTCGAACACTTTTTTATCGATGCCGATGTTTTTGTTAAAACCCAGGATATGAAAATAATAATCTCCCGCAGCCTTCCTCTTCATGTAGACTTTGGCTTTGCTGTTTACCTTACAGAACGCAGAAGACCTCCGCCATGATCATGATGGCCATGAGAAAGCATGACGGCATCCACATGCTCTAAATGAATTCCCAGTTTCTGTGCATTCGTAATAAAGCTGCCGGTTTTTCCGGTATCAAACAGGATACGTTTGTTATCTAGTTCTATGTAAAGAGATAAGCCGGATTCATTGATTAAATCTTGTGAATCATTCTTCAAATTTTCGATTAGCGTCGTTAGTTTCATAAATTTCTCCATGATTATGGAATTGCCGCAGAAATGGCGTCGAGGTCATGCCCCGATACCGTCATCGTACCCGATCATACAACGCTTTGCAACATCGGCGGCGGGTTATCCTGGCAATTGCCATAGGGGATGGACAGATGCGCCGAACGGTGTATAATTAGGAGAAATTGCGAGCAAGCCCGTTAAGCCGGGCGCGAGACTTGCGTACACCGGGTTGGAGGAAAAAACGATTATGACCGCACCAAGTATGAAACTAGAGGATATTCTCGTCGCCAGCCATCTGCTGAAGGACGTCGTGCATCAGACCCCTTTGCAAAAAAATTTCATTCTATCCGAAAGATACGGCTGCAACGTATTCTTGAAGCGGGAGGATCTGCAGGTGGTCCGCTCGTTCAAAATTCGCGGCGCCTATAATATGATCCGCACCCTGCCGGAAGACAAGCTGCGCAAAGGCGTCGTCTGCGCCAGCGCCGGCAATCACGCCCAAGGCGTGGCCTATTCCTGCAATGCGCTGCAAATTCCTGGGAAAATTTTTATGCCCGCGACGACGCCGCGGCAAAAAATTTCGCAGGTCAAGCTGTTCGGCGGCCCGTTCGTCGAAGTGGTGCTGATCGGAGACACCTTTGACGATTCGCTGCGTGAAGCGCTGGCTTTCGGAGAGCGCGAAGGGCTGTCGTTCGTTCACCCGTTCGATCACCCGAAGGTCATTGCCGGACAGGGCACCGTCGGCCTGGAGCTGATGAACGATATGCAGGGGCAGGTCGATTATGTATTCGCCGGGATCGGCGGCGGCGGACTCATTGCCGGTATGGGCACGTATATTAAAGGCGTCAGCCCGTCCACCCGGGTCATCGGCGTGGAAACGACCGGGGCGCCTTCGATGCGGCAATCGGTCGATTCGGGCGAAATCGTCACGCTCGGCGAGATCGACAAATTCGTCGACGGCACGGCGGTTAAGCGGGTCGGCGAGCTGACCTACGATATTTGCCGCGAGGTCGTCGACGACATCATCGTCGTGCCGGAAGGCAAAGTGTGCACGACGATTCTCGAGCTGTACAACGAGAACGCCATCGTAGCCGAGCCGGCGGGAGCGCTGACGGTGGGGGCGCTGGAGTTTTACCGCGAGGAGATCGCCGGGAAAAATGTCGTGTGCGTCATCAGCGGCGGCAACAACGATATCGACCGGATGCAGGAAATCAAGGAGCGGTCGCTCATTTACGAGGGCCTCAAGCATTACTTTATCGTCAACTTTCCGCAGCGCGCGGGCGCTTTGCGGGAATTTCTCGAATATGTGCTCGGACCGACCGACGATATTACGCGGTTCGAATATACGAAGAAGACAAGCAAAGAAAACGGTCCGGCGCTGGTCGGCATCGAGCTCAAGCACAAGGACGATTACGGTCCGCTGATCGAGCGGATGGAGCAGCGCGGGCTGCGGTTCAGCGAAATTAACAAGGACCCGAACTTGTTTAATTTGTTAATCTAGACTTAATACAAACAAGCCTGACGAAAAGGGAACGATCCCTTCCGTCAGGCTTTTTGCGTTGTCAGGCGGAATGATTTTCCCGCGTCTTGGAGCCGTCCGGCGGCGCAGCTGCCGTTTGGTCGAACTTAAACCAACGATTCAGCAGGCCGTACACCAGCTTTGATTCCTTCGTCAGCAGCGGTCCGAGAATCGCCAATATCAACACGTATAGCGCGGCGAACGGCTGCAGAACGGTCATCAGTCCGCCGGCTTTGCCGAGGTTGGCCATAATGATGGAAAATTCTCCCCGGGAGACGATCGTCAGCCCGATGTTGGACGATGCTTTCGGGGGTAGCCCGGCGCTCCGTCCGGCCAGCATCCCCGCCAAATAGTTGCCGGCGAGCGTCAGCAGCACCGCGCCAAGCGAGAGCCAGACGGCGCCGCCGAGCGTGAGCGGATCGATGGTCAGGCCGAAGCTGAAGAAGAACAGCGCCCCGAAGAAGTCCCGGAACGGAAGAATGAGCTTCTCGATCCGGTGCCTGTGCTCGGTCTCGGCCAGTACCAGTCCGACGAGCAGCGCTCCGATCGCTTCCGCGACATGAATCGTTTCGGAGAAGCCCGCAATGACCGTCAAAAATCCGAAGACGAACAGCAGAAACACTTCGTTGGACCGGATATTCAGGAAGCGGTTCAGCCAAGGAACCGCTTTGCGCCCGGCGATCAGGAAGACGAGCATGAAGCCGAGCGACAGCAGCGCGGACAGGAGTATGCCTCCTGCCGATGTGGCGCCGCTTAACAGCAGTCCGGACAGAATGGAGATGTAGACGGCCAGGAACACGTCTTCGAACATAATGATGCCCAGAATCATTTCCGTCTCGGCATTGGCCGTCCGCTTCAGATCGACAAGCACCTTGGCTACGATCGCGCTGGAGGAAATCGTCGTAATGCCCGCAATGACCAGCGTCTCGTTCAGCGGGAATCCGGCGAGCCAGCCGAACAGCAGCCCGAGCGTGAAATTGATCGCGATATAGATCGTGCCTCCGACCGCGATGGAGCGCCCCGACTTGATCAGCCTCCCGACTGAAAACTCAAGTCCGAGGTAAAAGAGCAGGAACAGCACCCCGAGGCGGCCCATAAATTCAATGAGCGGCGCGCTGTCGATGAAGCGGAAATCGAAGGCCCCGATCTTCGGCGCATGGGGACCGACCGCCATCCCGATCAAAATATAAAACGGAACGACGGAAAAGCGCAGCTTCGTGGAAAGCCATCCTGCCGCGGCAATGAGACAAATCGCCAGCCCGATCTCAAGAACGATGTGCTCCATAGGCTACAGGCTCCCTTGCTGAAGGAGCTCCTTCAGCGCCTTCAATTGCTTGCGCTCTCCCGCGACGACGAGCGTCGATTCCGCCTGAAACCGGTACTCCGGGCCCGGATTGATGCAGTGCGTATGATTTTTTTCGACAACGGCGATAATCGTCGCTCCCGTTTGCTTGCGGACGTTCAGCCCGCCGATCGTATGCCCGACGCTGCCTGCGCCGGCTTCGATCTTGAACCACTCCACGACCAGGGCGTCCAGCGCCACTTCCATCGTTTCGAGCGATTTGGGCCGATAGCTCATTCCGCCGATAATCCCGGCGATCATTCTCGCTTCGTCGTCGTCCAGCGTAACTGTGGAGACGGTCTCATCCGGATCGTCCGGGTCAAAATGATACAGCTCTCTTCTTCCGTCGTCGTGGACGACCACGACCAGTTTATCGCCTCCGCGTGCGTGCAGTTGAAATTTTCGTCCGATTCCCGGAAGATCGGACTCTCGGATATCTGTCATGGAATCTCCTCCCAAGCTTTGATTGCGGCTCCGTCGTCTGGAGCCCGTAAACGATCAAGCTTGGGGAGCGTGGAACGTAATCACCGTGAATTTTAAGGGCATGAGGAGCTGCTGCTTGAGCAGGAGGAGGATGGAACGGTCCGATTGCCGCTCCAGAATGAAGGCAGGCCTCGGAAAACGGATCGTTTCCGGACGGAGAACCGGCAAGCCTGCCGCAGGCGTGTGCAGGTCATTGTCCGTCAGGTGACGGGAAGCGATGGAGATAACGTGGGAGGCGCCCGACTGGCCCATCGTCATCGAGCGCGTGAGCGGCGGGTTTTCCGCTTCCGCAATCGGGATGAAGCAGGAGAACGTGAGGAACAGACCGGTAAGCAGCACAAAAAGCACATGAAGAGGGTGCTTATGCCGGCAGGCTGTCATCCGCGTTCCTCCTTTCGGACAAAATCTCACTTTACCGAGGTGTTAACGTAGGTTAATTGTAGCATTTATTTTCGGCGGATTGCAAATGCAAATAAAAGCCGGAGGCTCTTGTGAACCCCGGCTTTTGCGGATGGCGTTTTAGATATAGAATTTGTAAGTTATCGGCAGAGCTGATTGAATTCTATATCGCAAGAAAAGCTTCCTCTAAAACATGAATGTATCTTCCATGAATAGACTTCGATAGAAGTTTTCTTATTTCGCGGCGACATTCTGGAGATCCAGCACGCCTTGGTAGATCGTTTCGAACAGCTCGTCGATATTCGCTTCCTCGATGCAGGAGAAGGCGACGCGGAGATCGGTTTCGCCGAGGGCGATCGTCCCGATGCCGTACTTATCGAGCAGGTGCACGCGCAGCGTTTCGGCGTCGACCGTCTTCAGCTTCAGGCACATGAAGTAGCCGGAGTTGAACGGATAGTAATCCCATACCTGATCGTATTTCCCGGTATCGAGCAGCGCTTTGACGCGGTTGGCGCGGGCTTTCATAATGTCGAACTTCTCTTGCTTTTGGGCTTTGAATTCCGGCGCTTGCAGCGCATGCAGCACGAACGTCTGGGACGGATGCGGGCCGCTGGAAATCGTCGCGCGGATAATGCCCATCGTTTTTTGCTCCAAAGCCGCCAGCGTCGCATCGCTTTGACCGATGTACGTAACGAAGCCGACGCGGAAGCCCCACACGTATTCTTCCTTCGTTGCGCCGTCGATCTTGACCGACAGCACGCGCGGATGAAGCCCGGCCAATTGGCCGGCGAGCGACTCGTGCAGCGAATCCTCGAAGAACAGGCCGAAGTAAGCGTCGTCCGTGACGGCCACGACGTTGATGCCGGCTTCCGCCGCTTCCTTAATCGCCGCTACGATAGCGCGTCCTTCTTCGGGACCCGGCGTGTAGCCCGTCGGGTTGTTCGGGAAGTTCAGCACGACGATGGCTTTGCCCTTGCCCTTCTGGGCCAGCAGGGCGTCGCGGAGCGCCGCGGCGTTGAACAGACGGTCTTCCGTATAGAGCGGGTAGTACACAAGCTCGGCGCCGCGGCGAATGCCGAAGGTCAGCTCGTAGTTTTCCCAGTTTTTATCAGGAATGATGACGGCGTCTCCCGGACCTGCGAACAAATCTGCCACGACGCTCAGCCCGTGGGTCAGCGCGTTCGTCACGATCGGATTGCCGAGGTTTTTGCCCTGAAGGGACGGATTTTCCTCGATCATCTTGCTGCGCCATGCGGCGCGCAGCTCCGGCTTGCCCGCCGGCGGGGCATATTCGTAAATGTCCTTCGGATTGTAGGCGGACAGTGTATCTTGGATGACCTTGAGATGCATCGGCTGGCCGTTTTCCAGCGCCGTGCCGATGGTGGCGTTGAACTTCTTAGCCTTCGCCTTCGCTTCGGCGGATTGGCTCAGGATGCCGACCTTCGGAAAATAAATTTGTTTGCCGAGCTCGGACAGCATGTCGTAGACGTGCGGGTTTTCTTTTTGAATGGTCTCATTTAAACTTTGGGCAAGAGGGTTCATAACGGTCCATCCTTCCATGTTTCTTCATTGCTTGCATTAGACCATATTATAACACTTTAGTACAGGAGCGTCACGGAGTTTCGGATTTTAAGGCGAAGACCGTCCGCAGGGGACGGAGAGCGGGCAAACGGGAGCATTTGCGGGGACGCTTGGTTTTCCCGAAGCAGCTGTGTTACCATAGGGGCAGCAAAAATATGGGTGCGGACTAAGCGTGAAGGAAGACGGTCCGCAGAGCGGGGGACAACGATGTCAGCCATCATACGATACGAGAAAATTATGGAGCTGCTCATGGCGCACCGCGAAGTGTCCGTCGCGGATTTGGCGGGCAAGCTCGGGGTAACGGGGAAGACGATCCGCCAGGATCTCGAGAAGCTGGAAAGCAAAGGGCTGCTGCGCCGGACTCACGGCGGCGCCATGCTGGCCAACGAAGGCTATTCCGGCCTGTTGGCCGGGCTCTCGCCGAATCCGAAGCATCCGGACGAGAAGCGCGAGGCGGCGGAGTGGGCGCTGCGGTTCGTCGAGCCGAACGATATCATTGCGCTCGACAGCGGCAGCACGACGCTGGAGATGGCCAAGCTGCTCGACAATGCGCCGCTGACGGTCATTACGAACGATCTGCATATTATCAGCGAGCTGATCAAGAAGGACCGCGTACGGCTGGTCGTCCCCGGCGGCTTCCGCAGCCGGAATATGCTGGTCAACGAAAATGCCGCGGAATTTCTCGGCAGGCTGAACGTGCAGAAGGCGTTCCTGTCCACCACCGGGATTCATCCGGAGTACGGGTTTACGATTTTCACCCATTCCCACGTCGGGCAAAAACGGGCGATGATCGATTCCGCGAAGCAGGTGTTTTGCGTGGCGGACCACAGCAAGTTCGACAAATGCGCCCTGATCACGTTCGCGAAGCTGTCCGAAATCGGCGTGATCGTGACCGATCCGTATTTGCCGGAGGAGACGGCGCGCAGCTACGAAGCGGCGGGCACGCGTATCGAGCGGAACCTGCGGAGCCGGGCCGGAAGGTAGCGTTCAAGGGAAGGCTCGGAGTGGCGGGGAGGGGATGCCCGCAACCCGGAAGCTTTAGGCATCTGGCCGGCAAACGAGATGAAGAAGGCGCTGCACGCGGACGGCCTTTAAGCGCAGCGTTCGAAGAGGGCCGAGGCGGCGACAGATCCGGATCGATTATCCGGCTGTAGCTCGCATGTCCATATTCGTTCATTTTGGTTCAAAGATAATTCATTTGAACTTAAATGAACATATGGTTTATAATACTAGATGACCATGCAAATACGGGAGGAATTATACGATGTCTATGGAAATTCGTTACGCGACTAACCCGACGGAAACGAAAACGTACGATACGGAACGTTTGCGCCAAGAATATTTGATCGAAGGCTTGTTCGTACCGGGCAAGCTGAATCTGGTGTACAGCCACGTGGACCGCTTCATTACGGGCGGCGCCGTACCGACAATGGAGCCGATTCTGCTTGAAGCGGATAAGCACGATATGGGGGCGGACTATTTCCTCGAGCGCCGCGAAATCGGGATCATTAACGTGGGCGCCCAAGGGATCGTCACGGTCGACGGCACCGATTACGTGCTGGAGAACAAAGACGGCCTGTACGTGGGCCTCGGGAACAAGCAGGTCGTATTCAAGAGCGCGGATGCCGCGAATCCGGCGCGCTTCTACCTGAGCTCGACTCCGGCGCACAAAAACTACCCGACGCAAAAGGTTGCGATCAGCGAGGCGGAGCCGCAGCATCTCGGTTCGATCACCAACTCCAACGAGCGCACGATCTACAAATATATTCACTTGAACGGCATCCAAAGCTGCCAGCTCGTCATGGGCATGACGCTGCTGAAGCCGGGCAATATGTGGAACACGATGCCTTGCCATACGCATAACCGCCGCTCGGAAGTATACTTCTACTTCGATATGCCGGAAGACGGCGTCGTTTTCCATCTGATGGGCGAGCCGACCGAAACCCGTCACGTGGTTGTCCGCAACGAGCAGGCGATCATCAGCCCGAGCTGGTCGATCCACAGCGGCGTAGGCACGAGCAATTATACGTTCATTTGGGCCATGGCCGGAGAGAACCAGGAGTTCTCCGATATGGATGCGGTCGCCATGAAGGATTTGAAATAAGGCGCCGGAAGCCAAAAGCACAGTTTTTTGACGCATGACCTTAACGGGTGCGGCTCAAAAGGCTGTGCTTTTTTTCGGTTAAAGCCGGTCCCGCGCCGTTGTCGGTTGCATAAGCGGTTTGGAAAGCGGGCAGGGGAACGAACCGTGATCGGGAGAGAGGATGACCGGCAGCTTCGAGGATAGTGCTTGGACGAAAATAGCGGAACTGCGATGTATTTAATTTGGTAAGGTCTGCCTCTTTTAGGGAAATAGAGCACGGGAAATGCGTTATACGGGCTTTTTTGGTGTGGCGGGCGTAATTCGACACGAATAAGGCACTGGAGGTGAGCTAAGCGATTCGAAGCCGGATGCATTGGAGCGCTAACGCATTGCAGTTCCTTTATTTTGGAAATATTTTGGAAACGATGATTCCTTCCAGAGACGACATCATACATCATGGAGGGCCAGACATAGCCGCGAGAAGCAAGAGCGTCACTCGGAGCGGTAAGCCGTTAGAGAAGCGGGCCGGCATACGCCCGCGCAGCGCTGCCGGAAGAGACGCGAGTCGGAGGGCCGCCATTGCCGAGCAAGGCTTTGAGCGGGAGCGGCTGTGCCTCCCGCCAAGCCCGGACACGCCGCTGTCGCCGCGTCTTTCGGCTAAAACATGCTCCAGTCGAAAGCTTCCGACATCGTCTGCAGCAGATGGACGCCGGCGATGCTGTTGCCCTTATCGTTCAGCGCCGGACCGACGACGCCGATGCCGTACCGTCCCGGCACGAGCGCGAGAATGCCGCCGGAGACGCCGCTTTTGGCCGGAAGTCCGACCCGGATCGCAAACTCGCCGGAGGCGTTGTACATGCCGCAGCTGACCATGAACGTTTTGGCGATCTGCACGTAGCGACGCGGCACCAGCTCCCGTCCCGTAAACGGATCGGTTCCGTTCATCGCCAGAACGAGCGCCATGCGAGCCACATGGCGGCAGGTTACTTCCACGGAGCAGTGCTTGAAATAGACGTCCAGCACCGGCTCCACCTCCTCGTCCAGCACTTTGTTGTCTTTGAGGAAGTAGGCAAGGGACCGGTTCCTGTGCGCGGTAGCGGCTTCGGAGCGGTATACCGCTTCATTGAAGGTCAGCGTCGGGTCGCCGGTGACCTCGCGGAAGAAGGCGAGGATTCGCTCCGTCTTTTCCGCGGGGGTGGCGCCCCGGATCAATGACGAGACGGCGATGGCTCCCGCGTTGATGAGCGGGTTGAACGGGATGCCGGGCTCGACGAGCTCCAGCTTCAGCATGGAGTTGAAATCGTCGCCGGTCGGCTCCATGCCGACCTTGCGGAAAACGCCTTCTTCGCCTTGATCCATCAAGGCGAGCAGCAGCGTGAACACTTTAGAAATACTTTGCAGAGTGAAGGGCAATCGGCTGTCGCCCGCCGTTACCTCGCGTCCTGCGGCGTCGAGCAGCGCGATTCCCAAGGCGTCGCCGGGCGCGTGCGCCAATTCGGGAATGTAGGAGGCGGGCTGGCCGTGCCGGGATTCCTTGCGGCTCGTTTCGAGCCAGGCCGGAAGCTGCTCGGCCAGCCTGTTCAGTTCGGTTACGGATGTCATCGTTTGCGGGAGCCTCCTTGGGTCCATGAGTGCGATTTACCTTTAGCATACCGTTTTTGCGCCGGGATGAAAAGGCGGGTATTTTCAGGCAAACGCCAGGAGCCGGACGGTCCCGCGCGCATTAAAATGTTACTGTTCCTTGTGATGCGGACAGTATGCTACCATAAGCGCGATCGTTTCCGCATCGAACTCGCCGCAGCCTTTGCTGACGACGGATTTAAAATACGCCGTAGCGGTCGGATCGCGGACATACCACGATGGCGTATTCCTTGGCAACGGAGAACTGACTTGGGGATGTGCCTTCAAATTGGCCATTTTTTGATCGATTTTGCTGCCGTGCAAATAGAGCGCCCCTTTGTGAAAGACGAAGTTCCGGTGCTCACTTTCGCTTGCAGAAGAGCACCGGATTCCTGATTGAAGGTAATCTGGTGCCCGTTTACTACTCTTTTTTATGCAAGGGATAGTACTTGTTCATTAATTCAATAGCTACTTCATCTTCAGCACTTCCTTTTTCATTAAGTCCCTCCATCACTTTATCGCGACGTTTGAAACCGCCTTTAACTCTCCTTGATATTTCGGATCTTCCGGAGTAATAGGAGCATAGCTCCCTTCAGGTTGAAGTTTTTCCATTAGGCCGCTTAATACAATTGATTTTTTATGTAAATCCTCGACTGGTTCAGCGATTCCTCTAATACGAACGGATTTAAAAAAAGCTGTTGCGGGGCAAGCTTGCCGAGCGTCTGCGGAATAAGGTCCAGAGCAAAATACCGAATCACTCGAGAATCTTATTGCAATTTGGGGTCGATTGGGGTCGTATGGTGTTTTGTTTTTGTTTCTTGAAATAAGCTGCTCCGTTCCAGTGCTATTCCTGATTTTAAATTTAAAATACGTTCCAATTCTCCAATCGTTACAGGCTTGGCATGCCGCATTAATTCATAACCGACTTGACCATTGGGTTCCAATGTAGCGAATTTGATATCGCTTATATTAGAAATTCCATTTTGCCGTAGCCGCATTTCTAACTGATCCACTGTCATTCGAAGGGAGTATAAATTTTTAGCAATGATTTGTCCATTTTCGATGATAATCTTGGAACGACCGCTCAGGAAATTCTCCAACCAGTCAAATTTCAATTGCAAATATTCAATAATTAGCAGAGAAACAATAAAGATCGCGGCGGAGCCTATTGCTTTCCAAAGTTGATTATTAGCAATCGGTTGAACAATGGTTGTACCAATTGAGATCATGATTACAGTAGTAGCCACGCTCATCTGAGAAATTGATTTTCTGCCCGCAACGCGGAGCAGTATCATTCCGGCAATGACCAAGAAGGCTGATTTCCAAATCCAAGCCATATCCATTAAATAACCCTCCCTCATAAGAATATCCGGAATTAGAATAGGTGCTTTTGTTTAGATTTATTCATCCCTAAGACTTAGCACATGCTTTCGTAAAAGTGTTGGTAGAATTTGTTCTAACAAAATAAAATTTTAGACTGCTATGGGATTAAAAACGGGCAGTGGGTACTTCAATGCTTAGCGATTGATGGGTTTCTTTTAGCGGAAACTTGGTCAAAGGATTGGACGAGTAACCATCTCCATCCAACCATTCTGCAACAAATACATTCCGAAAATCTGCCACTCCATGGGCCTGAAGCTGAAGCAACAACCATTCCTCATTTCGACCTAGCTCAATCAATTCATTCATTAATAGCTCTCCGTCCCTTATGAGTGTTACCGGAATGCAAACGGGTTTTTCTGGAAGATTAAGATCCTCCTGTTGAACTTTTTGTTTAGGTGATTTTTTTAATATACTTATATCTCCGTTTGCCTCTAAATAGCAATAGGCAACCTCACGTATTGAAAAAGTTTCGGACTGTCGAAGGAGGCTTTGAAGTTGATTAATAGTCATTCGGTTTTTTTTTTTGCCAAGAACCTTTACAAGTATAAATAGAAGGAAAAATCCAGTCATTAGTTCCAAAGTTAAATGGGTTAATTTCATTTTTGCTGAACCTCACTCATTCCAGGAATTATTATCCTGAATTTCGAAAGTGCTGCTCTTTGAAAATATAAAAAAGTGCCCTAATCTTTGGTAGAATGGTGTTTGTCCAGAACAACATCACCCAAAGAGAGGAGCACCTTTTAGGTGAAGTCTAAC
>JAPSLM010000031.1 GCA_031180825.1 Paenibacillus sp. | reverse complement strand
CTTCCCTGCCCAGTACGAGCGTCTACGTCAATTGCACTCAAGCGGTTGAACCGCCGTATACCGAACGGTACGTACGGTGGTGTGGAAGGTCGGCTACTCAACTAATGGGTAGCCTCCTATCCGATCGCTCAGGAAACGGATGGAATGGAATCAAGGACGGTGGGGGGATGCTAACGGTAACGAAAACCGAAGGGGCGTAGATCGATGTACGATTGCATTGTCGTCGGAGGGGGCATCGCCGGGCTGCAGGCAGCCATTCAGCTTGGACGGTACCGGCATCGCGTGCTGGTGATCGACAAAGGACGAGGGCGCTCTACGCTGTGCCGCAGCTACCACAATGTGCTCGGCTGGCCGGATGGAGTGTCCGGCCAAGAGCTCCGCAAGCTCGGACGGCAGCAAGCCGAACGGCTCGGGGTGGAATTTCGCCAAGATGAAGCGGTGGCCGCCGCAAAGAACGGCCGCGGCTTTCAAATTGCGCTTGCCGACGGGGGCGGGGCCGTCCACACCGAGACGCTGCTCGCGGCAACCGGCGTGCTGGACCGCTTCCCGTCTTTGCCCGGGCTGGAAGAACGCCTTGGCCTCAGCGTATACGTATGCCCCGACTGCGACGGTTACGAGGTCAGCGGGAAGCGGACCGTTGTGATGGGATCGGGCGATACGGGAGCGGGAATGGCGCTTGCGCTGCGTTATTGGACCGATCGGATCGTTTACGTGAATCATGAACGGCAAGCGGTAGGCAGCGGGTATGCGGACAAGCTTATGGAATCGGGCATTGCATATGTAGAAGCGGAAATCGCCGAGGTGCTCGGGGGGGCGGACGCCCGATTCGACGGCATACGTTTGTCGGATGGCCGGATGATCGAGGGAGAACGCGGGTTTATCGCTTTTGGCGGCAATGAAGTGCATACCGGATGGACGGCGTCCCTCGGGATCGAAAGGCTGGAGAACCGCCATATCGTCACCGATCCGCGTACCAAGATGACGAACGTTCCCGGCATCTGGGCGGCAGGAGATATCGGGGTGCACTCGGAGCAGGTCACGATCGCGATGGGCGAGGGCTCGCAGGCGGCGATCTGGATTCATAAAGAGCTGTTAAAACGGAAAAAGAATACCGCGGTCTTTGGTTAAGCCGCGCCGCCTAGGAAGGGACCGAAACGGCCATCGTTCATGGGTTAGCTTCGGTCCCTGCTTTTGCGCTTTCCGGGCACGGGAAGGAAGGTCAGGATTTGGGCGGCTCCAGCAGCTTCTTCCAAGCTTTCATCGATGCTTCTCCGTTGACGAACAGCCGTTTCAGCTTGAGCGGGTCCTGATCGGACGAAGCCCACCCCTGTTCGATGGTAAACGCATACCGGAACTTATTCTCCTTTAAAAGGTTCAAGGTCGTACGGTTGGACTCGCCATACGGGTAACAAAAAATATCGGCCGTCGTTCCGAGGTGTTCCTCGATCAGCCGTCTGGATTCGGTAATTTCATAGGCTTGCTTCTTGGCATTCAGCTTCGGCAAGTGCGGATGGCTCATGCCGTGAGGCTGAATATCCCATCCGGCCTCTTTCATCGCTTTGACTTGCTCCCAATTCAAATAATAACCGTCGTCTACAAACTCCGGGACCATAAATAACGTAGCGTGGAATTTCAACTCTTTGAGCAGCGGATAGGCATGTTCGTAGTTGTCTGCGTAGCCGTCGTCAAACGTGAGCAGCACGGGCTTTTCCGGCGGTTTTTCCTTGCCCTCGAGGATGTCGGTGAATTGCTGAAGCGTGAGCGTCGTATAACCTTGGCCGGCCAAATAGCGCATCTGCTCCTCGAATTTGTCCGGGGCGATGGTCGCCCGGTTGCCGGGATCGACGGTAATGCTGTGGTAGTTGAGCACGGGGATGCGAATGGCAGCGGCCGCCTGCGCAGACGGGGATAGGGCAGCGGGGAAAAGCGGTAACATCAACGCAAGCATAGCGAGACATAACGCGAAGAGAGCCCGAACGAACGGTTTCATAGCGCACGTCCTTTCTGCGAGGTAGTCTATCCCTTTATACTTACCCGCTGCCCGAAGGAATTATGCATTTTGCAGGATGGGGACTTGCGGAGCTTCGGCGGTTTCGGCCGACTCCTCCTTACCGGCCTCCGGCTCCCCTGCCAGCCCCGTGCCCGGAAAGTAAACCTCTGCAACGTGGGCAAAAGTCTGCAGCGCTTCTTCTCCCAGCGGGGTAAGCGCATATACGCCTCGGGCTACGCGCTGGAACCACAGGTATACGTTCTTTTGGAGCATCGTTGCGGTCTGGGCATTCCCTGTCAGGTCGCGCAGCCGTTTGGGGCTCATGGGGCCATGCGTATGCAGCAGCGCCGCCAGATGAAGCGATTTTTCGCGGTAAGCGGTAACGAGCTTGCGTTTGGTGCTGCCGCCGACGTTATAATCGGCCCTGCGTTCTTGAAACTCTTGCAGCAGCTTGCCGGCTGCATATTTGTTATGTCTGGGCATTTTGAGCGGCATCGCGAGCCCGGACCCGTCCGGCGGATGACATTCGACCTCGACCCGCGGCTTGCGCGTTTTATAGAACTGCACGACGATCATGCCGAGGCCGAGCATGCCGCACAGTCTGCGGAGCTCCGGCCAGCTGGCACCGTGGGGCGCGCGTCCTTTAGCCGGCCGTTCGAAAGCGACATACACGAAGCGGCTGATCCGCAGACGGTCGATCGCTTGAAGCAGGAGCGGGATCGAGAAGCTTCTTTTCAATTCGACGATAACCGGAGGCTCCTCCCCGCGGATGGCGACCAGATCGCAATGACGCACCTCGCCGCGCACCGTGTAACCGAGCTGCTCCAAGTAGGCTTTAACGGGAGCATACAGCTCTGTTTCACTTTTGATAGCCAAGGGGCCGCGCCTCCTTTTTTTGTTGCGATGATAGGGTAGTGTCATTATACCATACCCCGGGGCGGGGAGGAGGGAAGAAAGCGTCATACCGCATTTTTGAGCCGAAACGCTTGCAGTACGGCTGACATTTGTGTCACAATACATGGTAAAGTGTTCAGGGATGCAGATCGGGGGCTTTATGGAACAAGAAAAGCTGAAAAAAATGATTGAGGCCGCCAAGTTATACTATTTGCTGGATTACAGCCAACAGGATATCGCGAACAAGCTGGAGGTGTCCCGGCCGACCGTCTCCCGTCTGCTGCAGCAGGCGAAAGAGGAAGGAATCGTCGAGATTCGCATCTCGGACCCGACCGAGGACCGCAAAATTCTGAGCGAGCAGCTGGAAGAGAAGTTTGGGCTGAAGCGGGCGCTGGTCGCGTCCATCCCGTTGTTCGAGGATCATGTAATCAAGCAGTATCTGGGCAAGCTGACGGCGGATTATTTGAGGGAAATCGTCAAGGACGGCGATATCATCGGTACCATCTGGGGGACGACCATCTATCAGGTGGCGACGCATCTGGAGCACAAGGCGCTGAAGGACGTCCGGATCGTCCAGTTGAAGGGCGGCGTCAGCCATTCCGAGAAGAAAACCTACGCTTCAGAAACGCTTCATTTGTTCGGAATGGCGTTCGACGCGACACCTTATCAGCTGCCGCTGCCGGCCATCGTCGACCATGTGGTGGTGAAGCAGGCGATTGAGGCGGACCGCCACATCCGGAAGCTGCTTGACATGGGCAAGCAGGCGAATATCGCCTTGTTCACGGTCGGCGTACCCCGGACGGATTCGCTGCTGTTCCAGCTTGGCTATTTCACGGAGCAGGATATGCAGCTGATTGCCGACCATGCGGTAGGGGATATCGCCTCCCGGTTTTTCGACAAAAACGGCGCCATTTGCAACGAGACGCTCAATGCCCGCACGATCGGGATCGAGCTTCACGAGCTCAAGACAAAAGAACAGTCGATTCTCATCGCAGGCGGCTTGAAGAAAGTCGAAGGCATCCGCGGCGCCTTGAAAGCGCGGTACGCGAATGTGCTGGTGACGGATCAGTATACGGCCAAAATATTGTTGGAGCAAGAAGGATAGCGTTGATCATCAGATTCGGCGCCCCGATAAAGGGGTAAGAAGCCATCCGGGCCTAAGCCTGGATGGTTTCTTTTTTGCGGTGCGCCCGGCATGGGCGATAACTAGGCGGTGAAAGTCCGCTACAGGCTTGGCAGTAGGCACTGTTAGCTGAAGGCAAGGGTGTCGGTCGTGAGGCCGAATCTGAAGGAAGCCGGAGGCAAACCCTTGGTCTGACGAACAGAAATCACATATAAGGCATGATGAGACGGACGAGCTTGCCACACAAA
>JAPSLM010000025.1 GCA_031180825.1 Paenibacillus sp. | reverse complement strand
TTTGCCTCCGGCTTCCTTCAGATTCGGCCTCACGACCGACACCCTTGCCTTCAGCTAACAGTTCCTACTGCCAAGCCTGTAGCGGACTTTCACCGCCTAGTTATCGCCCATGCCGGGCGCACCACCAAAAAACGCCTGCCCCGCTCTTGCAGCGGAACAAGCGTTTCTTTGGCAGGACGCCCAAAGGCTCCCGCTCCTGGCATTATACCTCGTTACCCGTTTTGCCGCCGTACCTGTGAGTGTGAGGTATTCTTCCGCTCACGGTCGTATGCCCTTCGAAATAATGGTAATGTCCTCCGCCCGGCAGCGGGACGGCCGGGCCGGTCTTTCCGCGAATGATATGGCTATGGCCGTCGTCAAACGAAGTGACGGCGTAATAGCCGTGAACATGCTGTACCCCGCTGGGCGCCGGTTCGGTCATGCCGGCATAATGATGCCGATGCCCGACATCGTACGAAGTCGTTCCCGAGAAAGGATGGACGTGAACCGGCCGGCCGTCCCAAGACGTAATATAAAGCCTGTGTGCGTGATGAGGATCTTCTCCGCCGGAATGAACCACGAAGCCCGTAACGGGGATGTCCATTTGCACCAACCTCTCCTCCATGATGAGTTGTACTCCATCGTATGAGAAGAGAGCTTGGATCGTACGGGCTTTGGCCTAATACGAACCGGTCCGTTGCCGCCCTATTTCAAGTGCTCCGGATTCAGCTTCTCCAGCTCCGGCACGACAAAGCGGCCGTCCTTGCGAATCAGACGATCGTCAAAATAAATTTCGCCGCCGCCGTATTCCGGACGCTGGATCAGCACCATATCCCAGTGAACCGAGGAACGGTTGCCGTTATCCGCATCCGTGTAAGCGTTACCCGGCGTAAAATGGATGCTGCCGTCGATTTTCTCGTCGAACAAAATATCTTTCATCGGCTGCTGTATGTACGGATTAACGCCGATCGCGAACTCGCCGACAAAGCGGGCCCCGTCGTCGGTATCCAAAATTTCGTTCAGCTTGGCGGTATTGTTCGCCGTCGCCTCGACGATCTTGCCGTTGTCAAAGCGGAGCTTAACGTTCTCGAACGAAGTTCCCATATAAATCGTCGGAGTGTTATAAGAAATGACACCGTTGACCGAATCCTTCACCGGCGCAGTGAATACCTCACCGTCCGGAATGTTGTTCTGCCCTGCGCATTTGATCGCCGGGATGTCCTTGATCGAAAAGCTGAGATCGGTGCCCGGGCCGACAAGCCGCACCTTGTCCGTCTTGTTCATCAGCTCGACAAGCGCGTCCATGGCTGCGGACATTTTGCTGTAATCGAGGTTGCACACTTGGAAATAGAAATTCTCGAACGCCTCGGTGCTCGTATTGGCCTGCTGCGCCATCGACGGGTTCGGGTAGCGCATGACGCACCATTTGGTATGGTTGACCCGCTGGTCCACGACCGGACGCTGGTACACCTTCATGAACAAGCGCAATTTGTCCTCAGGCACATCGGACGTTTCGGTGATATTGTCGCCGCTGCGAACGGCAATGTAGGCCTGCATCTGCTTCATGCGGTCCAGCTCGATGGCCGCCATCCGTTCGTACAGCTCCTGGCTGCCGTCAAGCATCAGCTTGCGCGTAACCTCGGGATAGCGGATCTCGATGAACGGATGTCCGCCGGCCGCATACACCTCTTCGATTAAACACTTGGTCAATTCCTGATCGCGAAGGCCGATCATTTCGATCAGGATGTTCTCACCCGGCTGAAGGTCGACGGAATACTGCACCAGGTTTCTCGCAAACTGCTGTAAACGTGGATCTCGCATCTTCTTTCTCTCCTTTGGGGACTGCATCTGAACTCACCTTCTCAACGTACCAAATTTTCACGGAAAGTTCAAACCCCTAACAAAGGTTTTCGGTCAAAAGACTGCTTATCATTTACATTTTGAGGAAAATTGGCGCCCGGCGGCTAGATCCAGCTTTGCAGCGGCCGGTCATAAGCCAGAAGCTCTTCCGGCTTGAAGAAGTTGGCAATTTCCCGTTCGGCGCTTTCGGGTGAATCGGAGCCGTGAATGATATTGTTGCCGGTATGTACCGCGTAATCCCCCCGGATCGTTCCCGGCGCGGCGTCGAGCGGATTCGTCTTGCCCATCATGGCCCGGGACAGCGCAATGACATGATCTCCCTGCCATACCATCGCAAAAACCGGGCCGGAGGTAATAAACTGCACCAGCTCGCCGAAAAACGGCTTTTCCTTGTGCTCGGCATAGTGGAATTCCGCTTGCTCCTTGGTGATGACCATCAATTTGGAGCCGATCAGTTGAAAGCCCTTATCCTCAAAGCGCTGAACCAGCCTGCCGATCAACCCCCGCTGTACGCCGTCCGGTTTAATCATCAAAAATGTTTTTTCCATGTTCGCTGCAACTCCGTTTCTTCAAATGATGGATTGCTAATTTTGAACCTGAAGCTGTGTGCATCCCAGTATATCCACTTCCTCAAATTTCCATACGATCAGCCGTTCTGGAACAAGACACAATAGCGCCGCCTGCACCATTGCCTATGCAGGCGGCGTGTGATCATGCGACAGCCTTGCGAAATTAGGCGCTCCGGCCGGACGAGACGGCTTCTTCCGCAGCCTTCTCCGGCACAGCGGCGCTTCCCAAGGCCAGCTGCGCCTGCGCGGCGGCGATTCTTGCCAGCGGCACGCGGTATGGCGAGCAGCTGACGTAATCCAGCCCCGCCCCGTGGCAGAAGAAGATCGACTGCTTATCGCCCCCGTGTTCGCCGCAAATGCCGGTCTTAAGCTGCGGTTTCACCGCGCGCCCGCGCTCGACCGCCCATTCGATCAGTATTCCTACGCCTTCCCGGTCCAGCACTTGGAACGGATTGTCGGGAAGCAGCTTCGACTCCACATAATGCGTCAAAAACTTGCCTTCGGCGTCGTCCCGGCTGTAGCCAAACGTCATCTGCGTCAGATCGTTCGTGCCGAATGAGAAGAAGTCCGCGTGCTGCGCAATGTCCCCGGCCGTCACGGCGGCCCGCGGCACTTCAATCATGGTACCGACGCGGTAACGGAACGTGCGGGCGAATTCGCCCAGCACCTCGTCCGCCTTGCGGGTCACGAGCTCACGCATCCGCTTCAGCTCGTTGGCATGACCGACAAGCGGGATCATGATATCCGGCCGGACGTCGAGCTGCTCGCGGAGACAACTGAGCACGGCGCGGAAGACGGCCTCGATCTGCATCTCGTAAATGTCCGGCAGCACGAGTCCGAGACGGCAGCCCCGGGTGCCGAGCATCGGGTTCATCTCATGCAGCGCCCGCACTTTGCGCAGCAGCTTCTCCAAACGCTCCTTGCGGTCCGGGTCCGCGCCCGGCTGGCTGTTCAAGCGTTCCCGTTCGATGACCAACTGCTCCAGATTCGGCAAAAATTCGTGCAGCGGCGGATCGAGCAGGCGAATCGTCACCGGAAGTCCGTCCATTGCCCGGAATATCCCCTCAAAGTCCTCCTGCTGCATCGGCAGCAGCTTCTTCAGCGCGTCCGCGCGCTCTTCCGCCGTCTCCGCCAAAATCATCGCTTGCACGACCGGCACCCGCTCGGCGCTCATGAACATGTGCTCCGTCCGGCACAGCCCGATGCCTTCGGCGCCAAAGCTGCGCGCCTTCGCCGCATCCTCCGGCGTGTCGGCGTTCGTATACACCTCCAGCGTGCGAATCTCGTCCGCCCAGGCCAGAAGCTGCTGCAGCTCGCCCGTTAACTCGGGCTCGCGCAAGCTGACTTCGCCGAGGATCACCCGGCCGGTGGCGCCGTCGATGGACAGCGCGTCGCCCTCGCGCACCGTGACGGCTTCTCCGTCAGCGGTCGTCACGGCAAAGGCGCGGTCCGTCAGGCGCAGCGCTTCGCAGCCGCAGACGCACGGCTTGCCCATCCCGCGGGCAACGACCGCCGCATGGCTGGTCATGCCGCCCCGGCTGGTCAGCACGCCTTCGGCCGCCAGCACGCCGTGAATATCCTCCGGGGTCGTCTCCGAGCGCACGAGGATGACTTTGCGGCCCGCGCGGGCCCATGCCTCGGCCGTATCCGCGTCGAAGACCGCGACGCCGGAAGCGGCTCCCGGCGACGCCGGCAGGCCGGCCGCCAGCACATGCAGCGGCTTGTCGGTATCGATCGCGCGGTGCAGCAGCTGATCCAGATGAAACGGCTCGATGCGATTGACCGCTTCGCCGGTATCGATGACGCCCTCGCGCACCAGATCGACGGCGATTTTGACCGCGGCCTGGGCCGTCCGCTTGCCGCTTCGCGTTTGCAGCAGGTAAAGCTTGCCCTGCTCGACCGTAAACTCGATATCCTGCATGTCCGTATAATGCCGCTCCAGCTTTTCCGCCGTCCGCACGAGCTGGTCAAAAACCAGCGGCATTTCCTCGCCGAGCTTCGCGATCGGAACGGGCGTCCGTACGCCGGCCACCACGTCCTCCCCCTGCGCGTTCATCAAGTATTCGCCGTACAGCACAGCCTCCCCGGTAGACGGGTTTCGCGTGAACACGACGCCAGTCCCGCAGTCGCTGCCCATATTGCCGAACACCATCGTCTGAATGTTGACGGCCGTCCCTTGTTCGTCGGGAATCTGGTGCACCCTGCGGTATACTTGAGCCCGCGCATTGTTCCACGAACGGAACACCGCTTCGACGGCCAGCGCCAGCTGCTCCTCCACCTGCTGCGGGAACTCGCGTCCCGTTTCCTTGCGGATCACCGCCTTGTACTCTCCGATCAGCTCCGTCCAGCCTTCGGCGCTCACTTCGCTGTCCTGGCTTACCGCGAGCCGCTGCTTGAGGCGGTGCAGCAGCCGTTCGAACTGATACGTTTCGATGTCGAACACGACATTGCCAAACATTTGGATCAAACGGCGGTAACAATCGAACGCAAATCTCGGGTTGCCGGTCAACGCCGCGAGCCCTTGCACCGTTTCGTCGTTCAAGCCCAGGTTCAGGATCGTATCCATCATACCCGGCATCGAAGTGACCGAGCCCGACCGGACGGAGACGAGCAGCGGCTTGGCCGGATCGCCAAAGCCTTGGCCCTTCGCCTGCTCCAGCTCCCTCATCGCTTGGTGAACCTGTTCCATCAGCCCCGCCGGAAGCTGCATGCCGGCTTCATAATAGGAACGGCATACTTCCGTCGTAATGGTAAAGCCCGGCGGCACCGGCAAACCGGCATTCGTCATCTCCGCGAGATTGGCCCCTTTTCCGCCAAGGAGCTGCTTCAAGCCAGCATGGCCCAAATGAAACGGCACTACACTTTGCATGATTGATAATCCTCCCGTCATTTTAGAACCTGCGGTACGCTGACCGCGAGAACACACATGAAACGTTATGGATATTTAATGATGTATAAAACATACCATAGCTTTATTGCATTGTAAATAGTATGTATTATTTATATTTATTACACACTATTTATCTGAACTGCGGTTTCCCGACCCAAGCGGAAAAGCAACGCTATCCCAAGAAAATAAAGTTTGTCGGACGGAGGATGATGCGAACGGGCGGACCTCGAAACTTAGCTTGCCTCATTCACGTCTATTAAAGATGAGGACGATGGGAGGGTGTTTTTTTGGCCAATTTTGCAATCGTTATCGCGTTGCTGACAGGTGCGGGACTGCTATTCGTACGCTCGAAATCCGCATGGCGCGGGTTCAATGTGCGATGGGTAGGTTATACGCTTTTGATCATGACGGCTTTTCTCGTTGTGATTGCAATCCTGGCGAAGCTCAATGAAGCATCGCATTATCCGTAACCCTCTCGTTTAACAACCGCCAGTTGATAATACCGCTTTATTTTTTCGTCACGTATCGCTGTTTCGTTTCGTTTTCCGCAACACCTAAACTTATAGAGTCGGATGGTTTTGGTTATTTTTACGGGACAAAGGAACTGCCGTGCGCTATTTTTGTCTCCTTTGCCCTGCACTTCAGTTTAACGAACGCACGTTCCTCTATTCTTGTCGAAATATTTTTAGCAAGCTTACAATCGGGCATTTAGCGCATCTGAGTTCCTCTGTATTTGCACGAAAGAGTCAAAAAGCCCGGTTAGCGGAACTTACCAGCATCTATATTTTGCTGCTGAGCTCCTCCTTCGCTATTGACCGAGCCAAGCTGCGCAAGAAAGCTCCGGAATAAATAAAAAAACCTCTCCGCAGAGAGGTTTGCAACGTTACCGTATTAAGGCATTTTAAAATTTACCCATCCGTTCTTCCTACGATCTTGTCATGCCATCCCGGCAGCCCGGCCATCCCGCTCCGTCTCCCGCTCATGAAGCGACAGCTTCGCGCCCAGCGCGCGGAAGCTGCCGATGACGTCCTCGTAGCCGCGCTCCAGATGCTCCACGCCCGTAATGCGCGTGCAGCCTTCGGCCACGAGTCCAGCCAGCACCAGACATGTGCCCGCTCGCACATCGGTTGCATGCACCCAATCGCCCATAAGCGGCCGGCCGCCCTGGATAAAAGCACTCTCCCCGCGGACCTCGATCTCCGCTCCCATGCGCCGAAGCTGCGGCACATGATTGAACCGGTTCGGGTACACCCGTTCCGTGACGATGCTTCTGCCTTTGGCCTGCGTCAGCAATGCCGTCATCGGCTGCTGCAGGTCCGTAGCGAAGCCCGGATACATCGTCGCGCGGACCCGGGTAGCGCGGATCTGGCCCGTCCTGCGGGCGGTGATGCTGCTTTCGTCCCACTCCATCTCCAGCCCCGCTTCGCTCAGCTTGGCGATGCACGCCCCGAGATGCTCGGGAATGACATCCTTCACGGTCACGGTGCCGCCGGTGATGCCCGCACTCATCAAGAACGCCCCGGCTACGAGCCGGTCGGGAATCACGGTATGCCTTCCCCCGTCCAAGTACGGCACGCCCTCGATCCGTATGCGGTCCGTCCCTGCGCCGTAAATGCGCGCGCCCAGACCGTTCAGGAACGCCGCCGTATCGACGACCTCCGGGTCGACTGCGGCATGATACAGGTTCGTCCGGCCTTGGGCGCGGACCGCCGCCAGGATGGCGTTGACCGTGGCGCCCGATGTCACGGTATCGAAATAAATGTCCGCCCCGCGCAGCGCTTTGGCTTCTACAATGTAGTGATCGTCGCGGAATTCCACCGTAGCGCCCAGCGCTTGGAACGCCTTCATATGCTGGTCGATCGGCCTGGAGACAAAGTTGTCTCCGCCCGGAAACCCGACCGTCACCCGCCCGAACTTGGCAAGCAGGGCACCGGCAAAATAGTAGGATGCCCGGTAAGCGGACGCCTTGCCCGGATCGATGATCGCACTGTGGATGTAGCGCGGGTCCAACACAAGTTCGCCGGACGGGAGGCGGGTGATCGTCAGCCCGATGTCCTTGCCGATCTGGGCGATCAATTTCACATCGTCGATATCCGGTATGCCCTCCAGCGTCACCAGACCGTCTGCCAGAGAGGCGGCGGCCAACAAGGCGAGCGAGCTGTTTTTAGAACCCGGAATATGTACGCACCCGTTCAGCGGGCCGGCAGGTTTCACTTCAATCCATCTCATTGACCCTTACCCACTTTCCGATGTTGTCGTTATTGGTTATGAAGCTCCAGCACGTATCCGCTGCCGCGGACCGCACTGATGAGAAAGGTGTCTTTGCCGTATTTCTTGCGAATTCGATATACCAGCGCATTCAATTCGTCCATCGTCACATCCGGCACCCCGTCCTCGCCGACCGAGCGCTCCGGCCAAACGGCCTGCTTGATTTCCGCAATAGGCACGAGCCGATTGGCATGATCGTACAGCAGTTGAATAAGCAAAAACTCCTTCTCCGACATCGCAATCCGTTTACCGTCAACCACACACTCCCGTTTCTCCCAATGAATCGTCAGCGGGCCGCTCGGCTCGTCCCAGCGCTGCGTAATGCTGAGCGGTTCGAACTCCAGCGTCTGATCGGCGAAAAGATACGAAAAATGCAGAACCGTCATTCCCTTGGCCAGCTTTATGATATCAAACGATTTCAGCGGATACGGTTGATTCGGTTCGACGACAACTCCATTAATTTCCGTACCGTGCGTGCTGCCCAGATCGTACAGGACCGCACAGTCCTCTTCTTTGCGGATTACTATATGTTTACGGGAAATAAACGCGTTTGAAAATGCGAAATCCGGAGAATACGAGTTTGACGCCCTTCCGATCACCGTCTCGGCGGCGGTCAGATTCAGGCACGTTCCCGAGCGGAAAGGCTCTCCGCGAATTACATAAAGACAAGCGAAAGTATCCAGTTTCATTCCCTCCGAATGCGGTACAGCGGAATTCTTCGTTGTGCGGCCGATAAAATTAAGTTGACCTTTTATCATCATAGCTTATTTCGGCCTTGAAGGAAAATAGGGTTCGCTGACGAATCGGTTATATTTCGGTAATACGGTCCTGTCAGGATTCCAGCTCCACAACTCCCTACTACAAGACGAAGGTCCGTGGTATAATAGCACTAATTTAACGAAAACGCATTCAAACGGGAGATCCGCCTATGCCTTTGTTTTTTCGCCTGACGGCTTTGGCCTGCGGCTTTTTTCTTCTCATTGTGCTGCAAGCTTCGGGCTTCATTCGACCTCCCGCTCTTATGCCGCCGCCCGAGATTGAAATTGAAACCGAGTGGTCGCCCGAAGAGCTGCAAAAACCCCCGAACATCATCATCCTGCTGAGCGAGGCGTTCTGGGACATCACCCAGATCAAAAGCCTGCACTTCAGCGAAGACCCGGCGCCGATGTTCCATGCGCTGCAGAAGAAATTTACCCACGGCACGCTGCTTTCCCCGATGTTCGGCGGCGGTACGGCTAACGTCGAGCTGGAAGTGCTGACCGGGCATTCGATGCGCTTTTTCCCGGAGGAGTCTACTCCGTATGAGCAGTACATCAAGCAGCCGACCGCTTCGCTGGCCAGCCTGTTATCGGAACAAGGGTATGCGACGACGGCGATCGGTCCGTTTTACCATTGGTTCTTCAACAGCTCGGAAGTTTACAAGCATCTCGGATTTTCGCGCTTCATCAGTCTGGAATATTTCAATCCGGACGAGTATGCCGGCCCTTACATCGGAGATCATGCCGTCGTGCGGCGCATTATCGAGGAGGCCGAACGAAGCCCCGGCGCGGACTTCATTTTTGCCAATACAATGGAAAACCATTACCATTATTGGCCGGGCAAATTTAAAAAGAACCATATCGCAGTGAATGGCAATTTGTCCACCGCGGCCAAAGGCATTGCCGAGACCTATGCACAAGGCTTGTCGGGCGCAGACCGGGCGCTGCAGGAGCTGATCCTGCATTTCAGCAGGTTGAAGGAGCCGACCATCATCGTATTTTTCGGCGATCATCTGCCTTCCTTGGAAAAGCTGCTGGTATATAAGGAATCAAATTATATCAGCGGCGAGGACGACCCCGATTTCTTGGAAAAAATGCACAACACGCCCGTCGTCATCTGGAGCAATTACTTGCCGAAGGAATCGAAAGAAGAGCTGCATATGAGTCCATCGTTTCTCGGACCCTATATTTTGAATCTGGCGAAGCGGCCCGGCAGCGCATACACGGACTTTTTGTCCGGCCTGTACCAAAAAATGCCGGTGCTCCCGCCGCAATCGTATTATGAAGCGATGAACATCGATGTGAATTTGGTGAAGCAGTACGAAGATCGGCAGAAGGCCATTCTGGAGCTGGAAAAGCAGGCTGCAAGCAGCGCAAGCGCGCCCGGAGCGAAGGACGGCGGCGCGAGTGGCGCAGCGGACCGTCGTGACGAGAGTAACGCACCCGGCATTACTGGTGCGGACAAATACGGGAGTAATGCGGATAGCGAGGCCGGCACGGACAATAGCGGCCGGAATAGCGCGATTGGCGAGCCCGGGTCGGCAGGCAGCGGCGGCGCGAGTGGCGCAGCCGGCGGTACTGGTACAGCGGACGGTGACCCGAAAGGAAAGCCGTTTATTCTAGGCTATGGCGAACCGCTGATTGAACGAGTAACCCCCTCCTTCCTGACCGCCGGGGGCGATGCATTCGGAAGGTCGCAGCTGACCGTCCATGGCGGAAGATACGGCCTGGGCTGCACCGTCTTTATCAACGGCGAACCGCAGCAAACAGCTTGGCAGAACGAATCGTCGCTTAGCGTCAACCTGCCGAAGGAGCTGACGGCCAATGCTGCAACGCTGGACGTTCAGGTGCGCGTCATCGATTCCAAGAACCGGGTGCTGGCGGCTTCCCGAATCGTAAAAGTGCCCGTACAAGAGAAAAAGCATTGATACGCCGGGAATACGCCCTCCTTCCGAAACGGATGTAGATCCCCGGCTTTCCGGATAGGACGATAATACGTGCTCTCCTGGAACCATGCCCCTGAGGCAGCCATAAAATAGCGCATTCCCGATGCTCTATTCGGAAATAAACCAAACCGTACAAAGCTTAGCGGAACTCAGAGGCTCTATTTATGTCGAAATCTCTCACCGCTTCCCCAAACAGGGCACATAGCGCACCTTGGTTCCTTTGTTTTTTCCATTCCACCTTATCCCGCGCGACATTAGCGGAAAAAACGGTGCTCTATTTCCAGCCTCTGCGAAAAATAGCTAAGCCGATGTCCTAAAAAGACACCGGCTCGCACTTTAACCGCCCGGCACCGCAATGGTCCGGGCGTTTTTCATAACCCTCCGCACTGTTGAGGCCTGTCGATTCCTGCGCTTGCCCGGGAAATGGACTAAGCGCAGCGGCCTCCCAAACAAGCACCACGCCCCAGCCTCCTGCTTTTACGCCTCGTCTCGGTGCCACAGGCGCTGCAGCTCCGCGTTCGATTGGAGCAGTTCCTCCAGCGTGCCTTGGCCGTCAACGCGTCCGTCCTTCAGGACGACGATGTGGTCGGCCCGGGCCAGCGCCGCTTTGCGGTGGGAGATGACCAGACAGGTCGCGCCTTGCCGCAGTTCCTTGAGCCGCTCCCACAGCTTCCCCTCGGTATCGACGTCGAGTGCGCTTGACAGATCGTCGAAAACGAGCAGCTCGGCTTCGCGCACAAACATCCGGGCGGCCGCGGTACGTTGGGCTTGCCCGCCGGACAGCTTCACGCCGCGCGGCCCGATGATCGTGTCGAGGCCATGCGGCAAATACTCCAGATCTCGCTCCAGCACAGCGGAGCGGATCGCCCGCTGGAGCTGCTCCGGCTCGGCATGCATGCCGAGCAAAATATTGTTCTCCAGCGTTTCGCTGTACAGCCGCGGGATTTGCGGCGTATAGGCGCTGCGCGGCGGAACGAAAAAGTCATCCGGCTTCGCCACAGGCTCGCCGTTCCAGCGAATATCTCCCGCCTGCAGGGGCAGCAGCCCGAGCAGCGTGCGCGCCAGCGTCGTCTTCCCGGAACCGACCCGTCCGGTAATGACGGTGAACGAACCGCGCGGCAGCGTCAGGTCAATCCCTTCAATCCCCCGGCCGGTTTCGGGATAGCGGTACGTCAGACCGCGCACCTCCAGCTTCTCCAAGGTCCGGCTTCCGACAACCGCGGCCCCTTCGTCCATGTCCGGCAAGCTTCCCCGCAAATGCAGCGGGTGGTATTCCGTCAGTCTCTCCTCGTCCGCCCCTTGCAGCAGCGTCACCAGACGGTCCTTCGAAACCGTGCTTTGCTTGAAATAAGTCATGAACTTCCCGAAGTTCTGGATGAACTGCGTCACGAACGTGAGGTAATAAACGAACAGCGCGAAATCGCCGACCGTAAAGCTGCCGTCCCGCATCGATTGCGCGGCCAGCAGCAAAATGAGTCCGGTGCCGAAATTAACCGCATTGGAGAAAATCGACTCCAGCGTCGTACTCAGCAGCCTGTCCTTCAGCATCGCTTCCCGGCGCTGGTCGTTCAATCGCTTGAAGCGGCCGATGACCCGGTCTTCCGCGCCTGCCACCTGAATCGACTGCACCGTAGAGAACATTTCGCTGATCGCTCCGGTGACTTGGCTTGTCGCTTCCCGGCTCGCCGCCCGGTATTTTTGCAGCATTGTTGTTGACAATTGCGCGATCGTGACCACAAGGACAAGCGGCAAAAACACCCACAGCGTCATCTCTGCGTTAATGCGAATGAGAATATAGCACGATACCGCAGCGAACAGCGTCATCCCGAACGAGTCCACCGACCAGCTGACCGTTTCCTCCACCTGCTCGACATCGTCCCGGAACGAGCTGATCGCCTCGCCCGGCGAGATCGGAATGGCCCGCGCCCCCGGTTCTTTGAGCACATGCCGCAGCAGGTTACGGCGCAGCAGCCCCGCGACGCGGAAACGGAACTGGACGTCCGTGATAAAGCCGAACACAATGAGCACGACCCGGGCCAACGCCGCCAGCAGCAGAAAGAGGACCAGCGTCCATATTCCGAAGCTGTAAGCGGAATGACCGGACAGCTCGTCGAAAAACGCTTTCGTCACAAGCCCGGGAACGATCGGGGCCAAATATATCAAAGACCAAGCGAGCGCATTCAAAATATAAAGCCCTAACCGGTAACGCGTCAGCCGCCATAAAAAAGAAAAGGTCGTCATACCAGCATTTCCTCCATTCCGACCTTCAGCATCCGGCTGTAGCGGGAATCCGGATCGGCCCCAAGCCTTGCCCGGTCTCCCTCCTCGGCGATGCGTCCGTTGTCAAGAATAAGAATGCGGTCCGCCCGCTGGATCGTCGCCAGCCGGTGGGCGATAATAATGCAGGTGCGGCCCAGCAGCAGCCGGTTCATTGCCCGCTCGATGCGCTGCTCGGTCGCCGGGTCCAGCCGGGAAGACGCCTCGTCGAGAATGACGAGCCCCGGATCGGACAAGAACACCCGGGCGAACGACAGCAGCTGCGCCTCGCCCGCGGACAATCCTCCGCCCCCGGACTCCAGCATCGTATCCAAGCCGCCGGGGAGCGAGCGAAGCCACGGCTCCATCCCCAGCTCCCGAAGCACCTGCTCCACCCGTTCGTCGGGGATCGTATCGTCAAAGAACGTCAGGTTGTCGCGGACCGTCCCTTGGAACAGCTCGATCGACTGGGTCACCATCCCTACCCTGCTGCGCAGCTGCTGCAGCTTGGCCTCGCGAATATCCGTCCCCCCCAGAACAATCCGGCCTTCATCCGGATCGTAGAAGCGCAGCAGCAGGCGCGCCAGTGTCGTTTTACCGCTGCCCGTCCGGCCGAGCAAGCCCAGCACCTGCCCCGGCTCCAAGCGGAAGCTCACGTCCTGCAGCGTCGGGCTGGCCGCATCGTACCCGAAGCGGACGTCCTCGAACGCGACCGACAGCGCTCCCTGCGGCACCGGCGTACCGGGTCCGTCCTGAATCAGGGACCGCGTTTCCAGCAGCTCCTTCACCCGGACGATGCTCGCGTCCGCCTTTTGCAAATCCTCCATCTGCGTGCGGATCTGTTCGATCGGCTTGGCCATCAGCTCCGTGTAGTAAAAGATCATGTACACGGTACCAAGCGTGATCGCGCCTTTTTTCCATAAATAAAAGCTCAGCGCAAATGCGACGGCATTGCCGATCGCAAACACGATCAGGGTCGTGATCCACATCGACGCCCAACCGAGAAACGCCCGCACGCGGACCGGCAGCCATTCACGCAGCAGCTCATGATACCTGCGCATCACATACCCGGTCGCGCCGTTGGCCCGCGTATCCTCCGTCCCTTCCAGATGCTCGCCCAAAAAGCCGTAAAACTTCGCGCTTACCTGTCTCAGCTTCCCCCAATGGGGCACCGCAAACCTCCGGATATACTGAATGGAGACGATCGCAAACACGACAAAAAAAAGCATGCCGACGCCGATCAGCCATCCTTCCCGGAAGAGCAGCGCCAGCATTCCCGCCACCAGTACGATATTGCTCAACAGCGTAATGACGAAGCTGGAGAAAAAGTTGGACAAATTGTTGATGTCCCCATCCACGCGCTCGATGATCGCGCCTGACGTTTGCGACTTATGGAACGTCATATCGAGCTTCAGGCAATGATCGGCCACATCGCCGCGCAGCCGATTGGTCGCCAGCCATCCGACATTCGCGCCCACATACGTTGCGGCTACGGCAACCGCCTGTTGAATCAGGGTCACGGCAATGAACAGGCCGCCTGCGATAAGCAAGGGCCTGGTGCTTGACTGGGACTGCGCCGTATCGATAAAATAACGGATAATTTGCGGATTCGCCAGCTGCATCGCAATGCCGCTCACGAGCAGCACGGCGAGCAAAATCATGCTTTTGCGCTGCGGCTTCAAATAGCGGCTCAGCAAGAGGGAGTATTCACGAACCGGTATTTTTCGTATCGCATTTTTCAACCTTTCCGTCCCTCCTTTATCGTACAAACATTTTATCACAGGAAACACTTGTTCGGCCATCGATTTCCAAAAGAAAAAACAATTATAACCAAATTTCAGCCTTGCCGGCCGTCGCGGGGTTCGATAACCCCAAACGAAAAAGACGGCCGCGGCGCCGTTTCAACAACGGAGCCGGACGGCCATCTTTAACACCTGATTTCTACGTTATCGAATGCTTCGTCTCGCTCCACCGCTCATAGAACAGCATCCGGTCCCGCCGTACGAAGCAAAGCAGCGCATGGACGCCGAACACAAGGTTGAGGAGCCCTGCGACAAGCATCAGCGGGATCATGACCGCCGATGGGAGGTGGTTCATTCCGCCGCTGATAAACAGCACATTAGGGCCGCCAATCACAAAATATAGGGAAACGCAGCGGACCAAAAGCGCATGCAGCGTCAGCTTGCCGTCCCTTCCGTTCAGGCGAATGCGCACGATCCGCTTGCCCAGCGTCCTGCCTTCGGTCAAATAAGGCACAACGACAAAATAGAACAAAACGGCCCCTGCAATGGGAAGCAGCGCATGCCGCCCCAGGAAAAAGAGAACGAACGGCGACAATACCGCCCAGTCGATCAGCCACGCGACAAACCGGCGGGTATAGCTGACGCGCGTCGCGGACAGATCGACGCCTTCGTCCAGCGTATCGCTTTGGGGCAAAAAGGCCGTCAGCCAAGGGGCCGCCGCATAACCGACCAAGCCGCCCGCCGTGTTAAGCATCAAATCGTCCACATCGAACAGCCGGTAGGGGCAATCGTAAATCCCGTACAGCCCCGTCCCCTGCGTCACTTCGAAAAACAGCGACACCAGAAACGTCGTAACCGTCGTCCGCAAAATGCGGCGCCGGAAGTAATAGCGCAAAAACACGCCCAGAGGGACAAGCAGCAGCACATTGAACGCCACCTGCAGAAACGCCCGTTCCCCGAAAACCTTCAGATAAGATGCCGGATTGCTCCACTGCCAGCCGGTTTCCCGCAGAAAATCGCGGACAAACTGGAACGGCACCCATTGATTAAACGAGCTCGCCGTCCCGGAGCAAGTATGCCGGGTATCCGGCAGCGGCAGGATAACCAGGTACAAAGCGCACAATAAGTACAATAAAAAGGAATATAGTACGATGACACGTATTTTGTTGACATAGCCGTATTTCCGGTACTGCACGATCAGAAACGGCAGCGTAAAAACAAACGCAAGCAGCGGAAACGTCAGCAGCGCATAGCCGATCGGAAACAAATAAGCCTGAAGCATCGTCATACACACCTAGTCTGTAAGTATTTAACCTAATTATAACGGAAGACGGCGGGCTTTCCATCGATCCGGATTACGCAAATGACATTATTGTCACTTTACGCAAAAAAACACGCCAAACATCAGCGTGTCATGCGATTTTTGTTTTACAGCTCCTTGCGCATACGCACGTGCCGGATTCCTGCGTCGAGGAACGGTTCTTCGGAAACCGTTCTATAGCCTAATTTTTCGTAAAACGCCTCGGCATGAGTCTGGGCATCCAGGATGATCGCCGGCACGCCCTGTGCCCGGACATCCTCCTCCATCGCCTGAATGATTTGGCGCCCAATCCCGTATCCGCGGTACGGCTTCATCACGGCAATCCGCTGAAGCTTGGCCGTCTTCCCGTCGTACATGATCCAGCGGGCAGCCGCGGCGGGCTCGTTTCCGTGCATGATCAGAAAATGTCTTGCGGCGCTTGGCGAAGCATCGTAATCGTCCATCTCTTCTTCCGGCGAAACCCCTTGCTCCTCCACGAACACGCGGATCCGTACGGCAAAGCAGCTGCGCAGCTGTTCTTCGGTATGTACAGCCATAATGCTTAAATCCATGTTGTCTTTTTCCCCCAAGCTATAGCGTAAGTTTCTCTCCCGGCTGCATTACCCGGCTCTCGATGCCCTTGTCCCGAAGTCCGGCGGCGAAACGGTCCGCATCCTGAACGATCGGCGGGAACGTGTTAAAATGAAGCGGAACGACCGCTTTCGCGCCCAGCCATTCGGCGGCTACGGCCGCATCGTCCGGTCCCATCGTAAATACGTCCCCGATCGGCAGGAACGCCAGATCGATCTTGTGGCGCCGGCCGATCAGCTTCATATCGGAGAATAACGCCGTGTCCCCGCTGTGAAGAATCGTCAGCCCGTCCCACTTGATCACATAACCGCCGGGCATGCCCCCATAGATAATCTTTTTCTCTTCCTCCAGCACGATTCCCGAGCTGTGGAACGCTTGAATCATCTCGATCTCCGCAAATCCGACCGACGTTCTGCCGCCGATATTCAAGGCGAAGGTGTTCAGCCCCTGCCAGCTCATGTAAGTCGCCAGCTCGAATGTGGCGATGACCGTCGCATTGTTGCTTTTGGCGATAGGCACGGTATCGAGAATATGATCGGGATGGCCGTGTGTTAGCAGAACATATTCCGCCTTCACATCCTCAGGCTTGGTTGTGGCCAGACGGTTCCCGGAAATAAACGGATCGATGATTAAGGAATGCCCTCCGCGAGTCAATTGAACGCAGGAATGACCATGATACCAAATATCCATACGACCAGCTCCTTCTTTTGATTCGAAATGTAGCTTTCACGAATTCTATTGTACCAAAGTGAAGATGCGAAACTCAAAAAAGAAAGGCCTCCGTTCCGGACGGATCCTTCCGCGGCGGCAATTATACATCGTAAAGCCTAGCTCGCAAACGCCTTTTTCAAAGCCTCCCGGACCCTGTCCTTGCTGAACGGCTTGACGATAAAGTCGCTTGCTCCCATCGAGACGGCCCGAATCAACAACGCCTGCTGCCCCATAGCGGACACCATGATGACTTTTGCGTCGGGGTCCATATTCTTGATCTCTTCCAGGGCTGTGATCCCGTCCATTTCGGGCATCGTGATGTCCAGCGTAACAAGATCCGGCTTCAGTTCAGAGTATAATGTCAGCGCTTCCAGTCCATTGCTCGCCTCGGCTACCGTCTCGTAACCCAATTCCTGAATTACGTTTCTCAGTATCATCCGCATGAATAGCGAATCGTCCACGATCAAGATTTTTTTCACGCCGAACTAGCCCCCAACCCGTTGTTTTTATACACAAAAAAATAAGACCACCCCAAGCGCCAAAAGGGAGGCCGTGTTCGACTATTTCCTCTTGTCCTTCGGCAGCTGGCTGACATCGTGTTACACCTTAGTCCCTATAGCTTTGCGTCCTTGACTTTCGTCAAGTTTGCCATGTCGGTGACAAAAACCGATTGTAAATTGTATTATAAGCATCCGATAAAAAAAATACAAGTACGGAGCCCAAGAAGACCTCTTCGCGACACCCCGTTCGATGGACAGTTTCGTTCGAGAGGCCTCATGCTTCGGGCTTACGCCGTCTCGGCCGAGCGAGCCATATTTTTCAAGTATCGTTCAAATTCATCCGGCGGCAGCGGCGGGCTGTAATAGTAGCCTTGCACCAGATCGCAGTTTTTGTCGCGCAAAAAGTCGATCTGCTCCTCTGTTTCTACGCCTTCCGCGATGACCTGCAGACCGAGATGGTGCGCCATGGCGACAATCGTCGCGACAATCGACGCCCCGCTGGAACCGTCGGCAATGTCGCGTACGAACGATTGATCGATTTTGAGCTTGTCGATCGGGAACCGGTTCAAATAGCTGAGCGAGCTGTAGCCCGTCCCAAAATCGTCCATGCTGACCTGCACGCCGATTTGCTTCAGCCGACGCAGCGTCGTTTCCGCATTGTTCGCGTCCGCGGCCATCATGCTTTCCGTAATTTCCAAGTCGAGATATTTCGGCTCCAATCCCGATTCCTGCAGCGCCTCCCGAATCGATTCGATCAAATGGGGCTGCTCGAACTGCTTGTTCGAGAGGTTGACGGAAACGGGCATCGGCGCGAATCCGGCTTCCTGCCACAATTTGTTTTGTCGGCAGGCCATTCGCAGCACGCGCTCGCCGATCAGATGAATCAGGCCGCTTTCCTCGGCGACCGGGATGAATAATCCCGGCGAGATGAGGCCCTGCTCAGGATGCCGCCAGCGTACCAGGGCTTCGGCTCCGATCACCTGCCCCTGCATATTCACCTGCGGCTGATAGTGCACCTCGAACTCATCCCGCTCCAACGCGAGCCTCAAGCCGTTCTCAAGCGACAGCTTTTGTTCGGACGCCTCGTCCATTTCCGAGGAGTAAGCCTGTATCCGGTTCCGCCCTTGTTTTTTGGAATAAAACAATGCCGAATCGGCATGCTTCAGCAGCACTTCCCCGTTAGAGGCTGCAGACTGCACCGCATAGCCGATCGTGAGGCTGAGATGCACTTTGTGCGCCCCCAGCGTAAAGGGGCGCTGAAGCCTTTCATGAAGCTGCCGGGCTTCCGCGGCCGCTTCGCTCTCCCCCCCGGCAATCCGGCAAAGCAGCACGGCAAATTCGTCGCTGCCGATTCGCGCGATGACCTTGCCTTCGCCGGCGGCATGGTGCAGGCGGTCCGACAGCTGCCGCAGCAGTCTGTCCCCCTGCTTCTGTCCGATCGAATCGTTGATCAGCTTGAAGCGGTCGATATCGATAACCAAAAGCGCCCTTTTGATATTCTCTTCCGCCTCCGCCAGTCCGTTCAACGTTTCCAGCAAATAACGGCGGTTCGGCATCCCTGTCAGATCGTCCCGGTAAGCGAGGTCGTTAATCCGGCGCTCCGCTTGTTTCTTTTCCGTAATGTCTTGGCAAATGCCGAAAAGCCCGGTGACCTCCCGGTTCACGACAATGGGAACGCAGGTGACGCTGAGATCTATCGCTTGCCCTTGCTTATGCTTGATGGTCATTTCGAATTTCTGGGGGATGCCTTTTACGGATTCCGCGAACCTCCAGTTTAATTCGTCGGTGCCCCAAAGCTCCGAGATGCGGCTCAACATACGTCCCACGGTCTCCTCCGCCGAATAGCCCGTAATCGCCTCCACCGCCGGATTCGCGGCGATAAACCGCCCTTCCAGATCAATGGAAAATACCGCATCCGTATTATGATCGAACAACGACTGAAAATGCTGCTCGCTTTCGCGAAGCCTGGCCGCATGGTACGCAAGCCGCTTGTCCACAAACGACGTCACAAGGGCAATCCCCAGCAGCACGAGCGCCATCATGCCGATCGCATAAGCAATCAACGACGTTTCCACGCTCAGCTCGTTGTTCATCCAATTCATATGATCCAGACTGATGAAGCGGGCTGCCTCCATCCCCGTGTAATGCACGCCGGAAATCGCGGCGCCCATAATCAAGCCGCCCCCCATTTTACGATAGATACGGGATCGGCCGACGTCATCGCGAAAATAAAAGGTCAGCCACATCGAGGCCATGGACGCCATCACCGCAATGACGACGGATAAGCTCAAGAGCAGAGGGCGGTATTGAATGACCGCGTTGATTCTCATCGCCGTGATTCCCGTAAAATGCATGCCTATAACGCCGAAGGCCATAAACAGGCCTCCGACGATCCAATTGCGCCATCCAAAATGCCTGCCCCCGACGGCAGCCAAAGCAATATACGAGGCGATGACGGCAAGAACGATCGAAAGCAGAACAAGAGCGACGTCGTAATGGACCTCCGTCGGCATCCGGTAAGCGAGCATTCCTACGAAATGCGCCGACCAGATCCCAAGCCCCATCGCCAACGCCCCGCCGCTGAGCCACATTAGCCTGGTGCGTCCCCGGGCCGCATTGATTCTGCCGCCCATATCCAATGCCGTATAGGAAGCCAGGACCGAGATCACATAGGAAAGAAAGACCAAAAACCAGTCATAGGTGCCGATCATTTGCTGCATAGTCTTTACCTTCTTTCCAATTTGATCCTTTTCTTTTCTATATTATACCTACGAGCCCTATATACCGTCTACATCTTTTTGTCGAAATAGCTCGAATGCCCCGAAGATGCCGAAAAGACTGCATATCTCCGGGTATGCAGAAAGAAGCAGGTCTGTGCAGACCTGCTTCTTTACGTATCCGTTATTTATGCGGCGCGTTTCGATTTGCCCGCGGACAGCAAGCTGTCCAGCGCCAGCAGCGAGCTGCCGGAAATGGCCAAAGCCAGCGCCATGACGAAGAACGCCAAGTCCAATTCGTATCCGGCCATCTGAGGGCTTCCCAAAAATCCGCCGGCCCATTTCGCCGTCACGACCGCGCCGATCATGATCAATGCGAACAAAGAAGATACGACCCGGGTACCAAGGCCCAGGATCAAGGCGATTCCGCCGGCCACCTCGATAATCCCAACGGCATAAGCGGCGAAGCCCGGAAGACCTATGCTTTCGAACCAACCGGCGATGTTGCCGATGCCGCTCTGAAATTTGACCACGCCATGAACCAAAAAAGAAATGCCCAGCACCAAACGGATTAACAGCAGACTAACCTCGTATTTTGTATTCAAAAGTTTCCTCTCCTTAGTTCCTGATAAATATCGTTAAAATTGCAAACTCATGTAACTGAGCGTGCCTAAGTCATAGCTCCGATGAATTACCCGGGCTTCCCCTTCCCCGTTTCCCATCGCGATGAACAACGGCACAAAATGCTCCGCTCTCGGTACGGCCTGGCGGGCATACGGCGCTTGCTCCGCATAATGGAACATCGCGTTCAAATCGCCTGCCTGCAGCTTTTCAACCAGCCAGTCGTCGAAGGCGACCGCCCACGGCTCCGGCGTCTTCTGTCCCCAATTCAGCAGCCGGAGATTATGCACGGTTACCCCGCTGCCGATCACCAGAATGCCTTCCCGTCCCAGCCCGCGAATCGCTTCGCCGATCCGGTATTGCTCCCCAGGGGCAAGATATGGATTGACCGATACTTGGACTACCGGAATATCCGCCTTCGGATACATGCGATGAAGCAGCGTCCAAGAGCCGTGATCGAGCCCCCTCAACGAATCGGTGCGGACCTTGATGCCGCCTGCCGTCAGCTTTTGTTCCAGCAATGCCGCAATCCCCTTGGACCCTCTCGCCGGATACTTGACCTGGTACAGCTCATCCGGGAATCCGCCGAAATCATAGATCGTATCATAGACATCGTCCGTCGATGAAATCGTGAGCGTCTCGCTTTCCCAATGCGCCGTAAAGATGACAATCGCCCGCGGGTTGTACCGCTCTCCCAACTCCGCCAAAAAATCGGTATAAGGCGTCTGCTCGATTGCGAGCATCGGAGAGCCATGCGCTAAAAACAAAGCCGGAATCATCATGCTTCCCCCTAAATAATAAGGTTACTTTATGTAAGTAAGTATATAATGATAAATTATCAATGTCAAGTAACTAATTTTTTGTTTGCAACTATATTATTTTAGTTGCTCATGCGGTATAATAGAACTATAGCGAGGTGACGGGATATGAATCAGAATTCAGTGTGCCCCAGATTCGAAAAAGGCATGCGAATCGTCAGCAAGCGATGGGCCGGTCTTATCATCCATCAGCTGCTTAAGGGACCGCAGCGGTTCTGTACCATAGAGACCGCCCTTCAGATCAGCGGAAGACTGCTGTCGGAGCGGTTAAAGGATTTGGAGCATGAGGGGATTGTAAGGCGGGACGTGTATCCGGAAACTCCCGTTCGCATCGAGTATTCCCTCACGGACAAAGGCCGCGCTTTGGCCCCCGTCTTTTGGGAAATGGAGAAATGGACGAGCGCTTGGATCGAGCTCGACGAGGAACCTGCGGCCGATCCGCTTTCTCAATAAAAGCATGCAAAAAAGGCGCCCTTCGGCGCCTTTTTTGCATTAATGAAATATCCACGCGAACCGGCCGTATGCCGAGGGCCAGCCGGGTTCCACGCCGCTGACGGAGCCGTTTTTCCGGCCCTGGGGATCGATGGCGACTTCGGCGGTGAGCCAGCGGTACCCGCCTCTCTCGTAGGCAAACGTCTCCCCATCGTCGTCAAACAGACGGAATTTGCCCGGGCCCGTGCCGTAATGGTGCAGCTCCAGGTCGATCTTTTCTCCGGCGCGCGGCGCATGGTCCCTGACAGCCATCATCGGAATAATCGCGCCATCCTTGACGAACACCGGAATGTTCTCAAGCCCCGGTTGGACGCCGATCGTGCGGCCGCCTTCGAAGCGTTCCCCCGTATCGAAGTCGTACCATGCGCCTTGTGGCAAATAAACGGTCCGCCCGGTTTCCCCTTCAAACAACGGGGCGACAAGCAGCGAATCGCCGAACATGAATTGATCGTCCCATTCTTTATCCGCTGCGCCCCCATAGGCGAATTCATCCGAATCGAAGCAGCCGCTGCCACCTTGCGCGCGCTCCGTCACGCCGGCTTCGAGAGCCATGGCCCGCACCGGCGGCACGCCCTCCGCCCAATAGTTGGCGAAGGTCGAATACAGATAAGGCAGCAATTGCATGCGCAAACGAATGTAGCGGGTCACGATGGGCTCGGCCTCGGGGAACGACCATGGCTTCGTTCCGTCGGCCCATGCATTCAGCATGGCAAGCGGCGAGAAGCATACGGTCTGCATCCGTCGGACCCAATCTTCGCTGCTCCGCGCTTTTCGCACCTCGGGCGTCCAGAGCAAGCCGCTGAAGCCCGAATTGCACAGCGCGCGGACATAGTCGCGGTGGTCGTACAGATCGGAATAAAGCACGTAAGGAAGCGGCGAGGCGGCGCCGGCGGAAGCGCGAACCAAGCCGTACGTCCGTCGGTTATGGGAGCGGTACAGCTCGTCGGTCATTTTCTGAAGCAGCAAGCCGTACAGCTGCCGAAGCTGCTCGCCGTCATGGCCTGACGGAAAGCTTGCATGGGCCGGGAACATCCACGAGTTGCGTGTCAGCTCGCTGCCGTCGCATTCGTCCAGCTTGTAGCCGGATACGCCGATCATCACGTGCTCGCGTTCGTGCTGCCGCATATAAATCGCCTGCGCCTCGGGCAGCGTATAATCCGGTGCCAGCCCGTGCCATACCGTGTGGGAGCCGGAAAGCGGCCGAAGCGCCTCGTACACGGCCGCGTCGGGCGACACGTACGGGTGCTCCCAAAGGTTGATTTTGAAGCCGTCCTCTTCCATGTCCCGGACGAATTGCTCCGGATCGGGAAACCGTTCCCGATTCCACTCGTACGTCACCGGATAGCTGCGGGTGTGCCAACCCGGCTCAAGTCCGATGACATCGCACGGAATGCCCCGTTCCCGAAACGCCGCCGCTTCGGCGCGCACTTCGTCCGCCGTATAGCTTTTGGGCACCCGGTGCCAGAAGCCGAGCCCCCAGCGCGGAGGAAGCGCGCCGCCGCCGAAATACAAGTTGTAGCGGCGAACGGCGTCAAGCGGCGTCGGTCCGGCAAAAACATAAACGTCCAGCCCCTCGTCCGCCACCGTTATTTCCACCCGGTCGCTCACCGGCGCCGCTTTCCAGGACGAATCGCGGTTGCGATCCTTCGCGTTGCCGGACAAGCCGCTGTCCGCCCGGACCGACGAGCCGCAGCATAACGTCACGATCCGGGACGTATCCGCATATACCCCGTAGCCTCCGCTGGACACATAGAACGGAACGGGCGCATGCGTCTCCCCCGTATCCTGCTTCGGGTCGCTGTTGACGCGCAAATAGCGCGTCCGGCCGCGGTGATTCAGCTTCAGAAGCTGCAGGCCCAGCCCATACAGCGATTCCTCGTCTCGGAGCGGCAGCACGACCACGATCCGGCCGCCAACCCGCTCTATTTTCACCGCTGACGCATCGAAAGGGAATTCGGCTTCGCCGATTGCTTGCAGAGCTTCCGTCTTGGGAGTCCGGTTCATGACCGAAGCGGGGGACAGCGCCGAAGGCTTTCCCGCCTTCAGCCGCCATATTCCCGTGGCTGCCTTCTGCCAGGTCAACGTCGATTCTGCCATTTGCTTCTCCTCTTTGGTCTTATTTTTGCGTTTGCCGCCCGGTTATTTCGTCTTAAGCGGAAACACCTGATTCCAGGTGCTGCTGCAATCCGAGAACCCCTTCACGCCGTCCGAAACGGCTGCAAACAGATGCGTAGGCTTGCCGCTCGCATCAAACAGCAGAAACGGCCTCTCCAGATTGCCGAGCGTCGTCACCGTTCCGTCATCCCAGACAACGGTACGCGAATAAGCTTGGGGCTGCTCGCTTACTTCCCAATTCAGCCCGTCCCGGGAATGCGCGCGGATGCCGCCGTATTTTTCGCCGCAGACGGTGCCGTCCATATCTTTGGCAATCAGTTCGTAGCCGTCCCCGGTCCGCCAAATAAACGGATCTTCGAGATGGAACCGCTCCGGCGGAAAAACGGGCGTTTCCTGCAGCACCCGGTACGGGCCTTCGTAATGCTCGGCCGCGGCCGCGCCGATGGTCATTTTGCCGTGAATATTGCCTTCATACCGGCGCGCTTTATAGATCAGCAGCACGGACCCGTCCTCGCCGACGCTCGGCGCCGGGTTGGACGTCAGGAAGCTGTCGAACTTGCCCGGCCTTACGCCGAGAATCGGAGCATCCCGGCGGGTCCACGGACCGGACACGCTATTCGCCGTTGCGAGGCCGATGCGCTTGTTCGCCCGGGCCACGATGGTCCGGGGATCGTTCACGCCTTCGAACGTTTCCGGATCGGGATCGCCGAGCGGATGCGTCGAGCCCATATAAAACAGCAAATACCGGTCTTTATGCTTCACGATGTGGGGATTGTGCGTACTGCGTCCGTCCCAGTATTGGGCGCCGCGGGCCGGCAGCACGACTTCCTGAAAAGCATACGGACCTTCCGGCGTGTCCGACACGGCCCGCACCACCTCGGATTGCAGAAGCCAGCCCGGGTGCATCGGCAGCGACTTCGGCCAGCGCGAAGCAAACATATGATATTTTCCGTCCTCTCCCTGCACCACGGAACCGCACCATATCCAGTATCCTTCCATCCGGAAGCCGCCATGTCGCGGCGCCGGCAGCATTTCCCATTTCATCCCCGTTCGCCTCACTTTTCTCATAGTAAGTAGGTATAAAGCCCCGTTCCGCCGACGTTATACATGCTTGATGGCGGCAACCGCGGATTTCATTTTCTTTTTCCTGTATTGCGAAGGCGACTCGCCCTTGCGCTCATGAAAGAGCCGGGAAAAGTAGGACGTCGTCCAGCCGACGCTTTCGCTGATTTCCGTTACGGTCATGCTCGTCGTTTCGAGCAGCTCCATCGCTTTGAGCAGCCTCACTTCCTGCAAATATTGAATCGGGCTCATCCCGAGCCGCCGGTTGAACATCCGTATGATGTAATGCGGGTGGAATCCGAAACGTTTAGCCATATCGTCGAGCGTTACTTTGGCCGCATAATGATTGCGGATATAATCGGCCATCGGGAACGGCCCCCCGCCGGAAAGTTGCTCGGAGCGGGCCTCGTGAGTCAGCGGCTTCCGCCCCGCGCCCAGCCGCGCCAAGGTAAGCAGCACCGTCTTGACCGCCGCATCCATCCGGTACGATGCCAGAGGATCGTCCGCATCGCCCGGCGCCCCTCCCGCCTGCAGCCAATATTCGATATCGGACACCGCAGCCGAGCCGCACGCCCCCATCCATGGCATGGTCCGGACGATCCGCTCCAGTCCGCTGTCGCGCAATTCGAACCGGACGCCGAGCGCCCGTCCTTCCGTAGACAGCACGAGTTTACAGCCGTGTTCCGGAGGCACGAGATAATAGTAGCCGGAGAGAACGGCGAACGATTCCGCATCCATCCGCAGTTCCCCGCGCCCTTTCAACGCCAGCACCAATAAATAGGCCTCGCCGTTCTTCCTGCCGGAAGGCACTTCGTTCTGGCACCCGCCGCCGAAGCTGTAGAACGCGTGTGCCCGAAGCCCGGCGTCTCTCAACTCGTTATGCGTCATATCGATCCCGTTCATGGAAGCCCTCCTTTGCCCTGAGCAAGCAAACCGATCCCGCGGTCCGCGGACCGGACTCTCTCGACCGCTTGGATTACGCGCCTGCGATGACGCTGCTTGGCGTCTCTTTCCTTGAAAGCTTCGGCGCATCTTCACTTTTCCTTTGTTCTAAGCTCATCTTAAACGGAAACGAAGCGTAAATAATTACGGAGTTTTAAGATCATGTGTCGCTCTTTTGCTATGCCTTCCCGTACTCTGCCGCTCCGGGGAAGGAAGAATGGTTTTTCGCGGCTATTGACAACGAGACAGTTACGTAATAATATATTTTTACGTAGCAAATACTGTTTTACGGAGATGAACCACTGTGACCGAAGACATACTGGAAAGCCTGCGGATTGAGTCCCCGGAGCAGGCGATGACGCTGCTCAATCCGCTGCGCGCGGATATTGCCGCCCGGCTGGCCGCACCCGCTTCCGCGGCGGAGGTGGCCCGCGCCATCGGCGAAGCCCCGCAGCGGATCAACTATCACTTGAAGGCGTTGGAGAAAGCCGGGCTGGTGCGCCGGGTCGGTACGCGGCAGGTACGCAACCTGGTCGAGGTGCTTTATCAAGCCGTCGCCAAGACGTTCATCCTGTCCGACCAACTGGGAATGAAGCCGGAGACTGTCCGTCGCCTTAAGGATCAAGGCTCGCTGTCCCATCTGGTTCAAACGGCGGAGCGTATCAAGCAGGATGCGCTGCTCCTGATGGAGCATTCGGACGAAGGGCAGGATATTCCAAGCGCGTCGCTTCAATTTCAAGTCTCTCTCCGGGACGCGCAGGAGCGGCAAGCTTTTGTGGAAGAGTACGCCGCCCTTGTCCGGCAATTGACCGCCAAGTACCGCAAGCCGGCGAATAAAGCGGAACCCGCCGACCCCTATCAAGTCGTGCTGGCCGTCTATCCGCAGATCGATCAATCCTTGGGAGGGAATGACTAATGGAACGCGAACAAGGGCACGAAGCCAGACAGAACGGCGTTAACGAAGCCGGCGGAGAAAACTCCCCGGCCGTCGTATGGCAGTGGTCGGAGCCGCAACCGAACCGGGAAGCCGAGCGAAGCGGCCGGCCGGTGACGCATCTGGACGATTACCGGCAGGCCGGAACCGACCGCTCGGAAGCGACAGTGACCCGCTGGACGCTGTCTTCTCGTCCCGGCGAGCCGGGCGCCGAAGAGGTTCTCATCATGGTCTCCTCGGGCTTTACCGCACGGAGCCAACGCGGCCTGAGCCGCGGAGGCACGACTATTCAAGCGCTGGCCGCCTGAGCGGCGAGCTAATCTGCACAAGGAGGGCATCAAAACAAAATGAACTATGTACCGGTCGTCGTGGAACAAACCGGCCGCGGGGAGCGTTCTTACGATATTTATTCCCGCTTGCTGAAGGACCGCATCGTCTTTCTCGGAAGCGAGATCGACGATCAGGCGGCCAACTCGATCACCGCTCAGCTGCTGCTGCTGTCGGCGGAGGACCCCGAGAAAGATATTCATCTGTACATCAATTCGCCGGGCGGCTCGACGACCGCAGGCTTCGCGATTTACGATACGATGCAGTTCATCAAACCGGACGTGTCGACCATCTGCGTAGGATTTGCCGCTTCCTTCGCCGCCGTTCTGCTCGTCGCCGGAGCCAAAGGCAAGCGGTATGCGCTGCCCAATGCCGAGGTCATGATTCATCAGCCATGGGGGGGGATGAAGGGCCAAGCGTCCGATATGAAAATTCATGCCGACCGCATCCTCGATACCCGGGACCGTCTGAACCGGATTGTCTCCGAGCGCTCGGGCCAGCCGCTGGAGAAGGTGGCGCGGGATATGGACCGCGATTACTTCCTGTCTGCGGACGATGCGGTGACCTACGGTCTGATCGACAAGATCTTGCTCCCCTAAGGCGTATAAGGATCGGGCTTCTTCCAAGGAAGCCCGGTCCTTTGTTTTGTTTTTGCGCTGCTTTAGCCAAAGCATCGGCTGGCGTGCCGCGATATTGCGCCGCACCTCGGGCTCGGCCGTGTCCGCGTCCAGCCGCCGCCACAGCTCGACGTACTCCTGCCATCCGGCAGCTCAAGCGCCGTAGCACGTCCTCCGGTATCGACAACACGTGACACAAGGTCGTCAAGTTATCGAGCGCGAGGATCGAGCAGCCGTGCTCGAAGAGCGGCGCGGCTTCGCCGAATTCCTTCCGCAGCTTCTCCGCGCTTCCGCCCCTCTCCCATACAGCCTGCTCAATAAATCTGCCTAAATTATATATGAAAGCGGAAATACCCGAACATGGAATATTCTCATCTGTTTTTGGCTTATACTCAGGTTTTGGGAAAGCGGCATTCCATTATTTTATTCTTAAATTATTTCATATTAAACAAATTAGTAGTATGATAGACTCGTTCAAGCATTGCAAACCGAGGCAAGTGGAAGGAGTCTGCGTATGGAAGGCGATTTGTTAGTCGGGCTGCTAAAATTAATTCTGATCAACATCGTGCTCAGCGGAGACAATGCCGTCGTCATCGCTTTGGCCTGCCGCAATTTGCCGGCGGATCAACAGAAAAAAGCCGTATTCTGGGGGAGCTGCGGTGCCATTTTGCTGCGGATCCTTCTCACCTTCGCAGCCGTCTGGCTGCTGCAAGTTCCGTTCGTACAAGTGGCCGGTGCGCTGCTGCTCCTGTATATCGCCGTGAACTTGTTGAAGGGCGAAGATCATACCGAGGCCTTGAAATCCAGCAGCAAGATCGGAGAAGCGATCCGAACGATCATCGTCGCCGATCTCGTCATGAGTCTCGATAACGTGCTTGCGGTGGCGGGTGCCGCCGGCGGAAACCTGCTGCTGATCGCAGCGGGACTTGCCATCAGCATCCCGCTGATCGTTTGGGGAAGCCGGCTGCTGATGCGCCTCATGAACCGTTTTCCTGTCATCGTTCTGCTGGGGGCGGCGCTGCTTGGCTATACTGCGGGGGAAATGGCACTTGGCGACAAGGCCGTCGGTCATTGGATCGAGGCAAGCTTCCCTGCCGGTCATTATATGCTGCCAATCGGACTGGCTGTAATGGTCGTCGTAGTCGGTAAGCTGGCCGGCCGGAGGCTGGAGAAGGAACACGCCCAAAAAGAAGCGGAAAATCACTCCGTTTCCTAAATGAGCATTTTGCATAATTCAATTTTTGAGAAAAAGACAGAAGAATTTCCGAGGTTGGTTATTGGTTTAAGCTTGTAAGGAGACACTGACTCGAAAAATGGGCAGACCTGCAGAATTTTAGTCTATAC
>JAPSLM010000010.1 GCA_031180825.1 Paenibacillus sp. | reverse complement strand
GTTCGTCCTGAGCCAGGATCAAACTCTCCATTAAAGAAAGATCTGATATAGCTCAAAAGTTACTACTGACGAGAATTTTCATTCTCTTTATGACACTCACTCGATGTTCAGTTTTCAAAGGGCAATTATGTTCGACAAAAGCCGCGCCGTTAGGCTATTCAACTTTGTCGGTTGTTGTCACCTCGTTTAGCGGCGACTTTTATAATATATCACATTCGCCCAGTAGAGTGCAAGCATTTTTTGACCAATTTTTTTGGACCCGAGGTTAAACCCCGACGACCCACATTTTCAAGGCCGCCAAAGCGGCAAGTCCGGGCAAGCCCAGAACGCTTACGGTCCCAACCGTCACTGCGTTCAGAGGCAGCTCCAAATGCGTGTACGAACTGAACAGATTTAGAATATACAACAAAATCGAAGCAAATGCAATATGCAGGCAAATCATACCTAACCATTGAAACGCATACCGATTGCGGAGCATGACCAATCCTAATAATACACCGGACCCGATGAGCACGCTCCAAAGCAAATAAGATTTCACAAAGACACCTCCATCGAACGGGCGGCACGCGCTTCTCCAGCCGAGATATTCAGATTTTTAGCTTGCTTGAGCAGCATTTCGAACCGTTTCTCCGCCGCTTCGAGAGCAAAGATGGCATAGTCGATCTGTTCTTTTTCGACGACGTAATCAAAGCGTCTCTGCGCTACTTCCCATTCCATATGGGCCTTGCGGATTTCTTCTACCAGCAGCAGACGGTCCTGCTCGGCAGCTTCGCGCTCTTGACGGTCTTTCTTGTTTCCGATTTCCCATTTCCAAAATTTCATTCCCGTCGGCCTCCCCAATTTAAGTCGTCAGGTTTGTCCTGCTACTTAAATATCTATAAGGAGCTTGGCCGGGTTAGAACCAAAAAGAAGCCCTCTCGGAAGCATTCCGCGGCGGACCGCGCAAATCATGCTCCGAAAACTTACAGCCCTTTCCGCGTAACCGCAAATGGACGACTGCAAGCCGGCTTCTTGTCGTATCAAATTCTATTTTATACTTATAGCTCTCTTCTGCCCTCCAGCGCCTTGGTCAAGGTTACCTCGTCCGCATATTCCAGATCCCCGCCGACAGGCAATCCGTGCGCAATCCGGGTCACCTTGAGGCCGAAGGGACGAACGAGCCTGGACAAATACATCGCAGTTGCTTCGCCTTCGATATTCGGGTTCGTTGCCAGAATCAGCTCCTGCACCTGTTCGTCGCTCAGCCGCTTCAGAAGATCGGCAATCCGGATTTCGTCGGGCCCGATGCCTTCCATCGGGGAAATTGCTCCGTGCAGAACATGATAGTAGCCGTTAAATTCCTTGGTCCGCTCCATGGCGACCAGGTCTTTAGGCTCCTGTACGACGCAAATCACGGAAGCGTCCCGGCTTTTATCCTGACAGATGCGGCAGGGATCGGTATCGGTGATATTGCAGCAAACCGAGCAATAGTGCAGGTTGCGTTTGACATTGACCAGAGCTTTGGCAAAGTCGATGACATCGTCTTCCTTCATGCGCAGCACATGAAAAGCAAGACGCCCCGCCGTTTTGGGTCCGATCCCCGGCAGACGGGAGAAGGAATCGATCAGTTTGGCTAGCGGTTCCGGATAAAACAAGCGATTGGCTCCTCACGCATTAAAGTTGAAAACCCCAGAGAAGTTCTGGGGCTTGATCCGGCTTCGATTAGAACAATCCCGGGATATTCATACCGCCGGTTAATTTGGACATTTCTTTGCCGGCCATCTCCTCGGCTTTGGTCATCGCGTCGTTGATGGCGCTAAGCACCAGATCCTGCAGCATTTCCACGTCGTCCGGATCAACCGCTTCCGGCTTGATCACAACGGCCGTCACTTTCTTTTGACCGTTCACCGTCACGCTGACGACGCCGCCTCCGGACGTTCCTTCTACGGTCCGGTTCGCAAGATCCTCCTGCGCTTTGAGCATTTGCTCCTGCATTTTTTTCACTTGCTTCATCATCTGATTCATGTTGTTCATGAAAGACACGCTCCTCGTCGCTTAATCTTCTTTAATTTTAACCAAATCTTCCCCAAACAATTGAATGGCCTCGCTGATCCATTCTTCCTTCACGCCGCCGGACGCCACTTCGTCCTCCGGAACGAGCAGCAGCTCCTCCTTGGGTCCGTCGGCCGGCTTCGCTTGATCGGCGGCGGCCTTCCAATCCTTCAGCATCATGGTTACGAGACGATAGGGCTGGCCGTAAACTTCGGCCAACGCCTGTTCGATCAGTTGCTTGTTGGCCGGCTTCTCGGTCGTCTCCCGGTGCATAGCGCTCTTAAAAGCTACGAGCACGTTGCCGTCGTGAACAGAGACAGGCTCCCCGTCCACAAGCCACGCGTGAACGGTGATTTTAAGCTCCTTCACTCGTCCAAGCACTTGACTCCACTGCTGAACGACGTTGCGGAAAGCCGGGTCTTCCCTGCTCTGCAGGTAAGCATCCAGTTTCTCGATCTTCTTGGTGACGGCAGGCGCCGGCGCCGGACGCGAGCTTCCGCCGGATACGGGCCCCGAGGCTGCGGGGGCGACTCCCTGCTTCAGCAGCTGAGACAACTGCTCCTCCAGCCGTAGGATACGGTTCATCAGCTGGCCTACTACTCCGTCCTGACGTTCGGAAGCCGGCGCTCCGCCTGCGCTCGTTCCGCGCGCCGGAGCGGTCGATGCCCCCGCTTGACTGCAGAGCTTCATAAGCGCGACCTCGAGCAGCGTCTGCGGCTGAACGGAATATTTCATCTCCGTCTGATAATAATTCAACGTATCGATCATGGCAATCAACGCCTCGGCCGAAAACCGCTGCGCCACCTCGGCAAACCGTTTTACGTCGAGAATGCGCTCGGTGAGCGCCTGCGAGCCGGGAACCATTTTGACCATCAGCAGGTCACGGAAATAATAGATCAGGCTCTCCATGCACTTGTCGGCGCTTTTGCCTTCCTGCATGAACGTATCGATTAACCGCAAAGCGGCGCCTACGTCCCGATCCTGGATAGCCCCCACCAGCCGCTCGAATTGATCCGAAGCCATCCCGCCCGTAATCGACAGGACATCGTCATACGTCACCCGGGCGCCTGAAAAAGCGATGATCTGATCGAGCAGGCTGAGCGCATCGCGCATGCCGCCATCGGATAGCCGCGCGATAAACGCCAGCGCGTCATCATCGCACTCGATCCGTTCGTCGGCGCACACTTGACGGAGCCGCTCCACCTGCTCCTCAAGCGACACACGGCGAAAATCGAACCGCTGACAGCGCGAAATAATGGTGGCAGGCAGCTTGTGAGGCTCCGTCGTAGCCAAAATAAACATGACATGGGCCGGCGGCTCTTCCAACGTCTTGAGCAGCGCGTTGAACGCCTCCGTCGTCAGCATATGCACCTCGTCGATGATATACACCTTCTGGCGCACTTCGGTCGGCGCATATTTGACTTTATCCCGGATATCGCGGATTTCGTCCACGCCGCGGTTGGAGGCGGCATCAATCTCGACGACATCCATCACCGCGCCTTCGGTAATGCGCACGCATGCATCGCATTCGTTGCAGGGTTCGACGCCCGGCCCGTTCAAGCAGTTGACGGCTTTGGCCAAAATTTTGGCCGTGGTCGTTTTCCCGGTCCCGCGGGGACCGCTGAATAAATAGGCGTGGCTGAACCGCCCTTCGCGAAGCGAGTTTTGTAAGGTTTGGACAATATGCTTCTGGCCGACCATATCGTGGAACGACTGCGGCCGCCACGTTCGATACAAGGCGATATGTGCCATCTTGCCCTCTCCAATGATTGTTTGTCGTCTATTATACTACACTTGGAGGGAGGATTGAAGCCGCGCCGCTTTAAGGAAACGGAATGCTGACGGTAAACGTCGTGCCGTACCCTTTGGACGAGACCCGGATATGCCCTCCGATATCGTGAATAATCCGCTGGCAAACCGAAAGGCCCAGTCCGGTTCCTTCGGCCTTGGTCGTAAAGAAGGGATCGAAAATTTTATCGATCACATAGGCGGGGATCCCTGGACCGGTATCGTGGATCTCGATATTGACCACGCGTTCCTCCACATCGACTTTCTCGCTTACCGTTAGAATCCCTCCTTCCCCCATGGCTTCGATTCCGTTTTTGCTGATATTGAGAAACACCTGCTTCAGCATCTCGCGGTCCGCTACCACACGCGGTAATCCGTAGTGCGACTCGTATTGAACGACGACCCGATGCAGGATCGCTTCGTTATTGATAATAGGCAAAATATCCCTCAGCACCTCGGAGATGTCCACTTCATCGTAGGTCACGTTCTTCGGCTTGCCGAGCAGCAAAAATTCGTTGACCAGCTCGTTGATCCGATTGATTTCTTTCAGCATCACGACGGTATACCCGTCTTCACGTTCCATGCCCTGCTCTTGAAAGGTTTTGCGCAGAACCTGCAAAAAGCCCTTAATCGACGTCAGCGGGTTGCGGATTTCATGTGCCGTGCCCGCGGCGATTTGACCGATCATCGCCAGACGGTCGCTGCGCTGCACCTGTTCCTCCAAAGAACGCAGGTTCGTGACGTCCTTGAAAATAAGATAAGCTCCGACGATCCGTTCGCCTTCGTCCCGGAGCACACTGGAATCGACCAGCAGCTCGTATCGCTCCTGGTTGTTGGTCCAAGACAAGGCATGGTTGCGTACGACCATCCCGTCCAGTATGCTCCGCCGTACCAGCCAGTGCTCGGCAGGCAGATCGGCAAATATGGAATCCAGCGACTGATGGAGAACCTTTTCTCTTTCTAACCCCAGCACGCGGCAAGCCATGTCGCTGATATCGATCAGCTCAAATTCGGTATTGATCAGCATCACTCCCAGATTCACGTCCCTAAGGAATATGCCGGCAAAGCGTTGAAGTAAGGTCAGTTCGTGCCGCATCGTCTTCCTCCCCCCATTCATCAGCGGATAGCCGTGCGCAATGGGTGTATGATTATGGTTTACTTAGCCTGGTTAACTTTAGTATACAATTCTCCTATTTTTTTCATTTTCCTTCTTGCCAAATACAAAAAAACACCAAGTTCGACAAGCTTTAACAGCTCTTGATCTTGGTGTTCTTCATTTTAATAATAAGGAAACCGCGCACCTACCTTGATATTACGATCCAAGTGGAATTTTTATCGTCAGCTCAAGTTAGGCCACCCTCCGGCACATGAAACTTCCCGCTTATGGCTGCTTCCTTCCGGACCTGACCAGATTCACAGGCATCCATTGCGGAGGACCCGACTCTCAACACCAACTTTAAAACCCAAACCTTACATCGCAATACCGCGAATAGGCGTTCGACCCCGCTGCAGCGGATTGCGGGTTACAGGGCACCGCTACCTCCCCGTCTAGCACGGCATACATAAGTATAGTCGATTCGTGTCCAAATAGCAACCTCAAGGGGTTATTTAGCAGTAACGGTAATGTTCGCATTGTATCTCGGCGCAGCCGCGGCCAAACCTTCGGCGGCTCCCTGCCGGATTCGTTCCATTTCTTCCGGCGAGGTTTGAGCGGGAGCATTCAAACGAACGTAGGCGGTCGGTCCGTTCAAGCTGATGCTTGTGATGCCGACATTCGGAAACCGCTGGCGAATCGCATTCTGCATGACGCGAAGATCGTCGGGATACGTGCGGAAGCTGGCGCTCAGCGGCATATTCGGGTTGGTTTCGGTTATCCCGAGCACGCCGTCCCGGGTATGCGACGCCGAATTTTTGCTGAACTTCTGCTGCTGACACGCCGCAACCCCGGACAACATCAAAGCGGCGCTCAGCAGAACGGCAAGCGATCTTGACAAACGAAAACACCTCCTGCAGCTCTAAGATCGGATGATCTTAGGATAGCCACAGGAGGCTCGCTTATGCCGTTATGCTGCTGGCAAAAAATTACATGCCGTATTTCTTTTTGAATTTATCGACGCGACCGCCGGCATCCACAAATTTTTGCTTCCCGGTAAAGAACGGGTGGCAAGCGGAGCAAATCTCTACACGAAGATTTTGCTTGATGGATCCCGTTTCAAACGTGTTACCGCATGCGCAAGTAACCGTCGTTTGATGATAAGTCGGATGAATCGCTGCTTTCATTGCCCTTTCACCTCTTTTGCCCTGAAACACCATGTGAATCAGAGTTATCATTAAAACACACATGAGCGATTATATCACGTTCATTAGCCGCGCTGCAACTGTTTCTTGCGCCGTTCCGCCAGCTCGTCCGGAATGTGGGTATACGAGCCCAGCACGACACCGGGCAGCTCTTCCCTGAAAATTTCCAGCATCTGCTTCATGCCGTACCGTTCCCCCCGAGCCGCAGGAATGAGATTCAAATAGCTCTCCGGGTCGATGTTCAGGTTGCGCAGCTGGATCAGCTTCAAATCGGTCCGGCGAGCGAATTCGATCATCGCTTCGATCTCTTCCTCCCGGTCGGTAACCCCGGGAAAAATAAGATAGTTAATCGATGTGACAACCCCTTTGTCGGCGGCGTAGCGCAGCGATTTCTCGACATTGCGCAGCGTATAGCCACGCGGCTTGTAGTAGGCGTTGTAATGGTCGTCCAGTGCGCTGATCGTACTGACACGCATCAAGTCGAGGCCGGCGTCCACGATGCCGCGGATATGATCGGTCAAGCCGGCGTTCGTGTTGATGTTAACGTAGCCCAAGCCGGTCCGGCGGCGCACTTCGCGGATCGCTTCGATGATCGTCTTGGCTTGGGTCGACGGCTCGCCTTCGCAGCCTTGTCCGAAGCTGATGATGCTCTCAGGCGTCTTCAAGTGCTCCAGCATGACCTGCACGACTTCTTCCGTCGAGGGCTTAAAGTTCATCCGGGTCTGCGGGGCCGGAAAACCGCTATCCTCCGGCTGCTCGGAGATGCAGCCGAAGCAGCCTGCATTACAGGAGAACGAGACCGGAACCGCTCCTTCCCAGCGGTTCAAAAAGGTATTGGAGGCCGTCAGGCACTCGTAGCCGAGGGCACAATTCGACAAGTGCTGAAACAACCGGTTGTCCTTGTATTCCCCAAGAATCCGCTTTACGCCAAGCTCCAATTCGTCGGGATCGCAGTTGCGCGGGTTCCAGCGCTCCGGATCGTCGCAAGCCTCGGCTGCGACGTAGAAGCCGCCGTCTTTCCAGACGACCGCGGTATAACCGAACAATGGCAGCAACTTAGATTTGTCGGCCTTCACATAACCCGGCAGGAGCAGACGGGTAAAGCTCTGCGGAAGCAGCGCGCCGACCGCGGTGAAATCCCCCGGCACCACCCGCATTTCGCCCGTCCGCTTATGCACGCCGACCGGCCGGGTATCCGGCAGACTGACGAGAGTAGCTCCTTCCGGAAGCGGAATCAGCTCGTCTTCTATAATTTCCGTCACCAGCTCGCCGCTGCGGCCAAGGCCCGCATATTCCGGATGGTCGAACAGGTTGCCGTCACGGTCCGCATAAACCAGATTCATATGGTCCTCCTTCTATGAGACGGAGTGCTTGACCCGGCGGGATGTGCCGCCGCTCCCGCCCGACTGCGGGCTGCCGCCGTTCGGATCGAGGGTGTCCAGAAACTCTTGGTTCGTTTTCGTCTCGGCGAATTTTTTGAGGAACGCATCGATATAATCGTGCGAATCGTTCATTCCTTTGCGGATCGCCCATACTTTGTCGAGCTCTTCCTTCGTCAGGAGCATCTCTTCGCGGCGCGTACCCGAGCGGCGAATATCGATAGCCGGGAAAATACGGCGTTCCGCCAGCTTGCGGTCGAGATGCAGCTCCAGGTTTCCGGTTCCTTTAAATTCTTCGTAGATAACGTCGTCCATTCGCGAGCCGGTTTCGATCAGAGCTGTCGCGAGAATCGTCAGGCTGCCGCCTTCTTCGATATTGCGCGCGGCGCCGAAGAAACGCTTCGGCCGATGGAAGGCCCCGGGATCGATCCCCCCGGACAGCGTCCGGCCCGTCGGTGGTACGACGAGGTTGTAAGCCCGCGCCAGACGCGTAATGCTGTCCAGCAAAATGACAACGTCCTTCTTATGCTCCACCAGACGCTGTGCGCGTTCCAGCACAAGCTCCGCCACCTTGATATGATTTTCCGGCACCTCGTCGAAAGTGGAAGCGATCACTTCCCCGTTGACGGAGCGCTGCATGTCGGTAACCTCTTCCGGACGTTCGTCGATCAAAAGAACGAACAGCTTGACATCCGGGTGATTGGTCGAGATGCTGTTGGCGATTTCCTTGAGCAGCAGCGTCTTTCCCGCTTTCGGCGGGGCTACGATCAAGCCGCGTTGGCCAAAGCCTACAGGAGCCAGAAGATCCATCAAGCGGGTGGACAGTTTCGTAGGAGAGGTTTCCAGAACCAGTTTCCTTTGCGGATAAAGAGGAGTAAGCGCCGCGAAGTGCAGCCGTTCCGAGGCCGTTTCCGGGTCTTCGCCGTTGACGGCTTCCACGTGCAGCAGCCCGAAGTAACGTTCGTTCTCCTTGGGAGGCCGGCATTTGCCGGACACGACGTCGCCGGAACGAAGGTCGAATCGGCGTATCTGCGAAGCGGAAATGTAGATATCCTCCGAGCTCGGCAAATAGTTGATCGGCCGCAAAAAGCCGAAGCCCTCCTGCAGAACGTCCAGCACGCCCTCCATGAACATCAAGCCGCTCTGTTCGGCCTGGGCACGCAGAATGGCAAAGATGAGTTCCTTTTTCTTCATTTGGCCGTAGTACGGGATTTGATGTTTTTTAGCCAGCTTGTAAAGCTCCGTGAGCTTAAGCGCTTCAAGCTGAGCGAGATGCATATCCATAAATTTTCAACCACCAAACTATTAATTTTTCAAGCCCAATGCAAAATATACTCTAGCCTTACCCAATTTCGGAGCAATCTATACCGTTTTAATGATTCTGCCGCCAAACTTCCGCACCCAATCTCGAAAGATTGGTTACCAGATGATCGTAGCCTCTGTCGATATATTCAACGCCGGTAATTTCCGTGACGCCGTCCTCGACCGTCAATCCGGCGATAACCAGCGATGCGCCCGCGCGAAGATCGGTCGCTTTGACCTTGGCCGCGCTAAGCGGGCTGCCTTCGATAATGGCGGAACGGCCTTCCACCTTGATCTTGGCCCCCATACGCGCCAGCTCCGGAACATGCTTGAACCGGTTGCTGTACACATAATCGCTCAAAATACTGACTCCGCGGGTCTGCGTAAGCAAACTGCTCATCGGAGACTGGAGATCGGTCGCAAATCCGGGATATACGAGCGCTTTCACGTCCACGCTTTCGTATTCCGGCTGCCCGACCACACGGATCGATTCGTCCATTTCGTAAATATGTACGCCCATTTCCTGCAATTTAGCGGTCAGGGCTTCCATATGCTTCGGGATGACATTATCGACAATGACGTCGCCGCGCGTCGCCGCTGCGGCAATCATATAAGTACCTGCCTGGATGCGGTCCGGGATAATCGAATGACGGCAGCCATGCAGCGCATCGACGCCCTCGATCCGGATCGTTTCGGTTCCGGCGCCCTTGATTTTGGCGCCCATGGAGTTCAAAAGTGTAGCTACATCTATAATTTCAGGCTCTTTTGCCGCATTTTCAATGGTCGTGACGCCTTTGGCCCGCGAGGCCGCCAGCATGATATTAATCGTCGCCCCTACGCTGACGACGTCCAGATAAATTTTGGCTCCGCGCAATTCCTTCGCCTGGATGTGCAGGGCGCCATTTTCGTTCGTTATTCGTGCCCCCAATGCCTCAAAACCTTTGATATGCTGATCGATCGGCCGCGGTTCGAAATTGCAGCCGCCGGGCAATCCTATCGTCGCCTCGCCGAAACGTCCGAGCAGGGCCCCCATCAAATAATAGGAAGCTCTGAGCTTCTTCACGTTCCCGTTCGGCATCGGTCGGGATAACAGCCGGCTCGGATCGATCATCATCTGATCTCTGCTCCATTCTACCGAAGCGCCGAGTTCCTGAAGCAGCTCGGTATAAATCGCCACGTCGCTGAGCGCAGGCAAATTATCGAGCGTAACAGCCGTTTCCGATAAAATGGCGGCCGGAATAAGCGCAATCGCGCTATTCTTGGCTCCGCTGATTTGAACCGTTCCCCGCAGCGGGCGCCCACCGGCGATCATCAATTTCTCCATTCGTTGTTCTTCCTCCCACTTCACTGCTTTAACGCATTACCAGTCAGGTGCAAACTTTGTCTAAGTTGGGTCCATGCCTACGTTTACATAAGAAGAGAGGGAAATACACCGAAATCCGGTGTATTTCCCGCTGGGTCGATTAAGCTTGGTTGGCGCTTCCGAACAGCTGGATTTTGGATTTCACCACTTCAACCATGGCTTTGCGGGCAGGAGTGAGGTATTTGCGAGGATCGTACACTTTCGCGTCTTTGTTAAGAACTTCGCGGATCGTTTGCGTACAAGCCACTTGATTTTCAGTGTTCACGTTAATTTTGCCTACGCCGGCTTCAATGGATTTACGGATCATTTCGTCCGGTACGCCGGAGCCGCCATGCAATACGATCGGAACCGGAATCGCTTTGGCTACCTTCTCGATAATATCGAAACGAATGTTCGGTTCGCCGGCATACATGCCGTGTGCCGTGCCTACGGCAATAGCCAGACAGTCGACGCCCGTCTCTTCGTAGAAGCGGATCGCTTCTTCCGGCTTCGCCAAGCTGGCATCGGACTCGTCAACGCTAATGTCGTCTTCCACGCCGCCGATCGTTCCAAGCTCGCCTTCGACGGAAACGCCCATCGCATGCGCCGTTTTCACGACCTCTTTCGTCAGACGGATATTTTCTTCAAAGGAATAATGGGAGCCGTCGAACATGACGGAGCTGAAGCCTGCGCGGATACATTTCATCGCGACTTCGAAGCTGCTGCCATGGTCCAGATGCAAGGCGATCGGAAGGCCGGATTTCTTGGCGGCCGCTTCCGCGATCGCTACCGTAAATTCAATGCCCATATATTTCAGCGCGCCTTCGGATACGCCGAAAATAAACGGAGATTTCAATTCTTCCGCCGCTTCCGTAATGGCCTGGGCAAACTCCAGGTTATTCATATTAAACTGACCTACGGCGAACTTGTTCGCCTTTGCTTTAGGCAAAAATTCGTTCATCGAAACGAGTGGCATGGTGGTTCTCTCCTCCTATGTCGTTAATGACCGTGCCAGAGTGCTTGTACTGTACTCTTTTGTCATACTGGCCCATTATACCATAGATCACGACAAACGTTAATAATCTATCGCACACCCTGCCAATGACGCAAAACCTCGGGAAATGCCCAGAAAAAAGAGGACCCTCGTCAGGATCCTACGGCGTAAGAGTTATTGTTAGGAGTTCGCAACTGCTGGTTGACGGCTTGACGCAGCTCGTCGATGTCGAACGGCTTCGTGAAGTGCATGATCGCGCCGAGATCGGTCGCTTCCTTGATCATGTCCAGCTCGCCGTACGCCGTCATCATGATGACTTTGATCGACGGATCGATGCTTTTAATGTGCTTGAGGATATCGAGGCCGTCCATCCCCGGTATCTTCATGTCGAGCAAAACCAGATCGGGCGATACGTTTCTTACAATCTCGAGTGCGAGTTTTCCGTTGGAAGCCTGATAGGTTTCGTAGCCTTCGCTGCTGAAAACCTCCATCAACAGGATGCGGATGCCGTTTTGATCGTCAACTATGAGCAGCTTCTTTTTCATCGAGGTATCCTCCTATTCCGTTTCCCTGAGGTTGAGAATTCCGTTCTGTTATGCCCGCAATAACAGTATTCGCTGCGGCTTGCGCGATTCCTGCCGTATCCCCAAAAAAAGTTGAAAACTTTTACAAATCAAGCAGACATGCACAACCGGCTCCCTTATAGGCATGCAAAAACAGGAGACGCTCCGGCTCATGCCGGAAATGTCTCCTGCTTCGAGAGCTGTGCGGCTGCGGTTCGGCAACCGGGCGCGCACAGCAAATTATTTGGAATGATTGTACGCCGCTTGTACGAAATGCTTGAACAGCGGCTGCGGACGGTTCGGTCGCGAGGTGAATTCCGGGTGGAATTGCACGGCCAGGAACCACGGATGGTCCGGGCATTCGATAATCTCGACCAAACGGCCGTCCGGGCTGGTGCCGGAAATCTGCAAGCCGGCCGCTTCGATGCGGTCGCGGTACTCGTTGTTGAACTCGTACCGGTGGCGATGGCGCTCGTAAACGAGCTCGTCGTCGTAGCAGCGCATCGCGAGCGATCCTTCCTTGAGCTTGCAAGGATAAAGGCCGAGGCGCATCGTTCCGCCGAGATCTTCGATGTCCTTCTGCTCCGGAAGCAGGTCGATAACCGGATAAGGCGTCGTCGGATGGATCTCCGAGCTGTTCGCGCCTTCGAGTCCAACCACCGAGCGGGCATATTCGACAACGGCTACCTGCATGCCGAGACAAATGCCGAAGAACGGGATTTTGTTCTGGCGTGCGTACCGGATCGCCGTTACCTTGCCCTCAATGCCCCGATCGCCGAAGCCGCCCGGCACCAGAATACCCTGAACGCCGGAGAGCATCTCGTTCACGTTCTCGGCGGATACTTCCTCCGCATTGACCCAGCGGATTTTGACTTCGGTATGGCAGTCGATTCCGGCATGGCCGAGCGCTTCGACGATGCTAAGATAAGCGTCATGCAGAGCGACGTATTTGCCGACAATCGCGATTTCGGTCGTCGTCTTCAGCGACTTCACCCGCTGCACAAGGTTTTCCCACTCCGTCATGTCCGGTTCGTTCGTGGACAGCTTAAGATGGTTGACGACGATATCGTCAAGCCCCTGCTCGCGGAGCATCATCGGAACCTCGTAAAGCGTTTCGGCGTCGCGCGCTTCGATCACAGCGCCCGGATCGACGTCGCAGAATTGCGCCAGCTTGCGCTTCATGTCTTCGGCCAGCGGGTGCTCCGTCCGGCAGACGATGACGTGCGGCTGGATGCCGATGCTGCGCAGCTCTTTGACGCTGTGCTGGGTCGGCTTCGTCTTCACTTCGCCGGCCGCTTTCAAATAAGGGATGAGCGTGACGTGAATATACATGACGTTTTCACGGCCGATGTCGCTCTTGATCTGACGAATCGCTTCAAGGAAAGGCAGGCTCTCGATATCGCCCACCGTACCGCCGATCTCGGTAATGACAACGTCCGAATGCGCTTCGCGCCCGGCGCGGAACACCCGCTCCTTGATTTCGTTCGTAATATGCGGGATGACCTGAACGGTCCCGCCCAAATATTCGCCGCGGCGCTCCTTGGCAATGACGGAGGAATACACTTTCCCCGTGGTGACATTGCTGTTTTTCGACAGGTTGATGTCGATAAAACGTTCGTAGTGTCCGAGGTCAAGATCCGTTTCCGCGCCGTCGTCGGTGACGAACACTTCCCCGTGCTGGTAAGGGCTCATCGTTCCCGGGTCCACATTAATGTAAGGATCGAACTTCTGGATCGTGACCTTCAGTCCGCGGTTTTTGAGCAGTCGTCCCAGCGATGCGGCCGTGATGCCTTTGCCTAAGGAGGAAACGACGCCCCCGGTCACGAAAATGTACTTTGTCATCTGTAATACCTCCCAAAAGTTTTGCATCCCGATCCAGGATAAACGGCTTCAACGTCCTTATCTTAAAAGGATAAGCACGTTTATCGAGGTTGATACGAAGCGATAAGTTACGAAAACTTATAAAATTTTTCCAACAAAAAAAAGAAAAAGCCCCCCGTGAATACGGGGCACTTTTTTATCAAAAATCATCAAGGTTCGTAACGTTCCATCTTAAGCCCAGAAAATAGTTTACTCTGAACGACCCCGGCTGTCAAGGACAAGCACGTTTATTTACGATCGTCCCCGTCGTCCGCACTGTCGTCATCGCCCATATCTTCCAGTTCTTCTTCGGACTCTTCCTCTTCCAGCGTTTCGTCGAGACCTTCGTCTTCGAGTTCTTCGTCTTCGAAAAACTCGGTTTCTTCCTCGACTTCTTCTTCCGCATCAAAATCGTCGTCGCGAGGCGCATCGAATGAATCGTACTCCTCTTCTTCGATGAACACGTCTTCTTCCTCGGCGAACAGATCCTCATCGTCCAGATCGTCGTCCTCGTCGTTAATGATGCGCGGACGCTTGCCGCTGCCCACCGAATCCTCGGACTTCTCGACAGGATACCAGCGCTTCAATCCCCACAGATTGGTGCCGACGCACGCAAAGCGGCCGTCGATATTAATCTCCGTATATAATTGCGCAATGACCTGCATGACTTCGTCATCGGACAGACCTTTGATTTTGGCAATCTCCGCCATCAAATCCCGATAGTAATACGGCGTATTGGCCGCTTTCAGAAGCTCAAAGGCGAGGTCGACCATAGGCATTTCCTTGGCTTGCTCTGCGCCGATTTTAAGCAGTAAGTTTTGAGCACTCATTTCGGGGCACATCCCTTCCAACGTCTTTAACTACCACTAAACTATCCACTATCACCAATAAGTAAACCTTATTTTATGTAAAAAAGCAACTGGCCGCGCGGCATTTTCCGAAACGGAAACAAGGACCGCACCGGCAGCTCCCTTGCGCTTGGCGCCGTCCGCTGCAGGCGTGATCCTTGCTCCGACTGTACCCGCAAAAGACAAGGAGCCGACGGCGGCTGTCTTTTGCCCCTGCTGAAAAGACGGAGGAGTGCCAGACCCTCCCCTAATTATGGTATGTGCCCGGTTTTACTTTGACACGGCCACGCACCTAATTATTTTGAATAAGGCCATGCGCTCATACGGAAGGTTTCCGCCCTTCATACGATACAAAAAGGAATTTCCGAGCCTGTGGGAGGGAACGACATGAATCCGTCGACGTTCGTGTCATGGCTTCACGAAGCCATGGAAGGCTCCGAGGGTAACGACAAACGGCATATTATCCGGTTTCTGAACGACCGGGACTATGCCGCTTTCGCCCGGCAAATCGGCCGGCAGCGGAGCTCGCTGCCCCGGCTGCACAAGATTCAGCCGCTCCGTCTCATCCGCGCCATCTCCTGCACGCTTCGGATCGGCAGCGAAGCGGTTTCGGCCCCTTTTATCCGTTCGATCGAACCGGATACACGCATTAAGCTACACGCCGCCGGCTATGCTTCGTCCGCTCTGCCGTCCGGCGAAGAAAAAAAACCGCCCGTCAAGGCCGTCATCCCATGGGGCATCCGTCATATTCGCGCTCCGCAGGCCTGGAGCAAATCGCGCGGGGAACAAGTCCGCATCGGCATCATCGATACGGGCGCGGATTATACGCACCCCGACCTTCGCCATTGTTTGTCGCGGGGCGTCAATATTTTGAATCGCCAGCTGCCGCCGATTGACGATAACGGCCACGGCACGCATATCGCGGGAACGATTGCGGCGTATACCCGGCACCGGGGCATTATCGGCGTGGCGCCGCAGGCTATTCTTCATCCGGTGAAGGCCTTCGACCAGCACGGCGGCGCGTTCGTCTCCGACATTATCGGAGGCATTGACTGGTGCGTCTCCAGCGGCGTCGATATTATCAATATGAGCTTCGGCATGAAAACATACAGCAAAGCGCTGGAGGCCGCGGTACTCAGCGCCTACCGGAACGGCATTATCGTCGTAGCCTCCTCGGGCAACGAAGGCAATCAAGCCGAAGTCGATTATCCCGCCCGCCTGCGGCAAGTGATCGCCGTCGGCGCGACGACCCGCAAAGGCCGGATCGCCCCCTTCAGCAACATCGGGAAACAGATCAATATTTACGCACCCGGGGAAAAGGTATACTCCACCTGGCTGCGTGGCAAATATCACGAGCTCAGCGGCACGTCCATGGCAACCTCCCATGTTACTGGAGTTATCGCGCTGATGCTTGCGAGAAAGCCCGGACTCAAACCGCTGCGCATTAAAAATCTGCTGCGCAAGCATGCCCGCTACATCGTAAAATCCCGCAAAACGATGACCGGCGCCAAGGAAATTCACGCCCTTCGAAGCGTATCCGCCGTAACCAAATAACCGGTCAATCCGGTGCGGGTACGGCGGTCAGGCATATGCTGCAGCGCTCGGGCGCTTGCCCCATCACCGACAGCTCATAGCTCCAGCGGACAGAAAGCGGCGCCTCCGCTCCATCCGCGGCAACGTCCAGCGTTTGGGTAAACGTCTCGAGTTCGAGCCGCCCTTGAGGGGTTTGAAGATAGCCGTAATGCCGCCGGCCCGGAACGAACGTTTGCTCGAAGGCTACATCCCCGTGCCGGACAATCCGCACTTCCCCCTGTTCCACCCGGACGGTCGTTACCGTGCGGCCCATCTCCGCTTCCGGAGGCTCCGCATACCGGAGGTAGGCGCGCCGTCCTTTCGAGAACCATTCCCCAGGCATCTGCCGTACGATCCGTTCTCCTCCGCTGTCGCTTTCCAGCGTAATGCATACGGCCCGTTTGCCGGCGCCGGACTGCTGCTTTTCCGTCATTTTCACTTCTCTCCCGTCCTGCTGTGATTCTCTTTATTGTACAAAAAAAAGAAGTCCGCGGACAGGACTTCCCCCGCTCCCGGACAAGCCCGGATCAACGGGAGACGAAGGTTTGCAGGACGCCCTATTCTTATTAAGGTGGTGGAGAAATAACCTTCTCCCATATATGGAAACCAAACGAAGCCTTCATGCGTCTGTTATAGTAAGCTTCGACAGCTATGAGAGAACAGCTGCCAATTCATCCCGAGGAGATTGCTTATTCATATGGATTCCAACGAAAGTTACCGCAAAAAAAAGTTAACCAGAAGATCCTTTCTAAAAACATTGCTGTTAACTGCCGCCGGACTCGCCGCTTTGCCCGGGGCCGCCTACGGATATGCCCGTTACGCCGAGCCGAAATGGTTGGAAGTTATGGAATATACGCTGTCTTTCGCAAGACTGCCCCAACAGATGGACGGAATCAAAGTAGTGCAGTTCAGCGACTTGCACCTTGGCTTCAATTTCGATACGAAGGACTTGTCGGAACTGGTCGGACTCATCCAGCGAATCCAACCGGATATCGTATGCTTTACCGGAGATCTTGTAGACTATGCCGTCGGTCCGGACGGCGACGCCTATGCCCGCATACTTTCGGAGCTCAGGCCGCCCCTGGGAAAATACGCGGTGCTGGGGAACCACGACTACTACAAAGAAGCCCCAAAAGTGGAAGCTTTATTGAAAAACGCCGCTTTCGAGCTCCTGACGAACAAGATGGTCCGAATTCAGCACCAGGGAAGCGGCATTGTCATGGCGGGCGTAGACGATCAATGGAAAGGAAAGCCCGATATCGGCAAGGCGCTGGCCCGCGTTCAACCGGAGGACTTCGTCATTTTGCTGTCGCATTGCCCCGATTTCGCCGATATCGCCGTGCAGCATCCGGTCGACTTTCAATTATCGGGACACAGCCACGGAGGCCAAGTACGGCTGCCGTTCTACGGGCATGTGACGACGCCGAGATTCGGAAGGAAATATGTCCTCGGGCATTATGCTCTTGGCGACGGCAAGCTGCAATTGTACGTCAATCGGGGCATCGGCGTTTCCACGTATCCCGTCCGCTTTCTATGCCGTCCGGAGCTTACGGTGTTCACTTTGCGAAAAGGTTGAGACGGCGCAGCAAAGCCCCCAGCCCCAATACCGCCACAGCCCCGAACAGTTCGAGCTTCATATCGTGCTGCGCGTCCCACGGATCGCCTTGCGCTCCGAGAAACATCGCGCCAAGCTCCGGGGCTACCAGCTCGGCAACCCACATCTCGATCAGTTCGTAAAAAGCGCCGGTGGCCAGCACGACGGCGACGGCAAGCGCATCCGCCGCCAGGCCCCTCACCCCTGCAAGCCTCACAAGCATTTCCCGGATTGGCCCGGCCAGCAGCACCCCGTATGCCAAATGCACCAGCCGGTCGTACGGCAGACGCCCCCCGCCGAACAGCAGCTGCAGCAGCGGATCGATCGGCGTCGCGCCGTAGGAGCCGTGCGCCCCGTACGTATGAAGCGCCAAAAACAAAGCAATACCCGCATAAGAACCGTGACTGAGCGGAAATAAGCGGTAAGTTCCAATCAGCACGCCGACGCACAGAAAGATCAGCAAATTTTCAAGCAGCCAATCGAACCGGTTTGCCGGCGATATCGCCATCCACGCCCAAAATGTCCCGTACGCCAGCAGAACGAAGACCGGAAACACAGGTTTGGTTGTTGGCAATGATTTTGCCGTTTTCAAACGCAGGACCCCCTCTCTTTATGGCTCTATTGTAGGCCGCCATTCAAGGGGGGGATAAGTACTAACTTCGCCTAGTACCGGGCTGCAAGCCAACGCAAAAAGCCGCCATGCTTCCCGCAAAGGAAACGTGGCGGCGCCGCTTCGCGCAATTCGATTACTTCACCAAGCCGAGCAGCATTTCGCGAATCAGTTTGCTGGCGACGATCTGGGTCTGCTCCGTCGGGTCGTAGGCCGGGGCCACTTCGACGAGATCGGCGCCGACGAAGTTCAAGCCGGAGGAGGCCATCGCATGAATCGCCGCAAGGAGCTCCTTGGACGTGATGCCGCCCGCTTCGGCGGTGCCGGTGCCCGGAGCGCACATCGGATCGAGCACGTCGATGTCGATCGTCAAATAAACCGGACGTCCGGCCAGCTCAGGCAGCACCTTTTTGAGCGGCTCCAGCACTTCGAACGGGTAGAAGTTGATGTTCTCGCGCCCGAACTTGAATTCCTCGCGGGAGCCGGAGCGGATGCCGAACTGGTACACGTTCTTGCCGCCCATGAGCAAAGCCGCTTTGCGGACCGGCGTCGAGTGGGACAACGGCTCGCCTTCGTACTGCTCGCGCAGATCGGCATGCGCATCGATGTGAATCAGCGCGAGATCCGGGTATTTCGCATATACTTCTTGGATGACCGGCCACGAAACGAGATGCTCGCCGCCAAGGCCCAACGGGAATTTGCCGTCGGCCAGCAGTCCGCGCACGTATTCGCCGATGATGTCGAGGCTGCGGCCCGGGTTGCCGAACGGCAGCAGCAGGTCGCCTGCGTCGAAATAAGTGATGTCTTCCAGGCTTTTATCCAAATACGGGCTGTATTCCTCCAGTCCGATCGACACCTCGCGGATGCGCGAAGGGCCGAAGCGGGAGCCGGGACGGAAGCTGACGGTATAGTCCATCGGCATGCCGTAGATGACGGCGCGGGACGCCGCATAGTCGTCCGAGCTCAGAATGAACACGTTGCCGGAATATTTTTGGTCGAGTTTCATCAGTCGTTGGTCTCCTCCGCTTACTTCGTCAAATCTTCCACGAATTTCGGCAGTACGAACGCTGCCTTATGCAGACGCGGCGAGTAGTACTTCGTGTCGATCTCCGGAATTTTCGTTTCGTCGACGGCGAGCGGATCGTGCTTTTTGCTGCCCATGGTGAAGGTCCAAAGGCCGCTCGGATACGTCGGAATGTTCGCGCAGTAGACGCGGACGATCGGGAAAATTTGCTTCACGTCGCGGTTGACGTTTTGGATCAGGTCGGCTTTGAACCACGGATTGTCCGTCTGTGCCACGAAAATACCGTCTTCCTTCAGCGCGTCGTAGATGCCTTTATAGAAGCCCTGGGTGAACAGGTTCACCGCCGGACCGACCGGTTCGGTGGAATCGACCATGATTACGTCGTATGTATTCTTATGATCGTGGATATGCATGTAGCCGTCGTTCACGAGCACTTCCACGCGCGGGTTATCCAATTCGCCTGCAATGGACGGCAAATACTTTTTGGAATACTCGATGACTTTGCCGTCGATGTCGACCAGCACCGCTTTTTCCACTTCCGGGTGCTTCATGACTTCGCGGATGACGCCGCCGTCGCCGCCGCCGACCACGAGCACGTGCTTCGGATTCGGGTGCGTATAAAGCGCCGGATGCGCAACCATCTCATGATAGACGAACTCGTCCTTCACGGTCGTCATGACCATACCGTCGAGCACGAGCATCGTGCCCCATTCTTCCGTTTCGATCATCGCAAGATCCTGGAAGTCGGTTTTTTCGGTGACGTACGTTTTGCTGATTTTTGCCGTAATGCCGAAGTTATCGGTCTGTTTCTCCGTGTACCACAATTCCATATGTAATTCCACCTTTCGTTCGGTTCGTTAGGGCCGGCCGTACAAAGGCCGGAAGACGGGCGGACATCTGCTTTTTTCCAAGGATTCAGCTTGTCTTTGGCATGTCAAATTGTATTATAGAGGATCTCCCCGAAATTGCAAATACAAAGAGGGTCCTTCCATCCGTTTTTCAAAAAAAATTAACGTTTCCCTCTTGTCCGCGTGAATAGGCGATGCTATGTTTTTCCATACTGGGAATAGAGACGAAAGCATCGGCGGAAGACGGAAGGAGCTGACGGAACGTGTCGGACATGCCCAAAAAACAGCCTGCGCCTGAAGACGGCGGAGTGCTCCGCTTCGCCCGGCGGCTCAAAGCGTGGCTGTCGTTTTCGTTTACGTGCCTGCTGCTTGGCGCCGGGATTATGATCGTGCTGCTGCTGTTCATGCGCTCGCAGGCGCTTCCCGTGTCCAAGACGGAGGCGGCGTCGGAGATGTACGACGTGCATGGCGAGCTGATCGAGGCGTACGGCGCGGTGAAAAACCGGCAGAGCGTATCGCTGCGGGACATTTCCCCGAAGCTGCTCGAAGCGACGCTGGCGGTGGAGGACCGCACGTTCTACCAGCACTACGGGTTCGATCCGAAGGGGATCGTCCGGGCGGCCTGGGTCAACCTGCAGCATATGTCCAAGGTGCAGGGGGCCGGCACGATCACGCAGCAGCTTGCGCGCAATCTGTACTTGTCGCACGAACGGACGTGGAGCCGCAAAATCAAGGAAACGTATTATGCCGTGCAGATGGAGCTGCAGATGAGCAAGGACCAGATTCTGGAGCAATATCTAAATCAAATTTATTACGGGCATGCGACATACGGCATCGGGGCGGCAGCAAAGCTCTTCTTCGGGAAAGAGGCCAAGGACCTGACGCTGGCCGAAAGCGCCCTGCTCGCCGGCATTCCGAAAGGACCGCGCTATTATTCGCCTTATTACGATATGGACAATGCGCTCGATCGGCAAAAAACGGTGCTGCAGACGATGGTGGAAGCCGGTTACATCCCGCAAAGCGAGGCGGACCGGGCGGCAAAGGAAAAGCTGCACATCCTGCCGCTGGAGGAGCATAAGAAAGCGGTGACGGCCCCTTATTTCCGCGACTATGTGCGGGGCGCGGCGGCCGATCTGCTCGGACTCGAAGACAAGGAATTTGTGGAAGGCGGCCTGCGGATTTATACGACGCTGGACTTAAAGGCGCAGGCCGTCGCCGAAGAGGTCGTGGCAAAGCAGCTGGAAAAATATCCGGAGCTGCAGGCGGCGCTGGTCGCCATCGATCCGCGCACCGGGTACGTCAAAGCGATGGTCGGCGGACGCAATTACGCCCAAAACCAATACAACCGGGCGCTGTCCAGCACGCGGCAGCCGGGGTCGTCGTTCAAGCCGATCGTGTACTTGACGGCGCTGAAGGAAAAGGGATTCACTCCGCTCACCCGCTACAAAAGCGAGCCGACGACGTTCACCTACGATCAGGGGCGGCAAACCTATACGCCGAACAACTTCGGCAACGCCTATTTCGATTGGATCGATATGCGGACGGCCATCGCCAAATCGGACAACATCTACGCCGTGCATACGGTGCTGGAAACCGGGCCGGACCGCGTCATCGAAATGGCGCGCCGGATGGGGATCACGAGCCCGATGAAGCCGCTGCCTTCGCTCGCGCTGGGCACGTATCCCGTCAGCCCTTACGAGATGGCATCGGCGTTCGGCATTCTTGCCAATCAGGGCGTGCGCGTCGAGCCGACGGCCATCATACGTATCGAGGACCGGCGCGGGCGGGTGCTGTACGAGGCGAATCCGAAGCAGGAAGCGGTCATCGAGCCGGCATATACCTACGTGCTGACGCAGCTGATGGAAAGCGTCTTCGATCAAGGCGGCACGGGCAGCCGCGTATCCAGCGTGATCAAGCGTCCCGTAGCAGGCAAAACCGGCACGACGGATACGGACGCCTGGCTTGTCGGCTATACGCCCGAGCTGTCGACTGCCGTATGGGTGGGCTATGACAAAGGGCGCAGCATCAGCAACGTCGAATCGCACCTGGCCGCTCCGCTCTTCGCGGAGTTTACCGAACGAACGCTGGAGTCGGTACCGCCGAAGCTGTTCCCGGTACCGGAGGGCGTCGCGAGCGTCTACATCGACCCGGCGACGGGCAAGCTCGCAAACGACGACTGCCCGGGCTCGCGGCTGGAAACATTCATTCAAGGGACGGAGCCGACGGAGTACTGCACGCAGCAGCCCGGGAAAAACGAAGCGGACAAAGAGGGCAAAGGAAAGCGGAACCGCTCCTGGTGGGAAGACCTGAAGCGCTGGTGGAGCAGCTAAAACCGGGGACGACATCAATGGCGTTGAGGCGGACAGCTTACTGATAGCGGAAACACAAAAAGGCAGACCTACGGTCTGCCTTTTTGCTGTCCTAGTATATGATGCATATACTAGCCATTAGTATACATCGTTATAGCAAACGGTACAAGACCGTCACATAATGTACAAAAATTTTAATTCGCCAGCGCTTCATGCAGCGCGGCATCGGAACGCTGCCACATGTCCGGATCGTTGTCGACCAGCAATTGCTTCAGCGCCGCCTTCTGCTCCGGCCCGAGATTGTCCAGCATGATGCGGCGTTTGAGCGCATAATCCATCCGGTTCACATGGTCGGCGAGCAGCTTCCAGCCCTTGCGCGCTTCGGTATCGATCCGCATCTCGCAGGAGGTAACGCCGGCGTAGTACTTGCCTTCTTCTTTAAAGTCGACGGCTACCCAAACGATCCAGCATGGGCGGCCGTTCGGCACCTCTTCCGCGTTGACGGTAAACTTGATGCCCTTCTCCACCTTGCTTTTCGCGTGCAAGGCTCCCAGATCGAGATACGCCTCCGCTCCGTCGATAATGACGCTGGAGAGCTGGCTCAAGTCGATGGAGCCCTGCCCGAAGCCGCGGTGCTTCGTCTCCTTGCTGCTGACGATGTTCAAGGTCGGCAGCTTCTTCTTCGTTTCCGCCGCCTGCGCGTTTTGCTCATTTATATCCATCCGGCACCACCTATTTTCACGTGATAATAACGATTTCCAACTATCCCGATCCGCTGCAGCCAAGCGGCTGCCTGAAGCTGCAGATATCAAAATTGTACTAAAAAGCGGCCCCTCGGGCAAGTTCGGCTCATGCGAAAAGCCGCCGATTCTTTTTCGAGACGGTAGAAATAATCCTCGTTCCCCCCACATATACATGCTGTAGATGCTTGTCAACGGGGTGAATATTGAATGAAAATACGACTCGGCTACCGAATCGCAACATGGGGCTCGATCTTTGCTCTTACCTTCACGGCCACGCTGCTGACGAACGTCCTGCCGGAGTCCGGACCGCAACCGGCAAAGCCGGCTTCGGGGTGGATGCTGCCTGCAGATGCCGCCATTCCTTCCGTTTTTCCCGCAGACGAACCGGCGAACCCGCTGACGATGCTCAAACCCGTCCCCTCGACGACGGGGCGCGCCGTCGTCGCCGCGCCCCGCTGGCCGTCCGCCAGCGGACAAGCGGACGGCTCGTCTACGGGTATCTTCCTGCCTTCCGGCGGGGCGTTCCCGGCCAACGCGCGCTTGAACGAACCGGCCGCGTCTCCGCCCGCGCCGCCCAGCCTGCCGGCGCGCCCGGCGGAGAAACCGGCTCCGAAGCCGCTTAGCGAGCGCATCGTGGAGTATCATCTAAGCGCGGAGCTGGATGCACAAGGCAAGTCGATTCGCGGCACGTCGGCGCTGACCTGGAAAAATCCCGGAAGCGTGCCCGTTCAGGAACTGTATTTTCATTTATATCCGAACGCTTTCGAATCAAAGAAAACGACCTTTATGAAGGAGTCCGGCGGAAAGCTGCGACAGGACGCGAGCAGGGAAGGCAGCTTCGGGAGCATGACCGTCAGCTCGATCAAGACGCTGGACGGCAACGAAATCGAGCTTGGCAACCGGATCGAATACGTCCAGCCGGACGACGGCAACAAGGATGACCGGACGCTGATCAAGGTGCCGCTGCCCAAAGCGGTCGGACCCGGCGAGAGAGTCACGCTTCTCACCGATTTTTCGGTCAAGCTGCCGCAGGTGTTCGCCCGGATGGGATATGCCGGAGATTTCGTCATGGCCGGCCAATGGTTCCCGAAGGTCGCCGTCTATGAGCCCAAAGGAGTCCGCGGGCGGGCGGACGAAGGCTGGAACCTGCATCAGTATCACGGGAACTCGGAATTTTATTCGGACTTCGGCATCTTCGATGTCAAGCTGAAGGTTCCCTCCGCTTATACCGTAGCGGCCACCGGCTTTCCCACCAAACCGGTCGCCGACGACGGCAAAACCAGAACCTACACCTTCTATGCCGACGACGTGCACGATTTTGCCTGGTCGGCCTCGCCGCATTTCGTTTATTTCGAAGAGCCTTACGCGACTCCCCACCTGCCTGGCGTCCGAATCAAGCTTTATCTCGATCCGAAGCACGAGGGTCTTAAGAACCGCTACATGACCGCCGCCAAAAAAGCGCTGGCCCGCTACTCTCAATGGTACGGCAGCTACCCTTACTCGACCTTATCGATCGTTGTGCCGCCCGCGGACGGCAACGGCGCCGGAGGCATGGAGTATCCGACGCTCATTACCGCCTGGGGCGCCGGTGATGAGAACCCGACCCTGGAACTCGAACGGGTCGTCGTACACGAGATCGGCCATCAGTTCTGGTACGGGATGGTAGCCAGCAACGAATTCGAGGAAGCTTGGCTTGACGAAGGCTTCACCTCGTATGCCGAAGACCGGATTATGGAGGCGGAATACGGCGTACGCCCGAACCTGCTCGTCGAATCGAGCTACATTACGAATCCGGCGGCGCTCAAGCTGAATTCGTGGGGCTACGGCGGACACAGCCAATACGCCGAGAACGTCTACACCCGCGCCAAGCTCGTGCTCAAGGCGATGGAACGGCAGGTCGGGCTGGAGACGATGGATAAAATCATGCGCGCCTATTTCCAGCGCTGGAAGTTCAAGCATCCGGGCACGGCCGATTTTCAAAAGACGGTCGAGGACGTGACAAAAGCAAGCTGGCAGGATTTCTTCAATCAATACGTTTATAACGGCATGATGGTCGACTATGCGGTAACCGGAATCAAGGTCCGGAGAACGACTGAAAACGGGCAGCCCGTGTATGAGAACAGCGTGCAGCTGCGCAAGCTGGGAGGGACCTATCACAATGTGCCGATCCGCTTTCATTTTGCGGACGGCTCGGAGCTGGAAAAGACGTGGGACGGCGTCGACAGCGAAGTGATCATGAAGCTGAATCACGCTTCTCCGCTAGCCTGGGTATCGCTCGACCCGCAGCATTCGATCGTACTGGAGAACAAGCGGATCAACAGCTTTATGAAAACGGAGGTCGATACCAAGCTGTCCGTTCGATGGAATATGGGGATCGTCAAATTTTTGGAGACCTTGTTCGGCTGGGTCGTCTGGTGAGGTGAAGAATATGTGGAATCGCATCAAAAAAGGCTGGGCCATCGCCTGGCATCAGCCGTTCGCCGTCTTCTCGCTTTTCTTCTACAATCTGCTTTGGGGCGTCGTCCTATATAAACTGATTCAGTCGGTCGTGCTTCCCCTCCTTCACCGGTATCCCGGAGGGGCGCTTCCCGGCGAATCGGTACGGCTGTTCTGGGTGGAGGGTCAATTTCAATTGATGAAAACCGATCTGATTGTACCGTATCTATGGACGGGGCTCGGCCTGCTCGGGCTCCGAATACTGCTGCACCCCGCGCTGAACGCCGGAGTCTTCTACTCGCTTCGGCACAAGGAGCTGAATGCGGGCTACCGCTTTGTCGCCGGCGTCCGCAAGCTGTTCTTCCCGTTCCTCGGGCTGTACGCGGTCCAGCTCGCCCTGTCGCTCGGTCCGATTTACTGGCTTGCGCCTCACGCCGCGAAGCAATTCGCCGTACATGCCTCCTACGCTTCGCTGGGGCAAGCGCTGCTGCCCGCCTTGGCTTTGTACGCCGTCTACCTTTTCCTGCTGCAGCTGCTGTTTTTATTTCTGCAGATCGGCAAAACCGACGGACGGTCCGCGCTGTACACCCTGCTGTTCGCCTTCCGGCATTTGCCGGCCATCGCGCTGGCCGCACTGACGGTCGCCGCTCTGTCGCTTTTGCTGTCCGCCGCCGTAGTGGTATCGTCTTTCTGGTGGGCAGGCTTCGCAGCGCTCATTCTTATGCAAGCTTACAGACTGGCGCAAATGTTCTTTAAGGTATGGGCGATCGGCACACAGTATGCGCTTTGGGTGGAGAAGGCCTAGCCGGGACTGTCCCATTATGGAAAATGGTGTAAAAACAAGAGAACGTCGTCTTCCTAAATTGCCGGAAGATGACGTTCTTTTTGGCCTATAAACAAAAAGTTTCATAAATAAACATTGATTTTGTGAACGTTTTGTGACAAAGGGAGGAAAACGTCATGTTTGCTCGAATATATGTACTCGGAATTAAAAAAAGAAAATTTTGCCGAATTTCTGTTCGCAGAAAACGGGGGATCCATTTTGGGTGAATTGATCTCGCAGTAGAGTGATCATAGGGAACCTTCAACCGAACCCTCAAGCTAACCTCGTAGGCACCGGAAGGGGAAACTTCTTTGAAAAAGCTTGTAGGTTTTGCATTTTCTTTGACCTTGTTTTGCAGCATTTCGACCAGCGTCTTTGCAGAAACCCCACTAAGCTCAGCGGTTAACGAGGCTGTGGGAACCCCCTACAAATACGCGGGCACCACGACCAAAGGCTTTGATTGCTCGGGCTATACTTCGTGGGTATTCGACAAATTTGGCGTCGAACTGCCGCATACGTCCAAAGGCCAAGCCGAGCTTGGTACCGAGGTGGCCAAAGATCAGCTTCGTCCCGGCGACCTGGTGTTCTTCAACACCGATGGCAAAGGGATCTCCCATGTCGGCGTATACGTTGGCGATGGCAAGTTCTACCATTCCGCTACGGATAAAGGCGTCACCGTTACGAAACTTAGCGACTCCTACTACGCCAAGCGTTATGTCACGGCACGGCGCGTCCTGTCGGACGAGCAGTACAAGCAAGTGATGACTGACAAGTAAATTTGTTATCTGAACGGAGTTTTCCCGTACCTTCGAAAGCCCTCAGCGTTTGTCTATCCCGCTTCGCTCCCGCGAACCGCCGGCCGGACAAGCCTGCAGGGCTTTCTGTCTTTCAGCGCGACGCGGATCCGGAGCTCTCGTCCCCGGATGCAGCGGTTTAACCGCTGGTTCAGGGAACCGCCTTGCGGGTAAACAAGGGTGAGGTGATGAACATGGAAAATCCATTGGTGAAATGCAGCATTGCCAACTGCGAATATTGGGAGCAGGGCAACAACTGCAGCGCGGAGGTCGTTATGATCGAAGTAAACAAGCATGCGAACAAACCGCAGCCTCAGACGAAGGACGGCGCAGCCTATGATTCCCGCCATCAGGATTCGGCCTCGGGCATCACGGACACCTGTTGTCAGACGTTTGCGGAGCGAAACCATTGAATGAGCGCAAAAAACAGAGCTGCCTGACGTCATACGACGGAGACAGCTCTGTTTTTGTCTTACGTTTGTTCAAGCGCCAAGCCTGCCGACGGTTACGGCAAATTAGAGAGTATGGCTTTGAGGCGCTTCCGTATAGGGCGCAGCAAAATTCTGGTTCTTCAATTCCTCGTAGAAAGCAGCCAGCGCCGCGTAGATGTACGGCTGCACCCAAAACATGCCGAGGCCGAACGGAATCATCCCGAGCAAAATCCACCCGATGAAGCTCAAATAAAGCATAAACAGCCGGCTCTTGTGTCCTCTCATCATTTCCTTGCTTTGACGCAGGGCTTCGAGGGCCGGCATTCCCGGATTATCGCGTAAAATAAAATACGCTAGCGAGTAGCTCAAAGCCGCAATAATCCCCGGTACCCAAAGAAGCAGCGACCACAAGAAAATGAAGATACTGGACACGATGTTTAAAACCAAAGCATTCCCGAACTGATTGTTATTGAATCCATCGAAGAAATTGCCGATCGACGTCAATTCGCCGCGAACCGTCCCCAGGAAATAGCCGTACATGCCAAGCGTCAAAGGACCGATAATCACGATAGCGCCGATCCATCCGATGATCGGAATGTTGGCCAATGCGGCGATGATCGCCCCATAAATGAAAAAGCCGAGAACCGCGTTCACCCAATTCCCTTGCAAGCTTTGCCTCGCCATCCGGCGAAGCTCCGAATTTGTCAGCATACTAACCTTCCACTCCCGCTAAAAAATTTATACCCGTATCCAACGGTTTACCCGTCCACTCGGCATGTATTCTATGATATCTGGTAAAAGCAGGGCTTTTCAATGTGATTTTCGACACAAATTGACGAAATTACTGGTAAATTAGACCTATTTTTTTCTTTACCCTGCCAATCAATCCTATATCTTGGGCCTTTTTGTACTGCGAAATTGCAATTCCTTCGGGATACGGTCAAGCGGCTTGCAGGCGGCCGGCCGCTATTTTTTCCGAAAACGGCTCATAGGATTTCCGGATATCGTCCATGGCTCTGCCGGGCAAGCGTGCTTTATAATTTGGGACATGAGTTTCCTTTTGCAGGAATTTTATTGGATCAGAATGCAAGAATCAGGGAGGAACGGACTCGGTGGTCGACCTATCAAGGGAAGCAAGAACAACGGAGGAAAAGGCTGCTGCCGGAGGTTTAGTGACCCTGCCTCAAACGGAACGGCGCATGATGCGTTCGCGGGCCGCAAATCGCGAGTATCAAATTTTCGTAGCCAAGCCGGATATTGAGCCGCCTCCTGCGGGTTATCCGGTCATCTACTTGCTCGATGCGAATTCCGTGTTCGGCACGATGGCCGAGGCGGTCCGATTGCAATCGAGACGGCCCGAAAAGACCGGAGTCTCTCCGGCCGTCATCGTCGGCATCGGCTACGATACGGACGGACCGTTTTCGAACGACCGCTATTACGATTTCACAATGCCCGTACCCGCAGCGGAGCTGCCTCAAAGTCCGCGCGGAACCGATTGGCCGGAGCTTGGCGGAGCGGATGCTTTCCTGAAATTCATCGAAGAGGACCTGAAGCCGGAGATCGAACGCGAGTTCAGGATCGACCGCGGCAGGCAAACGATTTTCGGCCACTCGCTTGGCGGCCTGTTCGTGCTGCATGCGCTGTTTGCGAGTCCTGGGTCGTTCCAGACCTATGTCGCAGGAAGTCCGTCCATTCATTGGGGCAAAAGCGTCCTGCTGGAAGAAGAAAGGCAGTTCGCCTCCCGCTTGGAGAGGGAGCCCTGCAGCGTCGGCGTGCTGCTCGCGGTTGGGGAACACGAGAAGCATCATCACAGCCATATGAACGATAACGCGAAAGAGCTTGCGGAACGGCTGTCCGAGCTGGCGAGCCGCGGAGTGCGTGTGAGATTCCATGTGTTCGAGGGCGAGGGCCATGTCTCGGTGCTCCCGGTGCTGATCAGCCGCGCCCTGCGGTTTGCTTCGGAAGGCGGCTGACAGTCGAGTACGAAGCGGCCGGAGACCGGTCGCCCGTAACCCTGAGGCCGAGCGGTACAGAGTCGAAAGGATGCAAGCATTAAGGGCCGACAAGCGTCGGCCTGACGGTACCTTTTTGAATGCCGCTTGCATGGAAAAAGCAAAAAGAGCCGCAGCAGCCTGCCACAGCCCTTCAATCCGCGTCCCCGCGGCTTTTCCACTTTCCTTTTAGCTCTCGATCACGATGCTGTTTAATTTAAGGCTGACCGGGTTGGCGATCGTATCTCCGACCGGGCATTTGCTCTCCAAAAATCGGACAAATTCCTCTACCTTGTCCTTCGGCGAATCCGTTTTAACCCGAAACGTATAGCGGATTTCGGAGTAGCCCGGACGCACCTCCGACCGGTTGAAAAATCCGTCGAGATCAAGATCGCCCTCCACCTCCACCTGGAAATCGTCGAGCTTGACTCCAAACTTGGGCGCATAAACTCTCGCTACGATCGATTGGCAGGCGCCCAACGAAGCCAGCAGCGCTTCCACCGGATTCATCCCGGTATCCGTCCCGCCAAGACTTTTCGGCTCGTCGATGGTCAGCTCGAACTGCCTGGAACGGGCCTTTACTTTCACCCCGTCCTGCAAATGTGCCGTCGCTTTGAAGGTTTGAATTGCGGCCATGGTATCTCTCCTTTGATTATCGGGTTCGTTCCAATCCCAAGCTAAAACCAACTTAATAACTAGGTATTGTGGGTATTATAGGATGGTTTTGGTATTCTGTCAATGCTGCCGTGGCCTGACTAAGCGGCTTTCCCCACTGAGGGACCTCCGCAATCTGCTTCTCCCCTTTTAAACGCCACCCCATAAATGTCACGTAGTCCGCGTCCCCGTCAAGCATTTGTCAAAAGCCACGCCTATCAATTGTTTAAATGCTTGTGTTCCGGTAAGCAATTTGCACAATAAAACGAAAAAAGGGCTGCAACAGCCAGCCCATGCTGACTGTCGTAGCCCCAAACCCGCGTCCGTCGCGGCCTCTTATTCTTCCCCCGTCGCCACCGGATTCTCCGGATACGAGACCCAGTCGCTCCAGCTTCCGGGGTACAGCTTCACGTTTTTCAGCCCCGCTTCGCTCAACGCGATCACATTCGGGCAGGCGGTGACGCCGGAGCCGCAATAGACGATGATCTCCTCCGCCTGACGAAGTCCGTCGAAACGCTCGGCCAACGCAGCCTCGTTCTTCCAAGCGCCGGTCTCGTCCAAGGCGTCCTTCCAAAAATACGACTTCGCGCCCGGAATATGTCCGGCTACCGGGTCGATCGGCTCCTCAATGCCGAGGTAGCGTTTTGCTTCGCGAGAGTCGATCAAAGCCACGCCGGGCTTGCCAAGCCATGCCTTGACCTGCTCGATGCTCACGGCCATGTCTTCGCGCACGCGGGGCGTAAACACGGCCTCGTGCAGTAACGCCGGCTCGTCGGTGACGGGATAGCCCGCTTCCTTCCACTTGGTGTAGCCCCCATCCAAAAGATACACCTTGTCATGGCCGAGGTAGGTGAGCAGCCACCACAAGCGCGAAGCCATCGCCCCGCCTTGGTCGTCGTAAGCGACGACGGTGGAGCCGGCATGGATGCCCGCTTGCCCCAGCTTCACTGCAAGCTCCTGCACATCAGGGAGCGGGTGGCGGCCGCCGTGCTTCGCGACCGGGCCCGACAGGTCGCTTTCCAGGTCAAAATACACCGCGCCGGGAATATGATCGATGTCGTAGCTTTGCTTCCCCGATTCCGGCTTCCCCAACGTAAACCGGCAGTCTGCGATGACAATGTGATCGTCCGTACCATGCTCGAAGAGCCAAGATTGACTTACAATATGTTTCAAACCAATCACTTCCTTAGATGGGATGAAATACGGTATAGTTATCAGTATACAACGGAAAAATGCCCGGCGGAAGCACGATCGTCGGCGCCAAAGCGGGAGGAACGATGCAAAACGAATCGAAAAGCTTCCGTCTCGTTCCCATGCGGGAAGAACACGGACGTGACATCTGTACGTGGCGGTATTCGCCGCCCTACGATCTTTACAATTGGGATTCATGGGATCAAATGGTTACACTTGCCGAGGAATTCGGCGATCCGAAAATCCGCGAGGCGCAGTACCGGGCCGTGCTAGACGAATCCGGGGAGCTGTGCGGCTTTGCGCAGTTTTTCCCGATGGTCGGCGTCACGCGCCTCGGGCTCGGACTGCGGCCGGACTTGTGCGGCCAAGGCAGCGGCGTGTCGTTTGTCCGCGCCATCGTCCAAGAGGCCGAACGCAGCGTACCGGGCTGCGAAATCGATCTGGAGGTGCTGACGTGGAATAAACGGGCCATCCGGACTTACGAGCGTGCCGGCTTTGTCATCACGGATACGTATGAACGTCCGACACCGGAAGGGTCAGGGGAATTTCATTGTATGGTATGGACAGGCATGATAAGTGAGGAGGAGAAATCTATGGGGAATAACGAACGGCCGAAGGCCGCGCTGCTTGCCGAGTTTCGCGGGCTGCTTGCTTTCGCGGAGGAACTCCGCAGCGTGGATACGCAGATCTGGGACGAGCCTCTGGCGCCTGGCAAGTGGTCACTGAAGGAAGTGACCGGACATCTGCTGCTGTGGGACCAGTATTTCTATGAGTCGGCGATCGGCAAGATCGCGGAAAGCAAGCCGCTGACGCTAAAGCAGCTGGATTTTAACGCATTTAACGCCCGGGCGGCACAGTACGGCCGGGAACAATCCGGCGGCAAGCTCGTGGAGGAGCTCGTGCTATGGCGAAGCCGGCTTGCGGATACGCTGGAAGCGCTGCCCGAGGCGGAATTTCGCCGCTCGTTTCCTGACTTGGACGGCAAGCCGTTCATCATTGCGGATTATATCCCGGACTTCGTCTGGCATGACCGTCATCACATCAAGCAAATTCGCGAGTTTTTAAGCCGGTCGAGCTAGATAGGGGCCAACGCCATGAGAAAAGAAGCGCTGCTCCGGGTCGCGGACGTTTTGAACCGCAACACCGTCGACTGGGGGCTTGGTGGTTCCTCCATGCTTTGGTTCCACGGGCTTGCCGACCGCCCCCACGACATTGATCTGCTCGTCGCGGAGCGCGATGCGCCGCGGGCGCACGAGCTGTTGAGCCGTCTCGGAACGAACGAAGCCGTAGCGCCGAAGGAGCCTTTCTGCACCAAGCATTTCACCCATTACGCCATACTTGGTACGGAAGTCGAAGTCATAGGCTTGTTCGGCATCCGGCATGCGGAAGGCGTATATCGCTTAGATTGGCGCAGAGACGAAAACACGCGGGTCGAGCGGCTGAAGGATGTCGGCATCCCGCTGACCCCGCTTGAAGATTGGTTCGTGCTGTACCTGCTCATGCCCGGACGAAGCGGCAAAGCCGATCTCATCGAAGCGTGCCTGAAGCGGCAGGGCATTCGGCGGGACCGGCTGGAGGCCGCCTTGCGGCAGCCGCTGCCGGCCGAAGTGCGCGCCCGCGTGCTCGCGGCTATGGCCGGGACGCGAGGCTAAAGCAAACGCTGCGGCGTGCGTTCGACCGCGCTTCCGGCATAGGCTTCGTCATACCGGGCGACGCTCGCGAAATCCAGCTCCGTCAATCCCCCTGCGTTCCACGAAGTCAGGCGGAGCGTCACCATCCGATAATCGACGGCGATCATCGGGTGATGGTTCATCGTTTCCGCGATGTCGGCGATCCGGTTCACGAACGCGATGCTGCCTGAGAAGGCGGGGAAGCGGTATTTTTTCACCAGCCACTTCCCCTCTTCCACCGACCAGCCGTCAAGGCCGGACAACCTCGCCTTCACTTCTTCGGCCGTCAGCTTGTTCCCCATGCCCTGCCTCCCCCTTTATACCAAGTGTATGACCCTTGTTAGCGCTTCCCCTTGATCGATGCGGATAACATGCCGCTTCGGGTCGTGCGTGACGGTGCAGTCGCCGACGCTCATCTGCGCTTCCGTCCCGAGCCCGTAAAACAAGTCGTCGGCCAGCGTCTTGATGCACTCCTTCCGCTCGCCTTCGTTTAATTCGCCCCAGTCCTCGGCCGACATTTCCAGAAACTCGTGACACCGTTCGATTTCTTGCAGCGCATCTGTGAAATCGTCAATAATGTCGCGGTATTCCCTGCCGAATTTAATGCCCATCATTCTCCGCCTTTCCCGTTGCCGCCGTCGTCGTTTCCGCGCGTCCGATTCGCCCTTGTCCGTATTCCTTGCACGGACGGCGGCTGCTATTTTGGCAATCCTTTCGACTCATTGTACTCGGAAACCGGGACCGCCCGCAACCAACCTGCTCCTGCAACCGAGGGGCGTGAATCCAGCGCTTTTGCGAGAAAAAAGTCGCATTTCGACCTTGGTCCGGCACGCATTTCGATGCAAAATCTGGTACACTATAAGGATAGACAAAAAGGGCGGTGGGCGAAACATGCTGAAGCTGCAGATTCCGAAAAATCGAATGAATGAACTGATCGGTCATCTGCGCGACGATTTCGACCCGGCCAGGCTTGAGCGCGGATGGGCTTATTACCACAAGGGACAGGTGGCGGAGCTGGAGCTGAAGCATGGCGTGGAAGTGCATGCTTTGGTGCGCGGGACGAAGCGATACGAAGTGATTCTCGATCTGGACCAGTTCGGCAGAAGCGAATGCAGCTGCCCGGACGGAGAAAACTGCAAGCATATGGCCGCCGTCGCTTTCGCTCTGTACGCGCCGTTCGGCCGTCCGGAGCTGCTCCTGCAGCAGCTCAAGCAGGCGATCGCCGTGCGCTCGCGGCAGCAGGCCAAGCAGACGGCGGTCTCCAGGGCCGCGGAGAAGCGGCAGGACCGGTTCGAGCCTCCGGCCTCCGACCAAACGCCGGCCCAGTGGCAAAAGTTTTTCGACCAGCAGTTTTACGGCTTTTCTCTGGGCCAGCAGCAGTCGATCGAGCTGTTTTACAGCGCGGCCAAGGAAAAGCTGCTGCCTTACGGCGAAGGCTGGGAGCAACCGCTGCGGGAGCTGTACACGCTTCATGTGCTGTTCTTCGTGATGCGGAAGCTCGAACAATTTTATCAGGAAACGAAAACGTCCTACCTTTCCTACTATATTGAAACAGGCTGCCGGACGGTTGGCCGCCAATGTCTGGAGGAGCTGCTGCGGCTGGTGCCCCGGCTTGATGTCGCCCTTTTGGCGGAAAAAGCTTCGGCCCCCTGGAAGGAGACGCTCGGTCTGCTGGCGGAGACGGCGCTGTCGGGGAAGGAATCCCCGTTGTCATGGTCAACCGTATACCGCAGCGTCTGGTGGCGCATGACCGGCTTTCCCTCATGGATGGCGGAGGAGCGCGCCCGGCTGCGCCTTATGCTGGAGTCGCCCGATCTGATGCCGAGGCGGCGGGACGCGCTGCTGCTCGCGGAGGCGCATTTTGCCGTGATCGAAGGCGACGACGACGCGGCGCGGCTGAAGCTCGAAGGGTTGTCCAAGCGGGAAGCGCGGGACTATTTCCTCTATCTGCACCGCTGCTACGAGGAAGAAGCGTGGGACCGGATGCTGGCCTGGCTGCGCTGGCTGCTGCCGGTCGTGCAGCGGGCCCAACAGGAGGAGCTGCGGCAGTTTTGCCAGTATTGGATGGAGGCGGTGCAGCGGCAGACCGACGACGGCGAATGGGTGTCGGTCATGATCGCGCTGCTGCCGCGGACGTACCATTTCTATACGGCTTACTTGATGAAGGCGCAGCGCTATAAGGCTTGGATCGACTTGCAGCTCTCGAACCGCGTCTCGCCGCTGGATTTGTACTCGCTGGATTTGCAGACGGTCGAAAAGCACGATCCGTCGCTGATGCTGCCGCTGTTTCACCAGGCGGTAGAACGTTGCATCGCGGAGAAAAACCGGACGGCCTACAAAAACGCCGTACGCTTGCTGAAAAAGCTGCATACCTTGTACAAAAAACTTGACCGGTCGAACGACTGGGAAGATTTCATTTACCGGCTGGCGATGAAATATTCGCGCCTGCGTGCGCTGCAGGAAGAGCTGAGGAAAGGAAAATGGATTCCATGACCGATACGGGCCTCATCCACGTCCACGTGCGCTGGGCGCCGCAGGACGGCTTCTTCCTGTGGGGCGCCCGCTATAACGGAGGCGTCTGCGACGCTTATGATTTGCGGGACTGGCTGTTCGCTTGGCACGAGCCTTCCTTCTACGGAACGTTCGTTGAAGTCATCGAGTCGCAAAACGTCGAAGGACTGCTGCTGCCTGCGCTCGAAGCGCTCGACTATTTTGCGGCGCCGGGCATTGTCCGGCACCAGCGGCTCGCCTTCGGCCGCGAGCTGAAAGAGCTGACGCAGCTTGCGCCCTATGTCAAGGAAGCGCTGACGCACGGCCGCTTCATGCCGGATTTCGCCAAATGGAAGGCCGGGGAGCTCGGCTGGAAGCTGCAGCTGCCCGAAGCGGCGGCGGCCTGGTCCGCCTTGCCCGTTGCGCAGCATTGGCTGGACCGGCTCATTCCGGCGTGGATTCAGGAGGACGGCGTCATGCGCCAAAGCCTGGAGCAGTTGGAGCGCTCGTTTCCGCTGCTTGGACGCGGCGGCGGCCAGACCGCCGAGCTGTGGATGGACGAGGAGGATTGGCTCGTCTCCATCGGCTGGCAGTCGGACGGCACGCCGTTCCGCACGTGCCTGAAGCTCGAAGAGCCCGCGGAGTCCGGCGGCGCATGGCCGCTGCGTGTCGTGCTGCAGGACCGCAGCGACAAGGACGCGCAGCACGAGGTGGCCCCGTCCGCCGTCGCCGGATGGGCCGCGGCGGAGCCGGAGGCCGTCGGGACGGCCGCGGACGAGGCCGCGAGCGAGGCCGTCGGCGGCCTAGCGCCGCCCGAAGCGGATGCGCCCGCAGACCGCGAAGCGTTGGCCGCCGCGGCAGCCGAGGCGCTCCCCGCGGAGTGGCGGCCGCACCTCGGCCGCGCCGCGCGCGACGCGGCGAAATGGCGGCGCATGCTGCCGTGGCTGGCCGAGGGCGAAGCCGGGCTGCGCAGCACGCTGACGCCGGACGAGGCGTGGGAGCTGCTGGCCAAAGGCAGCCTGCGCCTGATGGAAGCGGGCTATTCGGTCATCCTGCCCGCATGGTGGGAACGCATCCGCAGATGGCGTCCGCGCCTCAAAGCGAAGATCAAATCGTCCGTCGGCTCCGGTCCGCAGTCGATGTTCGGCCTGAATCAGCTCATGCAGTTCGATTGGAAAATCGCGCTGGGCGACGTCGAGCTGACCGAGGCCGAATTCCGCGAGCTGCTGGAGCAGAACCGGCGGCTCGTGCAAATCCGCGGGCAGTGGGTGCAGCTTGATCCGGTGCATCTCGCCCAGCTGCAGCGCGTCATGCACCAGGTGGAGAAGAAGCAGGGGCTTTCGTTCCGGGACGTGCTGGAGCTTCATCTGCTCGGCTCCAGCGAAGGCGAAGAGGACAAAGACTTCCACCGTACGCTCAACATGGAAGTCGAGCTGAACGAGCAGCTTCAGGAGCTTGTCGATTTGCTGAACCACGCGAAGCGCCCTCCGCTGCTGGAGCCGCCGGACAGCTTCCGCGGCAAGCTGCGGCCGTATCAGGTGGAAGGCATCTCATGGCTTGTGTTCTTGCGCCAATGCGGCCTCGGGGGCTGCCTGGCCGACGACATGGGGCTCGGCAAGACGATCCAGATGATCACGTACTTGCTGCATCTCCGGGAACAACGGCTGGCCGACGACACCCAAGCGGCCGACACGCCTCAGCCGGGCGGAGCCGCTCCTTCCCTGCTGATCTGCCCGACGTCCGTGCTCGGCAACTGGCAGAAGGAGCTGCAGCGCTTCGCGCCGGACCTGCGCGTGCATCTGCACTACGGACCGGCCCGGGCCAAAGGCCCCAGCTTCGCCGAGAGCTGCAGCGACAGCGATCTCGTGCTCACGACGTACACGCTATCGCATCTGGACGAGACGGAGCTCGGCTCCGTTTCATGGGAATCGATCTGCCTCGACGAAGCGCAGAACATCAAGAACGCCTACACGAAACAGGCGCAATCGATCCGCAAGCTCGCCGGACGGCACCGGATCGCCCTCACCGGGACCCCGATCGAGAACCGGCTGACCGAGCTGTGGTCGATCTTCGATTTTCTCAACCCGGGCTATCTCGGCACGCTGCGCGAGTTCACCCAGCGGTACGTCGGCGCTATCGAGCGCACGCAGGACAAGGAGCTGATCGCCAAGGTGCAGCGGCTGATCCGCCCCTTCCTGCTTCGGCGCGTCAAGAAAGACCCGTCCATACAGCTCGATCTGCCGGAAAAGTACGAGTATAAAACATATGTCTCGCTCACGGCCGAACAGGCCACCCTGTACGAGAATTATATTCAAGATATGTTCGAGCGGATCGACAAGCTGTCGGCGATGGAGCGCCGCGGGATGATTCTCGCCGCGCTGACGAAGCTGAAACAAATCTGCAACCATCCGGCGCTGCTCGCCAAAGATGCCGTCAAGGCGCCATGGCGCGAACGCTCGAACAAGGTCGAACGGCTGCTGGAAATGGTACAGGAGCTGCGGCAGGAAGGCGACAAATGCCTGATTTTCACCCAATTCGTGGAGACGGGGCATTTGCTGCGGCGGGTACTGGAAGAGGAGTTCGGAGGCAAGGTGCCCTTTCTTCACGGAAGCAGCTCCAAAGCGGAGCGGGATCGTATGATCGAGGTGTTCCAAGGCGAGGCGCCGCCGGAGGAAAACGATTCCGGCATCTTCCTCTTGTCGCTCAAAGCCGGCGGCACCGGACTGAATCTGACCGCCGCGAACCACGTGTTCCATTTCGATCGCTGGTGGAACCCCGCCGTGGAAAATCAGGCGACGGACCGCGCCTTCCGGATCGGACAGACGCGCCATGTGCAGGTGCACAAATTCGTCACGCTGGGCACGCTGGAGGAGCGCATCGACGAGATGATCGACAAGAAGCTTGGGCTCAGCCAGCAAATCGTCGGCACCGGCGAGCAGTGGATCACCGAACTGTCGACAGACGACCTGAAAGAGTTGTTCTCCCTGCGCAGCGAATGGGTGGAGCGCACCTGATCCGCTCCGCCGTTCGCCGCTCCGGCAGGACTCGAAACGCTTCTGCCGGGAGACGTTACGCGAATGGAAACGAAACTTCGGCCAGTCCCTTTCTCGCCTGATCGGAAACACGCAAGGACGCCGGATCCAGCATACGGCTCGAAGACATGCGTCCTTCTCCCCCTCCTCTCCTTCCCTGACACCATTCGGCTCATGGCAGTGTAAGCCGCTCTTTTCGGCGATGCGGCGATATTTTTTTGCGTTCAGGCTCGAAAAGCACTGTTCGCTATAAAGGATTTGCCCTCTATTTGTCGAACTAGGAACGTGCAAAGAATGTCTATCGACCGAGAAGGTGGCTTGGCATGAACATTTCACGATCGAAAATTTCCCTGGGATATGTGATCGTCGTCGTTTTCCTGCTCGTGGTGATCAGCGTCTCCAGCTTTATCGCGTCCTCCAGTACGGAGAAGGAATTGAACAGCGTCGTGAACGAAGTCATTCCGTTAAATAACCTGGCGGAAAGCTTACTGATCGACCTGATGAATATGGAATCCGGGCTGTGGGGCTACGAAGTGACGCAAGATGAGAAATACCTCGAGCCCTACGATTACGGCAAAGCCCAATTGCAGGACGATTTGCTCGCCATGGCTAAGTTTCAAAAAAAATACCCCGGCCTGCGCAGCGTCATGGAAGGCGATGCCCTCCCGCAAATTCAGCGGCTGCAGGAACATTATGCCAGTCAAATCGAGCTGATCCAGACCGGGAAGCTGTCCGACGCCATCAAACGGGTGTCCATGGACAAAAACCAGATGGACCGCTTTCGCCAAATCCACGCGAAGCTGACCGCCGAGATCGAGCTTATTGCAGCGGAAGCGTATACATCGGCCCAAACCGCGGAGAAACGGGCGCGGGTCATCGTGTTCATCGGAGGCGGCATCGCCATTATCGTCGGCCTGTTCTCGTTCTTCATCTTCAACCGGGCCAATCGGGCGGAAGCCAAGCTGCGCAAAAGCGAGGAAACGTACCGGCACATGGCGGAGAGCCTGGAGGTGCAGAACGAAGAGATTATTGCCCAGCAGGAGGAGCAGGAAGCGACGCTGGAGAAGCTGTCGCAGCGCGAGCTGGAATTGGAAGCCATCAGCAGTTATCAGGAAAAGCTGACCGGCTCGACGGACATGGCCGACTTTTTGAACTCTTCTCTCCCGGCGCTGCTGGAATCGCTGCAGCTCGACGCGGCGCTGCTTGTCCTGAAAACGTCGGACGGTGACGGGGCGGACACATCTTATCAGGTCGCCTATTCCATCGGCTACCCGTCGATCCTTCCGACGATGCTGGAAAGCGAGCTGTTCGGCATGGCAAGGCGCGTCCTGAAGGAGAAAACGCCGCTGGAGTGCGTACGTCAAGCTACCGTGCAGGAAAGCGGGTTCCATCAAGGCATCACCCACGCGATAGACCGCTATTACCCGCTGTTCAACGATGAGCATGAAGCGATCGGGTTCCTGCTGCTGACCGGCTATCTGAACTCGCCGGACGAGCAAAAAACGCGGCTGGCCAAAGGGCTCATCCACCAGTTCGGGCTTGCTTTCCTGGCACAGCAAATGAATGAGGAGCGGCGCCGCCAAGCCGCTCGGCTGGAAACGCTCTACGAGCAGCTTCAACAGGAAAAGGCGGCGATGGAGGAGCAGCGGGACTTGATCAACAATATTCTCGAATCGACACATGAGGGCATGATGATGTGCGACGCTTCGGGGAAGCTGATGTTTTTCAATCATCGCATGAACGATTTTCTCCGGCTGAGCGGCCGCATCGGCGAATCGATCGCCGATATCAGCCGGGAACTGCTCGACAGCTCGCCGAGCTTTGCCCGCGTTTCCCAATCGATTCGCGGTCTGCTGCGCGGCGACTTGAATACGCTGACGGAGCGTTTCTCCTTCAACGACGGGGATGAGCAGCAAAGATATGTCGAGCTGTATGCCATCCGAATGATGGTCGAACGTCACGGCGAAGAGCTCGGCTTCCTGTTCGTGTTCCGCGACCGGACCGAGGAAGAGAAAGTCGACGAGATGAAAAACGAATTTATCAGCATCGTCTCGCACGAGCTGCGGACGCCGCTTGCTAGCGTTCTCGGTTTTATCGAGATCTTGCTTAACCGCCAGCTGACGCCGGAGAAGCAGCAGCGCTATTTGCAAACCGTCTATAAAGAGGCGACCCGGCTTTCGACTCTGATCAACGACTTTTTGGATCTGCAGCGAATGGAATCCGGCAAGCAAATTTATCATTTTGCCCCGGTGGAGCTGGGAGGATTGCTGCAGGAAGTGGTCGAGCAGTGGCGGGGCAAGCAAAGCCACGACATCTCGCTGCAGCTGCCGGAGCACGAAGTGTGGATCCGCGGCGACGCGGACCGGTTGAAGCAGGTGGCGCACAATCTGCTCAGCAACGCGATCAAATATTCGCCTCAGGCGGACCGCGTCGATCTGACGCTTCGGCAGGAAGGCCAAGCCGTACAATTTCTGGTCCAGGATTACGGGCTTGGCATCCCGGAGGAAGCCAAGGATAAGCTGTTCTCCAAATTTTACCGCGTCGATAATTCCGACCGCAGGCAGATCGGCGGTACAGGCCTCGGGCTGTCCATCGTGCGGGAAATCGTCGAAGGCCACGAAGGGTCGATTGCCTTCGATTCGGAGATGGGCGCGGGCACGACTTTTATCGTGACGCTTCAAGCTTACCGGGTCGGAACGGCAGACGACAGCATCATGATTCTGGAGGATGACGATAATTTGGCGAAGCTGATCCAAGTGGCGCTCGCCAAGCTGCAGATACCGACCATGCATGTGCGATCGGCCGAGGAAGGCATTCTCGCCCTGCATCGGATCGAAGAGGGCGGCCCGCGGCTGTGTATCGTGGACATTCATTTGGAGGGAACGAAAAACGGCTGGGATTTCATCGCCGAGCTGTACCGTCATCCGAGGTTTTACAGGACCCCGGTTATCGTATCCACGGCTCTGGAGCCGCCGCAGGATTACCATGAAAAGGATATCGAGAAATTTTTGCGCAAGCCGTTCTCGATGGATAAGCTGCTGCAAGCGGCCGAGCATTTGCTCAGCAATACCGACCGGCATCCGGCGTACATTTTCCCGGCGCAGGACGAAAATTTCTTGACCAACACGCTCGCCAAAAACGGCATCGAGGTCGAAGAAATCACCCGAAAGTCCGATCTGATCGAGATCGAACCGAAAACGCGCCGTCCTTCCGGGGCCGAAAGCTCCGGGTCGGATTAGAGCCCATTCCCCGATGAAACGGCAAGACCCCCATTCGGCGTCCGTCTATACGGTCTCCCGGATGGGGGTCTTTTCAATTTCTTTAGGACGGACCGTTTCCGTTCCTGTCGTTTAGGCCCGCACGCCGAGGTGCCGCAAAAACGCCCGGAACCGCTCCATTCCCTGCTCGTTGCGCTTGTATACGCCCGCGTCGCGCAGCACGTCCGCGAACTTGCGGCCCGTCTCCGTTTGCAGCGCCTGCCTCGCGTCCTCTTGCGGCATCGCCGTACCGTAACGGCCGACAAGCTCCTCCAGCCATACGGCGTGCTTGTGCAGCGGATGCGACGGGTCGCTCGTCATCTTCCCGTCCAGCCTTTCTTTCCCGGTCAGCAGCCCGGCAGCCAGCTCCAGCTCGTCCTTGAGTCGTCCGGGCAGCACGGCAAGCCCCATCACCTCGATCAGGCCGATATTTTCTTTCTTGATGTGGTGAAGCTCCTTGTGCGGATGAAAAATGCCGTCGGGATGCTCCTCGCTGGTCCGGTTGTTGCGCAGCACCAGATCAAGCTCGTACTCCCCGCTCGCATTGTTGCGCGCAATAGGAGTAATCGTGTTGTGCGGCACCTTGACGCCCGCCTGCTCGGTAAACGCGAAGATGTCTTGCGCCGGGTCGCTGTAAGTCTTCCACGCCTCCAGAGTCGCCGTGGCGAGCTCCAACAGCTGACCGCGGTTATGGGTGGAGAGCCGGATGACCGACATCGGCCATTTGACGATGCCGATCTTCATTCCGGGATAATCCGGATGGATGAAGCTTTCTTCGACGCCCGCCTTTTCCATCGGAAACTTGTGCCGTCCGCCTTGAAAATGATCGTGGTTCAGGATCGAACCGCCGACGATCGGCAGGTCGGCATTCGAGCCGACGAAATAATGAGGGAAGCGATCCACGAAATCGAGCAGGCGCTCGAACGTGTCCTTCGACGTCTTCATCGGCCGATGCTCCCGGTCGAAAATGATGCTGTGCTCGTTATAATATACGTAAGGCGAATATTGGAAGCACCACGTTTCCCCTGCCAGCTCAACCGGTATGACTCGCAGGTTCTGCCGTGCGGGGTGATTGAGCCTGCCGGCGTAGCCCACGTTGTCGATGCAGAGCAGACACTTGGGATAATGGCTCTGCGGCGCGTTTCGGAGCATCGCGATTTCCTTCGGGTCCTTCTCCGGCTTCGACAGGTTTACGGTAATTTCCAAATCGCCGAATTCCGTCGGCGCAAGCCAATACATGTTTTTGCCGATCCGGTCCATCCGGATATAGTTCGAATCGATGCACAGCTTGTAGAAAGCGTCCGTCGCCGCTTCGATACCGGCCGACTTCGCAGTCTTCCAGAACCGGTGGACGAGCTCGGATGACCGAGGCATAAGCTGCCCCATCAAACGGGCATCCAGCAGATCGCGCAGTGTCGTGTTGTTCTCTTCAAGCAGGCCGGACTCGGCCGCGTAATCGAGCAGCGGCTCCAGCAGCTCCACCGCGCTGTCCGCCACCGGCTCGGTCAGCTCGCCCTCGTACGGCTCGCCGATACACAGCAGATCGAGCAGCCCGTTGCGGGCCGCATAGACATCGAGCGGCTCCAGCAGTCCGCGCTTCAAACCGAACTGAAGCAGACGTTCGACCCCGCAGGCCGCCTTCCGGTCGGGGGAGCCGAATTGCGTGTCCTTCTGTCTTTGTTCCATTGTTCTCCACTCCTTCGGATCGGCCGGCCTTCGGCCCGAACGCCTACACCCGTTCATTTATTTGCCGTAGCCGTCCGGATTCGCTTGATGCCAAGCCCAGGCGGAAGCGATGATTTGCTGCAGGCTGGCCCGCTTCGGCTGCCAGCCGAGCTCCGTCCTGCCGCGCTCCGAGGAAGCGACAAGCACCGCCGGGTCACCGGCTCTGCGGGCTTCGACAACCGCCGGAATCGCATGTCCCGTCACTTCGCGGGCAATCTCGATCACTTCTTTGACGGAGAAGCCTTTGCCGTTGCCGAGATTGTACACACCGCTTTCCCCGCCGGCGCGAAGCTTTTCCACTGCAAGAATGTGGGCGTCCGCCAGATCGGTTACATGAATGTAGTCGCGAATGCATGTGCCGTCCGGCGTCGCATAGTCTTCTCCGAAAATCGAGATATGTTCGCGCTTGCCAAGCGCCACCTGCAGAATGATCGGCACCAGATGGGTCTCCGGCGAATGGTCTTCGCCGATCCGGCCGCTTTCGTGCGCACCCGCCGCGTTAAAATAGCGCAGCGAGACGTATTTGATGCCGTGCGCGGTATCGAACCAGCGCATCATCTTTTCCATGGCGAGCTTCGTTTCGCCGTAAGCGTTCGTCGGCAGCGTCCGGTCCGTTTCCAGAATCGGAACGTTTTCCGGCTCGCCGTACGTCGCCGCCGTTGACGAGAACACGATTTTTTTCACGCCGTATTCGTTCATTTTCTCCAGCAGGCAAAGCGTGCCGTAAACGTTGTTATGATAATATTTGCCTGGCAGCTGCATGCTTTCTCCGACGAGCGAATTCGCCGCGAAATGAATGACGGCGTCGATGTTGTTTTCGCGGAATACCTTGTCTAAAAAGTCCGCATCGCGAATGTCTCCGACGTACAGCTTGCCGCCGAGCACCGCTTCCCGGTGTCCCTGCTGCAAGTTGTCGACGACAACCACCTCTTCGCCTTTTGCCAGCAGCTCGGCTACCGTATGCGAGCCGATATAGCCCGCGCCTCCGGTTACCATAATGGCCATAGTCCAGCCTCTCCTTCCGTATATCCGAATATGAATATGGGTTCCGCCCGCCCATCGCGGACGGTCATGCCTGAAGCTGCAGCTCCTGCACGCCATTCCCAATGTCGCACACATAGAATTCCGCAGTCAAGCCGGTCTTCTCCTTATACACGCGGCCCACTTCTCCGACAAACCGCTCGACGCTGTCCTGATGCACCAACGATACCGTGCAGCCCCCGAAACCTGCGCCCGTCATCCGGGAGCCTAGCACGCCGGGGACGGCGAGCGCCGCTTCGACCATTGTATCCAGCTCGACGCCGGTTACCTCATACAAGTCGCGCAGCGAGTTGTGCGAACCGATCATCAGCCGGCCGAACGCCGCCAAGTCCCCCCGTTCGAGCACCTCGATGGACTGCAGTACCCGGTCGATCTCTTCGACGACGTGCTGCGCCCGCTTCCGTACCGTTTCGTCCTTAATCAGATGCTCCGCGTTCCGGTACTGCTCCAGCGACAACTGGCCGAGCAGCGTCAGGCCGGGATATTCAGAGGCCAAATCCTTCACCGCCTGCTCGCACTGCGAACGACGCTCGTTGTAGGCCGAATCGACAAGTCCGCGCTTTTTGTTCGTATTGCCGATCACCAGCTTGTATTCGCCGCTTGCGAACGGCACATGCTTGTATTCAAGCGTATCGCACATGAGCAGAATCGCATGCTCCTTCTTGCCCATCGCTACCGCAAATTGATCCATGATCCCGCATTGTACGCCGATGAACTCGTTCTCGGCTTTTTGCGACAGCAGCGCAATCTCCGCCTTGTCCGTCGGCTGCCCTTCCATCGTGAGCAAACCGTAAGCCGTCACCACTTCAATAGAAGCCGAAGAGGAAAGGCCGGAGCCGTTCGGAATCGCCCCGCTGTACAAAATATCGTAACCGCCGACGGATAGTCCCCGCTTTTGCAGTTCGCGGATGATGCCCTTCGGGTAATTGATCCAATCGTCCTCGGCGCAACATTCGATCTGCTGAATGGATATATGTTTGCGCAGCGGGAAGTTGGTGGAAGCGAAGCCCACCTGATCGTCCTCCCGCTTCCGGATCAGCATCGCCGTGCCGAACGTAAGAGCGGCCGGAAAAACGTAGCCTCCGTTGTAATCGGTATGCTCCCCGATCAGATTGACGCGCCCTGGCGCATGAAACGCCCGGATAGGATTGGAGCTATTTCCTCCGTACAGCTCGACAAACTGCTCCAGCAATGCTTTGACTTCCGTCATGACGGTTCACCTCGATATGGATTTAAAAAGACATGTTCTTTATAACAACTTTCTGTAGTTGGCTTTGCCTCAAGTATAGCCCGGACACCGGGTTTTCTCTATGGAACGATGTCAGAGCGGCATGGAAAAATGTTAGATTCTAAAAAGATATCGCCCTTCTGTTGTGCTATACTGAACCTATCCGGGCGAAGCCCTAAAAGGAGGCGAGTCTCGCCATGTCTGAGCCCGTTAAGCGTCCCGAGACCTATTTTGTCGTATCCAACCCGTATCCCGCGCCGGAAGACAGCCCTTTGACCGTCCTGTTCGCCGGCCACAGCCAGACGAAGCCGGGGCATAAGCCCGGACCGAAGGTGGTCGATTACTATTTGCTGCATCATGTGCTATCCGGCAAGGGCACCTATGTCTGTCAAGGACAAACGTATGAGCTCGGCGCTGGAGACAGCTTCCTGATCGAGCCGGGCAAGCTGGTCAATTACATGGCCGATACGCATGATCCATGGCACTACCGGTGGGTCGCCTTTGAAGGGCCGCTCGCCGAACGCTTGCTGCAGGATACGGGGCTGAGCTCGCAGCAGCCGGTCGTACATACCGGACGAAAGCGCCCGCTCGGCGTCCTGTTCCGCCAAGTGCAGCTGGCGTTTCAGCACCGCGGCGCGGGCGCCAATCTGAAAGCGAACGGCTGTCTGCACCTGCTGTTCGCCGAGTTCGCGGAAGCGCTTCGCCCCCTCCATGCGGACGAGCCGGAGCAGGCGACCGCCGCCGGGCAAACGGTGCAGCGGGCGCTGCAGTATTTGTCCAAGCAGTATGCCGAGCCGATTACGATCGAACTGATGGCCGAGTCGCTGGGCTACAACCGCGCCTACCTCTCGACGCTGTTCAAGCGGCAGACCGGGCTGTCGCCCGTGACATTCCTGTTGCGGCTCCGGCTCGACAAAGCGCGCCATCTGCTAAGGGAGCGTCCGGAGTTGACCGTGGAGCAGATTGCGTCTTCGGTCGGCTTCCAGGACCCGCTGTATTTTTCGAAGCAGTTCAAGCGGCATTACCAGCTCTCGCCGACCGATTACCGCAGATCGCTGCTGCATCCCCCGGACTCCGGCGATTAAGCGTCACGCCAGGGGCTCGCCGGGGCGCACAAACGCCTATTCACCCCCTTTCACAAGGGGCAGCATGAAAGCGATGCTGGCGCCTTGACCGACGCGGCTTTGCGCCCAGATCCGGCCCCCATGATAGTCGATGATCTCCTTCGCGATAGCCAGTCCGAGGCCGCTGCCGCCGCCCGATGTGTTGCGGGACTTGTCTTTCTTGTAAAAACGGTCGAAAATGTAAGGCAAATCTTCCGGGTCGATGCCCGAGCCGTTATCCTGAACCTGCACGACAAGCGAATGCTCGTCCACGATAAAATGAAGCTGGATCAGTCCGCCGCGGGGCGTATGCTTGACCGCATTGTAAATGACGTTGGTCAGCACCTGATCGATCCGGTCCATGTCGATTTTGATGACGGCCTGCCGGTGGGCCTCCGGCCGCAGCGAGTAGGCGACGGTCTCGAACTTAAGCCCGGCGCCGGCCAGCTCCAGCTCGTAACGTTCGTCGAAATAACGGATGAAGTCTTCCGTGCTTACCGGCTGGATATCGAAATCCATCTGTCTGGCCTCCAGCTTCGAAAGCTGAAACAAATCGGCAATGAGCCGGTTCAAGCCCGTGATCCGGTTATGGATGAGCTTTAAATACTTTTGCTGCTGGTCGGGCTGCGAAACGACGCCGTCGATGAGCGCTTCCACGTACCCTTGAATCAGCGTCATCGGCGTTCCCAGATCGTGCGAGATATTGCTGAGCAGGTGCCGCCTTGACGTTTCCATCCGGGCCAAATCGTCGTTCATCCGCTCCAGACTGCGGTTGATGCGTTCCAGCTCGGCGGTCCGCTCGCGTATTTTATGCTCCAGACCGGTATTCATCTCGCGCATTTGCCGCGATAGCGTCTCCACTTCCACATAAGCCTTGGCCGATTTGGCGCTCAGGATGAACGAGGTCATGAACACGCAGACAAGCAGCCCGTACGTCGACACCTCGCCCAGCTTGATCCACTGGTTGTAGTACATAATGTCCAGCATCACGGTGGCGACGTAAGCGCCCGCGCCGATCGCGGCAAACAGGGCTCCGTCTCTTTTGTAAAGCACGGCCCGGCCCAGACTGAACAGCAGGTAACCGCTGGTGAGCAGCGTAATGAGCTGGAACACCGGCGTGGTATACGTCACCCACGGAGGCGGAATCAAAAATGCCGCAGCCGAGAACCCTGCCCCGAGCGCCAGAATAAGCCGGACAATGCCGGGGCGCACCTCCCGCGGGTAGAGCGAGTGCATAAACATGACCATGGCCGGTACGCCCATGTAGAAACATACGTACTCGATGCGCAGCTCCTCGAGCCAATTCACCTCGGGGACAAAATAATACATCACGCCTTCGCCCGTAAAGAAGGCCCGTATCCCGATCAACAAGCAGAAAAGCCCGAAATAAAGCGAGCCCTTCTCTTTGCGTCTGAGTGCAATCAATCCGATGTGATACAGGCCCATCGACAGCAGGCTTCCTGTCACAAGCGTCTCGATCGCAAGCTCTCTCCGGAGCTTGCCGTCAAGCGCGCTCCATGAGCCCAGCTCGACCGGTTTCCAGATACCCCCGAGCCGGTGATGGTAATTGGAAACCTGAATAACGATATCCAACGGCCCGCCTGTATGGTGAAACCGGATCAAATTGGGGGTGTATTGAGGCTTGGATGTCAGGATGTCTTCTCCGACCGTGCCGCTGCCTGCGACCGGCTGGCCGTTAACCCAAGCCTTGTAGGCCGTCCGGATATAGGGAAGCTTCAGCCCCAGATCCGAGGCGGGGCCATCCAGCATTACTTTCAAGTGAAAGGTCGCATGACCCGATCCGCCAGGCTGCAAGCCGTCCACCAGAACGCGATTCCACACCTCGGGAAGGGCAATCGGGGTGGCCCGCTCCACCGCGGCATGCCCAGGGGTGGCCAGCTCTTCCGGTGTCAGCAGGCGCATCCAGTACATCTTCCATTCGCCGTCCAGCCGGATCGTTCCATGGGATTCCAGGCCCCAGCCCTCCAGGTTCATAACCCCTTGAACGGCACGGGGCGCAGACTTTCCGGCAGCGGAAAGATAGTAGCCGGCACCGGCGATTCCGGCTGCCAACAAAACTATGGAAATAAACACCCAAAACCATTTATAATAGAAATAGTTTCTGGAAATCGATACCACTTTCTTCCTGTTGTTTATATAGGCTTCCATGCTAATATGGTACCTTAAACTGCATTTTTTGGAAACCGGGATAAACGACTCACCTTTGGGGGATTCGGGGCGTTTGTCGCTGCCATGCCAGAATCCGGTATCGAGTCCGGCGGGGTATGATTCTGATCGTTTCTAAAGAAGCATCATGTTTCGCCGCATCATCTTTTGGAGGAGAAATCGATGCCTGGAGAGAAAATACTCATCGTCGACGACGAAGCCGAAATTGTCGAATTAATCAGTCTTTACTTGCGGAAGGAGGGGTATGACGTATTGTATTCCGGGAATGGGGCCGAAGCGCTTGCCATAGTGCAGGAGCACCGGCCGGACCTGGTGATTCTCGACGTTCTGCTTCCCGAAATGGACGGCATCGAAGTATGCCGGCAAATCCGGAAGTCCTACAATACGCCGATTTTATTTCTGAGCTGCAAAAGCGAGGATATGGATATCATTCTTGGGTTCAGCATCGGAGGCGACGATTACATCACGAAGCCGTTCAGTCCCGGCCAGCTCGTCGCCCGGGTCAAAGCGCATCTGCGCCGCAGCCAGCTGCTTGAGCAGCACAAGGAGGATTCCCAGTACTTGTCGTTTCCGGGACTGGAGATCGACTTGCTCAGCCGGACCGTGAAAGCCGGCGGCGGGCTCGTGCCGCTGTCTTCCAAGGAGTTCGACCTGCTGCTGCATCTCGCCCGATCGCCCGGCAAGGTGCTCCCCCTCGAGCAGCTGTATAAAATGACTTGGGGCGTGGACAGCAACGGGGACACGCGCACGCTGCTCGTTCACATCAGCAACCTGCGCAAGAAGATCGAGCCGAACCCCACCGATCCGAAATACATCCATACCGTGCGGGGGATCGGCTACAAATTCAACGTGTAGCATAAAACTTACGGCTGATGAAACTTACGGCCTGTGCCCAACGGCGCTCATCAGCTTGTCCAGTTCTTCCGGGGTCAGATCGCGCCACTGGCCCACCGGCAAGCCGGCCAGTTTGATGTTCATAATGCGCACCCGCTTCAACCGGCGAACCTCGTAGCCGAAGGCGGCGCTCATCCGGCGGATTTGACGGTTCAGTCCCTGCGTCAGCACGATCCGGAACGTCCGGTCGTCGATGCGGCTCACTTTGCACGGTTTGGTGACGGTCCCGAGAATCCGCACGCCGCTCGCCATTCCCTGCAAAAACATCGGCGTGACCGGTTTGTTCACCGTAACGATGTATTCCTTCTCATGCTCATGCTCGGAGCGTAATATTTTATTGACGATATCGCCGTCATTCGTAAGCAAAATCAATCCTTCGGAATCTTTATCCAGCCGCCCGATCGGGAAAATGCGTTCGCGGTGTCCCACAAAATCCACGATATTGCCGCGGACGTGCCGTTCCGTCGTGCTGGTGATGCCTACCGGCTTATGGAGCGCAATGTAGACGTGCTTTTTCTTCTCGCTGACCGGTTTTCCGTCGATCCGCACATCGTCTCCTTCGTTCACCCGGCTTCCGAGCTCCGCCGGCCGGCCGTTAATCGTGACGCGCTTGCCTTCGATCAGCTGGTCCGCTTCGCGCCGGGAGCATATTCCGGTATCGCTGATATATTTGTTGATTCTCATCGTTCTTCACTCCGCTTGTCCTGGCTTTATCGCTCCATTATACCATGCGGGTTTTTCGTTGCAAAAATTCAAAAGACGTTCTGCCAAAAAAGAAGGAGACCAGAAAGGTTGTCGTTCCTTATGGGAAATCTGTCAGAAAGAGAGGCGAAAGTCGGATGATTGAAAACGCGGCAATGCTCCCGGAGATGGAGCCTGTTATTGTGGAGCACAAGGAGTTGAAGCTGAGCGGCATCCCATGCATCGGCTTGAACGACATGGGAGGCAATATCTGCACGCCAAAGAAGCGCTGTTGTCCTCCGCCAAGCATTTGCCCTACATCGTGAATCCTCAAATTCACTACGGCCTGTGGCCGAACGGACCGTCGCAGAGCCACCCGGATACACACGTATACATCCTATGCACGGAGGTCCGGTCGTACGACGGCGTTCCCGAATGGTACCTCCGCCTGACCTTGCCGCCGCAGCGCTGCGTCGTCGCGGCGAACAAGGACGGAAATTTCGAGGCGGCCGGCGAAGCGGTCGAAGCGTTTTTGCGCGAGAAGGGACTTCAAACAAGCGCCGGCCAGCGTACGTACACGATATGCGAACGATACCACTACGAAGGCGAAGGATTCGCACGGTATTCGCTTCCGCTCGTCGATTAATCGGAGCAGCTCCGGAAAAGCGCCTTTGGCCGCATGAGCATGGGGTTACCTTTCCGGCTTGCTTTGCGGCTTGGAAACGGCGGTTCGCGGTGCATCGGCAGCCGCCGTCTGCGGCTCCGCAGAGCTTTTTTTGGTAAACAAAGTGAAAAAGCCGTTGTGCGTCGTTATATTCATCGTTTTGCCGTCTTTTACAAAAACACGAAGGGCCCCCAGTTGCTCTTCTTTGTCTTCTTTCCAACCCCACTTGCGAATCGCATCCACATAGAAGTCGGGAATGCTTTCCGCTTCCTCTACGCCTTTCATGTTGTAGCGGACATAGACGACTCCCGGATTGGAGAATGGAACGTCCGATTTGCGCGCCTCTGCCGGGACGGGAAACTGTCCGTCGATGCTCGAGCCGACAAAGCTATAGTTATTGGAAAACGCGTACCCGTACACCAGGGCCGACAAGGTTACCGCCACCATAAGAAATAAAATGACCCGCAGCGATCTTCCGCGCATATCAACACCCCCAGTTGTTCGATACCTACTCGAAAAAGAATGACGATTTCGTGCCGTACAAAGTTTCAACATGTCCCGAAGCGTGTAATCAATGGGTACACGGATGCATCATGCCGTCCGGCGGAAAATACGAATCGAGGAGTGTTGCTCTTATGTTCCGTAAAAAAACGCTGCCGTCGATTACCAAGCCCTTTTCCCATGTACACGCTACGCTTAAAACGATGGGATTCACCGAACTGCCGTCCCGGGAAGGATGCATTTACGAGTTGACGTTTCGCGACTCCGCTTCGCTGCAGGAATATCCGTACCGTATCTATACGCATACACAGGAAAACGGCCAGACCCGGATCGACTTGAACGAGGCCGGCTTCGTTGCGCAGGGAAATATACCCGTTTCGGCGGCCGACGCTGCCCAAGAGATGCTCGCGGAGCTTCAGCAATATATGGAATATGGCCCGGCCAAGACGAAGCCGACCGAATCGACGCCGATCGGCAAAGCGATGAACGGCAAGATGGCCAACAACGAAAAGGAGGTCCGGCAGCTTGGCAAAGTGATGGCAAACCTCCCGACGAATTCGCAAGTGATGGAAAAGGGCATGATGCCGGACCCTTTGCAATGATTTCCCGGCCGGAAAAATTATTTCGAAACGCTTGGAGCTTCCTCGGAGGCTTCTTTTTTTGTTCATCCACCTGCCGAAACATGACGGCGGGCGCGAATAGGTTATTAGCGTTAATGATTATACGCTACAACGGCGAACATTCCATGGGGACAAAAAGGGGGACCATCGGACATGATCTTATCCCGGATGTTTCGCCGGAGGCCGAAAGCAAAGCCTGGCATGGGTTCTTCGCCGCAACGCGCGGGGCACCGCGCGTCGGACGACGCGCGGCAGGCCGCTCGGTCCACATGGCGCAGAGCCGGACAGGCCGCGGACGATAGCCTCGATGCGCCACCGGAAGCGCGAGAATATGCGCCGGGTGGCGGCGGAGCAGCGGCGCGGCAGGAACGGGTGCGCGCGGAAGGTGTTAGCTTCAATGCGGCGGGAGAGACGCGGAAGCCCGCTTCGGACAGCGGCGGCACGGCGGCGCAAGAGACGAAGAAAGCGCGCCGTTTCCCGGGGCGGCGGTGGCTGTGGACCGCAGGGCTGCTCTGTTTTGCGGCCGGGGCAGCCGGTCTTGGCGCTGCAGCCGTTTGGGTGCGCGGTCTGGATATCAGCAAGCTGGAGCATCCGCTCCCCGAGCCAAGCTTCGTCATGGACGCGGGGGGACAGCCGGTATCGCAGTTGTCCTCATCCCGAATCGTCCCGGTCCCGCTCGGCCAAATTCCGTTGGATTTGCGGAATGCCGTCGTTGCGGTAGAAGACCGGCGTTTTTACGAGCATGCCGGGTTTGACGTGTGGTCGATCGGCCGCGCGCTGATCCGCGACTTGAAAGCCGGGGCGCTTGAGCAGGGCGGCAGCACGATCACGCAGCAGCTTGCCAAAAATTTGTTTCTCGACTCGGACAAATCGTTCAACCGCAAATTCAAGGAGCTCGGCTACGCGATAAAAATCAACTTTGTTTACAGCAAGGACGAGATTTTGGAGCTGTATCTGAACAGCATCTACTTCGGCGAAGGGCGCTGGGGCGTCGAAGGAGCGGCGCAGCAATATTTCGGCAAGTCCGTTCGGCAGCTGACGCTTCCCGAGTCGGCCATGCTGGCCGGTCTGCCCAAAGCGCCTTCTCTCTACTCTCCGGTGCGGCATCCGGATAAGGCGCTGGAGCGGCGAAACCTCGTGCTGTCGCTGATGAAGGACCAGCATTTCATCAGCGATGCCGCCTACAATAAGGCTGTCGCCGAGCCGATAGCGCTAAAGCCGAACAACGGAGAGTCGCTGAAAGGGCGGCACCCTTCCTATGTCGACTATGTCATGGATGAAGCCGAGAAGCTTTACGGCTTCACGGAGCAGCAGATTTTGACGCATGGACTGCGGATTCATACCGCGATGGACCTCAATGTGCAGCAGGCAGCGGAAGAGGTGTACCGCAACGATGCGTTCTTCCCGCAAAGTGCTCCCGACCGCCCGGTCCAGAGCGGAGCGGTCGTGCTGGACCAGCGAACGGGCGGCATCCGTGCGATCGTCGGCGCGCGGGGGGATCAGACCTACCGCGGCTTCAACCGGGCGACCGAGCTGAAGCGGCAGCCCGGCTCGTCTTTCAAGCCGCTGGCGGTCTACGGGCCTGCGCTTGAACTTGGCTATACGCCGGAATCTCCCTTGTATGACGGCGAGCTCGACATTTCCGGGTACCGTCCCAAGGATTGGGACGGACAGACGAGGGGCGAGGTCTCGCTTCGGGAAGCCGTGATACGCTCGTGGAACATTCCGGCCGTCTGGCTGCTGAATGAAATCGGCATCGACGCCGGGATGAACTACGTGCGCAAGGCCGGGATCGCGCTGCCTCCGGCGGACCGCAATTTAAGCCTCGCGCTCGGCGGCTTGTCCGAGGGCGTCTCGCCCCTGCAGATGGCGCAGGCGTACGGCGCCATAGCTAATCAGGGCGTGATGCAGAATGCCCGCGCCATCACCAAAATTACGACCAAGGACGGCCATACGCTCGTCGAAGCCAAACCGCAGCCGACCAAGCTGACGGAGCCGGTCCACGCCTATACGCTGACGAGGCTGCTTCAGGAGTCGGTCGCACGGGGCACGGGGATCGCCGCCGCGCTCGGCACCCGGCCTGCCGCAGGAAAGACGGGGACGACGCAGCTGCCCGCCACGGCCGAATTCAAGGCGATCGGCCGCAACGGCGCAAAGGACGCCTGGTTCGTCGGCTTCACCCCCGAGCTGACGGCTGCGATCTGGCTCGGCTACGATCAGACGGACAAGACCCATTATTTGACGACATCGGGCGGAGCGGTGCCTGCGCAGCTGTTCAAGGAGATCATGTCCCGGGCGTTGAAGGATGCCCCCGTGACAGATTTTCCGGTCCCTGAAGAAGTGCGCCGAGCCATAGAAGAGGCGCAGCTGCGCACACCGCCCGGGAGCGGCGAACGCGCGGCGGGAGCCTGGGAGCCGCAGGAGCGCAGCGGCAAGCAGGAAGCGCACCGTCCCGGCTGGCTAAGAAAAAACAAGGTGATTAAGCCCATTTTTTAGATGGATAAGTGCCCAATTCCTCCTCTCTGACATATGGTGAAGTATGTTCTAATCAGAGAGGAGAAATCGAATATGTCTCAAGAGACGATTATCGAAACCGAAAAAGCCGGAGAGGTTGAGTATTACCGTCCGCACCATCCCTATCATCACCCGCATCACTGGCCGCACGGGCATCACTACCCCCACGGCTTCCATCCGTATGGGCACCATCCGCACGGATATCATCCGTACCATCATCCGCACCACCATCATCACCAATGGCATAGTCCGTGGGGGCATCACCATTATCATCATGCCCGCTGGGTACAGGACCCTTGGTCCGGCGAATGGTACCTCGACTAAAGAAAGACCAGGCGGCAACAAAGGGCGGTTTGCTTGAGGCAAACCACCCTTTGTTCATTCGCCGCTTTTTCCGCGTCGCCCCTCAAGCCCCGCTTCCGGAAATCGACACCGTGCGGCGCGTAAAGAGAAAAATCGTGGATACCAGCGCGGCCAAACTGACGATAAACCCGTACAGAAACAGCCGATGGATTCCGGTCATAAAAGCCGGCGCCGACGTCAAAAGCGCTCCCATAATCGTAACCCCGGCCGCCGTGCCGATATTTCGCGAGAAGACCTGCAGCGACGTGGAGATCCCTTTTTGATCGGCGGCGACAAGCTGCTGTACCCCGATGACCGATACCGTATAGAGCAGCCCGTAAGCCAATCCTTGCAGCACCATGATCGCATTGACGTACCAGAACCCTCCTTCGTCCGGCAAAAATAGCAGCAGCAAGCCGGACAGCACCAGCAAGATATTGCCGATGAACAGCAGCGGCCGATAGCCGTAGCGCAGCACCCATTTCCCGGCCGGAACGCCTACAAATATCCACCCGACGGACGTCCCGAGCAGGGAAAGCCCGCTGACGAAAAGCGAGTACCCATGCTGCTGCAAATAAAACGGAATGTAGCTGGACGTGCCGAACAACGCCGCGCACGTCAAGAACCCGTTCAGGTTCATCCAGGCGACGGAACCGTTCTTAAGCAGCGCCACCGGCATAATCGGCGACGGATGCCTCCGCTCGTTGTAAACGAACAGCAGAAGAAACAACGCGCCCCCGGCCGTATACAGCAGAAAGCCCTCGCTCACCACCGTATTGAACAGCAGCAGGCCGATGCCAAGCCCGAACCATAAGGCTCCCCAGTAGTTAATCCGGCTTTTGCGTGCCTCATAAACCTCCCGGTACGGCACAAGCAGCAGCAGCGACGCCAGGCAAATCGGAATATTAATATAAAAAATCCACCGCCAATTCAAATGCTCGATGAACAGGCTGCCGAGCAGCGGGGCCAGCACCGACGAGATGCCCCACATGCCCGTGAAGAACGCTTGGATTTTGCCCCGCGCTTCCACCGGAAACAGATCTCCGGCGATAATGGCCGGAAACGCAATCATCGCGCCCGCGCCGAGCCCTTGAAGCCCCCGGTACAGCACAAGCTGCAGCATCGTTGCTGCCGTACCGCACAGGATGGACCCGAGCAAAAAGACCAAAATGCCGACGGCCAGCACTTTTTTGCGTCCGAACAAATCCGAAAGCCTGCCGCTGAGCGGCGTTACGATCGTACATAAAATCATGTAAGAAGCGAAGCTCCACGCGTACAGCTTCACATCTCCAAGCTCCTCCGCGATCCGCGGCATCGTCGTATTCATGATCGTCGTATCCATCGACGAAATCAGGACGGCGAGCACGATGCTCGCCATCACGGCCAAGCGGTTCCAGTTCATGCGATACTTTCCTCCTTAAGATCGTTTCACCCGTGTTCCGGAACAGTAGCTCCAATATAACACAGCGGTATGAAGCCGGGCCATGGTTTTTGCTTTTTTTTCCAGCTTAATCCCCATCCCCTTCCACGAATGCGGGGTTTTCACGAAGGGAATTCTAACCGCGAAATCGATATAATCCCTTACAGGAGGCCAATCATCCGTGAAAATCGAAACGACCGACTACCAGATCGCCCCGCTTCTTGAGCAAAAAAAAACCATCGATATCATTCGACAGGCGGAAGCGCAGCTGGCCGAGCTGGCAGGCAGACCGATTACGCTGATTGCCTATTCCAAGACGGAAGGAGAGGACGATTTGTGACCGGAAAGAAAGGAAAGATGCGGCAGCCCCATGAACCCACCGTCGCCCCCGGCATGAATACGCACGATCCTTTGGAGGAAAAAGCGACGGAGGAAGAAGTACGGCGCGGAGATGCCACCCCCGTTTCCCGTTTGTATTTGGACCGGACTCCGGAAAATTAAAAACGATCGGGTGAAAAAAAGCAGCCTGCCCGGAGCGTTTATATCTCCAGACGGGCTGCTGATTGTAGACGGCGGCAGCGGAAGCTTTCCGTCAATCGTCCTTCTCATCCTTGTGCTTATCGCGTGTTTTTTCTTTTTCTTTCTCTTTTTCCTTCTCTTTCTCTTTTTCTTTCTCCTTATTCTTGCCTTTGCCGTGCTCCTTATCCGCTCCGTGGCCGTTAGGCTCCGGCTTCCCGGCCTGCACGGGCGGCGTACGGACGACTTTGGCGTTTTCTTTCCACTTCACGTCGATTTTCCAATCCGGCGAATCGTCCTTCAGTTTGAACTGCGCCGCCAAGCGCTGCTTGAGCGCCTTCTCCCAAGCGTCCTTCTCGGACGGCAGCCCCTGCACCAGCAGAAGAAGCAGCTGCTCCGCCTGTTCGCCCTTTAGATGAACCACCGCCCGATCCTTGGTTTGGATATAAATGTCAGCCTCGTCCCCCTTATCCGTCCGCTCCTGCTTGACTTTCAAGGCTAGCTCCCGGCTTTTCAGCTCCAACGATAGACGCTCCCAAGGGCTCCCGTTTGCCGCAGCCGGCTTTGCCGTTTCTGCGGCAGCCGGACGCTCGGCCGGAGCCGCAGGCGCCGGACCGGTAGGCGGCACGGCGGCCATGCTGCCGGAAGCCGCGGCAGAGCCCTGCGAAATGCCTGCGGCTTCCGCCGCCGCCTCGTTCGGCTCGACGGCCGGCGAGGCCGGGCTCTGCGGAGAAGCGACTTCTTCCGCCGCCGCCGCCTTAATGTAAGCGGCTTGGTTTTTGCTGTTCAATATGATTTCCAGCGAATCGCCCGGCTTCAAATCCGTGATCGCCGCTTTTTGCATATTCCGGTATACCCACACGTCCGATGTCAACGGATAGGCTTTTTCCGCTCCGTTATAAGTTACTCTGATGATTTTGCCGCCGTCCGTCAAGCCGACGAACCGCCCTTTGGCTTCCGTCGATATTTCAGCCGATACAGGCGCATCTCCCGCCCAAGTAACGCCATAAATCAGCCCGCCCAAAAGCGCGGCGGCAACGACCCACACGACCGTTTTTTTTAATTTCCCCATCGTTTCTCTCCCCCTGTAACAGGCGCTGAGTAGCTTCTGCCCGTATTTTTCCGAAACAGAGTTCGCTATAGGGTTCGGGCTTTCGTGCCATTTTCAGGGGATGCGGACCGAACTACGCTTTCATACCGGGTCCCAACGATTGGCATAGGCCCGCAGCTGAGGGTGCGTGACCGGGACTCCCTCCTCGCTTACGAACCAGCGGATTTTTTTGATCCACGTCTCGAACGAGTCGTAACCCGCAAGCAGCTCGGCGGTCGCCGAAGTCATCCAAACGAAATGGGGGGCGGCATATTTTTCTTCCAGAAAGCGAAAGGCGGTGTCGGCAGGGGTGTACTTTTTACGCTTGCCTTCAAACGGTTCGACCATGTAATCGACATCCGTACCGGAAGCATCGAGCATCGCCTGCAGCGCTTCGACCCTCCGGTGATACGGAGCTACGGAACGCCGCTTATCCATGCGCCGTACCGTCTCCTCATGCAGCGGGTAAAACACCGCCTTGGCGATGCCGCGTCCCCCGGCCAGCGCAAGGACCCGCACAAGCTCCTGCTCCGTGTAATCCTCAAACGCATCGTAAATCCATAAGCTTCCGCGATCCGTATCGCGTTCTTTCGGCAGCTCGTATCCGAACGGAACTTTGCCCGTCTGTCTTGCCATCCGGCACCCTCCTCTCGTCGCTTGCAGCCATGGGTGTTCCCTTAGTATGCCTTTCAAAAAGAGAATATTTTCCGGCCCTGCTGCGCACGTTAAGCATGGATCGGCAATAAAGCTACCCCGAAAGGAGGAACCGGCATGTCGGAAAATAAAAAGCACGAAGGCAATTACGAAGGCACGGCTTCGATGGAAGCCGATAATCAAGATATGGAATTCGTGAACGATACGCTCAATCAAGTGAAAACGACCGTCAATCAGATCGGAGCCACGCAGAAGGAGAAAGAATAATCCGGCTGTCTTGCGCGTTTCCGGACGTCGCTACCCCCTTATGGCGAGCCAAGCCTCCCGTAAAGGCTGCCATGCCTCCAGTTTCGCCTCCGCCGTCATGGCTCGTGCCGGACTCGACGAAGGAAGCCTCGTATAGACTCTGCCGTCGTCCGCAGCTCCCTTCAAAACCTGCCGCCGGTACAGGTCCGCCGCCGTGCTGCCGTTGAAGAAGACATGGCGGATGCCCGGATACGCCGCGTAGAACCCCGCGAAGTCGTTGGCCTCCGGGCGGCGGATCGCCGTATCGAGACTTCCTTCGCGCTCGCACGCCGCGAGCACGTCCCACAGCGCTACGCCGCGGGATAACGCAAAGCGGAGCCGCTCCTCATATGCCGCAGCCGGCTCCCCCCCGTCCAGCAAGGCATAAAGAAGAGGCCAAAAGCCGTTGCGCGGATGGCCGTAATACTGCTGCGCCCGCAAGGACGCCTCCCCCGGCATCGATCCGAGAATCAGCAGCCAGCAGCGCTCATCCGCTACCGGCGGCAAGCCGGTCAAGCGGGGACGTTCCTTCTCTGCCTCCACCTGACATCGCCTCCCGTTTATTCGTTTCATAACCCAGGCAGCTGCCTGAAGTATGGCTCGGTTACGGCCTTAGTCACAGGTCCGGCAGGTCCAGTTTATCCTGCAGGGCCCGTTCCAAATACGGTCCGGCCTGCAGGAAATCCCGGAAGCCCCGGTACTCCTCCGCCAGCTTGGCCCGTTCGGCCGGCTTCGGCGGCTGCACGCTGCGGACGGCCCGGATTAAAATATTTTTCGGCGTGTGCTCCAGGTCGATGAATTCAAGCAGCTGCGTCTTGTAGCCGACCAGCTCAAGCAGCTTCGCCCGGATCGCATCCGTAGCCAGCGCAGAAAAACGCTCCTTCAAAATGCCGTGCTGCAGCAGCGGGCCGAGCACGTCGCTGCGCACCTGCCGGAACAGTTCGTGCTGGCAGCAAGGCACGGACAAGATGACCGAAGCGTCCCAGCGAACCGCCTTCTCCAGCGCCGCATCGGTCGCCGTATCGCAGGCATGCAGCGTGACGACCAGGTCAACCTGCCGCAGCTCGTCATACTTGGCGATGTCGCCGACAAGAAAACGCAGCCCTTCATAGCCGAGCTTCTCCGCAAGCGCGCTGCAGTGCCGGATCACATCCTCCTTAAGATCAAGGCCGACGACGCGCAGGTCGAAGCCCTGCATCTCCTTCAGAAAATGATACATCGCAAACGTCAAATACGATTTGCCGCAGCCGAAATCGACGATGGTCAGCGTCCGGTCCTTCGGCAAATGGGGCAATACATCTGCGATCATTTCGACAAACCGGTTGATTTGACGGAACTTGTCGTATTTAGGTGCAAGCACCTTCCCTTGGGCGTTCATGATTCCGAGCTCGATCAGAAAAGGAACAGGAACGCCTTCCTCCAGCACGTAGTTCTTTTTCCGGTTATGGGCCGGCGCTCCGCCCGCCGCTTGCTTGGTTGGCGGCTTGCGGAGAATGCCAAGCTTGCCTTTCTTGCTAATCAGCACCTGATAGTCCGCTTCGCCCGTCTGCAGCAGCCCTTGCCGGAACTGCCCGGCAAGCAGCGCGTTCAGCTTCGCCTCCGCCGCTTCCGGCGCCAAATTCTCGTGCAGCACCTTCGGCCCGCAGAAGGAGCTGAATTGATAGTGCAAAGTCCCCTTAAGCTGTACGGGCTTTACCGTAACCTTCGTACAGCCGTCCGGATCGCTTCGCCGCACTTGGCTCAGCGTCGCCTGGATCAGCGTTCCCTCCTGAAACAATCGGCCCGTTAATTCCGTCAATTCCCGCTCTTGCATCCCGCTTCACGTTCTCCAATCCGTTAGTTCATAATTTAAAATTCCGGTATCAACCGGATGATCTTATCGTCGTCCATCTGCGGCTGGCCGCGCCCGTCCCGGTTATTCGTCAACGCATACAGCGAACCGTCCGGCGCTTCCGCCACCGTCCGGAGCCTGCCGAGCTCGCCGGCGAGCAGCGGCTCGACGGAATGGGCGCTCTTGCCGTCTTGCGCCAGCACGACGTGCAGCACCTGCGTCCCGCGCAGATTGGCGACCAGCAAGTCGCCTTTCCACGGCCCGCGGCTGACGAAGGTCATGCCCGACGGCGCCCACGTGACGCCGCCGCTGTGCACGACCGGCGCTTTTAGCGGTCCCGGTCCTTTTTTCCCGGCATCGGCCGGCTTGACCTCTGTCTCGTCGCCTTCGACGAGAGGCCAGCCGTAGTTCGCCCCGGCCTCGATGAGATTGATCTCGTCATGCGCCGTTTGACCGTGTTCGGAGCTGTACAGCCGCTTTGTCTCCGGATGCCAGGCGAGGCCTTGAGGATTGCGGTGGCCGAGGCTGTAGACGGGCGAGCCGGGAAACGGATTGTCCGGCGGTACGGAGCCGTCTTTGGCGATGCGGAATATTTTCCCCGCCAACTTGGTCACATCTTGCGCGGCAGGACGGTCGTCGGCGTCTCCGTTCGTGATATACAGCATGCCGTCCGGTCCGAACTTCACCCGGCCGCCGTCGTGAATCCGGTTGCCCGGCAGATTGTCCAGCAGCACTTTGTCCAAAACGGCCTTCCCGCCCTGCTCCTTTAGACGGACGACCCGATTGAACGGCTGACTGTCCCGGACGTATGTATGGCAGACGTAAATATAGCCGTTTCGTTCAAATTGCGGATCGAGCGTAAACCCAAGCAGTCCCGCTTCCCCCTGCTTGTACAAACTGCCGTTAATCTGAATCACCGGCTCCTCGATCAGCTTTCCCTTATCGATGACACGCAGCGCGCCGCCGCGCTCGGTAAAGAAAATACGGCCATCCGGAGCAAAATCGATCTCCCACGGCACGGCCAGTCCTGTGGCGACAGTTTCCCGCTTATAAGGAAGGATAGATTTGGACGCTTCGCCTGCAGATGGGGCGGAAGGCGTCATGCCCGCAGCAGGGGCCGTTTGACGCTCCTCCTCACAGCCGGCGAGCAGCAGCGCAAGGAGCAATCCCGCTGCCGTTCGCGAAATCGTTCGATTCATCAAGGCCAGAGCCTCCCATCCCTTTTCATCCCATTATACCCAAACGGCGCAAAGAAAAGCGACCTGTAAGCCACTTTTCGTCGCTGCTGTTTTATTTATTGTGGAACCACGCGACAAGCAATGCGGCTAAAGCAATAAGAATATTGATCCAGCCGGGGTAAATCTGCTTGTTGACCAACCTCTCTTTTTCGATCCGCTCGAGGCGTTCGTCGCGAGAGCGCAGCATCTCGTTCATTTCCACACGGGATATATAGTTGCCATGCCATTTATCCAGCTTTTCTTCCATGCGTGTCACGGCGACTTCGATGTTCTCAAGCCGGGTCTCGACCTTCATTAAACGTTCCCCGTCTTTACTCGGATACGCGTTCATTGTTTTGTCACTCCTTTGCTGGGCAGCGCCGCGAGCGGTCTGCCGACTGGGTTCCGCTCTACAGTATATGCGACAAGCCTTCCCTCCGAAACGACGATTACACAACGGCAGCGCGCAATCAGGCGGCTATCTCAAAAAAAGGCATGGCTCCCTGCGCAATCGCAAGTCGCCATGCCCCGATCCGAGACGTTATTTTCCCAAAAACGATTCCAGCATCCAAACGTGCTTCTCCAGCTCGCTGTGGATCGCAAGCAGCATATCGCCGGTCGTCTCGTCGTCCGCCGCTTCGGCAATCGCCATCCCTTCCTTCAGCTCCCCGATCAGCGTTCCGAAATCGTTGGCGATGGAACGGACCATCTGCTCGGCATTCTCGGTGCCGGAAGCTTCATGCAGGGTCGCTTTCTCCAAAATTTCTTTCATGGTGGCGACCGGCTGCCCTTTGAGCGCCAGCAGCCGCTCGGCTAAATTATCTACGTGAGCGGCGGCCTCGTTATACAGCTCTTCAAACTTTGTATGCAGGGTGAAAAATTGCGGTCCCTTGACATACCAATGGTAGTTGTGGAGCTTGATGAACAGCAGGCTCCAATTCGCTATCTGAGTGTTGAGCACTTCCGTTAAGCTTTTGGACATGGGTCGTTCCTCCTTGGATCGCATTATTCCCCAACTTATCCCTATTAATATGAAAAAAGGAAGTCGCTTTTATACATCGCGCGGAAGGAATCGGCTAGAGGTCGTTCTCGGCGGCGGGCTCAGGCTGTACCGCAAACCGCACATAGAATGCCGTGCCCTCCGGTCCGGTCTGCCACGTCAGCTTGGCTCCGTGCCGGGCGGCGATACTGAAGCAGACCGCCAGACCAAGCCCGGTCCCCCGCTCTTTCGTCGTAAAGAACGGAGTCCCGACCTTGGCCAACACATCCTTGTCCATGCCGTGGCCCTGATCGCAAACCTCCAGCACCACCTCGGATTCTTCCGTGTAAGTGGCGATTTCGAGCCGCCCTCCGGCCTCCATCGCTTCAAGCCCGTTCAGCGCGAGATTCAACACCATCTGCCGGATCTCCTTCTCGTCGAGCTCCAGCTCGGGACAGGAATCGAGCCGCAGGTGAAGCTGCTTGCCGGCCAGCGTCGCCTCGGCTTGAATGAGCGGACCGATGGCTTCGATCACCTGCGCCAGATTTTGCGGGCGGCGGTCGGTAGTCTTATTTTTGGCCAGCGCCAAAAACTCGCTGATAATCCCGTTGGCGCGGTTCAGCTCCTCCACCATGACGTCGATAATGTCCTTGGGCGGCAAGGTTTTCTTCGCGCGCATAAGCTGGAGAAAGCCGCGCACGGTCGTCATCGGATTGCGGATTTCATGCGCGATGCCCGCAGCCATTTCTCCGATCATATGCAGCCGGTCCAGACGCGCAATCTCCCTCTCCAACGCCTCCCGGTCCGTAATATCCGTAATGACCGCCAGCACGCACGGCACATCCGGCGTCTCAATGATCTCCGTGGACAAAAGCCCCGTCCGGCGCTCGCCGGCCTTGGTGACGTACTGTACCTTTACGTCCGCCATCGTTTGGGCGAAATCCACAGGGGCCGTTTCGACCGTTCCTTCGTCCGGGATGAGCGTCATCTGCAGATCGGCGGCTCCCGACGTCATTTCTTCATACGTGTATCCCGTATACTTCATCCAGCTCTCGTTGACGTCGAGATAAGCCCGGTCGTTTAACGACTGAATCGCCATCAGACAGGGCGTCGCCTGAAAAATCGTATAGAACCGCTCCTGCGATTCCCGCGCATCCTGCTCCATGCGCCGCCGTTCGTTCGTGTCCTGAATATATAAGCTGATACCGAGCGACGACGGGAAAGCCCTGACCTCGACCCAGCTTTCCGTCAGATTCGAATAAAATTCCGCCCGCTGCGGCGCTTGCTCCAGGGCGGCGCGCAAAAATAAATCGTAGCATTTCGAGCGTTCCACCGGCGCATAATCCCAGAACGGCCGGCCAAGCGCCTGCTCCTTCACGATGCGGAGACGCTGCTCAGCCGAGCGGTTCATGTAGACGATCGCCCCGTCGTGATCGAGCGCGTAGAACGCATCCGTAATGCTCTCCAAAATATCGTTGATCCGGTCGTACGACCGCAGCAGCTGCTCGGTTACCTGATGCCGGCGCCTGATTTCTGCCTGAAGCCTTCCGTTGGCTTCACGAAGCGCATAGGTGCGCTGCTCTACGGCTTGCTCCATGCGAATATACTGCATTTTGCGTTCGGTCACATCGCGCACCGAACACACGTAAATCGGCCGGTCGCCGATACAGGCGCTTCCAATCTGCAGCTCGGCGGGGAACGTCCCGCCGCTGCGGCGCACGGCCGTGACGTCCATCGCTTCCCCCGTGCCGTTGACCGGCAGCAAGGAGCCGCCATCTCCCGAACCGAACAGCTGCTCGGTGTACGGTACGGCCAGCCACACGGGCTTCCCGATCAGTTCCTCCGGGCTGTACCTGAACATCGGCCGGACAGCGGGATTGGCCGACAGAATCGTTCCCTGCGCATCGACGGTCAAGAAAGCATCGGTCGACGTCTCGCTGATGGCCCTGGCCATCGCTTCCATCTGCCGAAGCTTGTCCGTCTTGTCCAGCAGCCGGGCATGCGCCTGCTCCAGATCGATCGTACGCCGGGTAACCAGCTCCTTCTGCGCCTTGAGCTGTTCCCGGTCCCGGTAAATGCCTGCGAACTGCCCGACCTTTACTTTTAGCACAACCGGCTGAACCGGCTTGAATATAAAATCGATAGCTCCGATTTCATAGCCTCGTACCATATGCTCCGTCGCTTGACTGAGCGCGGTAACGAAGATGACGGGAATCGACCTGTACCGCTCTTGCGATTTCAGCATGCGAACGGTTTCAAATCCGTTCATTCCCGGCATTTCAATATCCATCAGAATCAAGGCGAAAGACTCCTGCATCACTTGCCGCAGCGCTTCCTCTCCGGAATTGGCGGTGGTGATGCGATAATCGGGAGATTGCAGTATGGAAGACATAGCGAGCAAATGTTCCGGCCGATCGTCGACAATCAGTATATTCACTTGCGGTTCAGCCATATATATACTCTCCTAAGGTCCGGTTATTATCCTAATCCTTACATTTTTCGCTAGCCGGACATTCTTCTCCTGCTTGCCGCAACGAAAAAAAAGAAGCCCGTTTCCCGAGGGGACGGACTTCCTGATATTCACTTAACAATAACGCGAAATGAGATCGTGCAGCTGCCCGGCAACGATGGTCGGGCCCCGCCGCAGCTCGCTGCCCGGGATGGTTACGCGGACGAAGCTTTCGTCCAGCCCCATTTGTTCTTCGAGCCTTCCCCGGAAGCCTCGGGCACGGCGATCGATCTGTAGAAACAACTCCAGATCGTTTCCTCTCGGGAAGTAAAGCACTTCAAGCTCGTCGAGCGCGCCGCGGAAATTCGTCGTCGGCACGTACTCGAATTCCTGCACGAACGGCAGCGGCCCGCCTAATCTTGGCGAGTAATCGTTGGACACCTCGCGCAGGCGGAAGCCGAGCTCATTCAACGCCTCCATCACGGTGGCCACGTTCGGGCCGGCAACGATGTCGATCCGGTCCCGGTCCGTCGGATCGACCGCCATGTCGATATCGAGTCCCGTTTCCACCCAGACCGGCGTATTTCGCAGCGATAACGGAGCGTACTCGGGAATCGCCAGCGTAAACGGGATTTCCCGATTCTCGCCGGCACGCAGCAGGAAGGCGTCGGTGATGCGGTATTTCGCGATCTCCGCTACGTGCGTCACTTTCGAATCATTATGTTCCCTAACATACTGCGTTTTCAAATACACATAGATGCTTTCGATCTGCTGCTCCAATTGGCCGCCTTGAATGTACACGACACCGCCAAGCGTGTCTCCCGGTGAAACCTGCGCATGTTCCAGCTTCGTATCCACCTTTGCCGAACCGATCCCAACGCTTGCAAGCACTTTTTTAAATATGGACATCGTCTTTGCCTCCCGCTTGAAGTACGCCAGTTTGTTTGTGGCTTTGCCGTTTCAATACGCAGCGGGGTGCCGGGCGGTTTCGCCGGGAAGCCATGCCACGCAGCTACATTCAAAATTATCTTTTTAACAAACGGTAGCCTTTGCGAACCGCGTTCAGCACGAAGGCGGGAACCGGAACATGCCGCAAGGGCGGAAGGTAAAAGCGGTCGTACGCTTTCTTCAAATCGTCCCACATCCCGCATGGCTCCGGCTTCAGAAAATCGGATACGTCCACCACCATGCCGCGGCCGTCCCGCATCATGACGTTTTTGCCGTGAACGTCGTGCGGGCGAAGCCCTTTGCTCACCGCATAGGCAAGCGCTTCGTCGATATCGTCGATCACCTGCCGGGGGATCGGGATCCCCTTCCGGATGCAATCGTACAGCGTAATGCCGTTCAGCCGCCGGAGCACCAGATAGCCGTCGCCATAGTACAGGCACTCCGAATACGCCGGATGCCGACCCATACGGCGGTACACCTCGGCCTCCTCCTGCAGCCCCGGCCGGCCCGGCGCATACACCTTCACCACGTACTCCGGATAATCCGGGTGGGCGACAACCGCCGCATAGTTGCCCGAGCCGACCAACCGCCAAGGGGCGGGCACGCGGTATACGGCGATCGGATCGTGCGGCTGCTCGCTCTTAATGCGCAGTTCCGGCAGCAGGCGGCGCTCGATTTGCGCAATGAACGGATGACGCTCGCCCCAGGCGTCCTGATCTGTCGTCGTCCGGTTGTTATCCGCCATAAAAGCAAGCCGTGCTGCCTTTCACGCCGGTTTTGACGCGGAACAAGCCGCCGGCATGCGGCTGATGCGCCAGCTTCTCCTCGCTCAGCCAGGCCCGGGCCGTCGTAATGTACAGCTCGTCCAAATCCGGGCCGCCGAAGGCGCAGGAGGTTACCTGCGCGGCCGGGACGCGGACGAAGCCGAGCCTCTCGCCGTTCTGCGGATTCCAGCGGGATACCCGCCAGCCGCCCCACTGGGCCACCCACAGCATCCCTTCGCGATCGACGGCCATGCCGTCGGGAACGCCTTCGCCTTCCGGTATCGTCACTACCGTGCGCCGGTTCGAGATCGCTCCCGCCGCCGGTTCGTAATCGTAGGCGACGACCTGCTTGGTAGGCGAGTCGATGTAATACATCGTGCGCCCGTCGGGGCTCCACCCGAGTCCGTTGGAACAGGTCACGCCATCGATCGCCTTCCGCAGCGAGCCGTCAGGCTCCAGACAATACAGCGCCCCCGTCGGGCCGCTGCTCCTGCGGTTCATCGTCCCCGCCCAGAAGCGTCCGGCTTCGTCGCACTTGCCGTCGTTAAACCGGTTGTCCGGAAGCCCCGCCTCCGGGTTGGCGAGCTTCGTCAGCCGCTCGGTCGCGATGTCGAGCAGATGAAAGCCATGCTCCAGCGCCAGTACCAGACCGCCGCCCTCCGCTCCCGGCACCGCGGCTCCGACCCGCTGCTCAAGCTGAATCGAACGGTCCGTTCCTTGAACCGGATCATAGTGATGAATCCGCATGCCCTCGATATCGACCCACAGCAGCCGCCCGCTGCGATGATCCCATACCGGCCCTTCGCCCAGCGCCGCCTTCGTGTCCAAAATCAATTCCGCCGTTAGCTGCCACGGTTCCAAATGCAGCCCTCCTCTTCCTCACGCGCCTCCAAGCACGTGCCGTATGCCCCCATTGTAGCACAAAGGAAAAGCCAAATGCGATGCGGTTACGATGCTCCGGCTAATCTTGGCAGCCTTGCTGCTGCCGGGTATTACCGGCCGCCTGGATGGAGCTGAAAAGACCCGTCGCCCCACTCTCATAAGCGGAGGGGCTAACGGGTCTCGAGATTCGCATCGGCAGCTATTCTTCCATCGGCTGCAGATTTTGCAGAGCCGATTGATCTTCGGCAAGCAAGGCGGCCGCTTGCTCTACGGCGGGCTTATTCTCGTCGTGCCCCGCTTGGGCGATCGAACGTTCGGCTTTTTCCACGGCCGTCTCGGCCTGCTCGATCATTTGCGCGGACGGATGGCTCTGCGCCTGGGCTACGGCGTTGTGCGCCTTTTCTACCGAATTTTGCGCTTGCGAGACCGGATTTTGCGATTGAAGGCTGGAGTCGTATTCGTAACGGGTCATTCTTGGTCATCCTTTCCACATAAAGGGTTGCTGTTAATGTGGGAAAAAACGGCCGTTTTTATTCGTTATACCCGCAATTCCTCGTGGCGTATAGCCGATTTCTCGACCTGGATCGTCGCATGGTGGATATGGAACCGCTCCGCCATCAGCCGAATCGCCTGCTGCAGCACGTCCTGGCTGTCCCGGTCGTCCTCGATCTGCAGGTGACAGCTGAACGAATCGAGGCCCGACGTAATCGTCCAGATGTGCAGGTCGTGCACGTCCACGACGCCCTCGATGCTCTCCAGCGCTTGCTTCACTTCCTCCTGGCTCACCCCGGCCGGCGTTCCTTCCATCAGCACATGAACGGTATGGGAGATGACGCCCCAAGCGCCTTTAAGAATCAGCAGCGCAACAAGCACGCTGATAATCGGATCGGCGACGTACCAGCCGAAGGTCAGCATGACCAGCCCCGCGATAATGGCGCCCACCGAGCCCAGCGCGTCCCCAAGCACGTGGAGATAAGCGCTGCGCAGGTTGACGTTGTTCTTCACGTCGCCCTTCCGCATGAGCGCCCATGCGCTGATCAGGTTGGCGAGCAGCCCTACGGAGGCAATCAGCATCATCGAGCCGCTGGCGACTTCCGGCGGGTTAAAGAAGCGGCCGTACGCTTCCCATATAATAAAGCCGGCGATGAGAAACAGCGTAATGCCGTTGAACAGCGCCGCCAAAATCTCGAAGCGGTAGAAGCCGTACGTCTTGGCCGGGGAAGCCGGTCTTGCGGCGAAGGTGAGCGCGATCAAGCTGAGCAAGAGCGAGCTGGCGTCGCTGAGCATATGCCCGGAATCCGAAAGCAGCGCCAGGCTGTTCGTGACGAGACCCCCGAAAAACTCCAGCAGCATAATGCCGGCCGTGATGGACAAAGCGATGATCAGGCCCTTTTTGTTCCCTTCGCGGGCGTGATCGTGATGGTGATGCCCGTGGCCGTGATGGTGACCGTGACCATGTCCATGGTCGTGCTTATGAGCTGCTCCTCCGCTATGGTTATGACTGTGCATAGGTCGTCCCTCCCAAGATACGGGCGATCCGCTGCGCGTTCCGACCGTAAATTTTATATATGATCATGTGTTCATATATTATTATGCATCATCGCATAGCCCCTGTCAATCCTATCCATGAGATTTTTTACTCGCCGGCTCGCTCCATGATGTCAGTATGACCATTTCCATGCCGGTTTACGAGGACCGTGCGTTTTTGACGAAACCGTGAAGCCGTCCGCGAGGAAAAACGAACAATTTTAAGAAAGCGCTTGCCACTCATGTACTGTTTAATTATAATACAAAACATAACAAATAAACCCATGCAGGAGGCGAGCCGCTCACATGAACATCGCAGGCATGAATATTACGTATCGTCATTTTCCGTTCGAGCATTTCTTGAACGGGATGGAACGCGCGGGAATCGGCAGCATCGAATTATGGGCCGGGGAACCCCACTTTTATGTGGGACGAAACCCGCTCTCCACGCTGCGGAGCATTCGAAAGGAGGTGAAAGCGCGAAAGCTGAACGTCGTATGCTATACCCCCGAGCAGTGCGTCTACCCGTATAATTTGGCCGCCTCGGACCCGGACTGGCGGGCGAGGAGCGTGGCGTATTTCAGGGAGAACCTGTACGCCGCGGCCGAGCTGGAGGCGCCGATGATGCTCGTGACGTCGGGAATCGGCGATTTTGCCGTCCCGCGGGCCGATTCTTGGAATTTTGCAAGCGATTCCATTGCGCAATTAGCCCGAATCGCCGAAGCGGAAGGCCTGCTTCTGGCTCTGGAACCGCTGACGCCATTTGAAACCAACCTGATTACGAGTCTTCGGGACGTCCGAAACCTGATGGCAGAGATCGGCTCCCCTTCCTTGCGCGGCATGATCGACACCGTCGCGATGCAGCTGGCCGGCGAAACGCCGGACGATTATTTCGCCGCACCCGGCGGCCTGCCGCATGTCCATCTGATCGACGGAGACGGTCAATCGGATGCGCATTTGGCGCTTGGGGACGGAGTGCTGAACTGGGAAAGCTGGGTGCAAAGCTTGCAAAAGCACGGGTACCGGGGAAGCTGCACACTCGAAATCATGGGCTCAAATTATTATGCGAATCCGCAGGAAGCCATTGAAAAGTCGCTGGACAAGCTCCGGCAGTTTGGATTTTCCTCATAGGGTTTATCAACTTGAATATGGAGGAATCGTGTATGAGCAACGGCAGTCTCACACGAAAACTTGGATTCTGGTCCGCCCTGGCGCTGGCCGTCGGGACCACGATCGGCTCGGGCATTTTCGTATCGGTCGGCGAGGTGGCCCGCGCCTCCGGCACCCCGACGGTCTCGATCATGGCCTGGCTGATCGGCGGCTTGATCGCCATTCCGCAGATGATGGTTCTGGGCGAATTGTCTACCGCTTATCCCGAGAACGGCAGCGGATACGTGTACCTGAACAAAGCCGGCTGGCGGCCGCTCGCCTTTCTGTACGGCTGGGCCACGTTCTGGGCGCTCGACCCTCCGTCGATTGCCATCATGGCTATTGCGATCGTCTCCTACGCCGCCGTGTTTTTCCCGTTCTTTGCCGGCATCGCGGGAAAATTTCTGGCCGTCGCCATCATTCTGGCGATCACCGCGATCCACTACCGCAGCGTGAAGGAAGGCGGCGTGTTCCAGGTCCTCATTACCGCAGTCAAAATCATTCCGTTCGTCATCGTCGTCGCGCTCGGCTTTATGTATATGAATACGGACCATTTTGCCTACACCCCTCCGGGCGGCGCAGCCAATACAAGTCTCATAGGCGGCATTTCCGCCACGACATGGGCCTATACGGGCATGGCGGCGATCTGCTTCATGGCCGGCGAAATCAAAAATCCGGGGAAGGTGCTCCCCCGCGCCCTGATCGGCTCGGTGCTGATCGTGCTGACCCTCTATACGACGCTGGCCGTTTCCGTTACGGGCTTAATGCCCTTCGAGCAGCTGATGAAATCGGAAGCCCCGGTATCCGAGGCGCTTTCGTTTATTCCCGGGCTTTCGCATATCGCTTCGTCGTTTGTCGCAATCACCGCCATCATCGTCATTCTCGGCTCGCTCAGCTCGTGCATCATGTTCCAGCCGCGCCTGGAATACGTCATGGCCCGGGACGGGCTGTTCTTCAAGCGGTTCGGCCAAGTACATCCGAAATACGAGACACCGAGCTTCTCCATTATCGTTCAGGTGGTTTATGCATGCGTGCTCGTCTTTTTAAGCGACCTGACGACGCTGCTCGGTTATTTTACGCTGACGCAATTGGCCATCAACATCATGGACTTCGTTGCGGTCTACAAATGCCGCAAGCGTGATGATTACAAGCCCGTTTACCGTATGCCGGTGTGGCGTCTGACGACGATTCTCGCGATTCTGGGCGCTTCGTGGCTCGCATGGGGGACGTTCACCTGGGCCCCGTGGCAGGGCTTGCTTGCGGCAGGAATCGTCATCGTCACCGGCCTCCCGGTCTACCATTACTGGGAAAAAAGAAATCGCTTGCATCGCGATCCCCGCTTCGGCCATGACGAAATTCCGAAGGAAGCCTAATTGGGATTGATTTTTAATTCTATTTTGTTATAATACAAAACATAACAAATAAATCAAAAAAGAGAGGCGTGTTGAACCCATGCTGCACTTGGACAAAACAAAAGTCGATTTTCTGGTAACGTCGAGCATGATCCCCGAGGTTGAAACCTTCATCCGGGAGGGACAACCGAAAATTGCCGGCATCGCGCAGAAGCTGGCGCAGCAAAAGATCGGACGCGTCTACTTCGTCGGCTGCGGCAGCTCCAAGGCTGTCGGCGCGGCGGCCAAATATTTGATCGACAAATACAGCACGCTTGTCTCGAACGTGTATACCGGCTGGGAATTCGTCGACCATACTCCCCGTGCTCTTGACTCCTCCACGGCGGTCGTCGTCATCTCCCATTCCGGCACGACGGAGGAAGTGGTTCAATCGCTGCGGAAAGCGAACCAGGCCGGTGCCGTCACGATCAGCGTCGTGAACAAGAAGGAAGGCAATCCGCTCGGCGAGGAAGCCCAGTTCGTGATCGACTACAATGCTCATGCGATGTGGGAATGCCACCTGCTGGCCCTGTACTTCCTGTCCCTGCAATGGATTCGGGAAGTCGAGCCGTCCCAAGAGGTCGAGCAAATTTTGGCCGACATTCCGAAGCTGCCCGGCGTCCTGGCAGGCCATATCGACTCGTTCGAAGAAAAGGCGCTGAAGCTGGCGGAATCGGTCAGCAGTTGGAAAGGCTTCTATACGGTAGCGGCCGGACCGCTTGTGTCCCTTGCTTATAAAGAAGGCGTCATCACGAATATGGAATTTATGTGGGGGCACGGCGCCGTGATCGAGAGCGGCGAGTTCCGTCACGGCCCGCTGGAAATCGTCGAGCCCGGCGTTCCCTTCGTTTTCCTGGTCGGCACCGACGCTTCCCGCCACATTACGGAACGCGCCCTGCGCTTCGTGAAAAAATACAAAGGCGAGCACATCGTATTCGATTATCAGGAATTGTCCGGCGGCTTGCATCCGGATCTGGCCCCGATGGTCATGTTCGTGCCGCTGGAATGGTTCTCCTACTACTTCGCCGTCGCGAGAGACCATAACCCCGATGACCGCCGTTACTACGGAGTCGTCGAATACTAGAAAGGCGCTTTCCCCCTGTCTTCCGGACAGGGGGTTCAGCTCCTGTAGGAGGCGAATGAGAAGATGAAAGCTGCTACCGTCGGAGATAACTGTATGGACGTCTATTTGTCAAGGCAGGAAAGCTACCCGGGCGGCAATCCGGTCAACGTGGCCGTCTACTTGAAGCGGCTCGGGGCCGATGCCTCGTATATCGGCTGGGTCGGCACCGACGACTACGGCGGGCAAATGCGCCGGGCGCTCCGGGACAAAGGGATCGACGTCGGCCACCTGCATCAACAAGAAGGCCAAACCGCCGTAACCTACGTCGAGCTGATCGGCAGCGACCGCCAATTCGGGGACTATCACGAAGGGGTGATGGAGCACTTCCGGCTGACGGAGGCCGATCTGCGGTTTATCGAAGGGCATGCGCTGGTGCATGCCGGAATCTGGGGGCACGCGGAGCCGTATTTCCCGCGGTTCAAGGAGAAGGGCCTGATCACCTCCTTCGACTTTTCGGACAAGCTTCACCACGACTTGACCCGGCAGCTGCCGGCCTTCGTTGATTACGCTTTCTACTCTTATACGCAGGACGACGCTTATATCCGCAGCTACCTGAAAGAAACGCATGCAATCGGAGCCCGGGTGGCCGTCGCCACCTTGGGGGAAAACGGCTCGCTCGCCTACGACGGCGAACGTTATTTCCGGCGCGAAGCGGAAGCGGTTACCGTCGTGGACACGATGGGCGCAGGCGATTCGTTCATTGCCGGCTTCCTGTACGGGATCATGAACGGACTTCCCCTAACGCAGTGCCTGGAGCAGGGAACGCGATCCGCGGCGCAAACGATCACGTATTTCGGGGCCTGGTAGCTGGAAATGGCGGCAAAGTTGCATGTATAATGAGAAGAAACATTGGCGACATGGAGTCGATTTTACGCTATGAACCTAAATCCATCGACAGCGCAGCCCTTATACATGCAAATCCGGCAGATGCTGAAGAACGATATTCAAGAAGGAAAATACAAACCGGACGAGCAGATTCCGACTGAAGCGGAGCTGTGCGAGATCTATCAGGTCAGCCGCATCACGATACGCAAAGCGATCGAGGAGTTGGTCAAGGACGGCACGCTCACCCGCATCCAGCGCAAAGGCACCTTCGTCACCTCGAGCAAATTCCAGAACGAGCTGCTGTCGGTCAGCGGCTTCTCGGAATTCAGCCACCAGTTGGGGATGATCCCCAATTCGCGCACGCTGCGCAGCGAAGTGGTTCCGGCTTCCGCGGATATGGCCGAACGGCTGCAGATCGAGGAAGGAAGCCCGGTGCTGGAGCTCGAACGGCTGATGTATGTCAACGAACGGCCGCTTTTTTACGATCTGGCCCACTACCCGCTGACGCGCTTCCCCGATCTGGAGAAAAAGATCGCGCGCGACGAATCGACGTACAAGATTTTAAAGCAAGATTACGGAACGGAAATCGACAGCAACGATAAAATTATCAATGTGATCGGAGCGACGAAGGACCTGGCGAAAGCGCTGGAATGCGACGTCGGGGCCAATCTGTTCCGCATCGTCAAAATCGCCTACGATTCGCACGACCGGCCGGTTCACCTCTCCACCTTCATGTGCGAGACGAACAAGGTGAACCTGACCGTGCATCGCGCGAAGTGAGGCGAATCCGCTCCTCAAAAAAATTCGGCTGCCCTTACAGCCCGTTTACACTCGGGCTGTTTCCTTTGAATGCCTTTCGTTTGAAAAGCCGAGGACCGCCAACTAAATTCGAAGTAAAACAAAAAAACGACTCTTATCGCGTAAATGCGAACAACATCTAAAATAGCAAAACCCCCATGACCTGCCCGCCTACGAGACCGGCTCCGATCGAAACGTCTTTTATCCACGAAATTAAAAAATATTACATCTCACCTTGCGAATCAGAATATGCCGATCTAAACGCTGGCTGCTCTGCACCTCCGCCTTATCTGAAAACGAACTTTTTTTCAATCGCTTTCCTGACGGCCGAAGGGGACTTTTTTGGCGATTACCGTCAATTCCGGGCGGTGAACTGTTAAGTTTCTACAAAAAAATGCAAAAGCGCGAACCCTCCTCTTGCCTGAAATTCCCTTTTTACAGTACACTCATGACACAAGTTACGCTGGAAATGCGGGGGTGCGCATGTACAAAATTATGATTGTGGACGACGAAGCGATCGTACGCGAGGGCATCAAGGAGCATATCGACTGGAACGGGCTTGGCTTCGAGATGGTGGGCGACTATGCGAGCGGCCGGGAAGCGTGGGAAGCGATGGAGCCGCTCAGACCCGACCTTGTGCTGTCGGATATTTGCATGCCGTTCATGGACGGGCTGGAGCTGACGAGGCTGATCCGGACCCGGTACCCTTTTGTGAAGGTGATCATCCTGACCGGCTTCGACGACTTCGATTATGCGCAGCAAGCGCTGCGGCTCAAAGCTTATGACTTTATTTTGAAACCGATTACAGCAGCTGATCTTCGCGCATTGCTGACGAAAGTAAAGAACGAGCTCGACGAGGAAACCCGCCAGCGGGAGGATTTGACGCGTCTGCACATGCAGCTGAATCAAAGTCTGCCCCTGCTGAAGGAACGCTTTCTCGAACGATGGGCGACGACCGCCATGGGAGAGGCCGAAATCCGCGAGCGGCTTCACTATTTCGGGCTTCCCGAGCCTCTGCCCGACTATGTGGCGATGGTCGTCGACATCGACGATTTCGGCGGCGACGGACATCTGCCCTCCGATCAGGATCAGGAGCTGCTGCGCTTTGCCGTGTACAATATGGTCGAGGAAATCGTGGGCCAGGAGAACGGAATCGCTTTTCGCACCCGCGAGGAGCGCATCGTTGCCATCGTGTCCGGGCTTGCGGCCATGCCTTTGTACGAGCTCGCGTACCAGCTTGCCGAAACGATCCGGCAGTTTGTCGAGAAATATTTGAAATTGACGGTTAGTCTGGGCGTCGGACGCGTAGGCGGCTCGCTGGAGGAGCTTCCCCTCTCTTACAAAAGCGCCTTGTCCGCGCTCGAATACCGGCTGCTGCTCGGCAAAAACCAAGTAATCGGCATCGTCGACATGGAGGGACAGCCGCCCGCCGCCCCGGACAACGGCGCGGAATGGAACCGGCTGCTGGCCTCCGCCGTGAAAACAGGCACAACCGCAGACGTTCACCGTTTGATCGGGCAGCTGATCGCCCATTTGAAAACGTCCCGGATGCCGATCGAAGAATGCTATTGGCAGATCCAGTCGGTGATCGTCACGCTGGCGAATACGGTGCGGGAGCTCGGAGCGGACGAGCCGCGGGCGGTCGAAGGCCAGCGCAATTGGCTGACGGACGTGTACCGGTTCAAGACGCTGGATGAAATCCAAGATTGGCTGAAGCAAATTTTAAATCTGGCGCTGAACCATATCTCCGAGCAGCGGAACCGCCTGACGCATATGCAGGTGCTGCGGGCCGCCGAGTATATCCACGAGCATTACGCGAACGACAAGCTCTCCCTGCAGGAGCTGTGCCGGCATACGCTCATGAGCACCAGCTATTTCAGCACCGTGTTCAAGCAGCAGCTCGGCGAAACGTTCGTCGAATATTTGACCCGGGTGCGCCTCGACAAGGCGAAGGAGCTGCTGCTGCATACCTCGCTCAAATCCTACGAGATTGCGGCGAAGGTCGGCTACGCCGATCCGAACTATTTCAGCCTGATCTTCAAGAAGCACTCCGGCCTCACGCCGACGGAATACCGGGATCATGCAGCCAAGGAGTCCCGCCGATGAAGCCGATGTTCCGCCCTCCGCTGCCATGGTTCCAATTCAAGAGCATCCGCTCCAGCATCGCTGCGGCCTTTTCCTGCTTAATCCTCGTCTCCGTCGGCATCACCAGCTTCATTTCTTACCGGCTGTCCGCCGACGCCGTGGAAAAAAATTCGCAAGCCTACCTCTCGGAAATCATGAAGCAGGTCGGCGCCAACATCCAGTCCTACTTCACCAACATGGAGAACATCTCCACCCTGGCCCTGACGAACAAAGACGTCAAATATTTTATCTCCAACACGGTGTTCATCAGTGAAGCCGACCGGCGGATATACGAGAAACGGATCTCGGACATGTTTCAGTCGATTCTGTACACCCGCAAAGACATCGCCTCCATCATGGTGTTCGGCTACAACGGCAAGTTCGTGTCGGACCGGCGCAGCACCAGCCTCAATCCGCACGCGAAACCGGAGGAGCAGCCCTGGTACAAGCAGGCAAAGCAGGAAGGCGGCAAGCCGGTCGTCTCCTCCTCCCACGTCCAGCATGTGATCCAGAACGAATACCGCTGGGTCGTCTCCCTCAGCCGGGAGCTGAAAAGCACCGACGGGATCGCGGGGGAAGGCATTTTCCTTGTCGATCTCAATCTGAGCGTCATCAGCGAAATCTGCAGCCAAGTCAACCTCGGCAAAAGGGGCTACGTGTTCATTGTGGACAGCGGCGGCAACATCGTCTACCACCCGCAGCAGCAGCTCATCTACAGCAACCTGAAGAGCGAGCTGATCGACAAGGTGATGCATACGGACAGCTTCGTCACGTACGACGGGGACGAATCGCGGATCTATTCGGTCCACGATACGAAATTCGGCTGGAAAATCGTCGGCGTCGCCTATACGGACGAGCTCGTCACCAACAAGCACACGATTCAAAGCTCGTTCCTGCTGCTGGCCGTCTTCGGCCTGGCGATCACCCTGCTGCTGTCGTTCGTGCTCTCGCACCGGTTTTCCAAGCCGATCAAGAACCTTCAAGAGAAAATGAAGCAGGTGGAAAAAGGCAACTTCGACATTCGCGCCGAGATCGAGCAGGAGAACGAGATCGGTCAACTGGGACGAACGTTCAACCTGATGGTCGGCCACACAAAGGAGCTGATGAGCGAAATTATCAAAAATGAAGAAACAAAGCGGAAAAGCGAGCTCAAAGTGCTTCAGGCGCAGATCAACCCGCACTTTCTGTACAATACGCTCGATTCGATCATCTGGATGGCCGAGGGCAAGAAGCATGAGGAAGTCGTGCTTATGACCTCCGCGCTCGCCAAGCTGTTCCGCGCCAGCATCAACAAGAGCGACGAGCTCGTGCCCGTCTTCATCGAAATCGAGCATATCCGCAGCTATCTGCTGATCCAGAAGATGAGGTACAAGGAAAAGCTGGATTACCGGATCGACGTCTCCCAAGACATTATGGCCTGCAAAACGATCAAAATTTTGCTCCAGCCCTTCGTCGAAAACGCCATCTACCACGGGATCAAAAACAAACCGGAGTGCGGGCTCATTACCATCACGGGCGGGGAGAAGGACGGCAAGATCGTGTTCACCGTCGAGGATAACGGGCTCGGTATGACGCCGGAGCAGCTGCGGCATATTCTGGTGCCGAAGACGGGGGAGCAGGGCAAGGGCGTAGGCATCGCCAACGTACACGAACGGATTCAGCTTTATTTTGGGACGGGCTACGGCGTGAGCTTCCAAAGCGAGCCGGAGAAAGGCACCCGGGTCACGCTGACGCTCCCGAAAAACGAGTAGGAAAGGAGCAGCCGATGCAAACGCAGAAAAAAATCGTGTGGATGCTGGTGCCTCTTTTGGCCTTGGGCGCCTATACCGCTATCCTGCTCCAATCCGTCCGGACCGACAGCGGCAAGGACAAGAGCATCATCGTCATTATGAAGAGCAACGATATCCGCACGGAATTTTGGCAGACGGTCCGGGCCGGGGCGAAGACGGCGGCCAAAGAGTTTCAGGCGAAGGCGGACATTCGCGGCCCCTTGCAGGAAACCGACGTGCAGGAGCAGATCGGGCTGGTGGAACAGGCGATTGCGGAGAAGCCCCAGGCGATCGTGCTGGCTCCCGCCGACGACGACCTGCTCGTTCCTGCGGCGGAGAAAGTCCGCAAGGCCGGCATCAAGCTGGTCGTCATCGATTCGCCGTTGAACGGCAATCCCGGCGACAGCTTTATCGCCAGCAACAATCTGGACGCAGGCAAAAAAGCCGGGCGGGCGTTAGCCTCAATGACCAACGGCCGGCCTGCCGTCGCGATCCTGAGCGACAAGAGCGGCTCGCCCACCGCCACGGACCGGGGGACCGGCATTCGGGAGGCGCTCGCCGCCGATCCGGCAGCGGTTGTCGTCGGCACGCGGTATGCCGCGAATCAGGAGGAACGGGCCTATCAAGTGACCAAGCAGCTGTTGGCCGACCACCCGGAGATCAACGGCATGATCTGCTTGAACGAGACGGCAACCTTGGGAGCCGCCAAGGCGATCAAGGAGCTGAACAAAAGCGCCTCGGTCAAGCTTGTCGGCTTCGGCGCTTCGATCTACGAGATCAAGCTGCTGGAGGAAGGCACGCTGCACGCCACGCTGGTCCAGAAGCCTTTTAACCTCGGATATTCGGGCGTGAAGGCGGCCGTGGAGCTCATCGACGGCAAACAAGCGAACCCGCGCGACAACATCGATTCGACGGTCGTCACCAAGGAAAACATGTATGATCCGGAAAATCAAAAGCTGCTCTTCCCATTTGTCGAAAGGTAAGGAAACCACGCCCCGGCGCGGGCTATCAATTCAAGAATCGAGGTGCACCGAATGAACCGACGGAAGCTCCCCGGTCTTCCCGCTACGGCGGCCGTGCCGGCCGTGCTGCTGATGCTGCTGTCCGGCTGCGGGGCCGACACCGCTCCTTCTCCCGCTCCGGCGGACCGGAAGGCGCTGATCCAGTTCCTCGCCGCGGAATATAGCACGGATACGAGACCGCTGCTGGAGAGCATCGTGAAAGACTTTGAAGCGAAATATCCGAACATTGACGTCGAGCTGCAGGTGGCGAATTGGGACATCCTGGACGGTGTCTATACGACCATGATCAGCAAGAATCAGCCGCCGGACCTGCTGAACACGAATGTGTACGCCCATTTTGCCAAGGACGGCCTGCTCAACGATTGGAACGATATCCTGTCCCCGGAGCTGAAGGCAAACCTCTCGCCGATGTTCCTGCAAATGGATTATTGGGACGGCGCCCAATACGCGATTCCTTACCTCGCCACCGTCCGCAACCTGTATTACAACAAGGATATTTTTGACGAGATCGGGCTGACCGAGCCGCCGAAAACGTGGTCCGGGCTGGTCGAGACGGCGCGGAAAATCAAGCAGACGGGAAAAGCCGAAGGCTTCGGCGTGGACTTGACGGACAACGAAAGCCAAGCCTACTTGTCCTACTTCTTCTTCGGGGCGGGCGGAGGCTGGATGAAAGACGGGCAGTGGACGATCAATTCGCCGGAAAACGTCGAAGGGCTGACCTTTCTGAAGTCGCTGTACGACCAAGGGCTGACCGATGCCGAGCCGACCGTCACGACGCGCGACGAGAAGCACCGCATTCTCGGGAACGGAAAGCTTGGGACGATGATTTCGGGCAATTATTTCCCATCCGTCGTTCCCAGAGAATTTCCCGGTCTGAAATGGGGGATCGGACCGCTACCGGTCAAGGACGGAACTCCGCCCATCTCCTTCGGCGTGCAGGATGTGCTGGTGTCCTTCAAGACGGATCATACGAACAAAGAGGCGCTCTCCAAATTCATCGGCTTTCTGTACGACGATGCGCGCTACGAGAGCATCATTCTGCGCGAAGGCTTCCTGCCGGTGACCAAGTCCGTAGGGGACAAGCTGGCGGCCAAGGACGAGAACGTCAAAGCCAGCCTCCAAGCGCTGCAAACGGCCCAATTTTATCCGGTCAACCATCCTGCCTGGCAGAAGGTCATGGACGGAACGCGAAAAATGGGCCAGGCCGTTCTGATCGACCACATGCCGCCCCAAGCCGCCCTCGACCAGCTCCAACAGATCGCCCTCACGAAAAGCAAGGAATAATGTGAGTAAAAAAATAAAGAACTCTTGGAAGATATTCAATGGAGCTTTCTGGCCAATCCTCCTAAGATAAGGTTACGCAATCCAGATGTGCCGTAACGATCATCTTTTAGGAGGGTTCGAATGATGACAAAAAGATTAACCAAGAGCGCGGCCTTGGGCATGGCCTCCCTGCTTTGCGCGCTTTCGCTGGCCGGCTGCGGGGCCGCTCCGGCGGCGAAACCGGCCGATACGGCCAAGCCGGGCGAAGCCGCCAAGCCCGCCGACGGGTCGAAGCCTGCGGACGGAGCCAAAACGGCCGAAGGCGCCAAAATCGCAGGCGACTTCGAGATCCAGTACTTCGTCGGCGGCTACGGCGACGGCTGGTGGAAAGAAGTGATCGGCGAGTTCCAGAAAAAATATCCGGACCTCAAGATCAAGCAGTCGGCCGGTTCGCAAATCAACGATCAAATGAAGCCGCGCTGGATTCAAGGCAATCCGCCCGACGTCGTCTACATCGACGGAGCCGGATCGAACGAAACCCAGATGGTCAAGGACGATCAGCTCATGGACATCTCCGACTGGGTGAAAACCGCGAAGAACATTGACGGCGAGAAGCTGACGGACCAATTGATCGCCCCACCTCAAGATTACAACGGCAAAAATTATACGATCCCGCTCGTCTTCGGCTCCTGGGGCACGTTCTACGACGAAGCGCTGTTCAAGAAGAACGGCTGGACCGTGCCGACCGACTGGGATTCCTTCCTTGCCACCAGCGAGAAGATCAAAGCCTCGGGGATGACCCCCTACATTCATACCGGGAAATACCCGTACTACATCGTCGGCGGGCTGCTCAACTCCGGCTTCGTCTCGGAGAACGGCGACAACCCGCAAATTTTGAAGGATCAGGAAGCGGCAAAGGAAAAATCGTTCAAGAACGACGCCGTCGCCAGAACGCTGCAAAAGCTGGTCGATATGCGGGACAAGGGGTATTTTGACAACGCCTCCTTCGGCATCAACCATACCGATTCGCAAATGCTGTTCCTTCAGCACAAAGACGCCATGATTCCGAACGGGCTGTGGCTGGAGAATGAAATGAAGAAGGACGTCCCGGCCGGCTTTAAATTCGGCTTCATTCCTTCCGTCATGCAGAAGCCGGGCGGCAAAAGTGTTGTCATTCCATACACGAACAATATTGCCATTGCGAAGAAAGCGAAAAATCCGGAAGCGGCCAAAGCGTTCGTGCAATTCATTTTCACGAAAAAAGCGGCGACCCGCTGGGCGGAGACGACCGGAGCCATCATGAACGTGAAGGCCGATCTGGAAGCGACAAGCGCCAGCGGCGTCGTAAAAACGGCGATGAAATATTTCAACAGCAGCAACACCATCGTCGCCCCGGTATTCAAGCTGAACGCCGATTTGGAGCAAGCCGAGAGCGACGCCACCATCGCGCTGCTGCAAAAGAAAATTACGCCGGACGAATGGATGGACCGCATGGAGAAGGCCGCCGCCAAAGTCAGAGGAAGCAAATAGCGTCTCGACCCGGAAACGATCGGCAGGATCCCTTCCTGTCGATCGGTTTCTTCCAATTCCTAGCAGTGGAGGATGCCTTATGAAATGGAATCGCACGCTTTTTATTACGACCTTCCTGCTGCCGACCTTCGCGGTGTTTCTGGTGTTCACGATCTATCCGTTATTCCGCGGCTTGTATTTGAGCTTCTTCGACTGGTCCGGCGGCTCGGAAACGATGAATTTCATCGGGCTCGACAACTACCGGGAGCTGCTCTCCGACGAGATCATCGGCCAAGCGATCAAGAACGACTATTTTCTCGTCTTCTGGAAAGTGGTTCTGATCATGCTTATCGCCACCTTTTTCGCCGTGGCTCTGACCCGGCTGAAGCTGCGGGAGTACGGCTTCTACCGCGTCGTTTTTTTCTTCCCCAACATCATTTCGGTTGCCGTTATCGGCGTGCTGTGGAGCTTCATCTATAATCCGCAGCTCGGCTTTCTCAATGCGTTCCTGTCGCTCTTCACCGACAAGCCGGTCGAGACGAACTGGCTGGGCGACGCGAAGCTCGCCATGTGGTCGCTGCTGCCCCCGAGCGTCTGGGCCGGGATCGGCTTCTACATGATTCTGATCATCGCTTCGATCCTGGCGATTCCAAGCTCGCTCTACGAAGCCGCCGAGATCGACGGCGCCGGACAGTGGCACCAGTTCTGGAACGTGACGCTGCCGCTCATCTGGGAGCAGTTCAAAACCTCGGTGCTGCACATTGTCATCACCACGCTGAACGGATCGTTCATTATCGTCAGGCTCATGACCGACGGCGGTCCCGACAATGCGACACAAGTGATGGGCTACTATTTGTACCAAATGGGCTTCAAGCAGTATCACTTGAGCTACGGCGCGACCATCGGCGTCCTGATTTTAATCCTGTCTTTACTGACCACGCTGATCTTGAGCCGGTTCTTGAAGCGGGAAACCATCGAATTGTAGGGAGGGATGGGTATGGCCGGGACTTCCGCCGCTGGCAAACCCGCACATGGCGCAACAAAAGCGCTCGTCCGTTTATTTCCTCTGGTATGGAGCATTCTTGTCATTTACCCGGTCCTGTGGACCTTCTTCACCTCGCTGAAGGACAACCCGCAGGTGCTTCAGGGAAAGCCGTGGGACCTGCCGTCCCCGCTGATCTACGAGAATTACGCCAACGTCTGGAACCGGGCGCATTTCGGCGATTATTTCGTCAACTCGGCGCTGGTCACCGCGGGCAGCACGCTGCTCTCGCTGGCGATGGCCGCCACGACCGCCTATGTGCTCGCCCGCTATGAATTCAAGGGAAGAGGCGCGCTTTATTTCATCTATGTCGCCTCGATGATGATCCCGACGATTCTCGGCTTGATTCCGCTCGTCTTTTTGCTCAATACGCTGCACTTGTCCAATTCGCTGCTGGGCCTGACGCTGGTTTACTCGGTGGGGGCGGTCGGCATTTTGCCCTTCGGCGTCTTCTTTCTCGTCGGCTTCTACAAATCGCTGCCGAAGGAGCTGGAGGAAGCGGCGACCATCGACGGGTGCTCATATTTCGGAACGTTCTTCCGCGTCATGCTGCCGTTATCCAAGCCGGGGCTGGTCACCGTCGCCATTATGAACGCGCTGACCGTCTGGAACGAGTATATTATGGCGACCGTCCTGATCAACGACCCGACGAAATATACGCTTCCGGTGGGGATCGCCATCATGCAGGGGGAGATGCAGTACCGCACGGAATGGGGGCCCTTGTTCGCAGGACTCGCCATCACGATGATTCCGGTCATCATCGCTTACAGCTTCTTCCAGCAACAAATTACCGGCGGGTTGACCGCAGGAGCGCTGAAGGGATGAAAGGGAGAATGTTTCCCGGCAAAATAAGGTCTGCTCCTGTGCCCGGTCGAGGGCGGGAAGCAGACCTTATGCGCGTGCGGATCAGCAATGAACGAGCAGGTCGTTCACCGAATCGAGAATATAGTCCGGTTTATGGCTGGCGGACTCCACATCTTCCGGCCGGGAAACGCCGGTCAGCACGAGAGCCGTGCGAATGCCGGAATGCTGCCCCAGCTTAATGTCGGTCTCCAGACGGTCCCCCACCATGAGGCAGCATTCCGCCGGCACGTTCACGATGGACAGGGCCACGTCGGCCATATATTTCGACGGCTTGCCGGCGATATAGTCGATGCGCAGGCCGGTAGCTCCTTCGATAGCGCCGATCATGCCGGCGCAATCCGGAAGATCCCCTCCGGGCACCGGACACGTCCGGTCCGGGTTCGTCGCGAGCACCTTGGCACCGCACCGGATCGCCTGGTAAGCGTAGTTGAGCTGCTCATAATGAAAATTGCGGTCCCACGACACCACGATGAGATCGGTTTCCTCCGGCTTCGCCGCAAAAGCGATGCCGGCCCGCTCCAGCTCGGCTTTGAAGATAGGCTCGCCGATGACATATACCTTCTCGCCGCGATGCCGGGTGCGCAGCAAATCCAGCGTCACCAGCGTGGGGCTTATGATTTGGCCAAGCTTCGCCGGAATGCCGAGACCGTTCAGCTTTTTTACGTAATTTTCCCGGGAATCAATCGTTTTGTTGGTTAAAAACAATACCCGCTTGTTGCGCTCAAGCAGCTTGTTTACCGTATCGACCGCCCCGTCGATCGCATGCTGACCCAAATAGATCGTGCCGTCCAGGTCAAATAAATAGGCATCATATTTCACGGCCCGGTATCTCCCTCCTATAGCAGCCGCACGTGCGCCTCGACCGGATAATGGTCCGACGGATAAGCGCCTTCCCAGCGCTCGCGGTGTACGATGGTTTTCCTGAATTCGGCGCCTTCCGTGGCGAACAGGTAGTCGATTGGCTGGCCTTCCGTGCCGCCTTCGTAGGCATGGAACGTCCGGCCGGCCTCCTCCTGCAGAACCCCGTAGGCATCAGCAAGCTGCTCCCGCAGCGCGACGATTGCCGGATTGTCAGGGTAGGCATTGAAATCTCCCATGAGAACGGCCGGAATCCCTTCTTCCTCCCGGCAGCGCCGGATTCGCTCCAGCACGAGGCGCGCGCTCTCCTCTCTCGCCTGCTGCCCCAGATGATCGAAGTGCGTATTGAACGCATAGAAGCGGCGTCCCGACGCCTTCGCTTCAAAGCAAGCCCATGTGCATATTCTCGGCAGGCTGCTGTCCCAGCTCCTGCTGCCCGGCACCTCCGGCGTCTCCGACAGCCAGAATTGTCCGCTCGACGCCAGAGCAAGCCGGTCCTGCCGGTAGTAAATCGCGCAGCACTCGTCATGCAGCCTGTCGTCCTCGCTCACCGGGCCGCTTCGCCCTTCGCCCAACCGGCTGTAGCCCGGCAGCTCCCGGTCCAAGTCGAGCAGCATCGCGTTCGTCCCTTCCTGCGTCCCTACGACGAGGGGAGCTGTCTTCTTGATCGCGGCGGCGGCGTGCCGGATGCGGTAAGGCCAAGCATTGCCTCCGTCTACGGGCGTATTTACGCGCAGGTTAAACGTCATCAGGTTCAGTTCCATCGTGGCATTCTCCTCAAATAAGCTATTTGACCGAGCCTTCCGTCAGTCCACCTATAATATACTTCTGCGTGAACGCATACAAAAGGGTGATCGGGGCCATCGACAAAGCAAACGCCGCAAAGGCCAGACTATAGTCAAAGCTGGCTTCCGATTTGAAATTGTAAATAAACAGCGGCAGCGTCCAATAGTCGGGATGACGGTTCAGCAAAATGAGCGGCAGCTGGAAATCGTTCCACATCCACAGGCTGTTCAGAATCAGGATCGTCGCCACAATCGGCATAATGAGCGGGTAAATGATGCGCGTAAACGTCAGCCAGACGCCGCAGCCGTCGATTTTGGAAGCCTGATCGAGCTCAAGCGGGATATTCTTTAAAAACCCGACGCATAAAAAGATGCCTTGCGCAAACGACAGCGTCACATACATGACGATCAGCCCGCTCTGGTTCAGCATCCCCAGATTGCTCATATGCTTGTAGATCGGCAGCATGACCGCTTGGAACGGCACGAAAATGCCGGACAGGATGAGCGCGTAGACCGACTTGTAATAAAGCTTATCCATATTGCGCGAGATGGCGTAAGAAACCATCGGAATGAGCACCAGCATCAAGACAAGCGCCAGGACCGCAATCAGGACCGAGTTCTGAACCGTGGTCCAAAAGCCCGCTTTCTGCAGCACCTGCGTAAAATTGTCCAGGTACAAGCCCGACGGAGGCGCGTAAAAGCTTTTGGACGTTTCTTCCTTGGACTTCATCGCGACGGCAAGCGTCAAATAAATCGGGATCAAAATGAACAGGGTGCCCAAGCTTAAACACGAATACGTCAAAATACGCAGCGGCAAAGCCGTTCTCATTGCTGACCGACCTCCTTCCGCGACAGCAGCTTAATCTGGATGAAGGAAACGAGGCCGATCAGCAGGAAGACGTAGATCGCTTCCGCCGTGCCGTAACCGAATTTCATTTCATTCATCCCGTGCTGGTAGATGAGGAAACCGAGCGACTCCGTCGATTTCGACGGTCCGCCGTCGGTCATCGCCACGATGTAATCGAACACGGTGATGCCGCCCTTGATCGCCAGCACGAGATTGACGGTCAGCATCGGAATGAGGAAGGGCACCGTGACGGACACAAACCGTTGGAACCGCGTCGCTCCGTCAATCGTCGCCGCCTCCAGCAAATCTTTGGGCACGTTGGACAGTCCGGCGATAAAGATAACCATCGGAACCGCGAACCCCTGCCATATGTTCGTCAGCGCCACGCCGTAGACGGCCGTATCGGCCTTTCCGAGCAGGTTGCGCGAGAGCCATTCGATGCCCAGCGCTTCGCCAAGCTGCGGAAACAGCGAGTAAAAAAATTGGTTGAACACAAGCCCTACCGTAATCATGCTAAGCACCGCCGGGAAGAAGTAAATCGAGCGGAACAACCCGCGCAGCTTCAGCGGCCCGCTTAGAAGGAGGGCCAGGATGAGAGCGATGGCCAGCTTGCCGACAACGACGATCCCGGTATAAAAAAGCGTAAACGTCAAGCCGTTCAAAAACCGTTTATCTTTCCAAATCTGGATATAGTTTTGCAGGCCGACAAAGTTGTATTTTAACGAAAATCCGTCCCAGTTGGTCATGCTGTGATAGAGCCCGATGAAGACCGGCACCAGAAAGAAGACGACATACAGCAGTACCGCAGGGGCCGTAAGCAGCGCAAACGCCACCCCCGGCTTGAAGCCTCGTGTTCTCATGTTCAACCTCCAGCGTTAAAAATGCGGGAATTCCTTGATCGCCTGGACGACTGCCAAAGGAAATTCCCGCCTGATGGGCCTTCCGCTATTCGTTGAATTTGTTGAAGAAGATGGTATCGAGCGTCTGCAAATATTTATCGACGTCGCCGTTTGCGAGCATTTCCTGCGTCGCTTTGCCCACTTCGCCGTTCATGCCCGGAGGCCAGAGCCGTTCGATCGTCGGATATACCTTTCCGTCGTTAATCAGCTGGGTCAGCGAGCGGATTTCCTCTCTCCCGCTCTTCACGTCTTTTATGCCGGAAGGATAGCCTCCGATCTGCAGATATGTTTCCACCGATTCCTTGGAGGTCATGAACTCGATGAATTTTCTTGCTTCCGCTTGATTTTTGCCTCCCATCGGAATACCGATCGCCGTATCGACCGAGACCTGCGTCTTCAAGTCGGCCGCATTTTCCGTAGGCAGAGGGAACATGGCGAATTTCAGGTTCGGATTCGATTCCTTGATATCCTTGATCGCCCAGATGCCCGTGAACCACATAGCGACCTTGCCGTTCGCGAATTCGCGGAGCGCATCGTTATAGGCCGTCCCCAGATTGTCTTTCTGCCCGTACTTGCGCATATCGAGCAGCGACTGGGCAAACGGCTTGAATTGCGCGTTATCCGTAATATGCGCTTTGCCCTTCATGACCTCGTCAAGAAACTTCTCGATGTCCGGCAGCTGCTGGCCCATCTTGAAGACCACTTCCTGGCGGATGCCGTTCCAGTCTTTATCGTGGAAGGCAAACGGCGTGACGCCGGCCGCTTTCAGCTTCTCCGCCGCTTGGATCAGTTCGCCGTAGGTGGCAGGAGGCTTGATCTGATGCTTCTCGAACAGCTCGGTATTATAGTACATGCCGAGCGTTGCCACGCCGACGGGGACGAGATAGTTTTTGCCGTCGATTTTGCTGAGGTCCGCGATCGCCGGCTGCACGTTCGCCATAAGCGGATCGTTCGTCAAATCGACGATTCTGCCTTCTTTGGCCATTTTTTGAAACACCGCGTTATGCGGATAATGCGTGAAGGCGGCCGGCGCATCGTTCGTCGATAGCCGCATCGTCCATACGTTTTCCGGGTTCGGCACGTTATTTTGTTCCACAACGATATTCGGGTTGCTTTCCTCGAACTTCTTAATCAGTCCGTTGACCACCTCGACCGCATCGGCTTTCATCTGGAAGTACTCGATTTTCACCTTGCCGCCGCCTGCCGAATCCGTCGCTGCGGACGGGTTGGATGCGTTTTCAGACTTGCTGCTGGAGCAAGCTGCCGCCGTGACCATCGTGAAGCAGAGCAATGCGGCGATGCCGTGTTTGCTTGACCCTCTTTTCATTCGTTCAGCCTCTCTTCCATTGGATACATGGTGGTATACGCCTTTTATTGTAGCAAGAGGATTCCTGCGAAAAATAGGAGAGAACTGACTATCGTTATATAAGAAAAGCTTCTTCATCGAAGCTTTTCTTCCCCTACTCGCCGGGGTTGCGGCTGCTTCGGAATTTCCCGGGCGTTTCTCCATAAAACTTCTTGTACATTTGGATAAAATAGGAATAATCGTTGAACCCGACCTCGCTCGCCACTTCGGAGACGGGAAGGTCCGCGGAAGCTTGGAGCATTTGTCTTGCCTTTTCCATCCTGACCGAGAGCAGGTACTGCGAGAACCGCATGCCGCTCTTCCGTTTGAACAAACGGCTTAAATAACCGGGATCGACAAAATATTTCGTTTTGGCCAATTCTTCGAGCTGAATGCGGCTTTTGTAATTCACATCGACGTATTTCTTGAGGCTCTCGACCATATCCATGCGGGCCTCGCTCTGCTTCGTCCGATCCGCGATCGCAAACAGCCGCCCGATCAAGTCTTCGCCCGCTTCCGCCACCGACGGATACTCCAGCAAGCTGCGCTGCTCCATATAGGCGGCTGCGGACTCCGCCTCCAGCTGTTCGATGAGCGTGTTGGTCAGCTTCACGGCCGTGGCGAACCAATCCTGAATCATATAGGCGGAGAACCTGCGCTTCGCCGCTCCCCGCAGCCATTCGTGAACCATATCGGCCGCTTCGCGGACGCGGCCGTTGGCGATTTTCCGATGAAAGGCTTCGGTCCAGATATGGATTTGCGCCCCGTCGTAGATGTAATTGCCGCTTAGCTCCTCATGGCTGCAAATCGCGCCGTTTCCCAGAACGAGACTCTGCAGCGCGGCGATTTTCGCTTCTTTGAACGCTTCCTCCAGTTCCTCCGGATCCGTATGAACGGCGCTGAATCCGACGGCTGTGCCGGCTTCCGGCACCTCGGTCTGCAGCCGCAGCTCATGCCTGCGGTCCGCCGCCCCCGATGCAAGCGGTATCCAAGCCGCCAGCAGGTGATCGTAACGCTTGTCCCGCACCACGATACCGTGCGGCCCGCGGCGGAACAGCGTCTCCGCCACAAGCTGCTTCAACCGCTCGCGATGCTCTGCGCTCCCCTTGATCACCGCGATCCGGTACGGAGCGCCGCTTCCCTCCGCTTCCGCCCAGAAGGACGAGCCGGACGAAGCGCCTTGGCCATACAAGCGGGCCGCGAGCTCTTGCTCCCGTTCCTTCTCGCGAAGCCCGTCGGCTCTGCTCTTCCAGCGGTCGAGCAGAGGGTACAGTTCTTGCCGGTCCACCGGCTTTAACAGGTAATGCTCGACCTTGTAGCGAATCGCTTCCTGCGCATAGGCGAAATCGTCAAACCCGCTGATTATCACCACCATCGTCTCCGGATGATGCCGAAACGCATGGGCCGCCAGTCGGATGCCGTCCAATCCCGGCATGCGGATGTCCGTGATGACCAGTTCCGGTCTATGGGCCTCTATCGCTTCAAGCGCGCCGGACCCGTCCTCCGCCTCGATGATCGTCATGCCGGCATTCCAATCCGATACCATCTGCACAATGGCTTTTCTTGCGTAAAATTCGTCATCCGCGATTATGATCTTCATCGGTGCTCGTCTCCCTCGTTGAACGGTATATGCATCTCGATGCACGTTCCTTCCTGCTCGCTGCCCGTCACCTTCATCCCATAGCCTTCGCCGTAAAAATGCTTGATCCGGGAATAAACGTTGCGAAGGCCGAAGTTGCGCTCCGATTCCGCCACGGACGGCCGGTCGTTCTGCTCGAACATCGCCGTCAATTCGGCGATTTTGGATTCGCTCATGCCGATCCCGTTGTCCTGAACGCGGATCAGGAGCGTATGGCCGTGCCGCCGGATGGCCAGCTTCAGCACGCCTTGGCCGCCCTTCGGCTCCAAGCCGTGGTAGAACGAATTTTCGACGATCGGTTGAATCAAAAACTTCAAGATCCTGCACTGCAGCACATCCGGACTGATGTCGTACTCCACTTGAAACCGGTTCACAAAGCGGATTTGCTGAATTTGGATGTAGTTGCCGATCTGCTCCAATTCCTTTTCCACCGTCACTTCGTCGCCGTACTTAATATTGAAACGGTACATGCTGGAAAGACTCTTCGTCATCGTCGAGACATCGTCCAGCCGGTGAAGCTCCGAGATCGAATGAATCGTGTTGAGCGTATTATACAGAAAGTGCGGATTGATCTGCGCCTGGAGCATTCTCAGCTCCGCCTTCTTCTGAAGCTCGTTCGAAACGAGCTCGGCCTCCCTGCTTGTATTGAGCCGTTCGATCATCGAGTTATAGCTGTTCAGCAGGCGGCCGATCTCATCCTCCCGCTCGCTCCACGGGATTGCGTTGTAAATAGGTCCCGAGTCGATCGTTTTCATCGCCCGGCTTAATCTCATAATCGGCTCGATAAAATAACGGTTGAAAAAATATGCGAGCAAAAACGCCGCCAGAAGCGCCATCACGCTGAAAAGCACAAAATTCAGCGCATTGTGGATGAAGGTGTTCAGCATTTGGTTCGTCGGGATAAACTGAACGATCTTCCAGCCGGTTGACGGATTCAGGCTCGCGCTGACGAGATACGGCTGCCCGCCCCATTCCAGCTCCGACAGCCGGTTGCTGTCCGCCGTCAAGCCCGCGACTTGGGCGCTCAGCTTCTGCGCGTCTGCGTTCGCCGGCCCGTTCAGACGGGCATCCGAGCTGTAAATCAGACGATCGTCCGCGAAGACGAGCGTCCCCAGTTTGAGCCCGGAATCGGTAATGCCCCCCAGCATATGCTCGATAGCTTTGAAATGAACGTCGACCTTCGCATACCCCTCGATGTCGTTGAGCACGATCAAGTCGGACAAATAGCGCACGATCGACACCAGCTGGTTTGTCCTCCCGCCCGGTCCGGCCGTTTCCCGCACGGACACGACAAAGTTGCTGCTGATCAGCTTCGGCCGGCCGATCTGCTCGATCACTTCGACGATATTGGACGCATTGTCGGCCTGGCTGCTGTAAATGCTGCCGTTCGGCGCAAGGACGGAAATCGATGCAATATTGCCGTTCATGAGCACGAATTGCCCCATTGCCGTCTGCATATAATTGGCGTCCAGATTGTACTGCATGCTTCCTTGAGGCTTTGTTTTGCTAACGATGGCATGCAGCCGGGTTTCCGTCGAATAGAAAAACGAGTTGCGCACCAAATTGTTGAAGAAGTCGTCGACAATGACGTTCGTCCGCCGGTTCAATTGCTCCAGGATGCCCTCATAGTCGCTTTTGGTCTGGTTATACAGCTGGATGCTGTTAATAAACAGAGCGGACACAACCGGAATGAAAATAAGCAAAATATAGGTCAAAACAAGCTTGTTCCGGAACGAGGTCCGGTGAAACCTTTTCAAGCCGAGCTTGGCGAACATGGCCGCGTCCCCTCTCCCCTGCTGTCAGTGTGGTGCCGGAATCGGTCATATCCCGATGTAAACACAAAAAATCCCCTCCGGCCGACAATGTAAGTTCATCTTAGCAGATGAGCTTTTCCCATTGTCAACCACGAGGGGAAGATCCCGCAAGGGCTAATCCAGCATAAAAATATCTTCCAGCGACAGCCGGACCGTTTGTACGCCGAACATATCCACTTCATGCAGGCACAGCACCCGAATAACGGCGGCAATGTCCGCTTCGTCCTTGATCTCCGCCGTAAGGTACCGCTCGTCCCAGTCTTGAATGCGGTAAATGCCCTGCTGCTGCAACGTCTCCCGCGCCTTCCCGTACAGCTCCTCGCTCCGCGCCGCCAGCTTGACCGTTACCTGCATGCCCGGCTGGAACGTCCGCTGCAGCTCTTCGATCGTACCCATCCCCGTGATGGTCCCCCGCTTCATGATCGCAATGCGCGTACAGAGCTTTTCCACTTCATGGAGGTTATGGGAGGTCATGAAGATCGTCTGCCGCTTATCCGCAAGCGTGCGGATGAGCTGCTGCATCTCCAAGGCCGACTCGGGGTCCATGCCGGAGGTCGGCTCATCCAGAAAAATAAGCCCGGGCTGACCGAGAATCGCTTGGGCGACCCCCAGCTTCTTTTTCATTCCAAACGAAAACTTCTTCGTCTTCATATGCGCCGCCTGGCTCAGGCCGACCTTGTCCAGCACGTCCAAGCATTCCTGCTTGGAAACCGGGAGCCCCTTCACTCCGGAAAAATACCGCAGGTGCTCAAGCGCCGTATCGTTCCCGTAAAACTCCGTATAATCCGGCAGCACGCCGATATGCCGCTTGACGCGGTCCAGCTGTCCATGAGGCGTGCCCAGAATGGAAAATTCCCCGCCCGAAGGCCGGACGATGCCGGTCAGCATATTGATGAACGTCGTTTTCCCCGCGCCGTTGCGGCCGAGGAAGCCGAAGATTTCCCCTTGGCCCACCTCCAGCGATATGCCGCGCACCACCTCGTGCTTGCCGTACGATTTTCTCAGCGCCTTCGTTTGAATCGCGAGCATTACAGATCCCTCCTTTGCAGCAGCAGGATGGAGCCGCCCAACATGGCGGCCGCCATCAGCAGAACGATAACCCAGCCCCACGGGCCGCCATCGATAAAATAATAATACGGAGTTGCGTACTTGATTACTTTCAGCCACAGCTTGTCGGAAAACTGGCTCCACAGACCGAACACGGGAATGGCCAAGCCGACGAGCAGACCGGCAAACATCGACATTGAGCGTCTGGGAATCAGACTGGACAGCAGCAGACACATCGCTACCATGTAGAGAAGCATTACCAGCAGATTGCCGAACGATTTAAAGTAAAACTTCCCCGCAAACGCCGTTATGATGCCGAACGATACCAGCAAGCAGATGAACCAGTACGTGAAGATACCGAGAAACTTGCCCAGCACGATCGACAGCCGCGACGTTTTGGTCACCAGAAAACGGATGGTCCGGCTTTCCAGCTCGCGATTCATGGTATCGTGGAAAAGGGAAAACATAAATAGAAACCCGAAGAAATTAATCAGCAGCACCAGGCCGCCGACATAGCCTTCTTCAGCTACCTCCTTGCCGAATATCGCGCCATTCTTCGCTATGAAGTCCGACAAGTAATAAGACACCGCCGTAAAAATCGCAATCGTCACAATCGAAAACACGCCTTTAAAGGACTGCACGAATTCTTTTTTCCAGATGGCCAACATCTTGCTTCTCCCCCTTCACTCCAACCAGCATACACCGCGTAGCTAAACAACGGCGCAACACCGGCTAAAGCCAAGATGAACCCTGCGCCGCGCCGTTTAGGTTCTGTTAACCATAAAGCGTTATACTTAAGAAAGATCATCTTTGGCCCAAGAGAGGTACGATACCTATGGAAGAAACGGCTGTTTTGCTGGTAGACGATGAGCCGGCTCTCCTGCAGATGCTGGATATGGTGTTGAAAAAAGAAGGCTTCCGCCACATCGATCATGCCGAATCGGCCGGCGCGGCGCTCGCCCGGTGCCGACAAAAGCGCTACGACATCATTTTGCTCGATGTGATGCTCCCGGATAAAAGCGGCTTCGAGATTTGCCCGTTTATCCGGGAAACGACGAATGCTCCGATCTTGTTCGTGACCGCGAAGGGCTCGGATCTCGACAAGCTGACCGGCTTCGCGATGGGCGGCGACGATTATATTACGAAGCCGTTCAACCCGCTGGAGGTCGTTGCGCGGATGAAGGCGCAGCTGCGCCGCTCCAAGCCGCAGGCGGAGGAGCCGGGCAAGTCCGCCCGTGCGAATGCGCTTGTCTACGATTACGGGCGTTTTCAGGTCGATGAACTGGCGGGGGAATTGCGCGTGGAGGGAAGGCCGGTCGCCTGCCCCGCCCAGGTGTTCCAGCTGCTGCTCTTCCTCTGCAAGCATCCGAACCGCATTTTCACGAAGGACCAGCTGTATGAGGCGGTCTGGGGGATCGACAGCATGGGCGACGATCATACCGTTATCGTCCATATCCGGCGCATCCGCGAGCGTATCGAACGGGACCCGGGACAGCCCGATTACCTGGTGACGGTCCGCGGCCTCGGCTACAAGCTTGTCCCGCCCAAGGAGCTGCCATGAACCGGATCGGCCGCAGGCTTGCCTTTCAATTCGTTGCGCAGCTGTTCTTGTTCATTCTGGTTATGGCGCTGGGGGCGCTGGTATTAATCGTCTACATCGGCCTGCAGACGGAAAAGCATGCCGAACCGGATTCCGAAGGCCTCCGGGGGTTAGGGGCGTTCCGCTATTCCTTTACCGTGAAAGGCGGTCAAGCCGTCGTCGATGCCGCCTGGGCGTCCGCCTTGCCGGAGCGCGGCGGCTGGCTCCAGATTGTGAGCCCGGAAGGACGTGTGCTCGCTTCTGCCGCGGCTCCCGCCGACGTCCCCGGGAACTATAAGCCGGGAGAACTGTTCGCCTACTGGAAAAAAAAGCTTCCTTTTCCATACGCGCTGACCGTAGATCGGGTGGAGAAAGACGGGAGCGCGTATGTCGTCGTTTACGGCGAGAAGCGCAAGGCCGAACAGGCGCTGCAGCAAGCGCTGCCCGCCTTCGACGGGCGGACGCTATCGCCGCCAGGCGAGCAGGCGCTGCGGCAGCTGCATGCTTCATTGCATATTTACGACGCCGACGGCCGACTGCTTCACGCATTCGGGGAGGAATATGCGGGCCGTCCGGGGGCCGCTCTCGGCGACTTGATCGGGAGCGCTGCAGATGCAGCGAAGCTGGAGGCGGAGGAAGCGGTGCACGTTGATCCGGCGACCCGGCGCATATGGATCGTCCGCACCTCGGACGGGTTGTCCGCCCAGACCGGAGAAGGGATAGAACGGATCATTTCCAACGCGTTTCTCGCCTATTTTGCCGGTCTGGCCGCGTTCATTCTGATTCTCTCCTACGTATACGGCGTCCGCTTCGGGCGTCCGTTCCGGGCGATGCTGGATTTCATCGAGCAGCTGGCTTCGGGAAACTACGCGCTACCGCCTCGGACAGGCAAGGGGAAGCGGTTCAAGAAGCCGAAGGGGTCCTTCCGGTTGTTCCGGGAGGTCAATGAATCGCTCGAAGGCTTGAGGCTGGAGCTTGCCCGCAGCGAGCAGCTGCGCAGCCGGATGGAGCAGACGCGCGAGGAATGGATTACCGGCGTATCCCATGACCTGAAGACGCCGTTATCCTCAATCAGCGGCTATGCGCATGTGCTTGAATCGGCCCCGTACTCTTGGTCCGAGGAGGAGCTGCGGACGATCGGCCGTACCCTTCGCGAGAAGTCCGACTTCATGTCGGAGCTGATCGAGGATCTGAGCTTGACGTACCGCTTGAAAAACGACGCGCTGCCGCTCGACCGAAAGCCTTCGGACGTGAATGAAGTCGTGCGCCGGGCGGTCGTCGCCTTCATGAACGATCCGCAAGCGGCCTCCTACGCCATCACGTTCACCCCTTCGAGCGGCCCGGTCACCTATCCGATCGACCGCAAGTGGTTCACCCGCATTGTCGACAACATGATCTCCAATGCGATCAAACATAACCCGGCGCAGACGGCCGTCGACATCGCGGTAAACGAAGAGGCCGGACGAGGCTTCTCGGTCACGATCCGGGACAACGGCGCGGGAATGGACCCGAAGACGCTGGACAGGCTGTTCGATCGCTATTACCGCGGCACGAATACGGAGGAAACGACGAGCGGCTCGGGCCTCGGCATGACGATCGCCAAGCAGTTGACGCTGGCGCATGGCGGCGACATTGCCGTACGCAGCGAGCCGGGCAAGGGGACGGAGATCGTGCTGCGTTTTGGCGAAGCTTGAGGGAAGGCGCAGGGGATAAGAGGATAATAGGGACCTGGTCTGCGGCTTGGGCATCGGCATACGCTTACGAGCCATTCCGAGGGCGGAAGCCCTGTCCTTCCGTCTACGCAAAAGGTCTGCCCGCCGTCCGGAGGACGGGCAAGCAGACCTTTTCCATGCAAAATTTACCCGATTACCGTCAATTCCTTCGGGAACGACGTCAGTACCTCGACACCGCTGCCGGTCACCCGGACATCGTCTTCGATGCGAACGCCGCCAAGCCCCGGGACATATATGCCCGGTTCGACCGTGAAGACCGCGCCCTCGACGATAAGATCGGCGGTTCCGGCATGAATCGACGGGAACTCGTGGATATCGATGCCGAGCCCGTGGCCGAGCCGGTGCACGAACTGCGGGCCGTACCCGGCCGCCTCGATCACATCTCTGGCCGCTTTGTCGATGCTGGCATACGTGACTCCGGGCTTCACCGCCTCAATCGCCCGCAAATTCGCCTGCAGCACCGTATCGTAGATGCGCTTCAGCTTGTCGTCGATATCCCCGACGGCGAATGTCCGCGTAATGTCGGAGGCGTACCCGTCCGCGAACACGCCCAAGTCGATCAGCAGCAGCTCGCCGGTTTGGATCTTCCGCATTCCCGGCGTGCCGTGCGGCATCGCGGACTTTTCGCCGGCCAGCACCGACGTGGAGAACGACGGGCCTTCCGAGCCGAGCTTCTTCATCTGGTATTCCAGCTCGGCAACGATCTCGATTTCCGTTACTCCCGGTGCGACCTTCTCCAGCCCGCGCCGGAGCACCTCTTCCACCAACGACACGGCCCGCTTCAACCGTACGATTTCATCCTCCGACTTCACGACCCGCATCTCGCGGAGCGGTTCGTCCACATCGACGTATTCCGAAGCGCCGACCGCCTCGGCCAGCCGCTCGAACCGGCTGACGGTCAGATGCGTCTTCTCCAGGCCGAACCGCCGGATTCCTCCCGGCAGCAGCCCCTTAAGCACGACGTACGGATCATCCGTATCCGTATGGGTGGCGAACGCGCCGACACCCTTGGCCGCGCCCCGTGCAGCTTCTTCGTCCAGCGCAGGGACGACCAGCGTCGGCTCCGCTCCCCGGGCAAGCAGCAGCCCGAGGAAGCGTTCGTGCGGATCCGAGGCATAGCCTGTCAAATAAAAGACGTGCTTCGGCAGCGTAATCAGCATCGCGTCCAATTCGCGGCTCTCCATGTAAGCTTGCAGCTTCGCGATTCTGGCGTTCATATTCATCTCCCCTGACCTTCATGTTTTCATGCCGGGGCGACGAATCCTTGGTATAATGAAATCAAAGGCTATGAATATACGATGATACGAGGAGGTTCTTGCCTATGAACTATCATCTCATTCTGCTGGGATTCATCACCTATCTCTTAGCTTATCTGATCGGCGCCAAAAAATATACCCGTTTTTTATCCGGTTTCAACGAAAGCCGGGTCCGCGATAAAGAGAAGCTGGCGAAAATCGTCGGGACCTACAATCTGATCGTCAGCGCGCTCTTCCTCCTGGCCGGCGCGCTCAACCTTCCTTACGGCAACGCTCTCGTTCCTCTTGTTGTTCTTGGATATTTCATCCTTCTCGTCTATGTGAACATGAATATGGTCGACTGAAGGCAGGGGCGGGCTCCTGACGCTTAGCAGGCGGCATTATTGCCGCCTCCGGGTCAGGAATAGATCCCTACTTCAAGCGGTTGTAATTTTCGATGGCGCCGCGAAGCGTCTTGCTGAACTTTTCCGGCGTACCGTCCTGATTTTCAGTAAAGAAACGATTTTTCAAGTGAAAATCGTCTACTTTGCTTTTCCTGTTCACACGCTCAATGATTTCGGAAGCGGCAACCTTAACCTTCTTCGCCTCATCTACATACCTCTTCAGGTAATGGCTGTCGAAGCCCTCTTTCTTGAGCCGCGACTCGTCTTGCGAGTGTTGTGTCAAAAGATTAAGATCCTCGACCAGCACGTCGTATTTCGCCTTAAACTTACCCATGTCCAGATCCAGGATATTTCTTGCCGTTATCCCCTGCTCATCCGTCTCGGCGGACAACGCCTCGGCATCGATTAAAAATTTCAAGGCGCTGTACCGGATCTGTTCGTCATTATCCTGATATTTTTTCAGGTCTTCCTTCCTGCGTTCGGTCCCCATCTCGGCCATTGCCGTCAAAAACTCGTCTCCGACGGCATAGTAAGCATCGGTCGCCTTAACGATTTTCGTATGCAGCTCTTTACTCTTGGCAAAATTATCATCGACGTACCCTTTGGTCTCGTAGTAATCGTCAGCCTCGGACAGGATGGCGATCAAGTCGTTCATCACCGGCTTCAGCTTCATAACCACGGGATCTACGGCCGGAAAGGCAGGCGTTTTCTCGGCGTAGCCGAATTGCTTGTTCAAGGCGGTCTTGTCGCTGGCCGAAATCGACAGCATAGTGAAGCCGAAATGCTTCTCGATGATAGGCTGTTCGCCGTCCCCAAGCTTTTCAAAATACCGGTTTAACACCTGATCCAAGCGGCCGGTCATGAAATTATTGAGCTGCACATACGCGTTATATTTCTCAACTTCCTTGGCCTCTTCCATAGCCTTGTTTTTTTGCTTGTCGTCACTTTTCGGACCCGACTCCCCCGAGGCTTCCCCTCCGGACGGATTCCCGGCATTCGTACCGCTTGGCTCCGCAGCCGGCCGGTTCACTTTGAGATTAGAGCAAGCTGTAAACATGGTACATAGCAGCGCGAGCGCAATAAACGAACTTAACTTTTTCAAAATATAAGCCTCCAAGCTGTTGAATTTTAGGTCAAGACCCATGACATCGATAACAGCTTATTTTATCGGCCGATTGGCTTAAAAGCATTAGGGGTTATCCCAGTAAAGTGGTAATTTTCACGATTTGAGCGGCAACGAAAAGGAAATTCCCCTTTTTATCAACTTATGCACCTTTTTCTCATCTTGGATCGTCTCTACAATATCAGAAAATATTTCCTTCGAACGCTCAGGAGGCACGATGTTGAAAAAGTTGGCCGAACGGATGCGTCCGCCAAGCAGCGGACTTACGCTCGCATCCCGAGTTAATGTCTTTTTCTTTGTTACGTTTTGTTTATTCTCGATCTTGATTCTCCGTCTTGCCATGCTTCAGTTTGTGGAAAGCAAGAATTTGAAGGAAGAGGAAGCCAACAATAAAAACAGGCCCATACCGCCCACCCGGGGCAATATTTTCGATCGCAAAGGCGCCCCGATTGCGTATACCACGCCCACCCAATCCCTTTATTTTCGTATCGAACAAGGGCAAACGCAGGATCAGGTCATTGCTCTCGCGCGCGAGCTGGAACGAATTTTCTCGGCGCACGGAGCCCCGTCCCAAAAAAAGCTGACCGCCGAAGACATCATCAGGCTGATGGATGTCGGCTACGATCTAACCAAAACAAAAACGAAGGAGCCTTCCTTCTATTACGTCCCGCGACGAATCAAAACGGATCTCACCCGCGACGAAATCGCATATATCGGGGAATGGCGCGACGAACTGAAGTGGATTCAAGTCGTAGAGGAAAGCACGCGGACCTACGACCGGGAAAATACGATTGCCGTTCAATTAGTCGGCTATATGAAGCCGTTCTCCGCCGCCCGGGAACCGAATAACGGACTTCCCTTTTATCGAAATAAAGAAAATACACAGGGATACGTCGATACGGAGGATGTCGGATTCGATGGCATCGAGCTGATGTACCAGAAGGAGCTGCGGGGCGAAAGCGGATACAAAGCATTCCCGGTCAATGCGGCCAATAAAATTGCCGGCCCCGAGGTGACGCTGCAAGCTCCGAAGAAAGGCAACCATCTGTATTTGACAATCGATAAGGATGTCCAGCTGACTACGGAAAAAGCGATCGTGGACCATCTGGCGACGCTGCAATCCTCCGGCAACCGGTTCGCTTACGCCCCGAACGCCCGGGCAGGGTATGCCGTCGCCATGGAGGTGAAGACAGGCAAAGTGGTCGCCATGGCCAGCATGCCGGATTACGATCCGAACTTATGGATCAGCGGGTTCTCGACAAAAAGCGATTACGAAAGTATCCAGCCTTTTGTCAACAATGGCACCATTACGACCGCCTACGGCAATTTTCCGAAGGAAGAATGGAGCAAGCATCCCACTTCGATCGTTTATATGGGCTCGACGATTAAGCCGTTGTCCGTATTGATCGGCTTCAAGGAAGGACTCATCCATCCCGGAACCCAATATTACGATACCGGCGTCTTTACCTACGGCAAAGACAACTCGCGTTTAACCAACTCCGACCGGGCTGCTTACGGGTGGCTGACGCCGGCCACGGCCATCGCGCACTCGTCCAACACGTTTATGTCGGCCAAAATCGGCAATGAGCTGCACTCGAAGTACGGCGAAAAAGCCGTAGACGTGTGGGAGGACTATTTGGCCAAGTTCGGGCTTGGAGTTTCGACGCAAAGCGGCCTGCCGCGAGAGTATAAAGGCGTCAACGAGTTTAAAACGAACAAGAACGAATCGTTTCAATCCCGGATGGTATTTGCCTCCTGGGGCCAGAATGAACGTTACACGACGCTGCAATTGGCCCAATTCGCCGCAACCCTCGCCACACGGGGAAAAAGGCTCAAGCCTTTGCTGGTGGACAAGATCGAGCGCTACGACAGAGGCCAGCTGATCCAGAAGTTCGACGAACCGGTCGTACTGGACGAAACGGAGTTTGCCGCGGCCGAGTGGAACGCGGTGCTGCAAGGCATGGCCAATGTCAAGGTACAGGGCTTCGACGGTTTCCCGTATCCTTTTGCCAGAAAAACCGGCACCTCCACGCAGGCCATCGGCAAAAAACTGGTCGATAACGCCGTATTCATCGCTTTCGCGCCTCTGGAAAATCCGACGCTGGCCGTAGCCGTCGTCGTCCCGGAGGGCGGATTCGGGGCCTGGGGCGCTGCGCCGATCGCCCGCAAAATATTCGACGCGTATGACCAATATTACGGCCTGGACGGCGTGCCCAAGGGAAACAAAACGGCGGCCGATAAGTAACCGCGCGCAAGAAAGGCTTATTCCGCTTCGAATAGCGAGTTGGAGTAAGCCTTGTTTTTTTGATCAAAGGGTATCATTGTCAACTTCTTGCTTGCCCGGCTGACACGCTTAAATTATTCTGTTGGTACTGTCACATTGTTGCACGGGTGGTTCGTTGTACAGGGTGAAAGGGTGTGAACGAGGTGGACGATTCAGAACTGCGTCAGATGATTGCTGACGTCCTGGAGGGTGATATCGACAAGTTCGAGAACATCGTTCAGCATTACCAAAAACCGATTTTCCGCTACTGCTACCACATGCTGGGCAGCGATACGGAAGCGGAGGATAGCGGACAAGAAGTATTTTTGAAGGTATTTCGCAATTTGACGAAGTACAGTCACGATGTGCCGTTCGGGGCCTGGTTGTACAAGATTGCCTACAACCAATGCATCGATGTGATTCGCAAGCGCAAGCTGGCCAGATATCTGCCCTTCTTTTACCGGGATGAGAAGGAAAATAAACCTATAGATCTGCAGATCGAAGCCAACTATTTTAACGAATTTGTGCATCAGGCCCTATCGAGATTATCGACGGAAGAACGGAACTTATTAATTTTGCGCTGTGTAGAGGATAAGAGCTACGAGGAAATCAGCTTGATTCTGAATCAAAGCAGCGCCAATCTGCGAAAAAAATACGGACGTTCGGCTGCAAAATTCCGGAAGTACTATGCTCAAGTAAAGGAAGTGGGATTCGTATGACATTGGACAAGGATCAGGATTTGAAAGCACTTTTGCATGGCCCGCAAATTCCCGATGTTGACTTGACCGGACAAGTGATGAGGAAGCTGCAAGCCGAGCGGAACAAAAAGGAGCGATTTTTTGTGAAATATAAAGTCAGTATGTTGGTCGCAGCAGGAATGCTGTTGACGGTATCTTCAGGGTTTGCAGCGGTGAAGTACGGTTTGTTAAAGAACGAACAAGGCCAAGTGGTTTATGAGGTCAAACCATTGAAGCAGGCTCCTCCTCACACTTCTTCGGAAGAAGAACGCCAACGCTTGATAAAGGTCCGGGATTTGGCGGAACAAATGCTGCCGGATGGTTCGGCGGGTCTCTTTTATGTCGTTCCCCACAATCCGGACATGCAAACGGACACCAGTTACAAGCCGGTCATTTTTAACGATGCTGCGGCGCTCCGCGCCAAATTGGCAAGCAAGCAAGTTAAAGTTTTTGATCGTTTGGGAGCAAACTTCAAGTTCGAGAGCGCCAAGGTCTTCTTTGCACCGGTCAACGAGGTGAATCGTCCCACCCCGGAAGAAAAAGCTGCAACGGCGGAAAAGCTGCGGAAACAGGCGGAGGAATCAGGCAAGGATTATGCGATGATGCCGATTGAGCTGTCTGATGATTTTTTTCATTTGAGAACCGTTTATAAACAAGGGGACAATGAAGTAGACGTTACTATCGTCAAATCCGATAATGGCCCATTTACCGCTTATATCGATGAAAAAATTGACTTCGAGCAGGAAAAGATCACGGTTAAGGGAGTCGAAATGCTTTATACGGAATATATGGACAATGACGGAAATGGCGGAAGTAAAAATATCACATGGAACAAGGGCATTTCCGGCGACGCATATACGTATCAAATCGACGGGTCCGCTAACATGAGCAAAGAGGACCTGGTTAAAATCGCCGAAGCGTTCTTGAACTAAAATTAACATGCCGAATGATCAATAGCGTAAAAAGTTCCTTGCCTTTCGCATGGCGGGGACTTTTTTTACGCTTACTTTTAAAATCATTAACATTTAACGTTACCGAAAGTTCAAACTTATTTCCCTGAACGTTTCGTACATTTGAAGTATTCCGGTACATTAAAAAAAGACTCCCGGCCGGGAGTCCTTACGAGGTTTGCTGCTTATATAGGGTTTTCTCAGAACCGTGGCGCAAAGGAGCTGTTCTATGTCGGGATGCCGTTAGCGAACCACCCGAATATTCACTTTCATAAAGTTGGTGCATTGCTTTTTATTTTGGATGAACAGCATATACTGGCTGCTCTGCTTAACATAAATCGTATTGTTTTCCGGCTGCTCTTTCCGGATCGTCTGATTGTTGTTCCTAAGATCAACAAGCCACCAATCGTACTCGTCGGCAATAATCGAGGTTAGGCGAATCCCCTCGTTTGGCTGGAGTACATAAGGACCCGCAACCGCGACGGCCCCCGGCTCCAAATGATACGTAACCTCGCCCTCCGGCGGCGCGACAATAATCTGTTGTTGAGGCGCTTGTTGAACCGCGGTTCCTTCCGCCGCAAAGCCGGGGCTTGATACAAGACTTGCTCCAATCACGGCAATCGTTAAAGCAGTTGTCATTTTTTTCATTTTTACTCCTCCTCCGAATAATACCGTGCAAAATAATTCTTGAGGTCTGGGCAGTGCCCTCAAGCAATTAATACTATATTAATCCTTAAATTGAAATATTTTTCAATAAAATTACACAATCTTTTTATCCAAAAGTCACAAATTTTTGAAGTTAACGTGATCATTATTTTATTTAGCCTCTCGGTAAAGTTGCGTATCTCCGGATCTCAGGCCAACCCGATCTCATGTTTTGACGATAGGGACAGTGCTTTTTCTAACCTGACATACAGCAATTCGGTTTGCAGATCAAGGGCCGCGCGATGAAGGGTCGAAACAATGTCTTCAACCGCTAATTTATGTAATGGCGTTAATTGACCACTGGTCATATTCAATACAGCCATAGTGCAAGCTTCATAGGTTTGAATTTGCTGCACCAGGTCTCGTTCTTCGGCATCCAATCGATCCTTAAGGGTAGTTTCTGTCATTTCCATGTTGGGTACCTCCTCATAGGGCGGCTGGATGCTTGCCAAGTTTCCACCTTTACTCGTCTTAATACTTTAATATCGTTTATTACATTCATTAAAATGACCTCCGCCACAGAATTTTTAAAACCACCGTTACGCTACACCGTCACACTCATATTATATGACGTTACAGCGTATCATGCAATGTGTTTTTTTGCAAATCATGATATATTTGTTCTATATACCCACTGGGGGAAGATACAAAATGAGAATCAAAGTTAGATTGCAAGAAATTTTAGATGAACGAGGTATTTCCCAACGTCAGCTTGCGTTAATAGCTAACATGCGCCCGGGAACGATTAACGCCCTGTGCAGGGGAACAACTGACCGAATTTACATTAGCACCCTCGAAGAAATTTGCGCGGCATTAAACATCCACATCCATGATTTGATTGTTATGGAAGATGAATAATCTTTATTGGGCGACATTACCTGATTGAAATGCACCCAATGATTCACGGAACCGGTAAAAGCTCCCCCTCCTAAAAAGGAGTATGTAAAAAATAAGCTTATTCCTACTTATAGTTCAAGTCAGAATAAGCTTTTTACCGTTTTGCTTGTTATCAGTTGTTGACCTACATTGTCAGCATTCTCAATGCCCTTAACATTTCTGAAACTTACCCCCTTCACTAAAATGTTGTTTAAGAGATTGAATTTTTTAAATCCAAACTATCAAAACTGTAAATAAAAATATCGGCAATAATGTTGTATACATCTTTCTTGTGGAGGGATTCTCTCGTCGACTAGTAGTTCTGCTTGTAGCAATTTCGTTTTATTCTATAATTTTGCAATGAATAGTGCGTAAAAATCACCCGAGGTAAATATACTTTCAAAAAAGTCAGCAGTTTTTCCGTTTATCGCTCCAATGGCACAAGTTCTGGAGTTCGAAATAGTTGAGTATTATAATAAATGATTCCCTTCTAACACTTTATATCATTCATCATCTTTAGAGCCAAAGGTATCTATACTCCCTCCAGATTCAACAAGCTTCAACCCAATTTCTCCATATTGTTCCCCTAAAAAATAGTTAAGTAAAAAATTATTGAAGTCTCCATATGGCTTCAAGACATAATCTTGATCTAATGGTTCTCCAAATAAGCAAGTTACATGACCATCTACCTTATTAATAAACAAGGGGTATCTTTCAATTTTCCCTATAAAAATCCACTCACCATCAAACTGTAGCATTTCCTCCGCATAAAATTGAATTTTGTCAACTTTCCGTTGGCTATATACATTGATAACTCCTCCAATTAATCTCTCATATCTATTCGTAATAAAGTAATAATCCTCCAAAATACTATTATCGATTTTTGTGAATTGTTCCCCGGCAGTATCTTTAACAATTTCACCGTAGGTCAGACTTAGCGGGTAGTCATCACTTAAAATCTCCATAATTTTATCTATTTTTTTGATTAATAGTTCATTCATATTCTTCACCTTTCAAGTGAATAGATCCTGTTCAACCAAGACCAACTTCGTCTAATAAACTTTTTTCCTTCGCTTTTTCATTTACGGTTATCACACCATCTGTTCTTTCCAATAAAACAATTTCTCTATAATCCCTGATCAGGTATCCTTCTTTAATCCTTAGTTCGCAATCACCTTCAAAACGTTCCAGTACCCGTTTGAAGAAATTCATCATTACTTTTAAACCGGGATTATGCTGATCGGTATAAATATGCCCGCCGGATATACTTATCACTTGACCAACATGATTTATTCCTTTTCCCCTCTTTTGCACATCTACTTTGAAATCATTCCAGCAAATCCCGAACTCGGATCGAATATCAGGATCTTCGATTAGATTCATTTTGCCTTCGTCAATACAATCGTTAGCCATATGAATGATTTCAGGTTTTAACATTTGTATAACATCATTGCTTTCATTACCACTGTCTATCTGCAGCACGAATTTTTGGTAAAACCCGTTTGCATAAGGAAGCCCGAGGTTGCTAAAATCTCCATCAAAATAATAGTTATTCACGGCTAGAGATTCGCGTCTTCTTTCCAGCACTTTAATATCATGTTCGTCTAGCAATATAGCATCTCCCTTTGTCCCACTCAGTAAGTTACCTATGAACTGGATAAACTTCGCGCCTCCACTAGGATAAACGCTGATCCACAAGCGAAAATTTACATCGAGATCAAATTCTTTGGCTATATCTTGGACGAAGCTTAAATTCGTACTGACACAAAAGGATTTGCAGATAAAATCCAGCGTATCTCCTTCGCCCTCTTCACTCTCCTCCTGCCTGCTAATTTTAAAATCAGCCCGATCCTCAACTGCCTTTCTCGCTTGCTCCAGTAAAAATTCATCTATTTCTTCTCTGGTTTGAAAATCAGTGTAGAAATAATAAGATAATTCCACGCTATTCTTCCCTTCATTAAACCGACTTCAGTTCGATTTTTTCAATTAGCCCCCAATTCACGCCTTCCTCAAGTTGATCGTCTAGCTCTTCCAATAATTTGAATCCTTCTTGCTCCATCCCTGCATCATGCCCATATACTTCAAAGTACCGTTCCTTAAACTGGACGTACCAGTAATAGATGCTGTAATAAATACTTGGTTTATCCAGAGAGATTGAACTGGTATTGCTTTTCAAATAAGAATAATACGCTAACCGTTCGTTTAAATGAGCATCGGTAATAGTGTCGTTATAGAAACTCCGCAATTTTTCATCAGAAACATAATTGGTAATCTCTTCTTTTTTTAAAATTCTCATGTACACTTCACTCCCAGCCTCTACGGGGTAGAATCTTGTATCAGCATCAACATTTCTAGATTAGGTTTTGAAGGAAAATCCGAAGGCGAAGTCATTTAGAAGTACAGAAAACTCGAAGAATATATAATGCAAGACAGATGTTCAAAGATAATCAACATAAAGAAACGTTAGACATTAATATTATCTTTAATACTTGTAGCACTATTTTCTACGGGCTGAACAAGCCAATCATTAACAAAATCAACATAGAGCCACCTACACCAAGTCCGATTACAACTAATAATGACAATAAACCTGTTGAAACTGATAAACCTTCCCCTGAATTTAAGCAGGAGGAACAAACGTTTTCTAATGTAAATGTTCATTTTTTGATGTAAATATCGGGAAGGAAGCCTTCAGTAAAGGCTTTTCCGAACGCCAATAATACATTTTTCATCTATCTTTTTAGGACTTTAGTGATGGTGAAATAACACCAAAAAAGCAGTTCCTTTTTTGCTTTCCCAAAGTTCAACAAAAAAGCAGTATCCATTAGGGAAATCATCTAAATACGCTTCATAATTAAGACTGATATTATTTTTATACTTTGTTTTCCATTCAGACTTAACATCATTTATGGGTAAAGGTTCTAATATGATTTTCTGTTCTGTTTGATAGTTATAGATGAATATTTCTTCTATCTCGCCATTATAAATCATTTGTTCAAGTTCCTGTAACGTAGGATTATTAGAGTAAAACTTACTTGAAACTAATATTTCGTCGTTATAAATCTGATTTTTTTCTTTGTCTATGAAGTAGCCTTTTTTTATCATAATGCTCAACCTTTAAGTTTTGTGATAGCAAGATAGTTGTCAAAACAGAGCCAGTAAGTTAAATCCTTTTTGCTCCATCCCGTCGAGACACAAAAGTAGGCCCAAACCCGGAACACCCGGGCCTGAGCCTGTCTCAAAATAAATCCAACTGCCGCGGGGCAAACGGCTTCGTCGGCAAACCGAGCAGTTCCAGCAGTTGCATCGCATTCGTCGCGGCGTCGCCACCCGAGTTGTTGTTGAAAATAACGCAAATTTCCTTGCTCCACTCTTGCAGCTTTGCGAGATGCTCCTTCCACTCCGCAAGCTCGTCCGCGTTATACCGGTACAAGTAGCGGACCTCACGCCAGTTCGGACCGCCTCCTTGGTTCCAGTTAGCCGCGTTGCGGCCGTGCATACGGACGATCGTGACATCCGGGTCCGTCGGATGCAGCACGGTCGGCACCGAGCCGACGCCGGCCTGCGGCTCGTCGCAGACGCTGTGGATCCATCCTTCTTTTTCCATAAAGGCCAGCGTTTTCGCCTTCATCTCTCCGTCAAACCAGCTCTGATGACGGAATTCCAGCGCCACGGGCAGGTCGCCCATCCGCCGCTTCGCTTCCCGAAGCTGCTCGACGTTCAGCCGGTTGCAGTCGAACCAGGGCGGGTACTGGAACAGCACCGCCTTCAGCTTGCCCGCCGTCCGCAAGGGCTCGACCGATTCGCGGAACACTTGAAACATATGGTCCGCATCCTCGAAGGGATTACTCCCGCGCTGATGCCCGGTCATGCCTTGGTAGGCCTTGACCACGAACGCGAAGCCGTCCGGCGTATCCCCGGCCCACCGCTCGAAGTTGGCGGGCGACTGCACCGCATAGAACGAGCTGTCTACCTCGACGAGCGAAAAGTACCGACCGTACACCTTCAGTTTATCGCGGGCCGGGAGGCCCTGCTCGTATAATTCGCTATGGTCGCCCCACCCGGCCAAGCCGATTCGAATCATGTACGTGTGCCTCCTTGCCTTGTTGCGCCTTACTTATTATCCTATTTCCGACAATATCACCGAAATGATGATGCCTGCCACAGAAATCCAAAACAGCTTGGACTTGAAGTATCTTTTTACCACGCTGTCCTGTCGTTTGAATACTTTACCAGGGTCCTGCTGCATCTGCAAATCCGTGGCGTAATGCGCTTCCGCGGATCCGCCGTTATATGTGACTCCTCGCCCTCCTCCGCCCACGAGCAAAAAATTCAAAATCAGCGTCAGCAATGAGGCGATAAACAAATAATCCGAAACGGTTTGCAATTTGAATTCCTCCTCGGCATCTTGATTTGGGTACAGCTATTCCAAGCGATCCGTCACTTCTGCTACGTGCCTTCGGAAGCCGCAGGTTTCACCAGCTCCAGCACCCGCTGCACCGCTTCCTCCACGGCAAGCGACTCCGCCTCCGCAACTTGGCGCTCCCTGTACTCGACCACCCGCTCGCCTGCTCTCTTGCCGACGACGAGACGGACCGGAAGGCCGATCAGATCGGCGTCCTTGAATTTGACGCCCGGTCGCTCCTCGCGGTCGTCCAGTAGCGCCTCAACACCCAGCGCCCGCAGCCGCTCGTACAGCTCCTCCGCCAGCTCCCGCTGGGCGTCGTCCGTCACGGACACCGGAAGGATATGCACGTGAAACGGCGCCAAGGACAGCGGCCAGACGATTCCCTGCTCGTCATGGTGCTGTTCCAGCGCCGCAGACAACAGGCGGGAGACGCCGATGCCGTAGCAGCCCATAATGATGTCCTGCTCCGTGCCGGAGACACCCGTCACCCTCGCCCCCAGCACTGTGCTGTATTTCGTACCGAGCTTGAACACGTGCCCGACCTCAATCCCCCGGTGCAGCGTCAACGGCCCGCCGCAGCGTACGCAGTGGTCGCCGAGCCGCACCTCGCGGAAATCTCCCGTGTGCGCCAACGAGAAATCCCGACCCGGCCGAACATGGCGGTAGTGGTAATCCCGCTCGTTCGCACCGGCGATGCCCTCGCTCAAGGCAGCGGCTTCGCGGTCGACCAGCAGAGGCACGCTCAGCCCGACCGGCCCGGCAAAACCGACCGGCGCACCGGTAACGGTCTGCACGGTCTCCGCGTCGGCCAGCTCAAGCTGATCCGCGCCCAAATACCGCTGGACCTTTCGTTCACTTCGTCAGCACCCCGCACCATGACAGCCACCGGCTTTCCGTCCGCCACATACAATAGCGTCTTCATCAGCCGCGAAACCTCCGGTCCGAGCAGCTCCGTCAGCTGCACAATCGTGCGGATGTCCGGCGTATGCCATCGCTCCAGCGGCGGCCCGGCTTCCTCAACTGCCGCAGCTTGCACGGCGGCCGCTTCCGCCTTCTCCAGATTGGCCGCGTAGCCACAGCTGCCGCAGGCGACGACCGTATCCTCTCCGATCTCCGCCAGCGCCATGAATTCGTGCGTCTCGCCCTCGCCGCCGATTGCGCCCGCATCCGCTTCCACCGCCCGGTAATTCAGCCCGCAGCGGGTGAAAATCCGGTGGTACGCTTCGTACATCACCCGGTAGGTCGCGTCCAGCCCTTCCCAATCCGTATCGAACGAATACGCGTCCTTCATCAGAAACTCCCTTCCGCGCAGCAAGCCGTACCTCGGGCGCCGCTCGTCGCGGATCCTTCGTCTGAATCTGGTATACCGTCAGCGGCAGCTTGCGGTACGAGCTGATCTCGTCCCGAACGAGCGCCGTAACGACCTCCTCGTGCGTCGGCCCAAGCGCGAATTCCCGGTCGTGCCGGTCGCGCAGCCGGACGAGTTCCGGGCCGTATACGTCGTACCGGCCGGACTCCCGCCACAGCTCGGCAGGCTGCATGGCCGGCAGCAGCACCTCCTGCGCGCCGATCCGGTCCATCTCCTCCCGGACGATCACCTCGGCCTTGCGAAGCGCGCGGCGGCCAAGCGGTAAATACGCGTACACCCCCGCCGCAAGCGGCCGGATCAAGCCGGCCCGCAGCATCAGCCGGTGGCTGGCCGCTTCGGCATCCGACGGGACTTCCCGCAGAGTAGGCATGAGCAGATTTTGTTGTCGCATGGGAATCCCTCCAAGTTCGGATATAAAAATAAACACGCCTTCGTCAGGGACGAAAACGTGTCGTGGTACCACCCTTGGTTCAACCGCATGTGCCTCGGATTTCAGGCACGCACGGTCCTTCACTCGGATAACGGGGGAGGCCCGGCAGCGGATACGCCCAGCTCAATTCCCCGCTGCAGCTACAAGGTGGGGCAAGCATACGGCGGTTGGGGGTCTTTCAGCCTCGGACGCCCTCTCTGGCGCAACCGGTCGCACGTTCCATGTCCTTGATCGTTGCTTGTCGTTTCATAATCTACGAGCAATCGCTATGTTTGTATGTTCCAATTTACACCATTTCCACCAAAGATGCAAGTGCTTTCAATGATCGCCTTTCACGGCGAAAATAGTCTGTTTCTTAACATGTACTTCCTGACAGGCGTTACGGGCGCAGCATGGAAGGTGATCGGCACCATAGATGCTGCTCCAGTTCCAATCTGTTTGTAGGCAGGGCCAATTGTGCGTACACCTTGAATTATAATCTATTTTTCCAATAATTGATTATATCGTCGATTTCTACTATAATTTAACAGATACCTTTTTCTAGTCATGATACACCCAAATCTCTTGACTATTAATAGGAGGTCATCATAGTGGCCATATTAATTTTAAACCAATATCCCCCAACAAGAGCTCCTTATGGGAACATTTTGCGTCCCTATACAAAAGAACCTATGTTCTTACTAACATCTCATCAAAAAGGCGAGATTACAGGGGATTATGCCTCTGTTGAGTATATTTCCAATTTCAGCCGAAATGGGAATGTCGAACGACATGCGGTTAACTTACACAAAAAAAATCCAGTGAAGCACCTTGTTGCCACATTCGAATTTGACTTAATTAGAGCTGCGCAATTACGGGAACTTTTTGGGATTACGGGTCAAAATGTAAAAAGCGCAACCGCTTTTCGCAATAAAGTGATAATGAAGGACTATGCACGTCAAGCGGTACAAATACCTGCATATGCTAATATCGAAACTCCGCTGGACGTCATTACCTTTATTGATACAAATGGGTATCCCTGTGTTATTAAGCCTGTTGACGGAGCGGATTCCCGCGGGGTGACGATCTTACGTGAAGAAGATGATCTCATTGCCTATCTTGCGAAATCTTTCGCACCCGGCTATGAAATTGAAGAGTTTGTGGACGGTGACATGTACACGATAGACGGGCTCTATCATAATGGCCGGATCGTCCTATACTGGGCAGGATGTTATTTTCACCCGTGCTTGGATTTTCAAGACGGCAAAACCGTTGCTAATTATCAATTAGCTGGTTCCCATCCTCTGTCTAAACGCTTATACGCTTTTGCCGAATCCTTATTCTCAGCGATGCCGATGCCGCCGACAACAACGTTCCATACGGAAGTCTTTCATACGCCAGATGACAGGCTCGTCCTATGTGAAGTCGCCTCACGTACTGGAGGGGCTGGAATGAACGACTTAGGTCTTCTCTCCTACGGGGTAGATATTACCCTTCTATGGATTCTCGGTCAATGTAATCTATTGGAGGAACAAGTATATACGAGAGGACCATTGCTATACGGCTGGGTTATCGTTCCTCCCCGGGAAGGTGTCCTTCAGTCGATGCCAGAGAAAATTCCATACGGCTGGGTTTGTGGATACGCAGCTCTAGGACAACCGGGGAAGACTTACGCAGCCCCTGCCGGTAGTACAGATACACTGGCTTTACTTCTCGTCTCAGGTGAAACCGAATCAGAGGTGGTAGAACGTTTAGCGGCTGCGAAGTTATGGGTGGAACAGAATTGCGAATGGAGTTAACAACGAAAGAGCTGCATCATCCCCAATACTTGCCACTCTGCTTTCTATAGTTGTTTTTATTTTCTGATCCACAAGTTACTACCCCACGTGTGGATCTTACCCTGATGTACCAAAACAGCTTTAACGGGGAAATGATGAGGCGGCAATTCCTTGGGAATTGTCAAATGAAAATGAAAGGTTGTCGCTTCCTGCTCAACAACGCAACTATCCGCTACCTTTGGTACTCCGTACCTCGATGTATCGAGAATCATAACGGCTAACAAACTATTCAGTGGTGCTTTGTCTTCCAGCTCCATTCGCACACAAATACGTGTGCCAAGCATTGGGTTGTCCGTTTCTGAAACCAGTTTCGCTCTCAGCAGCGAATCTGCCGGATGATCGGATAAATACCCACATCCCGTACAGTGAAGACTAATCCGTCCAAAGTCCTCCAATAAGCGGTGCTTCCAGAGCAGTGTTCGGATCGAACGTCCGCAGTAGTCACAGACATGTTCCTGCTGCGGTGCTAACGAATATGTGCATTCGTGACGGTAATTATCAATCAGATGAAAGGTCGAACGGGCTGAACGATCTATTAGATTTTTGAGAATCAGCTCGTCAATCTTGGTTATAACACGTTTTCCCAGTTGCAAGGTTCTGTTAAAACTCTCCACTGAGGAATACTCGATAGCGTGGCGCAATTCAGTTCGCAAACGTGCCGTGTATTGCTCCAAATCTTTAAGCTGTCCCGCCAGTTTGTCAGGATGGATATTAAGAATTTTGACATGCTTGATTCGATTTACAGCGTTGAGCAGTTGCTCACGCGCGTCGGCAATTATCTCGTTTAGAGCTACTCGCTTAATCTGATACCCACCGATAGGAAGCGGCCCATTACCAACAACAAAATATCCTTGGCGTGTCGGCAGCACGTGAACGTCAATGGGGCCTTTAACCTGATAAATCGTTTCAGAGTCAGCCGCAGATGAGATCAGGATAGCGGAGGCCGGCTTCTCTAAATGGAACCATCCCTCCGCGGTCGTCACTTGGATTGCTTCAGGACTCCGCTCCTGCAACCTTATTCCCGGATCCCCATATAGCAAAAGGGAGGGCATATCTATCCCCTTTAATACCATCACATCATCAATCAAAGTAACGATTTCCCCAAGTGTATATCCTCCATTAGTCAGAGAGGATAACAATAAGGATTGTCCGTGTTCCCCGTGCCGAATGGTTGGCGATCCGATAAAGAAGTGAATCTGTTCGTTCTCTAAAATTCGTCTATCAAGGGTAAAGTCATGATGAAACAAGCCTTCCTCACCGCTCACGGTTGCACAGTTGTTAAGAAACAGGATTTGTACATCTAACTGGTCAACAGAAAACTGTGGACACCCACGATAAAAACAATCACCATCGTAGAAACAAGAGGGTAAGCGATAATCAGAGTAGACGCCTCCGTCCGCATCTGTTTTTTTCCCACACAACACCAGATGTGGAAGATAAACAACATCGCCACGACCATGTCCTGTCACCGCAAGGACCCGTAACGGTGTGCTCAGAATCCCACGGGTCTGCTCTGCATTTTGCAGCGATCCTTCTAAATAGATCGAGAGCCCCTGCGCCTTCATCTGTCCACCATGATCTATGCGTGAAATCATCACATCTTCGCTTCGCTTGGCTACGGTTTGGTTCCTCTTCCACCGTTTTATTGCCTTCTCAACGTCTTCAGCAGGCAACAATCCTACAGCAACGTCGCTGAGCTGGCGTAAATATAACGCTTGATAGGGGTCTGCAAAGGAAGGTGGCCCCACCAGATAGAATGAATGTGCTTCAACAACATGCAAGCCATGATACTGTTCAAGTTCCGTCAAATCATCCACGCCGATTAGAGGACGGTCATGAATGAGTGGCTCAAAATAGGATAGCCACGGCTTGAAGACTACTATATAATGCATGAAAAACTCCTTCCTTTTGGGCTCAGACACCAATCTATCTTGCTAAATATCTTCTATGGCTTACCATCCTTCAATTTCCCAGAAGGACTCGTCAAAGCATTCGCCGTACTGTTTTCGATGTCTTTGTGCCAAGTAAGACACCCATTCCACAGTCCGAGCATGCTGTTCTGGTGTCGCCCCTTTCGCAGCTGAAAGTATCGCCACAGGCCTGTAACCATGGGTCATTTTCACTTCATAGGGACTTCTACCTGCTTGGATTTCCACACAACCTTGGTCTTTTGCAGCACGGATACCATAATCGTAAAGAAGGTGGGACTGACGATACTGCTTTAGTAAACTACGGTCATGTCCGCTCAGCATACCGTATACGATTGAGCCGCATCGAATGTAAAGCTTCGCCCCGATCACTTGATCGTCGGGTGCGACGGCGATATAGACCTTCAAACCGGGAATCGGACTGTTCAACAATGAGTAGACAAATTCCCTCGGTAATACATCAGGTGCCACCCCGTCTTCCTCCAAAATGCCCATGATCATCTTCACAATCAAGTCGTAATCTTCCACGAAAGCATCCCGGACCCTCGCCCCATTTTTGTAGGCATGTTTCAAATGGTTGCGAACGCGTCCCCGTCGCTTATGCGACAAAGCGGCAGTAGGATCTCTTTCAATCCCCTCAAGACTGCGCACGACAATTGTTTGAAAACGCTGAATCTCGTAACCCTCCTCTCGTAAAACTCGGATTGTTTGCTCGTTCCGCTGGTCAATCCCCGCAAAAAAGGCGATGGCCTCTTCCTTTTCTGCTTCTTCGGAAAAGGCCCTCACGACTTGGCGCATAGAAGATTCATCACGTGCGATGGGTTCCCCATACCAACCGATCAAGTGGTGGGATAGTAGAATACGGTCTTGGATGTGCGCCCCCATGTTTGCCCGCTTGTAATAATCCAGGCGCGGACAGGAGTCGTAGAGATAGGCAGGAATTCCAGCCATCAACTGCCCATCGGCGGATAACATAAAGTGTCGCGGAGCAAAGCGACCTTTGGTACTCGATTCTAATGCCTGTAATACGGAGGCGTATTGAAAAGCAGACCCATGATGCGTGACTAGCTCATCCCATGCCTCCATTTGTGTCTGGTTAAACTCACCAACTATCCTAATCTCGCTCATAGAACCTTCCCCCCTGCCGCCACCCTGCTGCCAGCCATTTTTCATACGATTCGCTATTTGGCTCAACGTCCATTACGAAACAGATTGGCTCAAAATATCGGGATCTGCCCCCCATAATCCCGCCATGGAGCCATGTAATATTGTGTCCGATAATAAAGTCATAGCGCTCACTCGGCAGACAGACCTCAAAACGCTTGCGAACATCCGTCCAAGAAAGCCCTAACGTCTCATACAACTGACGACAGAATAAACGGCTCACACGACTAGGGCATTGTCCGCACATGCAATCCTCTGTCAATTGAAGCAGCTCTGGAAAGCGATCCACCTCCTCATCAGAAAAGTCTCCTTCTGCCCAATGTGAAGCGATCCCTTGGAAGACAAGCCGATTGCTTCCAAGGGCGGAGGCGAGGGATAAGTACTTGGACTTATGCTCTGGTTGACGAGCCAGTGCCTTACGGATATTTTCTCCCAACCAGTTTGCCACTTCTGCAACCGTTTGCTCTTTTTTGCCGGTTGCTTTTTGGTAAGCTAACTGAACCATTTGCACCCAGTTGTAATAGGAGGTCACGCTTAGGGCTTCGCCTGGGTCTATCATGAAGATCCCCTGATAGATTTTGTGCGTATGAGTCGTCGTAAAAGTTGAGTTCGAAAAGACGCGCAAACGCGTGTCCCAGGTCGGTACGTCCAAACGGCTCGGCGTGAGATAGGTGCAATGCCCGCCGTCGTGATGCGGCAGCAGATTACGAGTCTCAAAGCCTTCGGGAATGAATGTGGTTTGCGGCTTGTCTATTTCCACCTTCATCTCGAAAGGAGCCCCCAACTCAACAAGCGTTGAACAAAGAAGATCAGCAAGCCGATGCGCAATACGCTGAGATTTTTCCACCGTTAGCCTCAACTTGCCGATGGAGAACACAATACAGCCTTTGGCATTCACCGTCTCGGCAACTGATTTGATCCAAGCCTTCACTTCGCCGCTAGGAACTTCATTGGAAAAACTTTCCAAAAAAAACTCGGGGATCTCAATCCGGCAATCGGACGATGCAAATTGTAAATTGTATAAAGAGGTTTGCATAACTACCACTCCTTTTTCAAAAAAAAGTGCAGTTCTTTCAATCGATCTATTTGTTGGCGAGCCAATTCCGGGTCAGGAGCCTCCGATAGGAAGACAACCGCCAACATAGTGGCCGTATCCAGCCGGTACAACAATTCCAACCTCTTGGATATATGTTCGAACGGATTCAACCCGTATCCTTTCAAAAATTCATCCGACAAATGTCCATATTCGGCTATTCGAGCGATCTCGAGTGCAGCATGGCCAAACATACTGTTGCTCCAATCGATCAAGCCAACTACCTTCCCATCATAAGTAAGAATATTTGATGGACGAATGTCCATGTGTATCACACTTTCCGAGGACCCTCCTTGCTGGAGGACTTCCATGATCTCCTGTTCACCGGGCAAGAGGAACTTTTCACCCGTCAATCGCTCAACTACTTGGGAACGACGAATCAAACGATCACTTATGTGTTCGTTTAACGGAACCCCCTGCCAAATACGTGGATGAGGATCCGGAACGGGTACTTCATGTACCTGCCGAATCAAGCGTCCTAATTCCTCGCCGTCTATATCGCCGGAGTCATTCTTCACATATTCAGTAGCCAGAAAATCAAGATCGTCGCCAAAATGCAGAGCAATGGGCTTCGGAACTAACAGACCATGCTCATACATCAGAGAAGACAGCAACTGCTCTTTCTCTAAAAGCCAACGGGCATCCACATCCATGTCGTTATCATTCGAACTGAAACGCTCCCACGGAACGCGAATGGCGAGTATGCCGTGAGCCTTGGTTTCAACCCGGAATACACACATCTCAAGGCCGCTGCCTGCCAATTCCACACTCATAGCCTTCCAGTTGGAATACTGATTTTGCAAAAGATGTACCAAGCTTTGTTGAAGTTCTTTTATGCGTGAGTTCACTTCTTGACCTCCTCTAAAAATAGCCACTCAAACAACAAGCGTGACACCAAGTGTCCAGTGGCCCCACTACCGTCGAATCCGGGAGAAACCTCCATCAGATCCAGGCCTGCCACTGGATACTTACGGAGTACCGAGGCAATGGAAAGGAACTCGGTTGAGTTAATTCCACCGACGGTTACATGACCCGTACCCGTTACAGTTGCAGTATCGCACACGTCAATATCAATTGATATGTACAAGGCATCGCATTTCTCCAGCACCTGATCTAAAGTTTCCCGCAAGCAGGTGACAAACCCTCTCGCGCGAATATCTGCGATTGAGCGAACGACCGTGCCTGATTTGATCAAACTGTCGAACTGTGTTGCCGTAGTAAGATCGCCTACCCCGACGAAGCCCATTGCGTCCAGGGACATTCGCGGATACTCGGAGATACGGCGGCCATTCGAGCCGTGATAGTAAGGTCCGTGTAGCACGGAGGTATCCCCGAAATCAAAATGATTGTCAATCTGGACATATCCGACCCTGCCACCTTGTTTTTCATAATAGCTCTCAGCAACTCCGCAATAGAAAGGAAAAGACAACGAATGCTCGCCGCCCAACAGAATGACACGCTCATGGTTCATCGCAATCCGGCGAACCTCAGCAGCCGAAGCGAGCATCTGTTTATACGGATCTGACGGATAGACGTGCAAGTCTCCGTAGTCTGCCAAAGAATATTCCTTGGTTTGGAGCAGCTCGCCTGTCCGCATATTGCGGAGCACCGTTGAATTTCGGCTCTGCTGCTGGCTGGAATAAGCCAGGCTTGCTTCACGAATGCACCGGGGACCGTAACGAGCACCAACCCGAGTCGAGGCTGTCGTATCAAAGGGAACAGATGCCACACCACAATCTATCTCTGTAACTTCTTCTCCGAGATTCTTAGTCGTTACATCGAACAGACTAAATGATCGGCTGCCCCAGCCAGGTAGCGGATCGTTAGAAAACTCCTTCCATGCATTTTTCCCTATGTTAAAAATTCTCTCAATTGACATATGAATCCTCCCGGTTCGCTTCCTTCAGCGACTACTTGCGACATATCTATTCATCAGCTAGAGAGTCTCTCTTGACTTTTCTCGTTCCTTTAAGATATTTGTCGTAACCTTCGTCAATCTTAGAAAATGATTAAATGCTTCTTCGCGTGTTTGATTGTACGGTTCAAAAACAACTGGTTTGTCCTCTCTCCAAGTGTTAAATTCCCAATCTACGATACGATCACGGATCTTTGCAAAAAGCGGTGTTTTGGGATAAGGCACGAAATTATACAGGTTGTAAAGCCAGACCAGATGCTTCGAATCCTCCAGGAACCTAATCGTCTCCTCCTGACTCTCCTTCGACTCGTTCGGGAGACCGGAAAGCACGTTTAAAATCACGCGAAAACCACGGCTGTTTAATTTTTCTAACACTTCGAGAAATTGCTCGGCCCCGCGATGGCCTTTTTGCAGTTCCTTTAACACGTCTGAATTTGCCGTTTCAAAGCCCATCTCTACCACTTCGACATTTAATTCCGTCATACTATCCAATAACCATTCATTTACAACGAGCACATGTGTTTGCACAATTAAACGGTAACCGTATTCCGGTTTAAGTACCTTCTTCAAATTTTCGACTGATGATTTAGATTGGCCAAACGTCTTGTCTCCGATATATAACAGCTTAGTATTCGGGAACTTTTCGCGTAATTCTTGTACTTCCATCTCTAAACGCTCCAACTCCACCTCGTGCAATTGCCGCGACCAAGCATCGCCACAGAAAGCACAAGCATATAGACAGCCATGCGATGCATTCAAACGCAATAATGGAACACGTTTACCAAAAGGCTGCACTAAGCGATACCGCGGCACATAACCAAGCGACTGCTGGTTCCGTCCCAACACAACCTGATTACCCACTAATCCGCTTGGCGAGTTCACAATCTCTTCATAAACTCCGGCACGAGCCAGTCCCGTATAAATCCAAGTAAAGTCTTCCAGTCTGGCAAGCTCCGCCATGTTACCCCCGATCACCGTTTGATATCCTTGTTGCACGAGGATGCGGGAAACATCACTAGTAATCTGAAAATTCTGGGCCAGAGGCGAGAAGAAGAGAATGTCGTCCTTATTTGCTTGTTTTCGGATTTCTTCTACCAACACGTCTACCGCAAAATTTTGTTTGCTCAAATCGATGAAAGTCGTATCATCTCTCCCTATGGCTCCATCCAGATGTGCCACCCAAAGAGGCATTTCCCATAGATCTCCCTCTTGCAACACGTACTCTGGAAAAAACGAGTTGTATTCACGTACGTAATAGTCGTAGTAATCCATTAATTCAGGTAATGGATCTTCCTGCGAGGGAAAGGGAAGCTGAATAAGCGAAATAATCGGGTTATTCTTCTTCAATTTTATCACTCCTATTACATATTTTACATTATATAATAAATAATGTACTATTATCATAATAAATGTGTCAATTTATTTGACCTATTATTCTTTATCATGAAGTAATACATTTGGGTTTAAGCGCTAAGAAGCACATTTTGGAAAGGAGTCGAGTAGTGATGAAATTGTATACAAAGTCGGGGGATAAAGGGGAAACCAGCCTCATCTACGGCCAACGAATTCCGAAAAATTCCATTCGCGTGGATGCTTACGGCACGATTGATGAGGCAAATTCGATGATTGGGCTTGGTCTGGCTTATTTAAAGCAAGCATCCTTCAAAACAACAGACCTTCAAGAACAGTTACTCGTTATCCAGCGCGAGTTGTTCGATCTGGGACGAGATCTGGCAACATCCGAGGACAAAGCAAAAGAAAATGGCTATTATGTGGTCTCCGGGCAAGTGGAACGTTTGGAGTCCTTTATTGATGCGCTAGACGCCGAGGTTCCGCCATTGACACGTTTCATTTTGCCTGGCGGCCATCTGGCGGCTGCTACGATCCATACAGCACGTACCATCACCCGCCGTGCAGAACGAACAGCGGTTGCCCTTGGAAAAGAGGAGCAAATTAATCCGGAAGTTCAACGCTATTTGAATCGGTTGTCTGATTATCTATTTGCGGCTAGTCGAGCAATAAATTATCGCGCCGGCGTAGAGGAGACCGAAGTGGAATTTTAATTAAATCATCAAACAAAGGGCTTTCCTGGAAGCTTCTAAGGCTTTGGGACAGCCCTTATGTATGGAGCGAGCTATGTTTGCTTTTAGGAAATTAATCGGTTATCAGATCAGCGGGAAGATGTCCAACGCAGGACAGGTATCGAACGACAATCATATGATCGGGCAGAATCTCATGCCCACGTGTGTCGCGAATATGCAGCTCAGAAATTGAGGCGTTTGGCAGTTTTACTACAATAGGTACCAATTCTCCCTCTTCTATTCCAAATAATTGACCAATTAACAATGAGATAACCCCATTGTGGGCAACAACTGCAATGTTTTGATAGTTGAGAGAGAGTATTTCCTCCCATGCCTGCTTAATTCGTCGCCTGATCATGCGAATTGATTCACCTTTCAGACAAATATCGTCTGGATTGTAAAGGGGTGTGGTGGCAAATCGTGTAGCGTCTTCTGCAGTCAGTTCCTGCCAATTGCCAACCACATGAGCCTCATTTAAACCCGGTTTAATCAGGAATTCGAGATGATTGCGGTCGATCGATAAAACCTCTGCCGTCTGACGAGCACGTGTCAATTCGGTCGTCACTATCGCATCAAGCGGCAAGGAGGCAAAATGCTTGCGAAGATGCTCTGTTTGTTGAATTCCAACCTCCGTTAACTCCGGATCAATTGTAGTCTTCCCTGAGCCGTCCCAAGCTTGAGCGTGTCGAATCAGATACACTCGTTTCGTTCCCGGAGGCAGGATCGCTGCTCTCTTCGATTGTTCCTGTACCGAAATTCGGGCGTGTTGATGCATATCTTTTCCCCCTCTTTAAGCCAATGTGGCTTTTTTCCTATCCGGATACCGTTTTGTTAGCTTCAGACTCCAGATCATGAACAGAACCCAAGTGAGATAGAAATAAGAACACAAAGACGATGAAAGCCCCCGCTCCCGCCAATACCAGCGTTAATCGCGGTCCGATCCATCCCCCCATCGCCCCTCCCAAAAAAGAACCCGCTGGTATCATTCCAAAGATCACAAAACGGAACGTCGCATTCACCCTTCCTTGCAAATGGGACGGCGTTATCCCTAGCCGCAGACTGATCTGCTGAACATTTCGCACCGTCGAAGCAAAACTGCTTAAGAACGCAGCAAACATGAAAATCAAAATGTCTAGTGAACTGATTCCTTTAGGTATTGCAACCATCGCTAGTGACACCGCCGTTACAAACACCGTCACTTGGATGGTTCTACCGATTCCAATTTTTATTGACACCCGTCTAGCCACAACGGCACCAAACAAGGAGCCTCCCCCTCCTAGAGCAGTGATGAATCCAAACGTAGCAACGCTGACACCTAACTCTTTAGTGAGATATAAAATATAAACGGGCATGTATATTGTTGTACACAGATTGATAAAACCCGAAGAAAGTATTAGCGTTCGTAGAACATCTTGATCGAAAACCATTTTCAAACCTTCTTGAATCTCACTCCAGACACGCTTTCCACCAGAGATATTCCGAACTGACTTTTGATCTGCAGGGAGTTTCCAAACAAAAAACGCAGACACTAGCAGCGAAAACGCTTCGGCAACCATAGCAAAAGGAGCCGTTAATAAATCGACCATAGCCCCCGCCAGACTCGGTCCACCGATAGCGGCCACCGAACTGCTCATCTCAAATTTGCTGTTACCTTCAATCAGTTGTTCGCGTGGGACAACAGTAGGCAGATAAGACATGTAAGCCACATCAAAAAAAAGCGTAAACGCCCCCAAGGCGAATCCAAATAAATACAGATGCCAAACCATAAGAGTATCGGAATAGTACAGGATAGGAATGAACACCAGCACTAGAACCCGGCCCAAGTTTGTCCAAATAAGAATCGGACGCTTCGGCCATTGATCAACCCAAACACCCGCAATTAACCCAAATAACAAGGAGGGCAAAAATTGAGCTGCCATCATAATTCCTAGCTCCATCGATGAAGCTTGTAAACTCATAGCCGCTACCAATGGGAATGCAAAAAATGTAATTTGGGCGCCGAACATGGAAATCGATTGTCCGATCCAAAGTTTTGTAAAATTCGAATTTCCTCGCAACTTTTCTACACGTTGTTTCATAAATCCCTTCCTCAACCATACGAGATCTTTTCACCGTTCTTCGGAAAATCAGTCTTTGCCATCAACATTTTGAGGAGATCTAGTAGGCATGAGCAAATTTTGTTGTCGCATGGGAATCTCCCCAAGTTCGCATATAAAAAATAAACACGCCTTCGTCAGGGACGAAAACGCGTCGTGGTACCACCCTTGGTTCAACCGCATGTGCCCCGGATTTCCAGGCACGCACGGTCCTTCATTCGGATAACGGGGGAGGCCCGGCAGCGAATACGTCCAGCTCAGTTCCCCGCTGCAGCTACAAGGTGGGACGAAGCATACGGCGGTTGGGGGTCTTTCAGCCTCGGACGCCCTTTCTGGCGCAACCGGTCGCACGTTCCATGTCCTTGATCGTTGCTTTTCGCTTCTTAATAATACAGCAATCACCATCTTGTATATTCCAATTTACACCAATTATCCTAAGGATGCAAGCGAATCCCATCATCTCCTTTCAAGGAGAAAATAGTCTGCTCCTTAACATATGCCTCCTGGCGAGCGTTCCGGGCGCAGCACGGAAGGCAGCCCGGAATGCTTTTGCATCCTTCCAAGGACTCGCACCGTAATACTGGGGTATAAAGGAGCTGATACTCCATGACAATACACGACAACCCTCATCCGCTGCCTGCTCTCGAAACGCAAGAGGAGCTCCGGCAGGCGCTTCTTGACATAACGGCGTGGGAGAACACCCAGAAAGATTTGTGGTTCTGGGAGAAGCTCGGCAGGCTGCCCTTTCAGCTGCTTGACCGGATCACGCCGAAAGTGCTGCAAAACAAGCTGGCGCAGGCGATGGACGAGGTTGGAAGCTTTGTGCAAACGGGCGGCCAATACCTGATTTCCGAGCAAAGCGTGCTCGACCAGTTGAACCGGCAGCTCGTGGGCCGGTCGGACGCTCCGGTGCCGGCGCTTGCCGATGCGCTCACCCTAAGTGAAGTCGCCTCGCTGCCGCTCGCCGTCATGGACGGCGCCGCCGACGAATTCGCCCGCAGCCGCGCCCTCTTCGCGACGGCCCAAGGGGCGACGACCGGCTTCGGCGGCCTGTTCACGCTCGCCATCGACATTCCGGCCATCCTCGGCTTGTCGCTCAAGGTGCTGCAGGAGATGGCGATGGTGTACGGCTACGACCCGAGCGACAAGCGCGAGCGCGTCTTCGTAATCAAGTGCCTGCAGTTCGCCTCCTCCGACATCGTCGGGAAGAAGGCCGTGCTGGAGGAGCTGGCCGACTTCGACAACGAGCACCGGCAGCGAGATGCGATCTCGCAGCTTCAGGGCTGGCGCGAGGTCGTCACGGCGTACCGCGACAACTTCGGCTGGAAGAAGCTGTTCCAGCTTGTCCCCGTCGCCGGAATGATCTTCGGCGCGGTGCTCAACCGCAGCACGCTGCAGGACGTCGCCGAGGCGGGCAAAATGCTGTACCGCAAGCGCCGGGTGCTGGAGCGGCTGCGCAGCGGCTAGAAGCGCAGCGCTTCGCCCGGCCCGAGCGAACGCAGCCCGGCGAAGCCCTCCGAGGCCAGCGCTGCGCACAACGCATCCGTCGCGCTTCGCCCCGTATGCACCGGGACGGTCTGGCGGCCGCCGAAATCCCGCAGCATCCGCCTTACATCACCCAGGCCTTGATGCACCTTATAGCGGATCGCTTCAGCCGTCCAGCCGCCTTCTGCCTCCGGCTCGTCGAGCAGGCGCTGTCCGAAGCTTCCTGCGGCCAGGTGGCCCGTCAAGATGACGCAGCCATTCCCCGTCGCCGCCAGCCTGCGGTAGTACCACTGCGCGCGCGCCGACTGCATCATCCCGTCGGCGGTGAAATAAAGCGCGCTTCGCCCTGCCGACACCCCCTGCTCCCGCTGCTCCTCGCTCGCCACCATCACGACGCGCGGGTCTTCCAGGCAGCGCCGAATCCGCTCGGCCGCTCCCGGCTTCAGCCATTCGGGCCGGGCGAGCATCGGGCCGAACGCCTGAAGCAGCTCCCGCTCCGCAACGAGCGGAACGTCCGGGAACCGCTCCCGCGCCCAGACGAGCATGTCCTGCCCGCGCCCGAAGGCGGGAACGGGCAGCAGCACGGACCCGCCCCGCGACAGCGTCCGCCCGATCCGGGCGGCAAGCCGCTCCAGCTGGACCGGCTGCGCCTCGGCGTCCATGCCGTAAGCGGCGTCGATCACCGCCAGATCGGCCGGGCGTCCCGCCGTCCCCGGCGGCAGCGCTTCCGGTCCGTCCGCCGCAAGCAGCACGGACTCCGAAGAGTAGTCGCCGGAGAAAAAGACCCGCTGGCCCTCCAGCTCCAGCAGCAGCCAGACGGAGCCGACCAAGTGCCCGCTCCGGCCCCAGCAGGCTCTCACGCGAGGGGCCGCGTCGATCCATCCCCCCGAAGCGCCGGCCTCCTCCAAATACGCGAACCGGATCGCCTTCACGTGCTCATCGCCGTATGGCAGCTCGGCCGTCTGCCCCTCGACATATTTTTTCCAAGATGCGAAATACGTGTCCAACTGCTGCGCCGTCGCCCGGGTCGTCCAGACGACGCCGCGGTAGCCGTGCTTGTACAGCAGCGGCAGCGCCATCGAATGATCCTCGTGCGCATGGGACAAAAAAACGGCATTCAGCCGCGGAATGACGTTCGGGTCGACGAGCGGGTATTGTCCCGCGCCCGTCTTTTTGACGCCGCAATCCAGCAGCACGCGGATGCGGTCATTGTGTAGGAGGTAGCAGGAGCGGCCGTGCTCGCCCGCCCCGCCCCAAATATCCAACTGCATGAGGTCTCAATCCACTTTCTGTTTTGAACTTAGCCGGTCGATCCCAAGCAGCATCAGCGTCGTCAGACCGACCGAGACGACCGCCATCGCCATGCCGAGCGACACCTTCCCCTGCTCGAATTGCGCGAAAATGTACGTGGCCGACGTTTCCATCGAAGGCGGCAAAATCATCAGCGACGCCACCAGCTCGCGAACCGAGATGGTGAACGTCATCATCCAGCCCGCCAGCATCCCCGGGACGATCAGCGGCAATAAAATGCGCCGGAAGACATAAGCCGGCCGGCCGCCGAACACTTGCCCCGCTTGAAACAGCGCATCGTCAAGCTGGGAGAAATTCGCTTTGACGTACTGCACCGTGTACGGCAGAAAAAAGACAACATAGGTCAGAACAACCATCCCGTACGTGTTGTACAGCGGCACGGGCATCCACGGGGCGTTCCACAGCAGGATCAGGCCGACGACCAGCACGATGCCCGGCACCGTATTCGGCAGCAGGCTGAACAGGTCGGTCATCCGCTGCGGCCATGTTTTCGACTGCTTGATCGTCAGCGCGATCCACGTGCCCAGAAGCACCGAGATCGTCGCCGCCACCAGCGACAAACCGAGGCTGCTTAGCAGCGCGGTCATGCTTTTGGAGCCCCAGGTCAGCAGCTCCGCGTAATGATTCAGCGTCAGATTGCCCCAGGCGAGCCCCACGCCCCGCAGCTTCATCAACGAAGCGGAAATAATCGAAAAGTAAGGGACGCCTACGGACAGCGCCAGCAGCACGATCACGTAGCCCCAAGCCAACAGACGCGTCAGCCCGCTTAGCGGGTACATTTTGCTCCGCGTTCCCTTGCCGCCGACCAAACGGTACGTATACCGCCGGGTGACAACCGTCTGCGCGTACCACAGCAGCAGGCACGTGCTCAGCAGCACGGACGCCAGCGCCGTTGCCTTGCCGAAATCGATCGGCCAGCTGGAAATGTATTTATGAATTTCCGAGGTCAGCACGTAAAAGCCGATTTTGCGGCCGAAGGTGGCCGGCGTGCCGAACTCGGCAATCGTCTTGACGAAAATGAGCAGCGCCCCCATCGCGTAGCTGGACAGCAGCAGCGGCAGCATGATCCGCCGGAAGCTGTAGAAGAACCGGCCTCCGTGAACGGCGGCAGCGTCCTCCTTGCTCCCGCCGATCTGCAATAAAGCGTTGCGCAGGATCAAATAGAGAAAAGGGAACAAGTGCAGACTCATGATCGCGACCATGCCGAAGACGCTGAAAAACTTCGGCGTCCACGTTTCCGCCATGGGAAGAAGCTGCTCCATATAGCCGTTTTTTTGCATGAACAAAATCCAGCCCATCGAGCCGATATACGGCGGCGTCATGAACGGGATCAGCAGCGTGATATCCAGCCACGCGTGCCGGCCGAGGCTCGTTTTGGCCAAGATCCAGGCGAGCGGCAGCGCCAGCGCCGTCGATCCAAGCACGACGCACAGGCCGAGCCGGATCGAGTTCCAGAATACTTCGCCGAGCTTGTTCTCCAGAATGGTTCGCAGTGGCGCTGACAAATCCAGCGTCTGCTCCGGATAGACGCTCGTCAGAAAGATGAAAAAAAGCGGGACGACCACCAGGACCGCCAAAAGAAACAAGGCGAGGGTCATCCCTACCGATCGGATAGAAATCCAGCTTCTTGCTTGCATGCTGTCACCGTCTTATTTAAACATTTGGGTAAATTTCTTCGTCACGGCGTCGCCGTTCGCATCCATCCACGTCCAGTCGATCTTCATCTGCACGATTTCATCGGCGCTCGCGCGGTCCTTCGCCTTCACGTCCTTGCGTCCCGGCAGCAGATAGGTGTCCGCCACCATCTTCTGCGCTTCGTCGGACAGCAGATAATCGATGAACGCTTTGGCGTTCTCCTGATTTTTGCTCGATTTCAGAATCGCCGCCGGGCGGGGGCTGATGACCGTGCCGCTGGCCGGATATACCATATCGACCGGCTCACCCTTCGCCTTGGCTTGGTACGTCATATAGTCCACGCCTGCCGCTACGATGCTTTTCGCCCCGGTGATGACCGGATCAAGCGCCTCCTGGTTCGCGCCCGCCAAAGCGACGCCGTTTTTCTTGTATTGCTCGAACAGCTCCCAGCCGCCGTCGCCCTTGGCGCTCAGATAGCCGGTGATGAAATCCAGCGCGGAGCCGGACAGCGCCGGATCGGGGATGTTCACCTTGCCCTTCCACTCGTCCTTGGCGAGATCGCTCCATTCCTTCGGCGGCGTCTTCACCTGCTTCGTGTTGTACACGATGCCGAGCGCGGAGGCGCTGTAGCCGAAGAAGTGACCGTCTTTATCGGACCAATCGGGAATCAGCTTGTCGGCGTTGGCCGCATTTTTATACTCCAGGGTGAGGCAGCTCTTCTTGAGCCCTTGAGCCGACGGCAGGGAAGCCAGCACGACGACGTCGACGACCGGGTTCGCCTTCTCGGCTTCCATCCGGGCCATAATTTTGCCCGTCGTTCCCTGGAACATTTCCACCTTCACGCCGGTCTTCGCTTCGTACCCTTTCTGAATGCTTTCGGCCAGCTCCTTCGGACCGGCGCTGTAGACGACCAGCTTGCCTCCGAGCTTCTTATCCTCTTTTTTGTCGTCCGTTTTGGCGGCCGCCTGCTCCGTCTTCGGCGCAGGCGCCGCACCTGTGTTCGCGGACTTGTCCGCAGCCGTCGTTCCGCATCCGCCGATACCGAAGCCCATCACGGCCGTCAGCAGCAGCAGAGCCCCGTTTTTCAATCCCTTCCCCATGTTCATGCGTCGTTCCTCCTCATCCTATTCGGCAATGTGGTGAATATGCTGCGGCGAGACGTACACCGTCACGCGTTCTCCCGCCTGCAAGCGGGTGGAATGATAAGCCGTCCACAAGCCCATCGCGCCCATGTCCAGCCCGATTTCATAGCGGTCCCCAACGTAGCTGACGCTGCGAATCGCAGCCGGATAAGCGGCGGCTGCCGCCCCTTCCTCCGGCGGAGACCACCGGACATGCTCGGGACGCAGCAAGCTCCGGTCCGGCACCAGCCAGTTCGACTTCCCGATGAAGCGGGCGACGAACGGGTGGGCCGGCGTGCGGTAAATGTCCTCGGGCGTGCCCTGCTGCAAAATGCGGCCCTCCTGCATGACGACGATCTCGTCGGACATCGACATGGCCTCCGTCTGATCGTGCGTCACATACAGTGCTGTCAGCCCGATGTCCCGCACCAGACTCATCAGCTCCAGCCGCATTTCGTCCCGCAGCACGGCGTCCAAGGCGCTGAGCGGCTCGTCGAACAGCACAAGCTGCGGCCTCAGCGCCACGGCCCGGGCGAACGCCACGCGCTGCTGCTGCCCGCCCGACAGCTGGTGCGGGTACCGCTTTTCCATCCCTTGCAGCCGCACCTTTGCTATCGCTTCCTCCACGCGCTGCTTGAGCTCCTTCGTTTGTCCGGTGGCGCGCAGGCCATAGGCGACATTTTCGAACACGGTCATATGCGGCCACAAGGCGAAGTCCTGAAAGACCATGCCAAAATGCCGCTTATGAGCCGGTAAATCGATCCGCTTCTCGGCCGAGAACAAGCATTCGTCGCCGAGAAGAACGTCTCCCCGGTCCGGCCGCTCCAGCCCGGCGATCATCCGCAGCAGCGTCGTCTTCCCGCAGCCCGACGGCCCGAGCAGCGTCGTAAACCGCCCTTTCCCGATGACCAGATCCGTCCGGCGCAAAGCCTGTACCGTCCCGAACGATTTTTCCAACCCCCGTATGATCACATCCATGCTGCAACCCATCCTATCTTGCAAACTAGCTTTAGTGTACATGGCGAAATGCAGAAGATTGTCAGCGGGACGTAAAGATTATGTTAATTAATTCAATGCATACTATTCATTCTCATAGATTTTTTCTATACTGTGGGGAAATGCGAAGTCGAACAAAGGAGAGGGCACATTGAATTTCAGTCTGCTGAAGCTGGAAATCGTGGAGCTGCTGGAAAAGCACAAGAAAATTACCGCCGTCGCCGAGCGGCTCGGGCTCAAGCAGCCGACGGTGACGTTTCACATGAAGAGCATGGAGCAGGAGCTCGGGGTGCAGCTGTTCGAGACGCGCGCGGGCAAAACGATTCTGACGGAGGCCGGCCGGTCGCTTTACCATTACGCGGTCAAAATCAATGCGCTGGCGCAGGAAGCGGGCCGGGTCGTGAAGGAATTCGACGAGTTGGGCCGCGGCACGCTGAAGATCGGCGCGAGCTACGTACCGGGAACATACCTGCTTCCGAAGGTGCTGAGCGGCTTCGCCAAGGCGTATCCGCGAATCACCTTGTCTTTGCAGGTTAAGACGGCTCCGGTCATCCAAGAGCTGCTGCGCAATCACGAGATCGACCTCGGCATCCTGTCCACCGAGCCGTTCCAATCGGCTCCGCTGATCGCCGAAACCGTGTGCGAGGACGAACTGGTCGTCGTCTTCGCGCCGCGTCACCTGCTGGCCGCGTACCCGCAATTGTATCCCGACCAGCTCGCCGAGGCGCCTTTTCTGCTCCACGGACCGGAATCCAGCACGCGGCAAATGACCGACCGGTGGGCGCAGCGCAACCGCGTCCAATTGAAGGCGCATATGGAGCTCGATTCACTGGAGGCGATCAAGCAGGTCGTCATGCAGGGGGAGAGCGTGTCGTTCGTTTCGCGGCAGGCCGTGCAGCAGGAAGTGGAGCGCGGAGAACTTGAATTCCGCCCGATTCCGCAAAATCCGTTCAAGCGCTACGTGTACTGCGCGTACAATGCGGACCGGCGGCAGTCCGCCGTTATGGAACGGTTCATCGATTTTCTGCGGCAAGAAGCCCGGTAAATCTAGTATTTATACCAATTTCCATATTTTTCTTTACAACAACAACATATCTGCTTAACATCGAGATAACAAACGATCATTACAGTCTAGCGTGTAAGCCTATTCCAAATCATGAAGGAGTTGTCGATGATGAACAAACGATCCAAATGGATGGGGGCGCTGTCCGCGGTCGTCCTGTCCGCCGCTTTGACAGTATCGTCCGTCTTCCCTGACGCTCCGGTCAATGCCGCGGGCAACATGGTGCCGGATTACGAGGTAAAGCTGCTCATGCCCGCGAACGCCGTGCTGGGCCCGGACGACAAGCTGAAGAGCGAGGTCCGCAGCGCATTCGGCATGCCGGACAAGGTGACGAAGATGAACGTGCAGTTTCTGGATACGGACGGCAAAGACATTTACGGAAACGGCTGGAGTCCCCGCATTCGGAAGAAGGAAGGCGACAGCAAGTTCGAGCTGAGCTACAAGAAGCGCTATCCGATCGTCAACGGCGATATCGATGCGGCGCTGACCAAGGCCAACCAAGAAGGCTTCGACGCGTCGGACACCAACTACGAGGCGCAGGTGGAATGGGGCTACCAGAACAAGACGCTCAGCATCACACGCTCCAAAGACGTCAAAAAATCGGGCTACAGCGGCGTAGATCTGCCCTCGGTCAAAGATTCCCGCCAGCTGCTGATCGATAACGCCCCGGGCAAATTCGACAAGTGGCTGTACGCCGGCTGGGGCACCGAGAAGCTTCAAAACGCCCGGATCTACGGACCGGTGCTGGCCAAGCGGTACACCGGCACGTGGAGCGGCCTGAAAACATATATCGAGGTGTGGCCGATCCGCAGCGCAACAGGCTCCGGTACGGAAAACATAGTCGAAATTTCGTTCAAGACGGACGACCGGGACACCGCCTCGCAGAAGCACGACGAGCTGGTGACTTATCTGAAGAGCAAAAGCTGGTTCCTGGCCCAGGATTCGCTGAAAACGCAGCTGATTATGGACCGCTACTAAGCCTGCGCGCACCGGGCGGATAAGCAAGCTTCACCGCAACCGTATGGCGCACTGGCCTCGCATTCAACACCAAAGGAGCTGTCCCCCTTTGCACTCACTTATGGGCGCAAGGGAACAGCTCCTTTTTTTCGCAGCGGGAGAATTGCTGCTCATCAACCGCTGTCGGCCAGCCGGACTTCCGGGCTTACGCCTGCCCCTTCCGCTCGCCCAGCCATTCCGCGAACAGCGCATAATCCTCCTCAACCTGATGCGCGTAGGCGATCGCCCAATGCGCGATATAGTCGCAGAACGCATCCGTGTCCGGCCCGATCGCGCGATGAATCTCCTCCTCGCTGTGGTACGACATCAGCCCGTGCTCCATATCCGCATCCGCCCGCGCATGCAGCTTCGCCGTAATCCGGCCCATGCAGTCCAGCACGGACAACAGGTCTTCCTTCCCGGTCAGCTTATCCGCTTTCAGCCGCTTCTTGTAAGGCGAGCGCTCCCTGACGTAAAAATGCCGCCCGTCCATCGTCAAGAAGCCGAGAAACGGGTCGGCCTCGTGATGCATCGCCTGCTGCGTCACGATGACCCGCTTGCCCTGATGGCCGAAATACGTCCAGAATGACTCGTTATACGGCATAAAATAAGCCGGGACCGGCGCGCGCACTTCCTTGACCTCGATCACGATATCGTCCAGCGCCTGCTCGCCGCCTTCGCCTTCGATGAGCACATAGAAGCGGTCCAGCCCGATGGAGGCCGTGCCCGAGCCGTGCTTCACCGCCACGTCCTTGATCGCGTAATAGCTATCGGAACGCTTCGTCCTCCGCTCCAGCGATTGCACGTAATGCGGCCAGCTCTCCTCCAGCATGCGGCGCTCCTGCGGCGTCGGCGGAACGATCTCCTCCGATTTGGCAAACCGCCTCGCCGTCCTTGTCAGCGTCGTCACGCCTTCCAGAAACTGCGACGCGAGCCGCTTCTCCGTCTTTTTCAGCAGCTTGCGGATCGGTCCGTCCGTGCGGTCCTTATCGAAGACGAGCGTCCGCGGATCGTCCTTCCGCCGGGCAAAGCGCCGGATCTGGTTGGCATACGCGTCCAAATAAGCGGCGATCGTTTCCTTCTGCCCGTCGGCGCCGATGCCCTTCGTCCGGCACACGAGCGCTACGCTGACCGACATCCGCAGCAGGTCGTACAGATAGGAGCCCAGATACCCCTCGTCAAAATCGTTCACATCGTACACGATCCGCCCTTCTTCGCTGCGGAACGCCCCGAAATTCTCGAAATGCAGATCCCCTTGAATCCATGTCGGCCGCTCCGGCGAGCTGTGGTACGGAAACCATTCCCGGCTGACATCGAAATAAAACAAGTACGCGGTCCCCCGGAAGAACGAAAACGGGCTTCCCGCCATTTTGGCGTATTTCTGCTGCCGTTTGGCTTCGGGCAGCGCCATGATCTGTCCGTCGAACTCGTCCAGCACGCTGCTCAGCAGCTCCTTGCGCAATCTTTTCTGCGTGAGCCGGACACGTTCCGTAAGCAGCTCCGTCTTCATGCGCGGTTCCCCCTTTTGCGGCGATAAGCGAGTATTTTTCTCATGGTAGCTTACGCGCCGACAGCGTGTCAATTCGCATGCGGGGCGGCCCTCTCCGCCTTCAGACGTCCTGCCCGCGGCCCGCCGAAGGAAATACTGGAAAATTAGGGATTGACGCCATCCTTGAAAACGATTACTATAGGCGTATAAAAATATAAACGTTTATAATTTTGAATCTTCGATACCATTCGCAATTCCCCCCTATTACAACAGCATCCGAGTTTTGTCGGCAAAACTCCGTTACCCGTACCGGACGCGCGGCCGTATGATGGCCGGCTGGGGGCTTAGTTTATTCAATAAAATATAAACGTTTATACTTTAAGGAGGGATTGCCCATGCGGCAGGGGGCACGCAGACGGGAGACCAAATATTTTTACCTGTTCATTTCGCCGTGGCTGATCGGAGCGGCGGTATTCACGCTGTACCCGATCCTGTATTCGCTGTACATCAGCTTCACGGAATACAACATCACCAGCCCGCCGAAGTGGGTCGGCCTGCAAAACTACACCAAGATGCTTCAGGACGATCTGTTCTGGCGCGGGGTGAAAGCGACGGTGCTGTTCACGATATTCAGCGTACCGCTGCAGCTTCTGCTCTCGCTGTTTCTGGCGGTGTTGGTCAATCAGAAAATTCCGTTCCGCCGGTTTTTCCGGACCGCCATCTATTTCCCCAGCATGATCTCCGGCGTGGCGATGTCGCTCGTCTGGCTGTGGGTGTTCAACTCCAAGATCGGCATGTTCAACTGGGCGCTCGGCCTGCTCGGGATCGACGGCCCCAAGTGGCTCGAAGACAGCAACTGGGCGCTGGCTTCCATGATCATTATGACGATGTGGAGCGCCGGGGCGGGCATGGTCATCTTCCTCGCCGGACTTCAGGGCGTGCCTCCGATCCTGTACGAAGCTGCCAAGATCGACGGCGTCACCCGTTGGCAGTCTATGTGGCGCATCACGCTGCCGATGATCTCGCCTGTCGTGCTGTTCCAGCTCATCATGGGCATCATCGACTCGTTTCAGGTGTTTACGCAGGCGTTTGTCATGACGAAAGGGGGGCCGCACTACGCCACCCAGTTCTACGTGTACTACTTATGGCAGAACGGCTTCAAATTTTTCAAGATGGGCTACGCTTCGGCGATGTCATGGCTGCTGCTGATCGTCATCATGCTCATGACGTTCCTGATCATGAGAGTGTCCCGGAAGCTTGTTCATTATGAAGGAGGCGGCGGCGTATGAGTACGGCATCCGTAACGCAGAAGCGTCCGGTGCGGCAAAAGGACAGCAAGCGCAAAACAACCCCGTTCGAGTGGCTGGTCTTTCTGCTGCTGGTCGTCATCGCGGTCATCATGATTTTTCCGACGCTCAACATGTTCTCGACCGCGTTCAAGTCGCAGGCGGAAGTGCTCAAATTCCCGCCCAGACTCATCCCGGAACAGTTCGCCTGGGGCAACTTCAAGAACCTGTTCACCCAATATCAGTACGGCCTGTGGTACAAAAACAGCCTGCTGATCGCCTTTTTCAGCGTCATCGGGACCGTGCTTTCGTCGTCCCTCGTCGCGTTCGGGTTCGCGCGCTATCACGCCCGGGGGAAAAACGTGCTGTTCCTGTTTCTGCTCAGCACGATGATGATTCCGTACCCGGCCCTCATGATTCCGCAGTTCATTTTGTTCAAAAATCTCGGGTGGATGGACACGATTCTGCCGATAACCGTCCCTGCTTTTTTCGGCTCGGCCTATAACATCTTCCTCATCCGGCAGTTCTTCGCTTCGTTATCGAACGAACTGTACGACGCGGCCAAAATCGACGGCTGCTCCGAGTGGCGCCAGTGGTGGAACATCGCGCTGCCGCTCTCCGGTCCCGTGCTGGCGACCGTAGCGATCTTCGGCTTCATGTACAGCTGGAACGATCTGCTCGGGCAGGTGCTGTACCTGAACTCGTCCGAACATTTCACCCTGACGATCGGCATGACCGCGATGTATTCGTCCGCCACCCGGCTGGTGCCATGGAATCTCGTCATGCTGTCCGCCGTCCTGGCTCTCGTTCCGATCCTGGTTTTATTTTCAGTCGCACAAAAATATTTCGTCGAAAGCATCGTGCTGACTGGAGTGAAATGAATATCCCGTCTGCGGGGCCACCAAAACGAAGGAGTGAGGAAAGATGAAAAGAAACAAGGCAGCCTGTCTCGGCGCAATCCTGCTGACAAGCGCAGTTCTGCTTCCGGCTTGCGCCAGCGGCACGAAAGATAGCGGGTCCAAGGGGGACTCCACGGTCACGATTACGCAGTTCGTTCCCGATCTTCCGGATAAAACCTATGTAGAGAAGCTCATTCCGGAATTCGAAGCGAAGCACCCGAACATCAAGGTCAAGATCATGAAGACGCCTTACGAGGAATTCGATTCGAAGCTGCAGGCGATGATCGCCGCCGGGACGGCTCCCGACGTTACCTCGCATTGGGGCGAGGGCGGCTTTATCGAATATTACGACAAGGGCCTGCTGCGCGACCTGACCGACCTGATGAAAGAGGACAATTTCAAAGCGTCCGATTACGGCATTCCCGACAACCTGATGGACATCTACAAAATCGACGGCAAAAACTACGGCATCCCGGTTTACAGCTACGTGACGATGCTGCTTTACAATAAGGACATGTTCGACAAAGCGGGCATTCCGTACCCGCCGTCGAGCTACGAAGACAAGTCCTGGACGTTCGACAAAATGATCGAAACCGCCAAGAAGCTGAGCAAGCCGAGCGACGATTTTGAGAAAGTGGAGTACGGTCTGGACTGGGTCTGGGGCGAGAAGGATATGCGTCCGGTGTATTTCGGAGCAAAGGTGTACTCCGACGATACATGGACGAACGGCGGGCATGCGACGTCCTTCCACTTCAATTCGCCGGAGGTCGTCAAAATCAACCAGCGCTTGTCCGACTTAATCCTGAAGGACAAGGTGATGCCTTCGCCGGAATTCACCAAAGCCGTCGCCGGTCAGGGCGGCGATCCGTTCGCCACCGGACGCGTAGGGATGTCCGTCGCCGGCGCCTGGATTCTCGCTTCGGTCAAGGATTACAGCTTCAAGGTCGGCGTGGCCGCCGTTCCGTACAGCGGCAGCGACAAGAACCGCAACGTGCTGTACGTCGATCCGCTCCTGATTCTCAAGGATTCCAAGCATCCGAAGGAAGCATACGAATGGATCAAATTCCAGCTCGGCAAAGACATCCAGGAAAAGTCGATCGAGCTGAGCGGCGGCACGCCACCGGCCAACCAGCAGGCGGCGGAAAAGTATTTCAATCTGTACGCGCCGGCAATCGACCCGAAAGACATGAAGAACGTCGTGGAGGGCGGGCTGAAATACGGCGTCGAGTCGTATAACCATCTGATCACCCACTACTCCGAGATTTTGAACATCGTCAAGAACGAGCTGGACCTCGTGGACAACGGGCAAAAAACCGTAGCCGAAGTCAGCCCGCAGCTGGAGAAAAAGGTAAACGACCTGCTGAAGGAGAAGAACGCCGGCAAAGCCAACAAATAACCGCGCCAGCCTCCTGTCCCTGCCGCGTAACGACTCCCCTGCGCCCGTTCCCCTCCGTACGGAAGGGAACGGACGGAGCTATGGTATACTAAGCTTATATATACGAATACCGATTCGGGAGTTTGATCTGATTATGAAAAAAGTAAGCATATGGGACGTCGTAAAAAAATCGGGACTTTCGCTTGTGACCGTGTCGAAGGTGCTCAACAATTCGCCCACCGTCCGGGAGAGCAACCGTCAGAAGGTGCTGCAGGCCATTCAGGAGCTGGATTACCGCCCCAATGCGGCCGCCCGCAACCTGGCGCGGGGATCGACGGGACTGATCGGCCTGACGCTGATCACCCTGCAGGATTCGGTGTTCGACGGCATCGTGCATGCCGTGAACGAAGCGCTGGAGGAGAACGGCTATTTTTTAGCGCTCAATGTGTGCTCCTCTCCGGACGGCGCATTGAAGCCGACCAACTTTTTGTTTCAGGAAGACCGTGTCGACGGCATCATCGTGCTGTCGCCCATGGAAGAAGAGCAGTATGTGCTGGAGCTCAAACGGAAGAAAATCCCGTTTGTCATTATCGATAATCAGATTGAAAAAACAAATGCCACTACGGTGAATGTAGATAACTATACGGGCGGCTACGAGGCGACGAAGCATTTGATCGGCCTGGGGCATACGCGCATCGCGCACGTGAGCGGGCCGGAGCTGTTTCTCAGCGCCAGAGAGCGCAGACGCGGATTCGAAGCGGCTATGGCCGAAGCGGGACTGACGCCGCTGGCTGTGGCCTGCACCGAATTCAACATCCGCAGCGGCTTCGACGTCGCCAAGGAATGGCTGCGCAGCGGGAACGTGCCGACGGCCGTCTTCGCCGGAGAAGACGGCCTTGCGCTCGGCGTCATGGATGCGTTCCGGGACGAAGGGTACCGCATTCCGCGCGATATTTCCATCGTCGGGTACGACGACCAAGTGTTCGCCGCGGATATTCATCCGCGTCTGACGACCGTCAGGCAGCCGATGGAGCAGATGGGACAGCAGGCCGTCCGTCTGCTGCTCAAGCTGATCGACGGCTCCATGAAACGGAACACTTCGGTCTGCTTGAAGCCGGAATTGATCGTGAGAGAATCCACGTCGCCCTATTCCCCCGCACCGTAGCTGGCTCCAAGGACGGGAGTGGAGTACATGAAATACTACTTGGGGATGGATGCCGGCGGCAGCAAGACGTATGCCGTCATTACGGACGAAACGGGCCGGCTGGTCGCAGCCGGCAAAGGCGGCCTCGGCAACCATCAGATCGACCGCGATACGGCCGCGCGGAGCATCCGCCAAGCCGTCGCGCAAGCGCTCGGCCAAGCCGGCCTGCGCGAGCAGGATATTGCCGCAGCCTGCTTCGGGCTGGCGGGGGCCGACCGCGAAGCCGACTTCCGCATCCTGCGGCCGATGATCGCCGAGCTGGGACTGCCCGGCTCCGACATCGTATGCGATACCGTCATCGCCCTGCGCGCCGGCACATCGAAGCCCTACGGCGTCGTGGCGATTTGCGGCAGCGGCACGAACTGCGTCGGCGTCTCCCCTTCGGGCGAGACGTACCAATGCGGCGGCTTCGGCTACCAGTACGGAGATTTCGGCGGCGGCGGAGATTTGGCGGTCGAAACGTTCCGGGCGGTCATCCGGGCGTGGGAAGGCCGCGAGGAAGAGACGCTGCTGACCGCCTTGGTCACGAAGGAGCTGGGCCACTCTTCGATCGAACGCATGTTCCATCATTTTTTGGACCACGCGCTGCCGATCCCGCTTGATCTGACACCGCTGCTCTTCCAGGCCGCGGCCCAAGAAGACCGTGTGGCCGCCCGCATCCTCCGCGTGCAGGGAACGGAGCTCGGGCTGGCGGCCCGTGCGGTCATCCGTCGTCTCGGGATGCAGAGTGAGACCTTCGATCTGGTGCTTGCAGGCAGTGTGCTGACCCGGGGAGACGGGCAATTCATTCATCCGCATATCGCAGAAATCGTGCAGCCGGAGGCGCCGGGCTGCCGGCTTCAGGTGCTGGAAGTGGAGCCGGTGGTCGGGGCGATCTTGCTGGCTATGGAGAAAGACGGCACGACCGTCTCCGAGCCGGTGCAGGAGCAGGTCCGACGCATATCCGATTTGAAGGAAATGCTTGCAGGTGGTTGAAGCCAAAGGATTGAAGGTCGTCGTCATCGGCGGCGGGTCGTCGTATACGCCGGAGCTGATCGAAGGATTTATCGTGCATCATGACCGTTTTCCCGTCACCGATCTGTGGCTGGTCGACATCCCGGAAGGGGAGCACAAGCTGCGCATCGTCGGACAGCTGGCGCAGCGCATGGTGGAGAAGAACAAAGCGTTCCTGCCGCAGTTTTTCGCTGCGCAGACCGTGTGAGAAAGCCATCGAGCTCCATTCCCCCGAACGCTTGAAGCTCAATATCCCCATCCTTGTTAACCTTTCTTCAAGGCCAGATTGCAATCCATAATTTTGTTTGTTATTAATAGCGATATGGAATATGATGGAATTGCCTTTAAGGGCAGTTCCATCCGTTTTTTATTAAGGCTTAATCTAAAAATAACGGGGAGGGAGTATATGGAAAGTACAGATGTCTTTATTCATTTTAGACCAATATATATTTTGTTTATCATTATTCTAAGCATCTCGTTGTTCATCACTATTTTCCAGAAGAATCATTATAAAATTATTAATAGGTTTACAATAATCATTATCCTATCTATTAGTTTGCTGGTTTCCGCTTATCTGACTTATCAAATAGGTATTCTTTCCGATGAATTAGGAATCGGTGGCGACGCTGTTTCCTTTAATATGTTTATTGCAGTTGTGGCATTGTCGTTCGTTGTTTTTCTTGTTTACCTTAAGAAAATTAAATAATTCGAATATAAAACGCCTTTCTCGTTTGGTAAAACGGAAGTGTCCAGTTAACCCATTCGAATCTGCAGCAAAAAAATCCATGTTTCACCCCGGCCGAAATCGGGTAACTACAAGCAAGCGTCCGCCCCAGACTACCGGCCCCCCCGTCGGCAGAATCAGAATAGGCGAAGGTGGTGTTTTTATGATAATGGAAGGTTTATTGGTCCTGTTGGTCGCGATTGTCGCGATTTACCTGCTGTATAGCTCCGCGCAATGGAAGACCGTGATGGCCGCCTCCGGGTCCGAGACCCGCGATCTTCATGCGAGGCACGCCTTCTTAAGATCGCGGCAGGTCAAATGCCGGGTGAAACCCGTTACCGATGCAGGCTTGAGCGCAATTCAGACGGCGGCCGAAGCCGTCGATCTTCATACCCCCGAGCGCTTGAAGCTCGATGTGCACGCCAAGGATTGGGATAAAGCAGAAGAGCTGCTGCTGCAGTATGAGGAAAAACAGCCGGCCGCCTCAACTTTGCTCTAAGCTTCGCATCCCCGCCAGCAATCCCCTGCGACCGGCATCTGCGGCCGGAAGCGGGGGATTTTGCCGTAAAGGTAAAACGAAATATTGAAAAAAAATAATATGAGAAAAAGATAGCTGGTATAATAATACTGACTGTCTTTTTTTGTTATTTATGGAATGCTAATTATGGGGGAGTTAAAGTGGCAATAAGGGGATTCTTATTAATAGCGTTAATGTGGGTATTAATTGGTTGCAATACACAAACTGTAAAGGAGCACTACGATAACTCGAAGTCTCAGTCGATAGCAGCTATAAAAGAAGCGGCAATTAAAGGTCAAATGAAAGGTATGGAGATCCCGTTAAATTCTACTTACTCAAAAGTTGTTGAACTGTATGGAGAGCCTGAAGGGATCTCGAATGAAGAGTGCTGGACGTATTCTTTTGGTCATTCCAAAAGCAAGGCGGACTTTTATTTTAGTCATGACTCGTGTGCCGAAGATCAAAATATTTTAAAACCGGAAACAATGCTTAATAAAATTTCGGCTTCGGTTGAATCTCTTCAAATCCAGATGACGGCAGAGGACGTAAAGCTCGCATTAGGAAAACCCCTCAAAGAATACTGGAATGAAGCATATGATGGTTATTATCTTATTTATGACTTAGATCAATACCATTTGGTGTTTGTTGCAAAAGAGAAGACCGATCCTAAAAATATCAGCCGGGTTCAAGTAATCAGCACCGGATAAAGTTATGCCGCCCTTGGGGATTCGAGGGCTAATTTATTTTCGAGGGGGGGGCACCGGCCCCGCCGTTACTTGCAAAAGACAAACAAATTTCCCCCGTTTTCATAGATACCGCCCAAGGCTCTGACGGAAAATGTGAAAAAGTCCGCCAAGTAAGTGCTTTCTTCAAAGAAACGTATGGAAAACCATTTATAATTGCCCTTCATTTTGTGTATTATAGAGAGTAATAGATTTTGACAGCTATCTTGTGAGAAAGGTTGATCCCATTGGAAACGACGAAACCGGCTTCTGCATCATCCTCCAATTACATCAAAAATATCGTGATCGAAGATTTGAACACGGGTAAAGTTAAAACCATCGTCACCCGCTTTCCGCCCGAGCCGAACGGCTATCTGCACATCGGGCACGCGAAATCGATTTGTCTGAACTTCGAGCTTGCCGACGAATTCGGCGGCCGTACGCATCTGCGGTTTGACGATACGAACCCGGCGAAGGAAGACGAGGAATTTGTCCGCTCGATCCAGGAAGACGTCAAGTGGCTCGGCTTCGAGTGGGAACAGCTGTATTTTGCTTCGAACTTTTTCGATGAAATGTACGAGCGCGCCGTTCGCCTGATCCGCAAGGGCAAAGCCTACGTATGCGACCTGACGGCGGAGCAAATCCGCGAAACGCGGGGCACCTTGACCGAGCCCGGCCAAGACAGCCCGTACCGCAACCGCAGCGTGGAGGAAAATCTCGACCTGTTCGAGCGGATGCGCAAAGGCGAGTATGCCAATGGCGAGAAAGTGCTGCGGGCCAAAATCGACATGGCCTCCCCGAACATCAACCTGCGGGACCCGGTCCTGTACCGGATCGCCCATGCGCATCACCATAACACCGGCGACAAGTGGTGCATTTATCCGATGTACGATTTCGCCCATCCGCTGGAGGACGCGATCGAAGGCGTCACGCATTCCATCTGTACGCTGGAGTTCGCCGATCACCGCCCGCTGTACGATTGGGTCGTGCAGGAGTGCGAGATGGAGAACGTGCCGCGTCAGTATGAATTCAACCGGCTCAGCCTGACCAATACGGTGATGAGCAAGCGGAAGCTGAAGCTGCTCGTGGACGAGAAGATCGTCGACGGCTGGGACGACCCGCGGATGCCTACGATCTCTGGTCTGCGACGCAAGGGCTATACCCCGGAAGCGATCCGCACGTTCTGCCGCGAAGTCGGCGTGGTGAAGACGAACAACAGCGTCGTCGACGAGAAGATGCTCGAGCATTTCATCCGCGAGGACCTCAAATTGAAGGCGCCGCGCACGATGGCCGTGCTACAGCCGCTGAAGGTGGTCATCACGAACTACCCGGAAGGGCAAGTGGAGATGCTGGATGCGGAGAACAACCCCGAGAACGAATCGATGGGACAGCGGCAAATTCCGTTCTCTCGGGAGATTTATATCGAGCGGGACGACTTTATGGAAGAGCCGGTCAAAGGCTACTTCCGCCTGTTCCCCGGCAACGAAGTGCGCCTGAAGCACGCCTACTTCATCAAATGCGAGAACGTGATCAAGGATGCGGACGGCAACGTCACGGAGCTGCATTGCACGTACGACCCCGAAACGAAAAGCGGCAGCGGCTTTACCGGCCGCAAGGTCAAGGGAACGATTCATTGGGTGGAAGCGACGCAAGCCGTCCCGGCGGAATTCCGCCTGTACGAGCCGCTCATTCTCGACGAGCAAGCGGAAGAGGGCGATTCGTTCCTCGACAATATTAATCCGAAGTCGCTCGAAGCGGTACAAGGCTTCGTCGAGAACAATATGCGGGACGCGAAGCCTCAGGATAAGTTTCAGTTTTTCCGCCACGGCTACTTCAACGTCGATCCGAAGCACTCGACAGAGGGCCGTCCGGTGTTCAACCGGATCGTGTCGCTGAAGAGCTCGTTCGATCCGAAAAAATAAGCACGCCCAAAGAAGCCTTATCGCCGGATGGTTATCCGCTGCGCAAGGCTTCTTTTTCGCGCTTCTCCCAGGGCAGCTTACTCGCATCAGGACCGCGGAGCATACAGCATCACGGCAACGCCGGCCAGACACAGGCTCATCCCGAGCCAATCGTAGACGTCCGGGGCTTTCTTGTCGACGCCCCACCCCCACAGAACCGACAATATGACGAAGACGCCGCCGTAAGCAGCATATACCCGCCCAAAACTCGGAAAGCTTTGCAGGGTCGGAATAATCCCGTACACGACAAGAATAAGCGCACCGACGATGCCGTAGCCGACCGCCCTTCCTTCCCGGAGCCATAACCAAACAAGGTACCCTCCGCCAATTTCGGCCAGCCCCGCGAGAATAAACAAGATGACGGCCTGTCCCATCGCAGTCCTCCTTCCCCTACTCTTTCTCAGGTAATGATTCTTTCTTCATTCTAACCGCCGCTCCCCCTCGGTGTATACCTGCCTATCCCTCCGGCCCGGCCTAAAAATAAAAAAGATCCCGTCAAAACCCGGGATCTTCCAAAAGCTGCTTCATTAACCCCACCAGGAACGAAGAATAATCACAAGCAAAATGAAGAGAACGAGAATCACACCTGTACTAGTAAATGCTCCGCCAAAGCCGCCGTAGCCGCCGCTGCCACCGCCACAGTAACCCATCTTAGGTCCCCTCCTTTCGTTCGCATGGTATATCGTATGGCCTTGCCCTTACGCTCGTTTGGACTATGCGTCAAAATGTGTGCTTTTCCCAGTCTATTAATTCGTATCGGCAGGCCAATTGACTGGCAGTTCACGCGCAGAAACGGGCGCTTAGCCGGAAGCGGCCGCTCCGAAAGCCGTTGCCGGCAGCAAAGTGCCAATCGTACCGAACTTTATGATTCTTTTCATGGCCACACCCTCCTTGTGATGTAAATCATAGGCGGCCGGAAGCGGCTGGTATACCCTTGATACGATGGGGCCGCTTCACCTCCGGGCTGAAACCCATATTACGACAAAGGTGGAATATACTATGACGCCTGCCAACCGGGGCAAGCTGCCCGTTTTGGACTCCTTGACGCTGTTTTTTATGATATCGAATTTAATTCTCATTTTTTTGGCCGATCCGATCGTGGAGAAAGTATCGGGCTTGCTGGACGCTTCGGCCTGCGGAACGCCCGATGTGCCGCTCAGGTGGGGGCTGTTTCTACTGAACTCAGTCGTTTTCTACTTCATTCTCCGCCGCTACAACGCCCGGCTGCTGCGGGAGGCGAACCGGCGGAGACGCTCGGAGAAGCACCTGCGGCTCTACGCGCGGGTGTTCCAAGCGGCACAGGAGGGCATTATGATCACGGATGCCAACAACCGGATCATGGATGTAAATCAAGCCTTCACCCGCATGACCGGATACGAACCCGGCGAGATCATCAGCTCCACGCCGCGAATCCTCCAATCGGGCAAGCAGGACAAGGCATTCTACGACGATATGTGGGCTTCGATCCGCCGGCAAGGAAGCTGGCAGGGCGAAATTTGGAACCGGCGAAAAGACGGCAGCGTCTTCCCCGAATGGCTCATCATTAATGCCGTCAAGGACGAAACGGGCAGGATCGCCAACTACGTAGGCATTTTCTCGGACATTACGGAACGGATTCAGGCGGAGGAGAACCTCCGTTATTTGGCCCACTACGACATGCTGACGGGGCTGCCGAACCGACGGCATTTCCGGCACAGGCTGAACGCGGCGCTGCTGGATGCGAAGCAAAACGGCACGATGGTCGGACTGCTCATCATCGACCTCGACCGGTTCAAGATCATTAACGACTCGCTCGGCCACGAGACCGGGGACCGGCTGCTTGTGCAGGCGGCCAACCGGCTCCGCCGCTGCATCCGAGAGCCGTTGTTCGTATCCCGGCTTGGAGGCGACGAATTCACGGTGATTTTGCCCGGACTCCAAGACCCGAAAGAAGCGACCGATGTCGCGGATACGGTGTTAAAAGAACTGGCGCAAAAGTTCCATGTGGACCCGCACGAATTGTACATCACCGGCAGCGTCGGCATCAGCTTATATCCGAGAGACGGAAGCGATCCGGAAACCCTTGTCAGTCATGCCGATTCCGCCATGTATGCGGCTAAGGAACAGCGCAACGGCTACCGCTTGTTTGCTCCCCATTGGACCGAGACGCTGCCCCGCCGGCTGGTGCTGGAGAACGGACTGCGCGCCACCGCGATGGACGGCGAGCTAGAAGTGTTCTACCAGCCGCAGATGGACTGCCGCTCGGGCCGCCTCGTCGGTCTGGAGGCGTTGACGCGCTGGAATCATCCGGTGCTGGGTCCGATCAGCCCGCAGGAGTTTATCCCGGTGGCGGAAGAAATCGGCATGATTGCCGATATGGACGAATGGGTGCTGGAGAACGTCTGCTGGCAGCATGTCCGGTGGGAAGAAGTATTGGGGTATCCGGTCAAGGTAGCCGTCAATTTATCCGCGCGGCAATTGCACCGGCCTCATTTGCCGGAGCGCATCCGGCAGATCCTGCAGCGGTATAAGGTCGATCCGGCCCAATTGGAAATTGAAATTACGGAAAGCGCCGGCCTGACGAAGGGCGAGGCGACGATCCGGCTGCTGAAGGAGCTGCGCCGGATTGGAGTCGGGACGGCCATTGACGACTTCGGCACCGGTCATTCCGCGCTCGCTTACTTGAAAAAGTTTGATTTCAGCGTGCTCAAAATCGACAAGACGTTCATCCAGGGGCTGGACCAGGATCCGGTCAACCGCGCTCTGGTTCAAGCCATCGTCGACATGGCCCATGCGCTCGGGCTCCGGACGGTCGCCGAAGGCGTGGAAACGGAGGCCGAGCTCGCGCGGCTGAAGCAGATCGGCTGCGATACCGTGCAGGGCTACTTGCTCAGCCAGCCTTTGCCCGCCCGCAAGATGGAAGCTTTTCTGGCCTCGATCCGGCAGGGGGACAGGAACGCAGCGCAAGCTTAGCTTAGTACAGCACCCTCCACAGATAAAAAGTTGCATACGCCTCGAAACCGCTCCAGCCGGCCGCTAGCCGCCGCAGCTCGGCCGGCGTCGGCTTGCTGTCCATGCCGAACAAATGCTTGACCGCGTTCTGCAGGCCGACATCTCCGGCCGGAAAAGCCGATGGCAGCCGGAGACAGCGCATCATCACATAATGGGCCGTCCATGGCCCGATGCCGCGTATGGCGGTTAGCTCGCGTTCGACCGCTTGCGCGTCGGGCAAGCGCAGCAGTTGCTCCTTAGTCAGCCTTCCGTCCGCCATGCGCGCCGCCGTTTCGAGCACGTACTCGGCCTTTTTGGACGTGAGCTGCAGCGGCGTAAGGTCGGCCACCGACAATCCCGCAATCGTTTCGGGTGCCGGAAAAGTCCAGTACGTCCGGTCCTCCCAAGTCATGGAAGCGCCGTACGTCTCGACGAACCGCCGCTTGAGCGTGTAGGCGAACGCCAGATTGATCTGCTGCCCGAGAATGGCCCAACACAGCGCCTCGAACAAATCCGGGATGCCGATGCACCGGAGCCCGTAAAACCGATGCGTCAACGGCCCCAGCAGCAGGTCGCTCTCCGCCAGCCGGTAAAACGCATCGAGGTCCGCTCCCAAGTCGAACCACTCCCACACGTAGCGGGCCGCCGCCAGACGAGCCCGCGGCTTCCCATGCGACGCTTCGTCAAGAAACCGCAGCCGTACGGTACGATCCTCCGGACCGCCGAAAATTTCGACGAGCACCCGCTCATTTCCGGCTTCGATCCATTTGTACACGCGGTCTTGGCCGACGTAAAACAGGCATTCGTTCTCCGACCTCGCCATATAGGCGAGAGCCGCGGAAAACCGGAAAGGCCCCCGCGGGATAAGCTCTCCTTCGCCTCCCCCGTCCTTCCATCCTTCTTGAATTTCAAGCTCTGCCCCAGACTGCGCTTCGTTCATCTTTCCTTCTCTCCTTTATCCAATCAACGACCGCTATTTTCTTCATGATACCTTTTTACCATACTCCGGGCTCATGCGCTTTTGAAATCTTGCGCTCTCACTCGTCCCCCCTTACATCCCATAACGGCCCGGGGTATACTGAGCTCGTGAGGTGATCGCTATGACTGACCTGCATGAACGGCCGGCAAACCGCGAACGGACGGAGCCGGCTTTGACCGACGATATCTGGAACGCCATCATCGCCAACGATGCCGCGTATGATGGCCGATTGATTTACGCCGTCAAGACGACGGGAATCTTTTGCCGTCCCTCCTGCAAATCGAAGCCGCCGAAGAGGGAGCACGTGCGAATATTCCGCGGTGCGGCCGATGCCGCGGCACAAGGCTTCCGCCCCTGCAAGCGATGCCGTCCCGACGGCAAGGGGATGCCGGACGAAGAATGGATCCGCCACACCGCCAAGTGGATCGAGGCGCATTATGCGGAGCCGCTGACTCTCGCCGTGCTGGCGGAAGCGCAGCACGCCAGCCCTTACCATCTGCACCGCACGTTCAAGCGGCTGACCGGGGTGACGCCTGCGGAATATATCGCCGCCACACGCGTGGAGGCGGCCAAACGGCGGCTGAAGGAAACCGGCGAGACGGTGACCGAAGTGGCGCTGCGCACGGGATTTCCAAACGCCGCTTATTTCTCGACTGTTTTCCATAAACGAACCGGGCTCTCGCCGACCGCTTACCGGCAGGCGCAGCAAGCCTCGGGCTCATATCTATCGAAGAAGAGAGCAGAGGAGGGACGCTCATGTTAAATGCGGCCGCTGTTTCCAACATACGCATACAGAACGCTTCACCGGCTTTTGGAGGTTCGGGGGAGGACGAGCAAACGCAATATGTGTATTGGACCACCTATCGGGACGGGGATTGGACGCTAAGGATCGCGGCGACGGAGCAGGGACTTTGCCGCATTCGTTTCCCGAACGAGAGGCCCGACGAGCTGGCTGCTTGGACGGGCGCTCATTGGCCCGGCGCAGCGCTTGTGGAAAGCGCGGAGGCTCTGCGCCCATATATGGAGCCGCTCGCCGCTTATTTCCAGGGGGACGGCACCCCGTTCGGCCTGCCGCTCGACGTGCGGGGAACCCCGCTTCAGCTCGAGGTCTGGGAAGCGCTGCGGCTTATCCCATACGGAAGCGCTTGGACGTATGCGGAGCTGGCCTCGGTCTTGGGAAGGCCGCTGGCAGCCCGGCCCGTCGGTGCGGCCGTAGGCGCCAATCCGCTGCCGATCGTGCTGCCCTGCCACCGGGTGATCGGCAAGGACGGTTCCTTGACCGGCTACCTCGGCGGCCTGGAGGCCAAAACGCGGCTGCTGCGCCTGGAGGGCATCCCGTTCCGGGAGGAGCGTGGCTGGCGGAAAACGTAAAGCCAAAAAAGCCGGCCCTGCATTTATTCATTGCAAGGTTCGGCTTTCCGTTCGTTTCGAATCATAACGATGCTTCCGCACGGTCCTTCTTTGCCGATCTGGCTTCGCGGACGGCAAACACGGCGACGAGCAAAAACGACAGCACCCCATACAAAAGTACCATGAGCTGCAACCCGATCGAATCCAGCAGCAGCCCCGTGCTCAGCAGAACGACCTGAAACACGACGCGGTCGAGCATGCCGCGGAACGAGAAAAACCGGCCGTGGTACGCTTTCGGAATCTGCTTCTGGAACAAGGTCGACGCCGCCGGGAAAAATCCGCCCGCCGCCAGGCCAAACAATCCGAACGAAAGCAAGGCGCACAGCTTCGAATCGGCAAAATACAATAAGCATTGCGACGCCGCCACAATCGACGCAAACAGGAACAGCCGGTTCATCAGGCCGCCGCGGTCGGCCATCCACTTGACCAGAAAGCCGGCCAGAATGAAGCTGACTCCTTCTACGGCGTAGAGCAGCCCTTTCACCTGCGCGTCGTTCTGCAGCTCGCTGATGTTGATGACCATCAGGTTGAAGCCGCCGATGAACAGCGTCGGCACCAGCGTCAGCCAGAGCACCGTCAGCACGGCCGGCTCCGTACGCAGCAGCGGCAGAAGCGCCTTGAAGCCGCTTTGCTCCGCAGGCGGCGCCTGCCCGGCCGGATCGCTGCCGCGCCCGCCGCTTTCGGCCTGCTCCGGCTTCCCGCTCGTTACGGCCGCCTCCCCTTCGGCGCCCTTCCGATGGACAGGCTCGGGCACATCCAGGAAAACGGTAGATGCAAGCAGCGCCACATAAGCCACGAAAGAGGCGATGTACAAGCCTTTCAAGCTCATCACGGTCAGCATCAGCCCGGCCAAGGTCGTCCCCAGAATACGCGCGATCGTACCCGCGTTCATATGGACGCCGTTTAAGGCGAGCAGCTCCCGCTCCTTTACGATCAGCGGAATGACGGATTGCAGCGCCGGAAAATAGAACGCGGCCGATATTTGCAGCGTCACGGCGAACAGCACCATCCACCAGATGGAATCGAAATACAACGCGGCAAACATAAAACAAACGCTGACAAGGCGTCCGGCGCCCGAAAGCATCAGCACCTTTTTCTTCGAGGTCGTATCGATAACGCGTCCGGCCAACGGACCAAACAGTACGCCGGCGAGCAGCCCGGCGAATAATATAAGCGACTTCATGAAATCCGAAGGGACCTTCTGCTGCATAAACTCCAAGTTGGCAATAATCGACATCCACAAACCAAGCCCGGCGATAAATTCCCCCGCCAGGACAATCCATACGTTCCGGTTCGTCCACATATACGGTTCTCCCTTAGATTTTGAAGCTTTCTCTGGATTGTATACCGAACCGGCCGAAAATGAAAGACTTGTCCGGCAAAACCAAGCGCAAAGCCCATTCTCTCCGAAGATCGAAGGGAATGGGCTCTGTATGGCGTTTTTAATCCAAAGGACGCTTCGGATGCTTTTTCATCGATTGGTGAATTTTTTTCCACCGGTCTTTTTCCGCCCGCTGCAAGCTCTTTTCTTCCTTGCTGGCTTGGAACGCCAGCTCCTTCTGCAGCTTCACGTAGTTAGCATACCGTCCCCGGTCGAGCGTCCCGTTCTCCAACGCTTCTTTGACGGCGCAGCCGGGCTCCTCCCGGTGCGTACAGTTGCCGAAGCGGCAGCCCGCGGCGACCTGTTCGATGTCGCGGAAGGCCGCGTCAAGGCCGGATTGCGCGTCCCACAGCTGCAGCTCCCGCATTCCCGGCGTATCGATCAGCAGCGCACCCCCGGGAAGCAGCACAAGCTCGCGGTGGGTCGTCGTATGCCGACCGCGGCCGTCGCCCTCGCGGATCTCCCCGGTGTCCAAGATGGCCTCGCCATAGAGCAGATTGGCCAGCGTGGACTTTCCGGCTCCCGAGGACCCGAGAAGCGCCACCGTCCGCCCCGGCTTCAAATAGGCGGCCAGCGCATCCAAGCCTTCGCCGCGGGCGGAGCTGATCGCATGTACCGGCACGCCCGGCGCCACGGCCTCCACAGCGGCCGCTTTGCCGGCCACGTCCTCGCACAGATCGGCTTTGCTGAGCAGCACGACGGGCGCCGCGCCGCTCTCGTAGGACAAGGTCAAGTACCGTTCCAGCCGCCGCACATTAAAATCCGCATTCAGCGCATGCACCAAAAACACCGTATCGACATTGGCCGCGACGATCTGCTCCTCCACAGCGCTCCCGGCTGCTTTGCGCGAAAACTTGCTCTCCCTTGGAAGCACTGCATGAACCATCGCACGGCCGTCCTCCGCCCGCGGCTGAAGCGCCACCCAATCGCCGACGGCGGGATAATCGGCGCGGCCGGCCGCTTGATGGCGCAGCCGCCCCGACACTTCGGCGAGCAGTTCTCCGCCGGCCGTAACAGCACGGTAAACGTGCTTATGCTCCAAAATAATGCGCCCGGGCACATGTCCGGCCTCACGGTAAGGAGCGAATGCCTCCTCCCGCCGGTCGTTCCAGCCCCAGTCGCGCAGATTGCATACGGTCAATTGTTTTCCTCCCATTCTTAAAGCCGACAATACTGCTGTACCTTTTATTGTAATAAACCGGTACGGCCGCATCAAAGTAAAAAAAGACTTCTAACCATACTCTACCGAAATTGAGTCCACGGGAGTTGTAACCTGATTGTAACTTTCTTGCAAGCCATCTGTCCTATAATCAAAGCATCAAGCCATCTACATCTAGGAGGGACTTTTATGAAAACACCGTTCAAATTATTGACTCTCAGCATCGCAGGAGCTTGCCTGCTGGCCGCAGGCGTCCCCGGTTCCCGGGCAAGCGCCGAGATTTCCGCCGCGGGCGTTCCCGTCCAAGCCGTGCCGATCTCCGCAGCCGTTCAGCAGGATGCCGTCAAAGTATCGGCCAAAGCCGTACAAGAGAAGACCGACCAATACTCCGCGGACCTGAGCATCCCGGTTATCGAAGGGCTCAAAGATAAAAAGTATCAAGACCAGTTGAACGATATTCTGGAGCGTCATGCGATGAAAGATTTGGAGCTGCTGAAGAAGCAAGCGGAAAATGACGCCGCCGAAGCCAAAAAATCGGGCTTCGAATTCAGACCGTACGAGGTCATCGTAAAATACGAAGTGAAAGCCGGGGGCGGGGCAGCCGATGCGGGCATGTTCTCCATCGCCGTGACGACCTATACGTATACGGGAGGAGCCCACGGTTTGCCGCGCACCGATACATACAACGTGCTGAATCAAGACGCCGCAAAGCGGGTCGAGCTGAAAGACCTGTTCGGCGCGGGCTACAAGCAGACGATCGACAAGCATATCCAAGACGAGATCGCGAAGCATCCCGATGATTATTTCAAAGACGGCTTCGAAGGCATAGACGACACGCAGTCGTTCTATATCCATCAAGGCAGCGCCGTCATCGTCTTCGGGCCATACGAAATCGCGCCTTATGCCGCAGGCATGCCCGAATTCGTCATCCCGCTGCCGAATCAGGCGCAGACACCGGACAGCCGCCCGCACAAGCTTGTCGTGAACGGCAGCGAGCTGTCCACCGTCGATGCGGCCGTTTACACGGACGCCAAAGGCACCGTGACCGTGCCTTTGCGGATCGTCGCCGAAGCCCTTGGCTACGAGCTGAAATGGAACGCCAAGGAGCAAGCCGCGGAGCTGCGGAAGGGGGCCCAGTGGACAGTTGTGCGGACGGGCAAGGACGAGTACGTCATCAACAAAATGGCTCCTGTCGCTTTGGGCGCCGCCCCGGTGATCAACAGCGAAGGCAAAATGTACGTGCCGCTGGCCTTTTTCTCGGATATCCTGAAAGCGGACGTGAAGTCCGAAGCCGGGACGATCACCATCCGTTAATTCCGTCTATAGATCAAGAAAGAGCGCTTAACGGCGCTCTTTTGCTTTGGATAAGAAGAAACCATGTTCAAAAAGCAACTTGCCGCCTCGATAAAAAGGATTCGGCTGCCCGTACGGAGAATTAGGCATGAACACCAACCGATATCCTGTCGGGAACAAAGGACGGCTGCATTTTTATGAAACTCGACCGGCTACTGGCCATTACTATGCTTCTGCTTAACCGCAAACGGGTAAGCGCCAAGGAATTGTCCGAGCGCTTCGAAGTGTCGCTGCGAACGGTATACCGGGATATCGAGGCGATCAATCAAGCGGGGATTCCGATCGTGTCTTACGCCGGTCAGACCGGCGGCTACGAGATTACGGACCGCTACCGGCTCGACCGTCAGCTTCTGTCCTTCGACGAGCTGCAGGCGCTCATCGTCGCGCTGCGCGGCATGCAGACCACCTTGGACGACCGGCATTTCGGCAGTCTGCTGGACAAAGTCGGCGCGCTTCTGGCGAAATCCGAGCAAGGAAGCGTCACGGACGCATCCAAGCAGATCATTATCGATATGAACCCCTGGAAGAACGGCACCGCCGACAAAGAAAAGCTGGAAACGCTGCGGCAAGCGATCCGGGAAAACCGGCTTACCGCCTTCGAGTATACGAACGGGAAAGGAGAGCAGGCCGAGCGTCTGTGCGAACCGATGAGCGTAGTGCTGAAAGGCTACGTGTGGTACATGTACGGCTATTGCCGGCTGCGGGAAGATTTTCGGATATTCCGGCTGTCGCGGATGCGGAATTTGCAGGCCGGAACGGAAACGTTCGAACGGCGCCGGCTGCCGGCGGAAGAATTGGATAAACGCTGGATACGGCGCGACTCTCCCGATTCCATAAACCTCGTGCTGCAGTTTACCTCGAAAGTCCGGGTTCCGGTAGAGGATTTTTACAAGCCCGAGCAAATCGAGTACGGCCCGGACGGGACGCTCGTCGTTCGCGCTTCCCATCCGGATGCGCACTGGACGTACGCCCATCTGCTGTCGTACGGCGCCGATGTGAAGGTGCTGGAGCCGGAAGCGGTCGCCCGGCGGATACGGGAGGAGGCGCTCGCCATCGCGCAGCTCTATGAGCAACCCTGACATAAGGCTGTCAGGGAATCCATGTTAATGTAAAGAGGCAACGCGAAATTGTCAGCACAGGGAGGAAATTCGAGATGTTTATCAAAATAGCCGATTTTATCGCCGAATGGCAGCATGAAGCCGACGCGACACGGAAAGTTATGGATGCCTTGACCGACGAAGCCCTGAATCAGGCGATTACTCCGGACCATCGGACGCTCGGACAGCTGGCCTGGCATCTGACAACGTCGATCCATGGGATGCTGTCGCGGACCGGCCTGGAATTCGCACCGGCCGGGGACGAGCGGCACGCGCCGACCTCGGCGGCCGCCATCGCGGATGCTTACCGAAATGCCTCGCAAGCGGCATCGCATGCCGTCCAAACCCGGTGGACAGACGCCAAGCTGGCGGAGACGACGGAAATGTACGGAGACATGTGGCCGAACGGCCTAACCTTGCGGATGCTGATCCAGCATCAGATCCATCACCGCGGCCAAATGACCGTCCTGATGCGCCAAGCCGGGCTCAGGGTGCCGGACATCTACGGCCCGACGCGGGAGGATTGGCTGGAAAGCGGGATGCAGCCGCTTATCTGACAAGGCTAAGGATGTGACGCCCCAGCGCGAGTCTAGAACCACGAACAAGAAAAGGCTGATGGGCGAGATTGCCGAAAAGTTGGGAATTTCACTTGATGCGGGGAAGTCGTTTTTTCAAAAGAAACCAAAGGGATATTTTGTTAGTCTGTAGATATTGGTCGGTCTCACTACACTGGCCGTTTGTCCACAGACCTTTTTTTATTTAAGAGAGGATTGCTTGCGGGCCGCCGGGACGATCCGTAACTTTTCGAGTTCCCGAACGTGGATAATTTAGGGGGGAGGGAATGAAAAAAAATAACCTGGATACCATTTACCGGCACTATGTAAAAGATGTTTACCGTTATTTGCTCTCCCTGTGCGGTGATCATTATGCGGCTGAAGATTTAATGCAGGAAACCTTTTATCGCGCTTTTTTATACTTGGAGGATTGTAAAGAGGATAAAGTCAAGCCATGGCTGTTTCGCGTCGCCTATAACGCATTCGTGGACCATAAGCGTAAAGAAGGCCGCAGCACCGTGCAGGAGCCTTCGTTTTTCAGGCGGCTGGGTCATTCCGATACGCCCGAGGATGCGCTTCTTCGCTCGGAACGTTGGAGCGAGCTCAGCCGATTGCTTGCGGGCCTTCCAGAACAACAGCGGCAGGCGCTGGTGCTGTTCGACTTCGGACAATTGTCGTACCAAGAAGCGTCAAACACGATGGGGATCAGCCTGTCCCATTACAAAATATTGCTTTTCAGGGCAAGACAGCGTTTGAGGGAAACGGAAAGAAAGGACGGATGAGCTTGAGCGAAGATTTCAAACAGAAGCTAAAGCGATATGCGGAAGGGACTTTGCCGCACGGCGAACGGGAAGAGGTGGAGCGGGAGATCGCCAGACTGGAAGCATACCAAGCCGTGTTGGACGAGATAATGGATGGCGGAGATAAAGGTCGCGAGCCGACGCAAATAACCGGGAGCGGGGTGACGAGGGACGAGTTGCGAGAAGCCAAAAAGGAACGAAGCATTATCCGCAGAGGCAAATGGAAAGCACGTTTTGTCAATACGTTAACCGTCCTAGCGGTACTGCTGCTCATCACCGTAGTTAGCTCAGTCATAACTGGCATTTATTACGGAAACGGGGAACCGAATCGCATGGCGATCTATCGCGATGTTGTTACTTCTGCGGTAGCGGTCTCAAGTCCGAATATGAGCGTTCGACTAAGTGGGCGGGGCAACGCTTTTTTTACGATGGATCTGATCGGAAAGCTGCACAAACGGGTAGGCGACGACGATGTAATCGCGGGAGACTACTCCGTGAATTTTTTGTTCGGTATGGCGTCGACGCCGCAGGTCTCATGGCTGGACGAAGGCAATGGCGGGAAGTATAAATTCTTCCACCCCGATTTCAAGCCGTCTGCAGGAGACGGAAAGGAAGCAAGCCGCAGGGACAGCGGAGATTGGACGACACTGGAGAGGCTTCCCGAAGGCACTGTCGCCGAAGCTTACTTGTCGTTCGGGGAGCTGTTCGACACCGATGCTCTGCTTGCGCTGTTCGAGAAAAAGAACCTGCAGCCTCTATGGTTCGCGTCGGATACCGGTCCCGGCTCGTGGTGGGACGATACCGGCGTCGTCCCGAATCCGGTCGGGTTTCCTTATTGGCCGGTTTGGCATGAGAGCGATTTGAAGCCCGATCATTACAAGGAGGAGAAGTGGGGCTGGTTCGGCAAAATTGTAACGAAAAGCGGCTCCTACCCCGCGTTGAATGCGTATGGGGACGGGGAGCTCCGAAACGAAAATTTTCTGAATACGCTTCGCATCTTGAGAACCTATAAATCCATCGCTAAACAAACGGCCCCGTTCATCGATATCGACGGTACGATCGGATATATCGAACAAAACGGCGTTAAGCTGTACGGCGCCGTCGTCACAGGTCCAGTCAAGGAGCTGATGAAACTGCGGGAGGAGCCTTGGATTACGCATATGCGGGTAGGCGAAGTCAGATTGTGGAACTGGAGCGACAGGTAAGTTCTTCAACTCGTAAGAGTGAGTGCAGTACTGTACTTCGGCTTCTCCGCTAATGCACATTTTCCCGCCCACCCAATCAAAGGGCCGTTGACCCTCATAAGGTATACTAGGTTAAACGGAAGGAGGATGGATGTATGAGCTGCGTAAAAGGGTTTGGCGGATTTACTTCTACGGGCGTAATCCTCGTATTGTTTATTTTGCTGGTAATCGTATCTTGTGCTTTCTGGATCTAAGTCGGGCACAAGGCCCGGGCTCCAGCCTGGGCTTTTTGTTAAAAAAGCAGGCATGCGGGAAGGGGGTTCGCCGCGAACCTCCTTTTTTGGCGTTATGATGCGATTTCAGGAAAAACATACCACTCATGGCTTCAGCAAACGAATAAACGCCAGCAGCGGCTGCGACATCCATTTCTTGGGGTGGACGAACAGCTGCAGATCGAACCGGATATCGGGATGGGCGAAAGGCAGCGCCTTAAGGCGTCCCCGCCGTACCTCCTCTTCGACGACGATCTGGGGAAGAAGGGCCACGCCGAGCCCGTTCATCACGCACTGCTTGATCGCCTCCGGATTGCCCAGCTCAAAGCGGATGAGAAACGAAATATTGTGCGCTCTTAGCACATTCTCGAACATGCCCCGGTAATTGCAGCTTTCCTCCGACATGATCAGCTCGACTCCGTTCAGGTGATCCACGCTTACTCCGCCGGGTAACCGCGTGAGCGGATGGCCGGGCGGCGCGATCAGCACCAGAGGCTCTTCCCGGATCGTCTCGCACCGAAGAGCCGGATCGACCGGCTTGCCGTCGAGCAGAAGGCCGATATCAAACTCCCCCTCCTTTACTTTACTGACGATTAAGGACTCGCGTTCCGCTTGGATGTGGATGTTCAATTCGGGGAAGCGTTCCCTTAGCTGCTGCAAGTAAGGAGGCAGATAGTAGGCCGCCAAAGAATCGATGGTGCCGATCGTCAATGTCCCGCCGACCTGGTTCCCGACCATCTCTTTGGACTGCGCATACAAATCCAGCATCTGCACGGCGAGCTTCAGCAGCACTTCGCCGGGCGGCGTAAGCCGAAGGTGCCTGCCGTGACGTTCGAACAAGGAAACGCCGTATTCCCGCTCCAGCTTCTGAATTTGCATCGTGACGCTGGACTGCGCATAGCCAAGCTCCTCAGCCGCCCGGGTAAAGCTTTGACGTTTGGCCACCTCGCGGAACGTTTGGAGATATGTCAGCTCCATGTACTCTTTCCTCCATATTATCAAAAATATTGATGATCGTTATCACTTATTATAGCTAACTCCGATGATTGAAACCATGGTAAAGTAGAGCCAGAAAACAATTATTCAAACCCATGGAGGAATGTAAAAAATGCTAACCCAAGAGCAGCTAACTGGTGTTTACGTCCCGATCGTCACCCCGTTCGACAGCAACGGCGCCCTGGATCTAACTTCTTTCGAGCGGCATGTTCGCTGGCTTGCGGATCGCGGCATCCATGGCCTCGTCGTGAATGGCACAACAGGAGAATCGCCGACGGTTGCTTGGGAAGAAGTCGAAGCATTGGTAAGGGCCGCAAAGAACGCAGCAGGCGGGAAACTGCCGGTGATCGTCGGCACCGGAACGAACGATACCGCTTCGACCGTGAAGCGAACGGAGCTTGCGGGACGGCTGGGCGCGGACGCCGTGCTTGTCGTCGTCCCTTACTATAACCGCCCGTCGCAGGAAGGCATCGCCGCCCATTTCCGCAAAGCGGCGGAGGTCGGCGTTCCTGTCATCGCCTACGACAACCCGTCCCGTACCGGGGTAGGGCTTACGGCGCAGACGGCCGAAGCCGTCCTGGAACTGGACGGAGTGATCGGCTTGAAGGACAGCTCCGGCGGCATTCAGCTGCTTACCGAATTGTCCCGCTTAAACAGCAAGCCGGTGCTGTGCGGCGACGATTCCTACTCCTATGCAATGCTTTGCTGCGGGGCCAAGGGCGGCATCCTGACCGCCGCCAATGTAGTGCCGGATGCGTTCGTCGCGATGAACCGGCGGTTCGCCGAAGGAGACTTGAACGGAGCAAAACAAACCTTCGAAGAGCTGCTTCCGCTCATCCGGCTCCTCTTCCAGGAATCCAACCCGGCGCCGGTCAAGTGGGTTCTGGCCCATCAGGGCATTATCGCCTCGGAGGCTCTCCGCCTGCCGATGACCGGAATCAGCACGAAGCTCCGGCAGGAGCTCGAAGCTTATTTGAGCCGGTAAGCCGATCCCATGAACCGGCAGTACGAGCGAAAACAGCCGTCAGACGATCGGATAGGAGGCTACCCATTAGTTGAGTAGCCGACCTTCCACACCACCGTACGTACCGTTCGGTATACGGCGGTTCAACCGCTTGAGTGCAATTGACGTAGACGCTCGTACTGGGCAGGGAAG
>JAPSLM010000024.1 GCA_031180825.1 Paenibacillus sp. | reverse complement strand
ACACCTTCAGCGCGCAGCGTCCGCGCCAGACGGTTCGCCCGCTCGTTCAGGTCGCGGTACGTCAGCCGCTCGTCCTCGAACAGCACCGCTGTCCGCTCCGGCGTGCGGGCCGCTTGCTCCTCGAACAACTCATGAATCGTCCGCTCCCGAGGATACTCCGCAGCCGTGTCGTTGAATCCGTGCAGCAGCAGCTCCTTCTCCTGCCTGGTTACCAGCTCCAGCTTGTCCACCGGAACAGCGGGATTCGCTGCAATCTGCTCCAGCGCATGCATGAAATGGTGCTGCATTTGCTCAATTTCAGTCAAATCAAAAGCGTTCGCGTTATATTCGAACTGGAAGCGAAGCTCGTCGCCCGGCATAACAATCATGTTGAAATCATAGGTCGTTTGCTCGGACATCGCGACGTTCGAAATCGCAAATCCGCTTTGGCCGCCGCCCTTCATCAGCAGTTGCTCGGCTTGCTTTTCCATCGGATAGTTTTCAAACACAATAATATGGTTAATTAAATCCTGCTTCTGTTCGGTCAGCTTCTGGATCTCAAAGAGCGGATACGTATCGTAGCTTTGCGTTTTCAAGGTCTGCTCCTGGCTGCGGATCATCGCCTGGGCGAAGCTTTCGCCCGGCACCGCTTGAAGACGGACCGGTATCGTATTGATGAACAGACCGATGATGCTCTCCACACCTGGAATTTCCGCCGGACGGCCCGACACGACGCTGCCGAACACGACATCGGGACTGTTGTTGTAATTTTGCAGAATGACGCCCCATGCCGTTTGTACCAACGTGTATAGGGTGACCTGGTGCTGCTTGGCCACACGGTTCAACTTCTCGGTCAGTTCGTGGTTCAGCAAGAAGGTTTGCTTAACGGGTGCAAATCCGCTTGCGGCATCCTTGGAGTCCAATCGAGGGAGCAATGTCATCTGCTCATAACCGGACAAATACTGGGACCAGAATCGCTCTGCTTCCTGGTAGTCCTGCTTTTCCAGCCAATCAAAATACCGGCTGTAAGGCGTAACAGGGGCAAGCTTCGGCTGCTTCGAGCCAAGATAAGCATGGTAGCTCGCGAACACCTCGCCTAACATAAGCGATAAGCACCAGCCGTCCATCAGAATATGATGGAAGCTCCATACAATACGGTACGACTGATCGCCGGTTTGCAGCACGGAAACGCGCATTAACGCGCCCTGCTCAAGACCGAAGCCCCGTTTTTTATCCTGGCGGAGGAAGCTTTCGGCGAAGGCCAACCGCTCGCCCGCTTCAAGCGGCCGCAGATCCTCGTAGCTGAAGTCGGCCGGTTTATGGCGGATGATCACCTGAATCGGCTCGTCAGTCAGCGCAGTCAAATAATTGGCACGCAGAACCTGGTGTCTTTGCACAAGCAGTTCAAGGCCGCGGCGGAATGCTTCCACCTGGAAGCTTCCTTCCAGATCCAGCGTCAATTGCTCAAAGTACGAGCCGGCTTGCTGATCCATTAAGCTGTGGAACAGCATGCCCTTCTGCAGCGGCGTCAGGGCAAACACATCCTCCAGCTCGCCGACGCGGCGCATCCGCTCCGTAATTTGCTCAAGCTGCGCCAGGGAAAGGCCTTTCATTTGCAGGTCGCTTGGCGTCAGTTCCGGCTGTTCCTTGGACGTGCAATGGTCCAGCACTTCACGCAAGCTCGTTTGCAGAAGTCCTGCCAACCGTTGGATGGTATCTGCCCGGAACGCTTGCGCATCATAGCGGATCGTCATCTCCAGTTCTCCGCCAACGATCATGCCGTTCACGTCAACCGGGTACCTCATGACCGTCTGCGCGCTAACAAATTCGCCGGTTGGGTACGGGGATAAGCTCAAGCCGCTTTGCTCCAAGTCCTGATCGAATTGGCCCAAATAGTTAAAGCTAAGCTCCGGCTCTTGAACGAATACCCGTTCCCCGTTGTTCATGGACGACAGGTACTTCAGTATGCCAAACCCGATGCCCCGGTGAGGAATGCGGCGCAGCCCTTCCTTCACCGTACGGATCCGGTGCGAAATGTTCTTTTCCGCTTCAGCGCTTCCCATTTCAAGCACGACCGGGAACTGGCTTGTAAACCAGCCTACGGTACGGGTCACATCCACATCCGAAAGGATTGGCTCACGTCCGTGCCCCTCCAGATTGACCGCAATCCGGCTATGCCCGGTCCAACCGTGGACGGCTATGCCAAGCGCAGTAAGCAGCAGATCGTTGACTTCTGTATTGTAAGCGCGGTTCGCTTGCTTCAGCAGCCGTTCGGTCTCCTCTTTGGTCCAGCGGACCGATACAACCTCGCTCCTGCCAACGGTCGGCGTTCCGACGTCGGCAAAGTCCTTGGGCAGCGGGAGGAATCCGGCAGCGCCCGACTCCAGCCAATACTGGCGTTCGCGTTCCATAGCGGGGCTGTCGGCATGGGCGAGCAGCTTGTCGGCCCACGTTTGGAACGAGTCGGTTTTTTGCGGAAGCTTGATCGTCGCAGAACCGCTGAGTGCCTGCTCGTAACCCGCTGTCAAATCCTCAAGCAATATACGCCACGATATGCCGTCCACAACCCAGTGGTGAATGGCAATCAGCAAGTGGTCCCCATCTGCGCAGCGGAACAGGCCCAGCTTAACCAGTGGCCCGTCATGAAGCCGGATACTGCTTTGAATCGCGTTTGCTTGCGTTTCAATCGCTTCAGCTACATGCTCCACTTGCGTAAAATCGAAGATCTCCAGCCCGTACAGTCCGCTGCCTTCCCCGTCTGCACCGCGATTCCAGGTTTCATAAACGCCATTCTCCGTCTTGCGGAGCACGATGCGAAGGGCATCGTGATGCTTGACGATGGCCTCCACCGCCGAGCGGAGCGCAGCTTCCTCAAAGCCCGCTTTCCGGTAAAGCAGAAACGCCTGGTTAAAGTGATGAGGTTCGGCCGGGCTCTGCTCCAAATACCAGAGCTGGATCGGGGTATGCGTAACGGGTCCGCGAACCTCGCCTTGATCGGCAATCCGGCTGGCTTCTTGCACATATCCGCTCAGCTCCGCCACGGTCGGATATTGGAACATCTCTCTCATTTCCAGCTTATATCCGGCTTGAAGCAATCGTGAAGTAACCTGGATCGCTTTGATCGAATCGCCGCCCAGCTCAAAGAAATTGTCCAGCACACCGACATTCTTCACGCCAAGAATAGACTGCCAGACCGAGACGAGCACCTGCTCGACGGCGGTACGTGGCGCCACATACTCCGCACCTGTTTGAAGGCTGCCCTCCGGAGCGGGAAGTGCTCTGCGGTCCACTTTGCCATTTGGCGTAAGCGGCATCTGTTCAACCTGTACAAAGTACGACGGCACCATGTAACCCGGCAGCTCCTGGGACAGTGCGCTTCTGACCTCATTGGCACCAAGCTCGCGTTCTGCCACATAATAAGCGCACAGCTGCTTTTGCCCGTTTTCATCTTCGCGTGCGATGACCACCGCTTCCTGTACCGCCTCCACTTGCAGAAGATGCTCCTCAATCTCGCCAAGCTCAATGCGGTATCCACGGATTTTCACCTGCTGGTCAATCCGTCCCTTATACTCCAGCGTACCGTCCGCCCGCCAGCGTACCAGGTCACCGGTCCGGTAACAGCGCTCTCCCTTACGGAACGGGCTGTCGATAAACTTCTCCGCCGTTTGCTCCGGTTGATTCAAGTAGCCACGGGCCACCCCATCGCCGCCGACCAGCAGCTCGCCCCAAGCCCCGACAGGTTGGAGCCTCATGGCACTGTCGACAACATAGGCCGTTGAGTTGCGGATCGGACCGCCAATCGGCACCGTATTGGACTGCCTCGCAGGAATCACGTACGCCGTTGAGAAGGTCGTGTTTTCCGTCGGACCATAGATGTTTACGAGCCGGAAGCCGGGGTTATCCTGAAGCACGCGGTTAATGTGCGGCACGGACTGCGCCTCGCCTCCGACAAGCAGCGTGTCCAAGCTTGCAAACAGGCGGCTGTCCTGCTGTGTGAGCTGATTAAACAGCGCAGTGGTCAAGAACATCGTTGTAATGCCATTCTCCTGAACCGTCTGTTTCAAGCTGGCCGCATTCAAGATCACGTCCTTATTCACCAAATGAAGCTGTCCGCCATTCAGCAGCGCGCCCCAGATTTCAAACGTGGACGCGTCAAAGACGACCGAGCCGGTTTGCAGGATGCGCGTTGTTTCGTCCATCGCAGCAAAATCGGTATTTTTTACCAATCTGACGACATTCCGCTGTTCAACCATAACTCCCTTTGGCTTACCGGTTGTTCCGGACGTATAAATCACATAAGCCAGATGGTTAGGTCCGCTTACCGGTTCCAGGTTAGAACCATTCTCGTCATAAACCTCCTTTCTTCTTATATCCAGAATCGTTCCTTTAAAGTGTTCGGTAACTAACTCCTTCCGCTCGGTCAGCAGTACTTTGACCCCGGAATCTTCCAGCAGATAACGCACGCGTTCCTCAGGATAATCCGGATCAATCGGTACATAGGCGCCTCCGGCTTTTAATATCGCTAAGATGCCGACGACCATTTGCGCGGACCGCTCCGCTATAATTCCAACCGTATCATCCGCCGTAACGCCAAGGGCGCGAATCGTGCGGGCCAGCCGGTTTGCTTGCTCATTTAGGTCGCCGTAGGTCAAGGCCTTTCCTTCGCAGACCACGGCCGTCCGCTCCGGCGTTCGTCCCGCCTGTTCTTCAAAAAGTGCAGCGATGCTTTGTCCGCTTGGATAATCAGCTGCTGTATCGTTAAATACGTTAAGAATCGTTTCCTTTTCCGTTTCGCTTAGGAGAGACAGCTGTTGGATCGTCTGTGTCGGACTTTTTATCATGCCCTCCGCAACGGCCAGGAATTGACGGATAATTTGCGCCACTTCCTGCTCATCGAACAGCTCGGTCCGGTAGTCGAAATAGAGCACCATTTTTCCCCGGTCGAGCTCATCCACCATATGAATGTCAAAGTCGTTCACGATATCGCCGCAAAAAGCATTGTTCGGCTGCATGGTGAAATCGCCAAATTTGGCAAAGCTGTACGTCCGGTATTGAATGGACCCGCCAAACAAACGCTGGATATCCTGACTGCGGCGGGTTTCGCGCAAATCTTGAATGACTTTATTATACGGATACCGCTGATGGCGCAAAATCGAGGATTGCTCTTTCGCAACGCTTTGCAAAAAGGTCAGCAGCCCGGTCTCCGGCTCCACGCGAACCCGGGTTGCTACCGTACTGACAAACATGCCGATCGTATCCTTTTCTTTCTTGCTTGTCCGGTTTGCATAAAGCGTACCTATCGGAATATCCTGCTCCTGCGTAACCTTGTGCACGTAAATATATAAGGCGGATAAAAAGAAAGTAAAGAGACTGATACGGTGCTCCTCGCAAAATGCTTTTATCCCCTGTTGGAGCTCCTCGCTGAGTTCGGCGCCTTCCCTTCTGCCTGCCGTGCTAAGCGTTAAGGGATTGTAAGCTTTGAGTCCAATCGTCTCCGGAAACTCGCTAAACTTATCTAACCAATAAGCTTTGTCCTTCAGATACCGGTCTGACTGCATATATTCCTGCTCCACTTGAATAAAATCAAGATAGGAATTAGCTTTCAAGCTGCTGGCGGCATCAAAGGTCCCATTCTCAAGCTCCTGGTAAAATCCCGTCACTTGATCGACCGTCTCGAGCATCGCCACACCGTCAGTGGCGATATGGTGCATCCTAAAGCTAAGCCAAATTTCCTCTTCATGAATACGGATAATCGTAAACTGATACAGCGGTGCGTCCAGCAGCTTGAACGGCACAACGTTATTCTTCTTTAGCCACTCGGCCGCCTGCTCCTGGGGCATCTCCAAGTGTCCAATCACGAGATCCTCTTCGGCATAAGGCACGATGTACTGCCAAGGGACGCCGTTATCACTGGCAATACGAATACGGAATGAGTCGTTGCGCCGCACAACGATACCGATCGCTTGTTTCAAGATAGCAGTATTCACAGCGCCATTAATTTTGGCGTTAAGGATGATCGTTGACGCATTTCGATTTGGATACAGCAGTTCCGTAGACCAAATACGCTGCTGCGGTTGCGTCAACGGATACCGCTTCACTTTCTCGCGATCAAAGATCTGATTGTTTGCCAGCTCTTGTTTCATGACAAATTCACACACTCCCATTCGCATAGTAAAGTGATACTGAGATGTTATACAGACACCAAGACCTGCTCTGCATGGTATTGTAAATTGTGAAGCTTGGCGTACACGCCATCTTTGGCCAGCAGTTCTTCGTGTGTTCCTTGCTCGACCAAGCGGCCACCGGCAACCACGCAAATGCAATCGGCTTGCTCTATGGTAGACAGCCTATGGGCGATGACCACCGTTGTTCTGCCCCTCATCAGCTCTTGAAGCGCTAGCTGGACTTCATGCTCCGACTCCGCGTCCAAAGCGGATGTAGCCTCGTCCAACAACAGAATAGGCGCGTTTTTGAGCAGGGCTCTGGCAATCGCAATCCGTTGACGCTGCCCTCCGGACAAGGTTGGACCGCGTTCCCCGACAAATGTCGCATAACCGAACCGTCCGGCAGCTCTGTAATGAATGTATGGGCTTGCGCCATCCGGGCTGCATTCTCCACTTCTTCATCGCTGGCATCCGGGCGGCCAAGACGGATGTTCCCGGCAATCGAATCGTGGAAAAGAAATGCTTCCTGAGGGACATACGCAATGAGTTCGTGCAGTTCTTTAATCCTATAATGCTCTAAAGCTATGCCCTGAAAGAGTATCTGACCAGACTCCCGCTCATAAAAGCCGAGCAGCAGCTTCATGATCGTGCTTTTACCGCCCCCGCTTGGGCCGGCTACTGCGGTCACTTTCCCCTCCGTTGCTGACATGGACAGAAAAACCGCAGCACCGGGCGACCCGGCTCGTAACCGAAGGTAACGTTACAAAGCTCCAGCGCCGGGACATTGCCGAATGTCTCTTGATAGACCGGCTCAGCCTCCAGTGCGGCGGTAGCCCGGTCACCTTCCGGCTCCGCAGGCTCATCCAGCAGTTGATGGATTCGGGCAGCACCGGCAAACGAGTTTTGCATCAGTGTAATCGCAGCCCCGGCCTGGAGAAAGGTGCTTGAAATTCCAATTTGCAGGTAAAGAATTAAACCAAGCGTTCCCAGTTCAAGCTGCTGTCTGGACACGGGATATAAGCCGATGGCGAGAATCCCCCCATGCTGAAAAACTGAACGGCGAAGTTGCAGGCTTCCAACACACCCGATGGATGGCCCTGTTTGAGGCCGGACTCGCATACTTCCTCGCTGGCCTCCTCGCAAAGTTTGCCGATCTGGTCCCTCAAACCGAATAGCTTCGTGATCTGGAGACCGCCGATTAAATCCCCTACGCGCTCAGTTAATATGCCCATTTGCGCTTGCAGCTTGTCGCTGATCGCGCGCATCCGGGGAGCAAAACGCGCGTTAATGCCTATGGTCAACATTGCCAAGACGACGAGGACAAGGGCGAAACGCCAATCGACCACGCATAGGACAAGCATCGATCCGGCTACCATGGTGATTTGCGAAACAATCGATCTTAAATGCTTATGGTACGTTTTTTCGACCGCTTGCACATCACTGGTCATCCGCGAAAGCAGGTCGCCGGAGTGGTGTTCTTCCGCAGCGCGAAACGTGATTTTACCAATATGCTTGTATAACTGCATCCGCATATCCGCTAGGGTCAGCCTGATGCTTCGCAAATACAAGTAGCTGAATATAGGCGATACGATACACAATCCGACAACGGAGCTTACAACAATCGTAATAGCCGCATATAGATCTTCCAGCTGCCCGTTTGAAGGACATAGTCCGCTCCCCCCTTCCTGGTTGCCGGGCCCTGCGCTGTCTCATCTTCCTTCGTTAATTGATAGAGATACAGCTTTTTATAAACACCGTTTTGCGCTAAAAGCTCATCATGCGTACCGCTTTCCGCAATACGTCCCTGATCAAGGACAAGTATACGGTCAGCCTGCAAAATCGTTGACAGCCGGTGGGCGATCACTATAACGCTGCGGTTATCAGTCAAACGCTTTAAGGCGCTATGCACAAGGGATTCGGACACCGTATCAAGCGCCGAAGTAGGTTCGTCCAGCAGGATGTGCGGGGATTGCCTGAGCATCGCTCTGGCAATGGCATCCGCTGCCTTTGCCCCCCGGATAATCCGCCGCCCCGCTCGCCCAGCATCGTATCATAGCCTTGCGGAAGCTGCTCGATAAAGTCATGGGCATTCGCTGCTTGGGCTGCAGCCATAATCTCCTCACGGGTAGCTCCCAGCCGCCCGAATCCGATATTGTCAGCAACCGTAGCGGGAAATAGATAAGAATCCTGGGAGACAACGGAAATAGTTGACCGCAGCGCAGATAAATCCCACTCGGACGAAGGCCTGCCAAACATACGAATCGTACCTTCGCCCGGTTCAGGCTCGTAAAAGCCGCACAGCAGCTTAAAGATTATCGTCTTCCCACCACCGCTTGCGCCGACGATAGCCCGTGTTTCTCCCCGATTTAGCTGAAAGCTGATGTCGTCCAGTACGTTCGTTTTACCGTCGTAGGAAAAGGATAGACGATCGACGCTGACCGGAACATCCCACGAGTCAGCTTGCTCCTTAGAACCGGTTTGCCTTTCGACAGACCAGTCAAGCGCATGGAAAAGCCGCCGGGAGGCGCCGGAAGCCTCCTGCAATTGGGCAATCAGTGCAGGAGCCAGAGCGATCGGCTGCAAGGCAAATGGGAGCAAGTAAAGAAACAAGATGAGACTACCGGCATTCAATTCATACACAACGACGAAAATAACAGGTACCGCAAGGAACAGAATAGCGATAGGCCCGAGTGCCGCATACCGCTTTTCAAGCCGCAAGCCCAGCTTTACGGCATGCTGCATCAGTTCGCTATACTTTTTATAAAATATTGTCTGCCCATTAGTCGCCTTCATTACCGCCAAGCCTCCGATGGAGTCCTGCGCCAATGCATTCAATTGACCCATGGTGTCCTGGATCTGCTCGGAAGTCGAACGCAGCGTATGGGTCAGCAGTCCGGCAACCAGCATGCCTAAAAGAAACAGCACGAGACTGAACCGCACCAGCTTCCAGTGTGTAAGCAAAAGCAGGGTCAGCGCGCCGATAAAAACGACAGGCAAATAAAACAAATTGGCGAAGTGCTGAATGAAAAAATTTTGCAGCAGTGACGTATCGCCCGTTAATTTGCGTTCCGCTTGAGAAAGCGGCATATCGCAAATCTGCGCACGAGCTCGTTGCGCAAATCGCGAAGCACCTTGACACTAAAGCGGGCTGATGCATATTTGATCAGGTACCGGCACGGCATGCCAATCACGAGCATCCCTAGCAGCAGGAAGACAATCATAGTGGCAGAGGCTGCCCCCCATTCACTATCCGTTCGAAAAACTTGCCCAGTATGATTTCGATGGCAGCGAGCGCCAGCGAAGCAACGACTGTTACCCACCCAGAACGAGTATGGTTTCACATAATGCACAAGTCTGCGAAAAACCGTCGAGCTTTCAGTCAACATATCTTCCTTCGTTCATGAAGTATCAACTGACCACCAATTCGCGCCTATTACTTGCGAAATCGTGTCTTTCATAATGCTGCAGCGAGCCTTCAGATGCTCCATGGATATCGTTAATGGCGGCATAAGCTTGATGACGGTATCCTGCCTGCCCGCCGGTTCAATAATAATTTAACGCGCCGGCCACACCGAAAAATTCCGAATATAACAGATCCCCCTTTGCATGGTCAAACGATTTGGAAAGCTCCGGCAATATGACCTCACCTTAGATTCGTGCTCTTCAAAAATATTCATTGCATCTCTTCCTCCATGTTCTATTTAATCTGGTAAATAGTCATCCATTTCGGCTCATGATGCGTACGATTCTGTACAATCTCGGTTGCAGGTTCCATCCACGATCCCAACGAAGGAAGAAAATTTTTCAAAAATAAAGTGCTACAGCCAATTTATTTTTCATATCTGAATCGGAAATACCCCCTCAAGTATCTCTATGGATTGGTTTTTTCCAAACTCGGTGAATTTGTAATTTATTCCTAATTTGTTCAAATGCCTTTCTAATACTTTTTATTGGGGAATAATTTGCCTGATGATCTGGCCTCAATTTTTGCTAGGCGATGTTGTGGGGGGAGGTGACTGGCGAGAAAATGTTGAGCCCACAATAGGTGAACAAGTCTGTGGCCCGTTTCATGATGAATGAAGTCATAACCTTTGAAGCCCAAATTATTTTTGTCGACACTTGCCTTACCTCTCACCCTCTCTTTCTCTGTCATTAAGCTCTTGCTAACATGAACATTGTAACTTCATTTTGTAAGCGCTGTGTCATTTCCATATAAAGTATATATTAACATTATAACGGAGGATAGAAGAATTACAAGCAATATTACAAAGTTATGGTTTTGATCAGTTGAAAAATTTGATGGCAAGTAATATGCAGAACACAATGAATTTCATGATGTATTCGAGTGAAACACTATCCTCGAAACATGGTTTACCCCGAGGGAAACCATGCGGTTTTAAAAAACGAGGTTATGGAGAGTTACGCCCGGAACACAAACAAAATAAACATTGATCATATGAATTAAAAACCTTATAATACAAATATTGTAATAGTTATTCTTTTAATCACTCTTCATAAAATAAATAATATTTTTGGTATTATTAGTAAAATGTTATTATTAGTAAAAAAATGTAGTCGCTTGACTCTTGGATATACATTGTTTTTTCATGCAGAAGGTTATTCGTGAAGGGGGAAAAGTAAAGGATAGTCCGGAAACCAGGCATAGATGAGCTGTGCACCAGGATCTGCTTGTACGCCAAAAGAGGTTAGTGTGCCTTGTCATGCGGTTTGTGCGTCTAGTGGACAAGCATAAGGCCAGGAAGGGATACGGCCAGATTTGTTGATTGCTGGCGAAGACTTTAAATAAGGAAGGAGGACCGCTTCCAGCACGTTTTCTCTATGTAAAGCCTACTGATTGCAGAACTCGCTCTTTAGAGGTAAGAAGGCTAACGTTCCAAGAATTTAACAGTTGGAGGAGATAACGAAAATGACAGCAACAGCTTCCATTGATTTTTCTCAAGTCAACATCAAAAATGTCAATTTGCTCGATCCCTATTTATACAGCCACGGAGAGCCTCATGCAGTATGGGCCGCACTGCGCCATCAGGCGCCAGTTCATTGGCAGCAGGTCGATGACAAGTTGGGCTTCTGGTCGATTACGAAATATAAGGACGTAGTACAGGTATTGAAGGATCATAGGACATTCACCTCCGAACGGGGAAATCTGCTCAGTTTGCTTGGAAAGGATGATCCCTCCGGCGGCAAGCAAATGGCCGTGACAGATCCGCCCCGGCATACCCAAATGAGACGTGCCATGCACCAATTCTTTACTCCTGACTCCATCCTCTCGCATGAAGATCAGATTCGTCAGGAAATCCGCAAGCTGGTTCTGCCAAGCTTAGAAGATGAGGGGATTGATTTTGCTCGTGCCGCGTTTGCTTTATCGATTTCTGTAGGCGGATGCATCCTGGAGCTGCCTCCGGAGGATTGGCCAACACTGACACGGCTAACCATCATGTCCGTTGCTCCTGAGGATGAGGAATTTAAATTGCCAGATGGCGATATCACAGCGACTCTGCAATTGGCACACAGGGAGTTGTTTGGTTACTTTCAAGATATGGTCAAGCAGCGCCGCCGTTCTCCGGGAGATGACCTGGTTAGCGCATTGTTACAGCTGGAGATCGATGGCGAGAAGATGGACATAGCAACGGTCATTTCCAACTGCTACAGCATTTTGCTAGGAGCCACAGCTACGACTCCACATGTCGCTAGCTCAACGTTACTGGAGCAGACGAAAATAAATGGGCTTGAGGAGCTTGCCGCACATCCTGAATATATGGACAGCTTTGTCGAAGAGGCTTTTCGTTGGTCTTCTCCGGGCAGCCACTTTTTGAGGTATGCCACGATTGATACGGAAATCCGGGGAGTGCCGATTAAAGAGGGGGATGCTGTTGCCGTCTGGGCAGGCTCGGCCAATCGCGACGAGGAGATTTTTGCAGATCCTTATACCTTTAATATGCAGCGGCATCCCAATCCTCATATTTCCTTTGGCGCAGGTGTCCATCATTGCATCGGAAGCAGAATAGCCAAGCATACGATGACCTTTTTATTTGATGAGCTTACAACAAATTTTACTCATTTTGATGTGATCGGCCCTGTTGAATACCTGGGCTCTAATTTTATTTCAGGAATTAAGCATATGCCTGTACGCGGGTATCAACGCTAAAAGCAAAAAGTTCTACACACGTTGAACTCTTGGAATGAGCGTCTGTTCGTTCCCAAGAGTACCACAAAAGTAAAGGCAAAAGCGGTTGCAGAAGGAATTATCCTCCTCAATCGCTTTTTATATTGCTTTATTAAAACTTTCTTGTCACACGTCTCCAAGCCGAACACCGTTAGACGATCCCCGCTCATGTACTTTCTACCGATGAATGACGAAGCCAACAGTAGCAAAATCCCATATACAAGCGAATACGATTGAGCAATATCATCTAGTTCTACTTTGAGGGCTTTCTGATATCGTTGCAGGGAAGAACTGCTAAGGAGGAAAAGACATGCCCAGTAAGATTGGAATCGTGTGCTATGACCATGGGTGCCTCCGCACTGTGCTTTGTGGCGTGGAACTGGAGCGTCGGCGTTCTCGGCGCGGCCAAAACAAGCATCTACATTTATCTGGTCCCGGCCATCACCGTGGCACCTCCTACCTGATTCTGCATAAGAACCTCACCGGAACCGCTTTATTAGGCACGTTTCTTACGCTGGCGGGATTATTTCTTTCGGAGAAAAAAACGAAGAAGGCGAAAAAAAACACCCGACAGGTGTTTTCGCGCATTTGGTTCGCAAACGAAGGAAAAACGGCGTCAGGTGTTCGGAAACGACCGGTCATTTCTAACGTCAAGCTGCAAGCGATACTGCATCGGCGTTGTGCCAAGTCTTTTCTTGAATACGTAATGCAAGTAATTGGCGCTGGAAAAACCGTTTTGAACCGCAATCTGATCGATGGTCAGCTCGCTTTCGGCCAATTCCTTGCAGATTTGCGCAAGCCGCACATGCTCGATGTACTCGCTGAACGTGCCTCCCGTTTGCTCGCGAAAAATGCGCTGCAGCTGCCTCGGGCTGACCTGCACCCGCTCCGCCACCGCCTCCAGCGTTAACGGCGCCATGTAGTTGTCTTTGATGAACTGGGCGGCACGCTGGTACCGGTAGTTTTTCATATCGCGGGACGGCAGGTCCCGCTGCGGCGTATCGTCGTAGGCGCGCGTCATCCGCAGCAGCACCTGAATGATCGATTGCTTGATCACCGTCAGGACGCCCGGCTGATTCTCGTACCAAGCGCGGTATGCGGTCATGAAGCATTCCATCGCCTTAAATTTGTCGGCCATCGGACGCGGAGGGAGCTGCTCCAAGCGGCGGATGCACGCTTCCGCCTCCGCCTGCTCCCAGCGGGCTCCCCATGCTTCCGAGTCTGCCGGCTCTTCCGTCTCCAGCTTCCGAATATCGATATGCAGGCACAGCTCATCCATCGCCTCGAAGGCATCGGCTTCCTGATAATGCAGGAGACCGGGACCGGTCAAATACATCTGGCCTTCCTGCAGCGAATACGGCTCGCTGCCGAGAATGACCTTCCCTTTGCCGCGCGGGATGAAGTGAAACTCGTAGTCCGAATGCTTATGAAAATGAACGATCCGGCCCGGAGCAAAGCTGGTATGGTGAAAGTTCAGCATGCGAATGCCGTATCGGCCCCATTTGAACTCCACTTCCAGCCGATCAAGCGCCGTCGGGTTTTCCAGCATCAGCTCGTACGGATACGGCCTCGCGCCGATTCGGGTTTGCCCGTTCATGGCTGCAGATCGCCGATCCGGCAGGCGGTCCCGGAACGCGCCGACAAGTTGGAAGCTTCCATCAGCCGCGTCAGGTCCAGCGCAAGCCCGATATTTTCATCCGCCGTCGTCCCCTTCCGGATATGGGCTACCCACTGGTGAAACGCCGACGGCCGGCCGTTCGGAAGCTTCTGCACTCGCCATTCCTCGTCCGATACCGCTCCGCCCTTCGCCGTGCGCAAGAGAAAACGATTGTCGTGCGTCGAATAGAGCAGGCTGCCTTCCGTACCGTGCACTTCGATCACGAAAGGCGAATGCCGGTTGACGAAGCCCGCCTCCACGACAGCAAGCGCTCCGCTGGCATAACGCAGCACGGACACCGCATTGTCCTCGACTTCCCGGCCCGTGATGTAGCCGTAGCTGGCCGATACGCTTTCCGGCATGCCGAGGAACAAGCGGGCCAGGTACATCGGGTGGCAGCCGAGGTCGATCATCGCGCCGCCGCCGCATTGCCCGGCATTGTAGAAGTGCGCGGGAAGCCAGCCGTTGTCCGATTGCCCGTTTGGAATCGCGCCGTTATGGGACAGCCGCGTGCGGACGAGCGTCACCTCGCCAAGGAGCCCCCGGTTCAGCACGTCCTGTACGGCCAGCGTATAGCTTTCGTTCAAACGCGGAAGCGACACCGTTAATTTAACGCCGGCCTTGCGGACGGCCTCCATAATCTCGTTGCTTTCCTTCAGCGTCGGCGCCACGACTTTTTCCGTAAAAATATGCTTGCCCGCTTGCGCCGCAGCCACCATCACATCGCGGTGCAGGTTGGTCGGCGTATCGACAATCACCGCATCGATATCCGGCTGGGCGAGAAGCTCATCCAGCTTGTCGTAAAACCGCACGCGCCGCGCTTCCGCTTCCCGCCGTCCGCGCTCCGGCAGCTCATCCCATACGGCCGCAATTTCCGTATCCGGATGCTCCGCCGCCTGCTTCGCGTAATCGGCGGCATGCACATGCCAAAAGCTGAGCATCGCTACTCTGATCATCGTTCCCATCCTTCCTTCCCGCGCTTAGTCGAAGTATACGGCTCTGCCCGTTTTCGCCGATTCGTAGATCGCTTCGAGAATTTCGGACACGACGCAAGCCTGCTCCGGCGTAACGACCGGCGGTTTGTCATGCAGGATGGCATCGATCCACAGACGCATTTCCGTATCCGGCGCGCTCTCGGTTTGACCGTCGTAGAAATCGACCCCGCCGCTGCCAAGCTGAATCTTGTTCATGTACAAGCGGCTCAGCTTCTCGCCGTTCAGCCGGAGACCGTCCTCCATATCCGCGCCGCCTTCCGTTCCGCACAAGGTGCTTTTCGCTTCCTTCACATCGAGCGTGTTCAGCGCCCAACTCGATTCCAGCATGATGGTCGCGCCGTTCTTCATCACGATCATACCGAAGGCCGAATCCTCCACCGTAAATTTTTTCGGGTCCCAAGGTCCCCAGGCATTGGCAGCGTTTTCTTTGCCGGACAATTTATGAAATGCCGTTCCAAGCAAGGCCTTCGGTTCATAGTTGTCCATCAGCCAAAGCGTCAGGTCAAGGGCATGCGTGCCGATATCGATCAGCGGCCCTCCGCCCTGCTTCTCCTCGTCCAGGAAGACGCCCCAAGTCGGCACGGCGCGGCGGCGAACGGCATGCGCTTTCGCATAGTAGATGTCGCCAAGCTCGCCTTCTTCGCAGATGCGCTTCAAATAAAGGCTGTCCGCCCGAAACCGGTTGTTGTAGCCGATTGTCAGCTTCCTGCCCGTCCGCTTGGCCGCCTCGACCATCCGGCGCGCATCGGCCGCCGTTTTGGCCATCGGCTTCTCGCACATCACATGCTTGCCGGCTTCCAGCGCGGCAATCGTAATCTCCGCATGGGAATCGTTTGGCGTACATACGTGGACGACATCGATCGACGCATCCTGCAGCAGCGTTTTATAGTCTTCGTAGACCTTTGCTTCCGCACTGCCGTACTTCGCTTTCGCTTCCTCGGCCCGATCGGAAACAATATCACAAAAAGCGACAAGTTCGACTTGCTCCAAACGGGACAAACTCGGCAAATGCTTTCCGTTCGCAATACCGCCGCATCCGACAATGGCAATTTTAAGCTTCTGGGACACTTGATACGCCTCCTATTTTTGTACGACATGCCTTCATAGTAGCATGATTTCGGCGGCGGCGAAATTGCAATTTGGCGACAGGAAAAAGTAAGATATTGCGACATTTTCAGAAATGCACAGCCGTTTGTCAGCGGGAATGCTCCCGCAAAAACTGCCCGATCCGGCGGACCGCTTCCCGCAGCCGGTCCTCTTCCTGAACGAGAGCGATGCGGACGTAGCCTTCGCCTTCCTTGCCGAACGCATCGCCCGGAATAACGACGACACCGGCCGAATACAGCATTTCCCGGGAAATCTGCCGAGACGTCCAGCCTTTCGGTATAGGCGCCCAGATGAACATCGTCGCCTTCGGCTTCGGAATGCTCCAGCCGGCTTCGTTCAGCCCTTCGATGACAATATCCCGCCGCCGTTCGTACAGCGCTGCGACCGACCGGCTCCCCGGCCCCATATCTTCCTCCAGCGCTGCGATGCCGGCCTGCTGCACCGCCAAAAATACGCCGTAGTCGATATTGGACTTCAGCATGCGCAGAGAACGGACCGCGTCACGCTGCCCGACCATGAAGGCGATGCGGCAGCCGGCCATATTGAAGCTTTTCGATAAGGAGTGGAACTCGACCGCGACGTCCTTCGCTCCCTCGACCTCCAGAATGCTGGGCGGCTTGAAGCCGTCAAACGACATCTCGGAATAAGCGAGATCGTGCACCAGCAGCAGCTCACGCTCGCGGGCGTACTTTACCAAGCGCTCGAAGAACGCCAAGTCGGCCACCGCCGACAACGGATTGCTCGGATAGTTTAAAAGCATGAATTTGGCTTGCCGCGCCGCTTCCTCCGGAATCTCTTCCAGCTTCGGCAAAAAGCCGTTATCTGCGCGCAGCGGCATATGGTAAGGCTGCACCCCGGCCAGCACCAGACTGGCGGAATAAATCGGGTAGCCCGGATCGGGAACCATCACGGTATCGCCGGGGTCCGTCACCGCCATCGCCAAGTGCGCGAGGCCATCCTGCGAGCCCATCAGCGTGACGATTTCGTCCTCGGGATCAAGCGCGACCCCAAACCGGTGGGCATACCAGCGGGCGACCGCTTGCCGGAATTGCGCGCTCCCTTCCGACGTCGGGTAGCCGTACAGGTCCGGGTCGTTCACCGCGCGCGTCAGCGCTTCCATAACACGGGCGGACGGCGCCCTGTCCGGGCTCCCGATGCCCAGGTCGATCACATCGACCCCGCGCGCCGCCACTTCCCGCTTCCACGCCGCCACCTCAGAAAAAATAGCCGAACCCAGTTCGGCCAATCGTTTCGATTCCCATCGTTTCATCTATGCGCATACCTCGTTTCCTTCCGAACGCCGATTCGGATTCGGACTATGCATTCAGTCCCGTTACCTCGTGAACATACCACATCATGCCGATTAAAAACGCCGCAAGCAGCGCATACGCCGTCCCGAACTTCCACCGCGTCGCCGTGGGAACGTCGTAGTATTTGTCATTTTCGTATAAGCGATAATCGATCCGGCAGTGGATCATCAGATGCAATCCGTCTTCTTTTCGGAGATGCTCCACACGGGTCACGTGCGCCCGTTTGATGATTCCCTGATGCATGAGGGGCACCGTTCCTTGAAAAGCGAGTCCTTCCCAGATGACGTTGACATACTGCTGCCCGTCCAAATCCGAGAACGTGACAAAGGGCAGCTCCCGCTTATGCTCCGGGCCGGGAATCATATAGCCCTGTGCCAGCAGCGGCTCGGCCGCCACCAGAAAGCTCGCGTTGACGAACCGCTCCTCGCCCTGCTTGCGATCCCTGACGAATTTTTTGTACAGGTCGTAGGCGAACATCGCCCATATGATGAAGAATAAGATCGAGCGCAGGTAAATGATCACGACCAGCCCTCCGATCAGGCCGGCCAGCCAAAGCCAGCGCGTCACCGCCGTCGCAATCCGTCCTCCGTCAAGCGGATGAATCGGCAGCAGGTTGATCAAATTAAGGAAAAAACCGACGTAAGCGATCGAATACAGCAGTTGACTATGCTGCGTATTGTCCATCGCATACGCTGCGCCGAATACGGCTAAGGCGCCGACCGTCCCAAGCACCGGCCCGCCTAACGCGACATAAGCTTCCGTCACCGCATCCCGGGGATGCCGCTTCATGTTGATCAGCGCGCCCAGGAACGGGATAAATACCGGGGCCGTCACCGGCAGTCCTTTTTGCTTGGCGGCAATGACATGGCCGAGCTCATGGATGAGCAGCAGCAGCACGAAGCCGAGAGCGAACTGCCACGGATAAATGATCGCATACGCGCCGACGGTCACCGCCATCGAGATGAGGGCTCCCCCGAATTTGCCGAGCTTCAACAGCGGCAGCAGCGTTTTCAACTGCGTCAAAATGAAGGTTGCGGCGGCGCCGATATACCAAAGCGGATTTTGTTTTTTCGGTTTAGGTCTTTGCTGCAACAAGGCTCACGCTCCTTAGACAAACGTTACGATTCATTCCCCCAATGTTCCGCGTACAGCTCCGGCTTGAAGCCGACCGTCACCCGCTGCCCGTCCGTTGCGACCGGCCGCTTGATCAGCTTGCCGTTCGATGCGAGCAGCTTGATTTTTTCCTCGTCGCTCAGCTGCGGCAGCTTGTCCTTGAGCTGCATTTCCTTATACACTTCGCCGGAGACGTTAAACCATTTTTTGATGTCCAGCCCGCTCCGCGGAATCAGCGTCCGAAGCTCCTCCACGGTCGGCGGCTGCTCCATGATGTGGACCGCCTCGACTTCCCATCCGTGCTCTTTGAGCCATTTCAACGCGCTCCGGCAGGTGCTGCAAGCCGGGTATTGAAAAACTTTGATCGTTTTGCTCTTGCTCATAATCCCTCTCATCCTTATCCTATCCTGAAATGGTTAACTATGACATGCATTCATTATACCGATGAACCGGCGGGTCCTGCAAATCGCCGCCGGCCCGGCCAAAGGTTGAAAAAAGACAGCGAAGCGCAGATAATGGAAAAGAGTCCCACAGGGAAACGGAGTCATGTCGGCAGACGCCGTCCGGACGATCACGCCGTTTCCAGCTTGGTTCAGGAGGAGCTTACCCCATGATTTATGCACTCAAACTCATTTACAGTTTTTTGATGCCTCCCGGATGCTTCGTTCCGCTACTGCTCGTGATCGGATGGTGGCTTTACGCGCGCGTCCGCCGCTCGGCTGGCATCGTTCTGTTCGCCTCGGCATGCCTCGTCTACTTGCTCTCGATTCCGCTTGTCGGCGAAACGGCGCTGCAATCCGTCGAAAATCGGTATTCGCCCCCCGCGGTTCTGGAGGGCGACGTCTACGTCATGCTGACCGGCGGAGCGGTGTCGGGGACCCCGGACGTAAGCGGTACCGGCCACTTGAGCGGGAGCACATTGCACCGGGTCGTCGCGGTGGCCGAGCTGTACGCCGCCAAGCCGCTGCCGGTCATCGTCTCCGGCGGGCAGGTGTATGCCGATACGGCCAACGAAGGGCAGCTGGCCCGCAGCAAGCTTATCGCGCTGGGCGTTCCGGCCGAAGCGATCCGGTTGGACGACCGGAGCCGCACGACTCAAGAGAACGCGCATTACTCGAAGCAGCTTTTGGACGAAGGCGGCAGGAAGCGGCCGATTCTCGTAACGTCTGCTTTTCATATGCCGCGCTCGGTGAAGCATTTTGCCGCCCAGAACGTTCAGGCCGTTCCGTATCCGGTCGATTATAAGATCAGCCGCGGCACAGGCTGGACGGGGAGACTATGGATTCCGACCTCGGCGGCCATGGACAATCTGAGCCTCGCGGTGAAAGAGTATTTGGGACTGCTTCAGTAGCGGACGAAACTAAAAAAATCCGCCCGGTTCCCCGAACATATTTGGAATACCCGGGAACGGCGGATTTTTTATGCTTCGTTAGCAGCTTCCAATTGCGCTAATTGCCTGATGCAGCGCTCCATATCCGCCGGGAACGGCGCGTGAAACTCCATGCGCTCGCGCGTGATAGGGTGGGTCAGCCCTAGCGTGCAGGCATGGAGCGCTTGGCGCTCCATCCCATAGTCCGCTGCGGGCGAAGCTGCTTGGCGGACGCTTGGCGCTGCCTGCTGCGGCATTGCGTCGCGGTCGGCCGCCGATATGCCCTCGGATAAGGGTGCCGCGTCTCCATTCCCCTGCTGCGCACCGGTCGCTTCCGGGCTTCTTTCCTCCGCAGCCGCCTGATCCGCCTCATCCGCCGTTCCCCCGGGTCCGTACATCTTGTCCCCGAGCAGCGGATGGCCAAGATGCCGCATATGCACCCGGATCTGGTGCGTCCGCCCCGTCTCCAGCCACAAGCGCACGAGCGTCGCTTCGCGAAACCTCCGCTCCACGCGGTAATGCGTGACCGCCGGATAGCCGGCCGGCGTGACGATGCGGACATGCGGCGCAAGCGGGTTGCGGTCGATCGGCGCGTCGACCGTGCCTTCGTCGCTGCCGATCACGCCGTGTACAAGCGCGACGTATTCCTTCTTCAGCCCGTGCGCCTGCATTTCCTCCGAAATTTGCTGATGCACGTAAGGATTTTTGGCGACGGCCAGCACCCCGGACGTCTCCTGATCGAGCCGGTGGACGGGGCGGAAGCGGAAGCTCACGCCCTTTTCCCGCCAGTAATGAACGACGCCGTTCGCCAGCGTATCCGTATAATGTCCGTGGGTCGGATGCACGATCATCCCGGCCTCCTTGTTCAGCACCAGCAACTCGTCGTCCTCATACAAAATGTCGATCGGAAGCGGCTGCGGCAAAATATCGTCCGACGCTTCCATCTCCATCCGCGCGGCGACCCGGTCCCCCGCGCGTACCTTCACATCGATATATTTGCGTTCCCCGTTGACCGTAATGCCCTGCTCCGTCAGCTTCAGCCGCGAGAGCAGCTTGCGGGATACGCCCATTCGCTTTTGCAAAATCGTCCTCAGCACCATGCCGTCGTCTTCTGCCGGGACGATATATTCCAGCGGTTTATAATAGCTCATGACTTGCGTCTGAACACCTCGGCGCTCCGAATATACTCCACGTCGCCGTTTCCGGCCCGATGGTTAGCCACCCGGGCGACCGTAAAGAAAAAGTCCGACAGCCGGTTCAAATAACGGCGGACCTCTTCGTTGATCGGCTGCGTGCGCGCGAGCGTGACGACCCGGCGCTCGGCCCGGCGGCATACCGTCCGGCATACGTGCAGCGCAGACGACGCCTGGCTTCCGCCCGGAAGGATAAAGCGCTGAATGTCCGGCGTCTCCGCATCGTATTTGTCGATCCACGCCTCCAGCCGGTCCACCATCTCGGCCGTCACCTTATACGGCCGCAGCTCCTGCTTCAGAAGCGCCAGATCGGAGCCGCAGTCGAACGTCTCATGCTGGATTTGCAGCAGATCGGCGAGCAGATCCGCGTCGCGTTCCGCATCCAGAAACCCCATCGCCTGCCCGATAAAGCAATTCAGCTCGTCGACCGTGCCATACGCCTCGACGCGGACGTCGTCCTTATCTACGCGTCCGCCGATCACCCCGGTTTTCCCGGCATCGCCCGTTCTCGTATAAATCTTCACTGAAATCCCTCCCGGCCTTTATTCCACCCTATCATCTCATACAATCGGTCCATATCCAAGTGCGCCCGCACATGGGCCGCGAGCCGGTCGAAGGCCGCCTCCCGGCGTTCTTGAAAGCGCAGCTCCGCCGGCAGCGGCTCCAGCCCTTTTGCCGCACGAATCCGGTTCAGCCATGCGCGGCGGAAATCGTCGTTATGCAAAATGCCATGCACATACGTGCCCCACAGCCGTCCGTCCCCACAGACCGCGCCGTCCGCCGACGAACCGGCTTCTGCGGCCCCGGTATCGGGATGCGACAACTCGAACGGGTGGTCGACAGGCCGCAAGAACGAAGTCACGCCCATGTGAATCTCATAGCCCTCGACTGCGAACTTCTGTCCGGGAGCCGCATACAGCCGTGTCGTCCCTGCGGCTCTCACGGTCCGTTTCTCCGCGGCAAAGACGGTTTGCGTCGGGAATAAGCCGAGTCCGTCGAGCGCCGGTTGATCCGATTCGACCGCATGCGGATCAAGCAGCTTCTCCCCAAGCATCTGATACCCCGCGCAGATGCCTGTCACCCATCCGCCGTTCTCGGCAAAATCGAGCAATTTACGGTCGAGGCCGCGCTCGCGAAGATACAAGAGATCGTCGACGGTATTTTTGCTGCCCGGCACAATAACCGCATCCGGCGATCCGAACGTCTCCGCCGCATCCACAAAGCGGAGCCGGACATCGCGCTCGTATTCCAGCGGATCGATATCCGTAAAGTTGGACAGGCGCGGCAGCCGGATGACGGCGATATCGAGCATGTCTTCGGAGAGCGCCGTATCCGCCCGGCCCAAGCCGCCTTCCGCCAGCTTTCGGTCGAGCGACGCCGAATCCTCGTCCTCCAGCCCGAGCTGCGGCAAATATGGAACGACGCCCAGCACCGGCTTGCCCGTCCGCTTCTCCAGCCATTCGATCCCCGGCGTAAGCAGCGTCACGTCCCCCCGGAACTTGTTGATGATAAATCCCTTCACCCGGCTGCGCTCCTCCGGCGACAAAATCTCCAGCGTCCCGACGAGGGAAGCGAACACGCCTCCGCGGTCGATATCCGCCACGAGCAGCACCGGGGCGTCCGCCCATCCGGCCAGCCGCATATTGACGATATCCCGGTCTTTCAGATTCACCTCGGCCGGGCTGCCCGCCCCTTCGATCACGACCGCGTCGTAGGCCTGCCGCAGGCGGGCGAGCGCTTCCTTCACCACCGCTTCGGCTTCCGGCAAGTATTTCTCCCGGTAGGTCCGCGCATCCAGGTCACGGTAAGGCTTGCCGTGGACGACGACTTGCGAGACCATGTCTTTTTTAGGCTTGAGCAGAATCGGGTTCATGTCCGTCGTGGCCGGAATCCGGCAAGCGTCCGCCTGCATTCCCTGGGCCCGGCCGATTTCTTTGCCGTCCGGCGTCACGTACGAGTTGAGCGACATGTTCTGCGATTTGAACGGCGCCACGCGCAAGCCGTCCTGCAGCAGGATGCGGCACAACGCCGCGGTCAGCAAGCTTTTGCCGACATCGGAGGCCGTCCCCTGCAGCATGAAGGTCGGCGCGAGCTTCGACGATGCGGAATCGGCCGGCAGCGGCGGCGTGCTCGCAGGATTGGGGACGGGTCCGCCGGACGATATAGGATCGCCGCTCTGCGAGCCTTCCGGCCTCCGGGCCGCCGCCGTCGCACGCTCCCGCGCCTCGAGCAGCTCGGCAATCGACTGCCTGAGACCGTCCAGCAGCGCGTCGTTCTGCTCCCTCAGCTTGACCGCCACCCGGCAGTGCGTTTCGTCCAGCCCGGAAAACAGCGATGCGTCCCGGATCAAAATGCCCCGCCGCCCCATCGCCGCTTGCAGCGCTCGCACGCCCAGTCCCAGCGGCCGCAGCGAAAAAAGCACAAAGTTCACGTCGCTCTCATATACGGTCAGGCCGAGCGATTGCAGCCCGGCGCGCAGGCGTTCCCTCTCATCCTTCACCCATGCCAGCGTCCGGCGGGCGAACTCCCGCTCCTCCAGCACGGCCGAACCGATCCACTGGGATAAAGCGTTCACGCTCCACGGCACCTGCAGCCGTTTCATCTCGCGGATGTGCTGCGGATGCGCCACCGCATACCCGAGACGAAGTCCGGGAATCGAATAAAACTTCGTCATCGAGCGGATGACGGTCAAATGAGGGCTCTGCGCCGCTGCGCGGGCCAGCGTCAGCTCCTCCTCCCGCGGGCAGAAATCAAGAAACGCCTCGTCGACGATAGCCGGAATTTGTCCGTCCGCCAGCGCCTGCACCACGTCATCCGGCAGCAGACGCCCGGTCGGATTGTTCGGATGGCCGAGAAACAGCAGATCGCACCGGCCGGCGGCCGCCTGCACATCGGCCAGACGAAGCGTAAAGCCGTTCGCTTCTTCGAGCGGGAGGTCTACGATGCGCCCATCGATTTTCTCCACGGCTTCCTCATATTCGGCAAAAGACGGGCGAACCAGCCCCGTCACCCCGGGACGGCGCACCCGGACGGCCAAATCGATCAGCTCGGCCGCCCCGTTGCCGACGAGCACGCATTCGGCCGGAACGCCGTGCTTGGCCGCCAGCTTGCCGGTCAGCTCCCGCACCGCCGGGTCCGGGTAATGGACGACCTCCTGCCATTGTTCGGCCAAAATGCGTCCCACCGCCTCGGGCGGCCCGAGCGGATTCATGTTCGAGCTATAATCGACAAACCGCTCCCGCGGCTTGCCGAAAGCTTCCGCGGCCGTCCACAAATCGCCGCCGTGTCCGTATCGTTCCAGCATCGCAACCTCTCCTATCCCTTAATCAACACAAGCGCGAGCAGCAGCGCCGCTTCCAGCAGCTCGTTCATCGCCCCGTACGTATCGCCCGTCAGCCCGCCTAATTTCCGGTGGATCGAAACGCTCATCACAACACCGGCCGTCATCGTCACGGCGAGCAGCATGACGACTATTCCTACCATATGCCAAAACGGCAGCGGGAGCCATCCGAACGCTTCACCCGCCGCGGCAACGCCTAACGACAGCAGCAGCGCCACCAGCCCCGAAGCCGCGGCATGCCCGGCTCCGACACCGCGAAAAAAGCCGCCCATGCCGCTTCCCGTCTGCCGCGCATACGGCCAGCAGGCTATCGCTGCGACCATGTACCAGCGGCTCCAGAGCGGGACAAGAGCCAAGAGAAGCCACTGCTTCCCCTGGCCGCCGGTTGCCGCAGCGGACAGCAGCTCCGTCAGCAGCGACCATTTCAGCAGCAGCACCAGCACGCCGGCGATGACGCCCATCGCGCCAACCCGGCTGTCCTTCATGATTTCCAGCATTTTTTCCCGCGAGCGGTGGCTCAAGATGCCGTCGGCCGTATCCATCAGCCCGTCGAGATGCAGCGCCCCGGTGAGCAGCACCCAGATTCCGAGCAGCAGAGCGGCTGCCGGAAGGGGGGGCAGCACGCTGGCCATCAGCAGGCCCGCTGCCGCTGCGATCAGCCCCAGCACCAGCCCGACAAGCGGATAAAAAACGACGCTCCGCCGAAACAAAGCGTCGTTATAATCCAGCTTCACCGGTACGGGCAGACGGGTCAAAAATTGAAACGCAGCCGCGCAGGCTTCGCTCCAAAGCCACATCAAACGAATAAAAGCGCGCACAGCAATCCCCCCGCAATGACATAACTTACGCCGTACAGCATGCGCACGGTCCGCTTTATATCTTCCCGGGTGCGCTCCCGCAGCGGCCAGCCCATCCGGGCCCGCTCGCTTGTCCGGCCGTGATACGCGTTTACGCCCCCAAGCTCGATGCCGAGCGCGCCGGCCACGGCTGATTCCGGGATGCCGCTGTTCGGACTCGGATGCAGCCGGGCAAACTTCAGGACGGCTTTTGCCGAGCGCACGGCATCCCGTCCGGGAGTTGCAAGCGCAACCAAGACGAGCAGTCCTCCGGTCAGCCGCGCCGGAATCCAATTCAGCACGTCGTCGAACCGGGCCGAGGCCCAGCCGAAGTGCAGGTACCTGTCATTTTTGTAGCCGACCATCGAGTCCAGCGTATTCGCCGCGCGGTACAGCATCGCCAGCGGAGCTCCGCCGAGCAAGGCAAAGAGAATCGGCGATACGACGCCGTCCACGATATTTTCAGCCACCGTCTCTACCGCCGCCCGCGTAATCTCCGGTTCATCCAGACGCGTCGTATCCCGTCCGACGATGTAGCCGACATATTTTCGCGCTTCGTCCAGACGCCCTTCGGCCAGCGGACGGTAGACCGCCATAGCCGCATCCTTCAGCCCTTTGATGGCGATCGTGGTCGAAATGAACCACGTATTCACCGCGTAGCCGAGCCACGGATGCACCTGCGACGCAGCCCAGACGATGAAATACATCGCGCCGAACGCCAGGCCTACCGTCGATGCGGTAAGCACAATGCCGCGCCAGCGCACGGCCCACTTGCCGTAAGCGTCCGCCGATTGTGCTCCGGCCGGCCACAGCCGCTTTTCCACGGCAGAAATCCACCGCCCGATCCAGATCACGGGATGCGTCAGCCAGCGCCATGACGGATCGCCGAGCGCCCAATCGATGACGATGGCGGTCAGCACCATTGTTAGCGTTTCACTCATAATTTGGTGGGTGTATCTCTTTGTTCGCTCCGTTTGACTTCGTCAAAAGTCGCTCTCAAAGAGATACACCTCCTCCCTGTAAAAAGACTAAAAGCTTGACGCGCCGCCCGGTAGGGCGCTTATTTTTTCATGCGCTGCCAGCGGCGGGCATGGAGCCGGGCATGATTCTTGGTTCGCTCCGTTGACTTCGTCAAAAGTCGCTCCCAAGAAAGCACACCCGCTCGCCCTAAAACCAAAACCATAAAAACAAAAACCAAACCCAAAACCAAAATCTAAAACCAAAACCCCTAAAGCTTAAAAGCCATGCTCTTGAGCTCAAGAGGAATGCCGGAGGCGACAAGAAATACCTGATCGGCCTCGCAGGCAAGACGCTGGTTCATCCGGCCGGACAAGTCGCGGAACATGCGCCCCAGCTTATATTCCGGCACAAGCCCCGCTCCGACTTCGTTCGTCACGAGAACGGTCGGCTGCTTCACCGCCGCGAAGGCGGCAGCGAGGCTGTCGATTTTCGCTTCGAGCTGCGCTTCCGCATCCGGCTCCTGCTCCAGCCGCAGCAGCCAGTTCGACAGCCAGAGCGTCAGGCAATCGACCAGCACGACCGGCGCCGCCGAGCGTTCGAGCAGCTCCGCCAAAGCGAAGGGCTCCTCGGCCGTCGTCCAGCGGAAGCCGCGCTCGCTGCGCGATTGGCGGTGCAAATCGATGCGCCGCCGCATTTCGTCGTCATACGCTTGCGCGGTCGCAACGTATAAGCCCTCGTCGCCCAGCACCGCCGCGTACCTTTCGGCGAACGCGCTTTTACCGCTGCGCGCTCCTCCGGTGACAAGCACTTTCATCGGCGCGTTTCCTTCCCGTTGACCGGCGTTCATACGCTTGATCGTTCCGGTACGCCCGAAACTCCGGCATCCGCGAAGGTCGCCATTTCCTTCATAATGCGAACCGCCGCTTCGATCATCGGGAAAGCCAGCACCGCGCCGGTGCCTTCGCCCAACCGCATATCCATCCGAAGCATCGGCGTCAAGCCGATCTCCGCGAGCAAGCGTTCATGGCCCTGCTCCTGCGAGAGATGCGACGCGATCATATACGACACGCTGAGCGGCGCCAGCCTTGCCGCGACCAAAGCCGCGGCCGACGAGATGAAGCCGTCGATAACGACGGGGATGCGGCTCTGCGCCGCGCCGAGAATCAGGCCGGCCAATCCGGCGATCTCGAGACCGCCGACCTTGGCGAGCGCATCGAGCGGGTCGGAAGCTTCCGGCCGGTTCACTTCAATCGCCCGGCGAATCACCGCCTGCTTGTGCCGCAGCCGCTCGTCGTCGATGCCCGTGCCGCGTCCTGCGGCGGCGGCGGCATCGGTCGCTCCGAGCACGGCCAAGAGTGCCGAGCTTGCCGTCGTATTCCCGATCCCCATCTCGCCGGTTGCGAGCAAGCGATAGCCTTCCTCCGCCAGCTCCCGGGCCAGCTCCACGCCGACCATGACCGCAGCTTCCGCCTCCGCCCGGGTCATCGCCGGGCCCTTCGCCATGTTGGCCGTGCCCATGCGAATCTTGCGCGAACGCAGCAGCGGATGCGACAGCTCGGCGTTGACGCCGATGTCCACACAGACGACATCGGCCCCGGCCTGCCTGGCCAGCACATTGACAGCCGCCCCGCCGTTCAGGAAGTTGAGCACCATCTGCGGGGTCACTTCCGCCGGAAAGGCGCTGACCCCTTCCTCGCATACCCCATGATCTCCGGCCATAACGACGACCGCTTTTCGCGTCAGCTCCGGCATGACCTCGCCTCGAACGCCTGCGAGCTGCTTCGCAATCTCCTCCAGCCGGCCGAGGCTGCCCGGCGGCTTGGTCAGTTGGTCCAGTCTACGGGCCGCCTCTTCCATGATCCCCGCATCAAGCGGCCGAATGTCCGATAGCACTTGTTGTAACCGGCTTTGATCCGACACGGTCATTCCCCTTTTCCGAGCAAAATTTGCGGCACTCCGCTGTCCGGGTGCGGAAGCACATACGGACGCGTGCCGTACACGTTCTCCAAAAGATCGGCGCGCAGCACGTCCTCCGGCGTACCGATGCCGGCTGCGTCGCCGTTATAAAGCAGCATAAGCCGATCGCAATACTGCGCGGCCAAGTTCAAATCGTGCAGCACCGAAATGACGGTCATCCCGCATTCCCGCTGCCATTGACGGACCTTGTCCATCATCTCCACCTGGTACCCGATATCGAGGAAGGTCGTCGGTTCGTCCAGCAGCAGCAGCTTCGGCTCCTGCGCCATCGCTTTGCCCAGCGCCACCCGCTGCCGCTCGCCGCCGCTCAGCCCGTCGACCGTTCGCTCCTCCAAAGGCCTGAGCTTCAGCCAATCGAGAATTCGTTCGATTAAAGCTTCGGAATCCCCGGGCTCGTCCCCCAACCAGTTTTGATACGGGTAACGTCCCATCTCGACGATTTCGCGCACCGTGAACCCGAGCGGCGGCAGCGCGTCCTGATGCAGCACGGCAAGCTGCCGTGCCAGCTCTTTGCGCGGGACGGTTTCCACCGGACGGCCGTCCAACTTCACCGCTCCGGCATCCGGGCGCTCGGCGCCGGTTATCATATGCAGCAGCGTCGACTTCCCGCTGCCGTTCGGTCCGAGAATGCCGAACCATTCGCCCGGCTCTACCGAGAAGCCGATTTGTCGAAGCACCGGACGGCCGCCGAACGCCTTTGCCGCCTGTTCCACTTCCACCCGTATCATCCGATTCGCTCCCTCTTCCAGAAGTCCGATGCATAAGGAGAACCATGTGAACGGATCTTCCTCCGGCCGCCGTTATCCTCCGCATTTTCACCATGCCGCGCTTCTTCGAAACGACCGTTCCCTTCGCTTCATCCCGCGGCCTTAACCTCATCCTTCCCGAATCGCCCGTTTCCGCCTCCGCAGCAAATATGCGAAGAAAGGCGCTCCCATAAAAGCCGTGACGACGCCGAGCGGAATTTCCGTCGGGCTAAGCAACGACCGCGCCAGCGTATCCGCCAACACGACGTAGATGGCGCCTCCGAGGAGCGATAGCGGCAGCAGCAGACGGTAGTCCGGGCCGACCAGCAAACGCAGCAGATGCGGCACAAGCAAGCCGACAAAAGCGATCACGCCGGAAACGGATACCGCAGCGGCCGTAATTAAAGTAGAAGCGATCAATACGACAAGCTTCGTCCGTTCTACATGCACGCCCAGATGGGCCGCCTGCCGCTCGCCGAGAGCAAACAGATTCATGGCCCGCCCGTAGCCGAGCAATATCGCCGCTCCGACGGCGAAATAGGGAAGCAGTATAAGCGAATAAGACCATCCGCGCAGCGCCAGGCTGCCCATCATCCAAAATACGATTTCATTAATGACCTGCTTGGACATCGAGACCATCAGCGAAACGAACGAACCAAGAAACGCCTGCATCACGACGCCGGACAAAATGACGGTTTCGATCCGCAGCTTGCCTTCCGTCCGGGCCATCAGCAGCACTGCGCTCAACGTAAGCGTTCCCGTCCCAAACGCGACGACCGGCACGCTCCATTCCCCGAGCAGCGAAAACTGCAGCCCGAACAAAATCAGGAAGGAAGCTCCTACGGATGCGCCCGACGAGACGCCGAGCGTGTACGGATCGGCGAGCGGATTGCGCAGCACGCCCTGAAATGCCGCGCCCGCCAGCCCGAGCGCTGCGCCAACCAGCAGGCCGAGCGCCACTCTGGGCAGCCGCACTTTCCATATAATTTGCTCCGACGCAACGCTCCAGGTCTCGGGGATGCGCTCGCCGGGCCATGGAAGCTGATGCAGGAGGATCCCCCATACGTGCCCGATCGGCACGCGAACCGAACCGACGGACAAAGCGACCGTCGCGGACAGCAAAAGCAGGACGATAGCGCCTCCGCCCCATATCCACAGCTTGCGCTTCATTATTTCACCAGATCGGGATAAATCCCTTTGGCGATTTCGACGAGTCCGGCCGTAATGCGCGGCCCCGGACGGCTGATCAAATCTTTATCCACGCCGGCCAGCTTGCCGGACCGGACCGCTTCGATTTTATCCCAGCCGCTGCGCTCGCGGATCAGCTGGTCCATCGGCTTTTTCGACTTGTCGTCAATAATCCCGTTGGGGTAGATAATCACTTGCGGATCATCGGCGATGACCTTCTCTTCGCTGATTTGAACGTAACCCTTCTCGCTTCCCGCTACGTTGATCCCACCGGACAGCGTGATCAATTCGTCGATAAATTCGCCTTTTCCGACCGTCCAGCCCGGGGAAAACTCGATAAACACCTTTTTCTTCTGCTCCGGCTTCAGATCCTTCACGGCATCCACAACCTTCTGACGATCGGCTTTCATCGAATCGACGAGCTTTTGCGCCTGCTCCTGACGGTCGAAAATTTGTCCCATCATCAGCAGATTGTTCATCACATCGTCCAGCGTTTTCGGTTCGACCTTGAACATGTTGATGTTCAGCTCGCGCAGCTTCTCGACAACCTGCGGCTTCATCGATACCCCGGTCATGACCAGATCCGCACTGGCGCCGATCAGCGCTTCTTCATTCGGCTTGATGATGCTGCCCATCTTCGGCTTCGACTTCGCCTCCGCAGGGTAATCGCAGAAGTCCGATACGCCGACCACTTTGTCTCCCAGGCCCAGCGCAAAGAGCGCTTCCGTCTCGCTCGGCGAGGTGGATACGATTCGCTCCGGCGCCTTCTCGAACACGAACTCCTTGCCGGTAGCATCTTTCACCTTCAAAGGATACGACGTTCGCTTGGCCGACGAAGCCGCTTCTTCCTGCTTCGTGCCGCCGGCCTTCGGCGGATTGGCAGCCTCTCCCTGCCCCGGCGTTTTCGACGCGCTTCCGCAGCCGGTCATCGACGCGGCCAACGCCAAGCTTAAAATCACAGCTAACCATGGTTTACGCAGTGCCTTCGTTGTAAATTTAGCTTTCATCTTCACAAATCTCCTCTGAATACATGGTATAGTTTTGCTATGCCAAACGAAAAAAGCCCTTCCCCCGAGAAGCATCCCGGGGCGAAGAGCACAGACGGACGCCGCCCGCGATCCGCCTGTTCAAGACGGCCCACCGCCGGCCGGCTGCCGATTCCGCTCCTTTTCCTCGAAGGACGCTTCGCTTGCCGTTCGGGCAGGTTTCCTGGCTTGCGGGCTTCCTTCCGGAGCTCCCCGCCTTCCCGCTTCGCATAAAGCAGTGGCTTCCCGGGGAGCATTCGCCCGTTCACAGTGGCGGGACCGCGCCGGATTCGCACCGGCTTCCCTTTTAACTTGCGGCTTCCTTCCTTCCGCAAGCACCCGAACCGCTATTCGATTATCCGTCCGCAGCCGGCCTTCCATGGGCTTTATCCCGCAGCGGCCTTACGAACGGTTACTTCTGCGCAATGATTTTTAAAATTTGCTTTGCTTTTTCCGGGTCCGGAGCATTCTGCGGGATGAACGCGAACAAATCCTTGCCGTTCAATTGAAGCTCCGTGAACCAAAGGGACTTCTCCATCGGGATGCCGTACAGATGCTTCTCCTTCTTATCGCCCACGGGAATTTCTATGACGCCCTCGGGAAAATCCTCCGGCTTCGCCACATCGTCAAGCGACACGTAACCGCCCTGCCGGGCCATGCCCATGAACTGCTCCGCCGGTACTATCAATACCCCGTGCCCTCCGGCGGCAATCTCGACCATCATTTTCTCAAGCGAAAACAACGGCGACGTCAAGACTTGAACGGTGGGCGTCTGTCCGATTTTGCTCTGCAGCGACGCTTGGAGCTTTTCCCCGATTTCCGTCGGAACGCCGCTCTTCCCCATCAAAAACACCGTCACGTCCGCCTTCGGTCCTCCGCAGCCCGCGAGCACGAAGATCAGCAGCAAACCGAGAAGCCATCTCCTTCTCATCGTCCCTTTGTCTCCCCCTCTAACCGTGCCGCCGGATTCAGTCTCCGCGGCTCTCTATCCTAGTATCTTACCATGTTGGGGTCATGCTTTCAAAGCTTTTTCGACAATAGAGTAGGGACCCCACTTGCGTGGCGCCCCCCTCATCGAACCGTACGTGCCCTATTAAGGCATACGGCTCACCAACGTGTTTCGAAATGAATCAGTAAGTAGCTAACCGCTGGGCATATTGCAT